>DATGER010000118.1:0-69249 GCA_035309865.1 Chloroflexota bacterium
GCTCTACTTCTACGCCGTGGCCGACTGCTTCAAGTGGGCCAGCCGCCGCAAGCTGCTGCCTGAGCGCTTTCGGTGGGACGAGATGCACGCGAATGCCACCGAGACGCTGGGCAAGCTGTACTCGCGTCCAGCCCGCCACGATCGCCGCGTGCCACTCCTGCTGGCATATGCCGACGGTCTCTCGGAGGCCAGCGCGCCGCGGAAGACCTGTTCGGCGAACTGCAGGGCGTCCTGGAGCGGTCGGCCATGCGCACATCCTCAACGCTCAGCACGCGCTCAGCAAGGCGTCCTCGAGCTGCTGCGCAATCGGGCGCTGCTTCATCTGCTCCTGTCGAGCGGCATGCGCCGCGCCGAGGTCCTCAGCCTGAACCGCGACGACATTGAAGAGGGCTGGGCACAGACGGCCAGCATCATCGGCAAGGGCTCCAAACAGCGGACGGTGTTCTGGGATGCCGAGACGCAGGTGGCGCTACGGGCGTATCTCGAGGCGCGGGCCGACACGTACCCGCCGGTGTTCATCCGTCTGGACAATCACCGCGGCGCGCCGGGCGCGGATGGCGAGTCGTGGCGCCTCTCCCCCCAGTCGTGCTGGGGGATCGTCAGGCGGTACTCGCAGCTGACCGGCATTCCCGCCAGCCCGCACAAGTTCCGCCACGCGATGGCCTCGGCGATGCTGAACAACGATGCGCCACTGGAGCTCATCCAGGACCTGCTCGGCCACGCCAACGTCAACACGACCAAACTCGTATACGCGGCGTACGAGCAACGGACGCTGGTCAAGGGCTTCGCGAAGTTCAACCCAAGCGCCACTCAGCAGATCGCCGAGCTCGAGGCGGAGCAGGAGCGGCGGCGTGGCTAAACCTGTCGCGGCCGTGCAATGCCCGCTTCATGTCGAGTCAAGTACAGAGAGCCAGTTCATATGGGACGATCGGGCCATTGCCCAGTGTCCTCAAACGGGCGTATTCTGGGCTCCCCTGAGGCGTTGAGGGATGGCAGGCACGCTGCCTGTCCAACCGAGGGCGGGCTAAAGTGGAGATGATGACATGGAGACCCACGTGGCACTAGACGCGCTAGCGCTGGAATACAAGCGAGATTACGGTACTGCCCGCGGGAATCTGGACATCGCGAACCTCGTGAACAATCCCGCAGCCAACGGCGTATGCAGCGTCTTTGGTCTGCGCCTCACGAAAGAGGTTGGCGATCTGATCACCAGTGAGGCTGGTGTGCTGTTCGATTACCGCCCCTATCCGACTTTGATCACTCAGCACGCTGTCCAGCCGCTCTCTGAGTAGCTTTTCTTCGAACTGCTGAGCGGCAGGGGTCATGAAGCCAACGCCGTGGAACATGAACGTCGCTTGCGGACAGGCGTATCGTTGGGACCCGGCGAGGAACACAGCATTCCCGATCGAATCCACGTTGCCAACGTTATGAGTGGTCAACTCGAGCGGCATCCCCCGCAGCACGTTGTAGAGGTTCATTCCATTCATTACTGCTCCGCCTGGGGTGGACAGGAGTAGGTACAGGCGGCGCACTCCTTGGTTGACGCAGTTGGCGGCTGTGGCAATCAGGCTCTCGGTCGTGTTGGGGTTGATCTCGGCCGAGAAGCTCACGTAGACGATCTCAGGAACGGTAGGCGCCGCGGCAGGACCGGGAGAAGCGATAGGCGCGACGGGGGCAGCAGGCGCCGTCGCATCAGAGGGCGCGGGTGGTGTTACGTCTGTCATAGGTGCGAGAGCATCGCACCCAGGTGCGGGACCGTCAATTACAGAAGACGCCGTCGAGAACTACCTGCACGCCGAGGTGTGCCGCGGGAGCATTCAGCTCGTCGAGGCGCAGCAACTGATCGCTACAGACTGGCTCGGTTTCTACAGAACCAGACGTCTCACGCCGGCTCAGTAAGACCAGCCGCCACGGGGCCGACGGCGTTGCGGCGGTCGATGTCAGCGGATCGCGGCATGCTGGATGGCCAGTCCCCCGATAGCCATGACTGCCAGCATCCACCACGACAGCTTGAACATATACCGAAACATCAAGAGCACGCCGCCCAGAAGCGCGAGCGCGATCACCCAGCCAACAATGAGGTTCACGTCGCGAACCTGCGTGATGGGCGTTGCGATCCGGGTTGCGATTCGCCCGCGCTCGCGTTGTGTCCCGCTGGGACCGTGGTCAAACCGGCGTGGCAAGCATCCTGGCCTGCTTGTTCTTCCAGAACCGGGCGATCTCAGCCGCGTGGATTTCTGGGGCGGAGCGGATAGCGCTCGCTGGCCCGCTTGTTCCGACGCTCGCGGCAGCACCCGTACACGCCAGTGCGTTTCGACCTGATCGGTACGAGCGCCTCGACCGGCTTGGCAAGCCCCGCACCTTTGCAGCGAAGAGTACGGCTCCGACTTCTTGGATTCGTCGCCAAATCCGCACATACTCGCGCGAAATGACTGAGCAATGCTCCTGCGGTGCGCTAAGGCACGAGCCGCACGTGCATACCTGCGGGTTCATGTGGCCCGAGATCTTCTTGCTCTTCGGGAATCGCGGTCCTGTCAAACGAAGAGCCCTGGCCGCCTGGGGATTCGCTCAACCGAGCACAGCACTGGCGACGGGCTGAGACGCCCATGGGGCGAGTAGTTGTCGTGGTCGCACTCCTGGTCGGGCTTGTGCTTGGCGGAGCGTTCGGTTTCGTGAGCGGCATCGCGACGTCGACAAACTGGTACGAGTACCGCATCCTGGGAACTGACGAGGTGCTGCAAGCGGTCAATCAGGATGGATGGGAGCCGATGCCGAACATGAAACCACCTAATCAGACGATCGCGGTGTACTACCGACGACCGCGGCTGCGACTCGGTGAGTAGCGCCGGTCATGACTCCCCTTCAAAGTGCCCGCGCCTGGGCCGTTACCTGGTTCGTGCTCGCCGTCCTGTTCGCGGGCTTCGCTCCCGAGTGGGTGCGCTGGCCCCTTGGGGGTATCGCCGTCGTGTTGATCGGCATCACGTGGCTATGCGTCAGGTTCAACTGGGCCCACGACAGCAAACCCGTTGACCCGTACCACCTCTAGAGCCCGGTCTTAGCTACGGGCACCTTCTGCCCCAGACGGTCCAGCACACGCTGCTCGAGGTCCGCGTTGGGCATCTGCTCGAGCAGCTGGCCAGTCGCCTGCTTGTCGGCCTGAGCCAATACCCGTTGGAGGTACTTCTGGCGCGTTGCGACTGGCGCCGTGGCGAAGTCCGGATCGGCGACCAGCTCGGCACCGATCTCTTTGATCGCCTGGCCGCGCAGCGTGTCCCACTGCGCTTGCTCGTCAGGCGTGATGTCGATGCTGTACTTGGACGACACGGCCACCGTCTTCGGCACAGGCGGCGCGTTCATGCCCGCGTCGTTGAACAGCCGCACGATCGGGTCAGGCGCCGCGATGTTGCTGCGCGGCAACAGGATGCCAAGCCCCTGCTGTGAATTCGGGATCTGCTCGCCCATCACGCCGAGCTTCGGCGGCACCGTCTCCCGCCCGGGTATCGGCCCGATCCCCTGACCAGGCACCTTCAGGCTGAGCGCCTGGCCGAGGTCACCTGGCTGCGCCTTGCGTGTCAGCGGGTCCTGCATCGACGCCACGTTGCTGATCAAGCCGCCCTGTGGGACCAGCGAGCCAATGATGCTGGCCGCCTCCGTCTCAGCCATTCGTCCGGACTGAACACTGCTGCCCATTGCCTGCAGGACCTGGCCGACCGACCGTAGCCACGTCTCGTTCTCGGCGTACTGGCCCATGCGACCGGCGTACGTCGTGAATTGCTCGACGCCGCCAGCGCCAGGCTTCATGTAGCCCCCCTCGTCCGCCGAGTGGGTCGCCTCGTACAGGTTGGCCGCCTCGATCAATGGCCAGCCCAGTGGGCCTGCCACGTGGAGATCGAAGTACCGGCCACCCAGCCTGACCGAATCTGGCTGCCAGCCCTGCTTGAGCAGGTCTGCCTTCTCGGTTGGATTGTCGGGACCGTTGCCGGTGATGTTGCCCTGGCCCGCCTGGTTCCACGCCGCCATCGCCAGGCCGGTGCCCATCAGTCCATTGCGCGCTCGCTCGGCAGCGGGCCCAACCGCCGCGGTCCCTTGCCAGCCATCGGCGTACACCCCCTTACCGACCAGGCCCTTGGCCACGTCGATGCCCGTGCCCAGCAGGCCCAGCGGCGACCGCTCCACGCCCTCGCTGGCGACGTGATACCCGATGTTCAGGAACGGCAGGATGAACTTGCCGATCTGGTTGTCCTGCAAATAGGACGCCATCTTCTCGCCCTGCGCACCCATCGGACCACTCAGCCCGAAGGTGTTGCCAGTGCGCTCGATGTCGGCCAGCATCTTTTCGGTCGGGTTAGCCACGAGCTGGTTGACCGCGTCGTGCCATGCACTCGAGAAGCGCGGCAGACCACTATCCGTAGCGGCGGCGCCCGCCTGGCGGTAGAGCTCCATGCTCGAGCCGACCTGCTTCGCGGCGTCCTGGATCACCGAGTGCGTCTTGACCAAGCCCAGTAAGCCAGCCTCGCCGATTCTGGCCACAGTTCCGCCGCCGAGTCCTTCAGCTAGCGGTCCTGGAGCAACCAACTTGGCTGCAGCGTTCGGCGCCCAGTTCGCCAGCCCCTGCCAGGCGCCATAGAACTCCATCGGAATCGTCTCGGGGTGACCTGTCAGGATCGCGCCCGGGACGTCGGCCAGCATCTTCCACGCGGCCTGGAGCGGGACGTTCAGCGCGATATGCGTCATCGTCGGGATGCCGCCCGCCAGACTCCCCACGCGGAGAGCGCGGAGAGCGTTCCAGGCGTTCGATGGGTTGGCGCCTGGGCTCAACGCCTTGGCGGTCGCTGCCAGGATCGAAGGGTCGCTCAGGTCGAGGCCGGCGATACGGGTTGCAAACGCCGCCGGTGTCTCACCGCTGGCGATCGCCATCTTCTGGAGCTGCTGAAGGGCGGCCACCGTTCCATCAACCGGCTGGGTGAACTGCCGCAACGCGCGGCCGGCTTCCGCGGTCCCGCCCTCGACCACTTCTTGAATCGCGCGGTGCGTCGTCAGGGCGGTGATGAGCCCGGCCTGCGCGTCGGCCGAGCCGGGATTGCTGACGAGCGCCTGCTGCGCGTCGAGGACCTTCTGGCCCTGGCTGGCCAGCCCGTTGCGCAGGGCGAGCAACGTCTCGGCGTTCTGTGCCTGGCCGGGCTGCCAGTTCTCCACGATCTTGCCAATGTCGATGCCCGAGGACTGGGCGAGATCACTCACCAGGGCGTCAGGCATCACCCCACGCCGGGCCGCGTCAGGAATGCTCGGCGCCGCGGCTTCGATGACCTGGCGCACTTCCTCGGGATACTTGGCCAGGTTGATGTTGTTCGCCAACTCGGCCGCCTTTGGCCCAACGACTTCCGCGTCAGTGGCCGCCGCGGTGGTGAGCGGCGTCAGAGACAGCGGTCCGCTGGCCACGTCCGCGACTGCCCCTCGAGCCTGACTAGCCGCATCAGCGGCGTCAGTTGCTAACGGAGCGGCACTGAGCAACCCGCCTGCTCCATAGGCGGCGGCGCCGCCCGCGAGCGTACCGCCAGCGATCTTCAGAATGCGGTTCGGGTCGCTCGGATCCGTGGCTGCGTACGTCGCGCCGCCACCCGCGGCAGCACCACCGAGCGTCGCAGCAAGGCGTACCGAGGCGGCTGCCGGCTGCGCACCACCAAGCACCGCCGGCGTGAGCGACAGTGGCGTATCCGCGGCACTGGCGACTGCTGAGTCGACCGGAGTTGTCAGATGCCCAGCGCCCGCGACAACCCCTTCAGCGCCACGTGCGGCCTCGATGGCACGGCCAGCAACCGATGGCAGGCCAGTCTGCGGGTCGATGACCGAGGCCAGCGCGCGCATGGCCAGCGGTGCGTCACCAGCGACCAGCGGAGCTGCAGCGGCCGCCTGGAGCATCCCGCCCCGCGCCTCATAGCTGGCAATGTCCGGGTTTTGCTGGGCGAGCGCTGGAATGTCGGAGCCGTGGGCTATCTGGAGCATCTGCCCTTCGACGTCGCGGATCTGCTGCGCTCGAGCGATCACGTCCGGGCCACCAGCGGCGGCCGCATTCGCCGGCTGCTGCGCAAGCAACTGATCCCGCTGTGTTGCCAGCGCTGCGTACTGCGGATTGGTTGCGCGCAGCTGATCGAAGCCAGCTAACTGACGCTCCATGCCCACGCCGGGGCCGGCCGCCGGTCCACCCGTCGGGAACTGGTCTGATGCTCCGCGAAACGGCGTGGTGGCCGTGCCGAGCGCGGATGCCCCTGCGCCTATCGCTTGGCCAGCAGCATCGAACACCGTCGGCTGCGGCACCTGAGCACCTGTCGGCGTAACCGCCGGTGTCCCATACGGATTCGCCTGCGATGGGTTCGTCAAGGTGTCCGAGGGCGTAGGCTGTGAGCCCCGCGGCACGTTCGATACGTCCAGACTGATGGGATTGCCGTACTGGTCGCGTGGCGCCGTCGGCGCGTTGCTCGAGGCAGGCGCCGCGGACGCACCCGGTGTACCACCAAAGATGCCCTGAAGCCCACTGAGCCCCGACTGCACCGCGCCGCCGACCGCGGCCGCACCGCTGCCCACTGCATTGCCCACCGCTGAAGCGGCGCCGCCGACCGCATCTCCGATGCCCTTCAACGGGTTCAACCAGCTCGAGCCAGTCCCTGCGGTCTGCTGATCGGTTGAGCTCGCCGGCGCCTGCGCGGTGTCGGCCGCCCCTTGCTGCACGGCCACACTCGGCCCGTCGCCAGGCTTACGGTCCATGTACAGCGTGCCCTGGGCCTTGCCCATCACCGCCTGCATCTGCTCCAGGCTCATCCAGTCCGAGCCTGCCTTCAGATCCGTACCTGACGTGCCCGTGTGGAACGACTGGGTCCCGTCCTGGTTCTGCCGCACGCCGTCGACCACGAAGTAGTGGCCGGGTGTGCTGATCATGACCGGGTTGCCGTTCTGCACGTCCTGGGCGATCTTGTTCGGGTCAGCACCGGCCTCGAGGTGTGACGGCACCCCCATCTTGGTCAACAGGTCGATCTCGCTCGAGGGCCCGGCCATGCCTTGCGCAGCCGACCAGCCGACCGACTTCGCCAACGCCATCGCCTGATCGGCGGTCGGGTTCTGGCCGGTCGCTCGAGCAAACGCCATTGCCGCCGCCGGGCCGCAGGCTGCGTAGGCTTCTGAGTCCGATAGCCCCAGGCCGAACTGCGATGGCCTCGAGGTGCCCGCGACGTTCTGCACGACGCTGTTGAGCACGCGCATGGCCCCGTTCGCGATGCCACTGATAGGGTCGCTGCCATTGCCGAACAGCGCATTCCAGTTGGCGCCCGCGCGTTCAGGCGAGACAGAAACCTGACCATGCTGCTGCGCATAGGTCGCCAGATCAGGTCCCTGCAGCCCCGCCTTCTGGCCAGCCAGGATGGCTGCACCGAGGTAGCCCGGCTGGTCGGGCGTGCCGATCGCCCAGGAGATGGCAGCCTCCGGGTGCTGCTCGACATAGTCGCCCGCTTGCGCCAGCGTCAGATTGTGCTGCGCTGCGAAGTTGTCGAGCTGGCCCCCACCACCGAGGAACTGGAGTGGCCCACGCGAACGACCCTGGTCGCCCTTCGCACCGGCCAACCCTCCCTCGGTCAACAAGACGGCCTGAACTGCCTTGGCGCCCTGGTCGCCTAGCCACGATGCGGCGTCACCGGCTGCCGACATGATCGCCATGCCTGCCTGACCGACCCGACCGGAGAGATCCCCGCCACCACTGATGCCCGCGGTGGTCGGCGTGGCTGCAACCGGTGGCGTGATGGGGGACTGCGGCGCAGTCGGTGTGGGCGCTGGCGCTGGCGCAACTGGTGCCGGCGGCTGCTGCATCAGGTCAGGAGCCACCAGTGGCGCGGTGGGCGTCACCGGCAGACTCGTGGGGTCTGGAGCCGCGTCTGTCGCCGGGGCTGGCTGTGGGGCCGAATCTGGCGGTGCTGGGGCTGTCGGCGCCGCGGCGAGCGGATTGGTCAAGCTGTCGCTCGAGGTCGGGGCCTGCATGCTGGACGGGTCGTACCCAGCACCGGGCGCTGGCGGCGAAGGCGCCAGACTGGCCAGCACCGGTGCCGCGCTCTGCTGGAACTGGGCTACGTTGGCGTCGCGCTGGGCACTGTCGTTGGCGTGCTGCTCCGCAGCCTGCCTGACCGCTTCGGCTTGTTGCGCCTGGTCGAGCATATCGGGGAGCGACGCAGTCACCTGCTGACGCCAGGCATCGGCGACGATCCCGTGGGCAGCCTGCTGGAACAGGTCGCCCTGCAAACGCTGGTAGGTGGGCGTCGTCAGGTAGATCCCGCGACCGATATCCGGCAGATCGTCAGGCATGATCACTACTCCCTTGGGCGAGCTGCGCGCGCAGGCTGTTGAACACCGCCATGGCCTCGTCAAGGTCCAGGTGGCCACCGAGAATCAAGCGGCGGATGCCTTCGGTGACGAGCCCGACGGACTCAAGAAACATCTCCATGCTCAGCGGATCGCCGGCGGGTGTACGGGGCTCGACTTGGAGCGCCGGCCACGACTGAATGTCCTTGAGGGTCGGCCGCGTAGTCATTGGGCACTCCCGTTCGTATGTGCGGGCAATGCCGCACCGTTGGTCTGATGCTGGCCAACGTTCAGTTGGCCAACCTGATCGATCCTGAGCTCTGGCAGCCGCGGGACGAGCAGCCGGCGCACAGTGGCCAGCGAACGAATCGCGGCCAGGTAGCGCCGCTGGCTCTGCGTCATGCGGCGCTGGTGGAAGTCGTGCTGGGCAAAGCTCATCTGGTCCATGCCTGCGGCGTACACGTACTCGGCGTAGTGGACCTGGACCCAGCACATCTGGACGCGTTGGATCAGGAGTCGCTCGAGCGGGCTGGCGTCGTCACCGCCGAGATCCTTCTTCAGCTTGCGGAGATGGCGACGAATCGCGTCGTTGGCGACCGAGTTGCGCTCACCCGCCACGACGTCGATCCATCTGCCCAACGCCATACTGGAGAGTTCGCCGAGGCTATCCCACAGCGATGGATCCACTGATAGCGCCGCGCGGACTTCGGCCGTGGCGGCAGCATTGCCATCCTTCGCCTTGGCGAGCAGCACGTTCAGATGGTCAAGCGAGGCCCGCTCC
This sequence comes from Chloroflexota bacterium, assembly GCA_035309865.1. Lineage (GTDB taxonomy): Bacteria > Chloroflexota > UBA6077 > UBA6077 > CF-72 > CF-72. The sequence continues at coordinate 9,122 of DATGER010000118.1, forward strand.
GGCGTCGCAGCGGTCTCAGCCATTCGCCCTCCGGCGGCGCCAGTGGCCACGGTTGTGCTGGTGGTAGCCCGCGGTGAGCAGGGCAAGCTTGGCGAGCGTCTCGGCGACATCGCACACCTCCTCGAGCTGGTGGTCGAGTGGCCGGTAGCGTGCCTCCGCGGCGTGCAGCCGCGCGCGTTCGTGCGCGCGTTGCTCGGCTTGTTCCTGACGTTGAGTAGCGTCGAGGCGCGCGCTGAGGAGCGCAACTGGACCACATCCGACGTACTGGCTGGTCACCCGGCGCCCTCGACGGACCGATCTGTAGTAGTAGGACCGTCCACGGCGCGATTCCCAGGCCATGTGTTGTGCTACGTCTTCTCGCTTGCGCCGCTCGCGCTCAAGTCGACTGGCTCGACCCGCTCAACCTGCTGATCGAGCCTGACCATGCCCCAGGCTGGCACGACATGTTCGGTGCCATCCTCGAGCACAAGCCGGATTGGCCGCGGGCTGGGATTGACCAGGGTCTTCAAGCCTGTGCCTTCCGCAGCGCTACAACCGCGGCCTCGAGATCGTCACCGCGGTACTGGGATACCGACGCGCGGATCCACTGACGGCCGTTCTCGAACTGGTGGACGACCTGGTCGGCGGTGTTCATGCCAGCGGCTCCCAGCGCTCGCACACCATCGGCCAGGCAAGGTGCGAGTAATGCGGGCGATCGCACTGGCGACACTTGACCGGGTCGGGGGTGCAGACCCCGCATTCCCAGCCACCATCCGGACGCTGCCACCACAACCTCAGTTCACAGCCAGGACATGACAGCAGTGGGGCATACGCACCATCGATCTGCTCGCCGAGCCGCATGCATTCGACTTCAGCAGCTTCCCGGGCGCTACCCCTTTTCTCGCTTTTCTCCCTTATCTCGCATGGCGTGTTGGGGTGCGACGGGTCGTCGGCTGCTGCCGACGCGGCCACGCGCACCGTTTGCAGCTTGGTCCGGGCCAACTCGAGGTAGTCCATCACTCGTACTCACCTGGCGAGATAAGGGAGAAAAGCGAGAAAAGGTCTCTACTTCGCAAGCCAGACCTCCCGTGGTCGGCCGCCGGTGTCTTCTTTCCGCATCCGCACCAGACCGAGGCGAAGTAGCAGACTGAGCGCCAGGTCGATTCGGTTGCGGTTCACGTGCCTGCCGAACAGGTCGACCAGGTCGTTGCGCGTCATCTCGCCGTTCTGGCGGAGCGCTGACAGGATGGCGTCAGCGGTTGGATCGCCTACCGCATCGCCGAAGATCCAGCGCGCCGACTCTTCCGCGTACTTCCACACGGCGAGCGAGGCGAGCAGATGATCAGCACCGATCGATTCGGATCGGTCGAGCACGGCGTAGAGCACCGACAGGCGCAGCACCTGGGCTTCAGCGCGGTTGGTTGCGCCGCCGAACATGCCAGGTGCGCCGGCTGAGAGCTTCGGATACACCGCGCGCCAGACTTCGCCCGCTTCGGCGTCGCGGGCCATGACCCTCACCGTTTTGGCCCACCGAGCCGTCTGCCAGAGTTCGTCCACGAATGGCTGAAGCACTTCATTCGGCGTGCCTTCGCCGTCGGGCAAGACCTGGCCGCGTTTGGCGGCGATCCAGAGGAACCGATTGGCGAAGCCGTTGCCCATTTCAGATCGGTCCAGGTAGCGGAGCAGTTCGTCTTTGGTGACATGGCCGACGACGCAGATATGGGCGCCCGTGGCTACTGCCGGGCTGTTCTTGGTCAGGGTCTTGAGATCGCCACTGTCCCATGCCCGACGCACCACGGTCGAAAGCGTGTTGCCCTCGCGCTGCAGGACTCGCAGCGTGCTGGCGAACTCGGATTCGATGACGAGCAACCGCTTGTCCTTGATGCCAGGGTCGACCTCGACGAGCTCGACCTTTCGGTCTTCGCCCCGTCCCTGGCGCTCGTACTTCTCGACTGGGTCGCGTACCTGCCAGATCAATCCCTCGCCACTCGAGAGACCCTCGGTGATCCGAGGTCCAAACTCGGCGTCCGCAAGTCGCAGCACGCGTTCCGTGGGTCGCGCGGCGCTCCCCTTCCGACCCTTCGACGTTTCGCCTACGACCGCAGCGTTGAGCCGCGCAGGGTGCAACGCATCACCCGCCTTCGCATAGACGTTCGGCCCAATTAGCGCTCCAGCGCCACACAGGACATGCGCCAGCAGTGCTGCCAGGTCAGCTTCCGAATAGGGCTCGATCGCTCGTACCAGCGCTCCCGCCCAGCCGTGGAACGCTTCCGCGGCCAGCGGCGAAGGCCAGGAGGGTTCACCTGTAGCGCGCGGAGTGACGCCATTCGCATGGTCCTCGAGCACTTCGCCGGTCGTTGGATCAACCTGGTGTCCATTCGACGAAGCTGTGCCATTCGAACTCGAGGCCGCCAACAGGCGCGAGGGCTCGCCCCAGCTCGTCATCTCGTCCTGGTCCCACTGCTTTTTGGCGCGTCCAATGCTGTATCGCAGCCAGTTCTCGTTGCCGCGAGCGCTATCCCACTTCTCTTTACGCATAGTGGCCAGGTCGGACAGGCGCGCCAATCGTTCGGTACGGTCAGCGTCGTGTCCTGTCGCGCGCAGCAACTCGCGGATCAGGCCCCAATCGGCCCTGTTGTCGTCGACCACCCCATGCTCGTCGGCGTAGGTCGAAGTTTTTCCCTGCCAGAGTGCGGCGAACACTGGCGAGCGTTCGAGGAGAAGCGCTATCAGCTCCTGGTCGTCGTCGCTCAATGCCGCGCTGGGCGTTTGAGACGCGCTGATTTTCGGCTCGGGGAGCTTGGGCAGGATGCGGTCGAGCTCGTCGGGATCGTAGACAGTCTCGTCGTCGATCTCCAGCAACCTAACCTCGGGTGTATCTGCATACCCATAGTTGTGTGTGCCAGGCACGCGGAGCAACTGGGTCAGGTCGAACCCCGAGCCATCGGCGCCGAATGCACGCGCCCACCGCTTATTGAGCTCTTCAGCTTTGGGAGGTGCGATCGGTCGACTGAGTCGGGCGTACGCGTGCACATGGCCAGGTGAGGACTCGACTACCGCGGTCGGCTTGATTGGGCTTTCCGCCAGTTCGACGTTGTCGACGTCTGCCCAGAGGCAGACTATGGCCGACGCGTTGTCTTTGATGCGCTTGTTGGCCAGCAACTGGTGAGCGCAAAAGTAGACGTCGCGATTGATGCTGTCCTGTTGGGAGACCCACGCAGCGGCCGCCTCGACCTGACCGGGCGCGTAGTAACGCTCTGCGACCATGTCGAGCTTCGCCTTCTTCTCGCGCGTCTTGCGGTAGCCCGTGAAGACCTGCAGGAGATCCTGGCGTTCGCCGTGAACGTGTCGCCAGAGACGAACGCCGTCCGCGACAGTCTCCATCAGACAGCGACCTTCGAGGGACTGCGCCGCACGTGCCGCTGCGTGCCACGCCTGAACGCCAGATACGTCGAGCCGTTGTTGCGCGCGGACAGTGGCGGATCCTGCCACCCTGGGAACACGAGCGGATCGTGCTGCCCGTGCACCATCTCGAAGGGTGTGCCGAGCTCCTCGAGTACCCAAGCGGTTTCGCACACGAACTTCTGCCCGTGCACGTGGTCGGTCACCTTGACAATCACGCCAAGCCTGGCCACACGCATCGCTTCGCGGCACCCCTGCCGAAACACCTGCTCGAGGTCGGCGGCGACATACGTGCCATACCGCTTGCGCATGACGCTGTTTGCGCCGAGGTCGCCCAGGTGAGGCGGATCAATGGCAGCGACGTCGTAGGTCTGATCAGCAATATCCAGGTGACGGAAGTCGGCGGTCGACGCGGTCACGAACACCGCTGCACCACGCCAGAAGCAGCCCGCGCCGATCGTCAGGTCCAGGACCGTCAGGGCATCCGGGAAGCACACCCGCAACAGGCCCTGGACGATCGCAGCAGGGGACACCTCGGGACCGTTGAAGCGCAACAACGGCGTCGCCTCGGTCGCTATCGAGCCGGTCATCATGCAGCGTCTTCCACGCCCCGCAGAAGCACTGCTGCGCAGCGTCGACAGGCATCCCCGGCTACCAGCACGGGGCCCAAGGCGCAGCTGAACGGGGTGAACCAAGAGACGCCGTGCGTGAGGCACACGTCGCACTGGTCATCATTTCCAGGCGGCGGACGGCGGAACGTCCGCACGCAACGCACGCAATCGAGTCGTGCCAGCGGCAACATCGCGAACGCCGATTCCGGCCGCTCTCTTCGAAGATGCGGGCATATCACGCAGCCAAGGACGGCGGCGACCAGATAGGCGTGCTGGTCTGGCAGTGGCTCCGCCCGCTCCAGGCTTCTCCAACCCCGGCGCGGCTGGGTCGCCTCGAGGAACCGACCGGCATCCTGAATGTAGGTGTGCGTTTGTTCGGCTGCTGCCCGCATCTGGTCGCAGTCGTAGGGCGGCGTGCCCGAGAAGGACTCGGGATCGTGAGAAAGGAGCTCCCGTGCTTGCGCAAGCCGTTCGGCAAATGGGCGATGCGCGGCGTTCACCCACGCCGCCGATCCCCACCCCGCGTAAGATCTGCCGGGGTGGCCTCTTCAAAGGCTGCCAACTCGAGGCCCTCGCCGGCTCGCCCTGGAAAAGCGTCGGCGGGGGTCTCTGCTCGTTCGTGGTGAAGCACCGTGGCGGCGGTAGCTCGGGCTGGGGCGTGAGGGCTTGTCACGAGAGCCTCTACGCCACCGGCTGAAGGTCGCGAACGAACTGCTCCAGGTCGCTACGCCTGACGAGTCGTCGGCGGCCGATCACGACGCTCTTCAGGGCTCCGGAGCGGATGTACTCGTAAACCTTCGATCGGCTTACGCGCAGCTGCTCGGTCGTCTCATCGACGGTGTTCAGGAGTGACGCGCGCGGCTCAGGTGCTTGTGTGTGCATACACCTGAGTATTCCCCCAACCTTGTGCGGACACAATCTCGCAAGTACTATGAATGTTCTATGCAGCTGACGTTCCGCACGGATGGCGACGACGGGGCACTCGCGGGCCGCGCGCCGGATCGTGTTCAGCGGACCGCCGACACAGGGTGGCTACGGCCCGACGAGGTTCGCCTCGTTGACCAGCACCTCGAATGGAAAGTCAACGAGCTCCCTACGTTCCATCGCACTCGAAGTGGCCGCGGTATGCTCACTGGCTTCCTGAAGTTGGCCAACGACGACCAGGGCGCTCGGCGCCAACAGGAATCGCCCGACGCCGACGTTCTGCGATACGCCCAGCGGTGGGGGTATCTCGGGCTATGCTCGCACGGGGTACCGCGACGGCACCTTCTGCTCTATGACCCGGCCAACCCTTACGATCAGGCGCGCCCGGTTCCTGGATGCTTGGCTGTCAGTACGCGGGATCTCTGGCTCCGCGAATCAGTAAGCGCTTGGCGCATGATCGCGTCGGACGCGTTGACTGTGCGCCAGATTGCAAAGGCTCTTCACGGCGGCAATCCAGCGGCTCCGGAGCTATGGGCAAAGTTGGCCTGGGAGCCATCGCTTACCAGGTTGGTTCGCATAGTGCGAGGCCGTCCAGGACACCCTGCGACGATGGGCACGGCGGTCGACGCTATGGCCGTGGAACAGGCCGCACTTGGCGAGCTCGTCACCAACTGGCTCGCGATCGCCGACGTTCGGCCGGTCCTTTGGTGGGGCTACCGGCGGAAGCCCGATATCGAGCTGACCAACAATGGGCTCTTTGGTGCTCTTGCGATTCGACTTCTGCTTGCCGCAAGTAACGCCGAGTTGATCGCCGAATGCGATGGCTGTGGGCTACCGATGCCTGACGTATCGACAAGAAGCGACCGCCGGAATTATTGCGAAACCTGCTTCGAGCCTCGAGCGCTACGTGCGCGACGTGATTGGGCTCAAGCCTATCGGAAGACACAAAAATATCGCGACTGGTACGCGCGGCGTCAGCTGCAAAAGAAACAGGGGAAGAACGAGGTGGCAGGACATGGGTAAGCGACGTGCCCACGGTGAGGGCGCGCTATTTGTCAGGAATAAGGGCACCGCGCGAGAGCGGTGGGTAGGCCGGCTTGCTCTCGCCGATGGCACGCGGCAGGACGTGTACGGCAAGACGCAAGCAGAGGCCAAGAAGAAGCTCGATCAACTGAAGACCCAGCGGGCAGATGGCCTGGCGCCTACGTCAGACAAACTGCGGGTCGGCCAATTTCTCACCGACTGGCTGCAAAACACTGTCAGGACGTCGGTCAGGCCCGGCACGTTCCGTGGTTACAGCACCATCGTCAACAGCTATCTCGTGCCGAAGCTCGGCGGTGTTGCGCTGGTCAAGCTGACGCCGCAGGACATCCAGCGGTTCCAGAACGACTTGCTGCGCACCCCGCGGAAGGATGGCCGCGGCACAGTGTCTTCGGGCACGGTAGCGAATGCCCGCCGCGTGCTCGGGCGAGCCCTGCAACAGGCAACCGCGTGGCGCATGATCGCGCGCAATCCCGTGCGGCTGGTCGATGGCCCCCATGTCACTCGGAAAGAGATCACTCCCCTCGACCCCGATCAGGCGCGCGAACTGCTGGCCTACATCAAAGGCGATCGGCTCGAGGCGCTGTACACCGTCGCGCTGGCCCTCGGGCTACGCCGCGGCGAAGCGCTTGGCCTGAAGTGGGAGGACGTCGACCTGGACGATGGGCTGCTGCATGTCCGACGGTCGCTCCAGCGGGCGGAAGGGAAGCTGCAGCTGCTCGACGTCAAGACCGCAAAGAGCCGCCGCACGGTCTCCCTCCCGTTGTTCGCGATCCGCGCGCTGCAAAAGCACCGGCTGCGACAGGAAGGCGAGCGACAGGCGGCCCTCGATCGCTGGACCGAGACCGCCCTGGTCTTCACTAGTCCCTTCGGTGCGCCGCTGGATCCGCAGATCGCGTCGCGCTCTTTTGCTCGGATCCTCGAGCGCGCCGGTCTACCGCATCAGCGGTTCCACGATCTGCGTCACGCCTGCGCATCGCTGCTCCTGGCACAGGGCCTCGAGCTCAAGGTCATCCAGGAAATCCTTGGCCACAGCACCATCACGATCACAGGCAACCTGTATGCGCACGTGATGATGGGACTGAAGCGGCAAGCGTCATCTGAGATGGAAGCACTATTCGGCGATCCCTTGCCCAATATCGGCCTGGAACCAGCCGTTTTGGCGCGCTAAGGTGTCAAAACGGGTGTACAACCCCGCGCCGCACCATCTGAGGATCGCTCCGCGGGCCTATTTTCAACTTGAAAACCTGGGAGGCGACGACCAGATTCGAACTGGTGATAACGGTTTTGCAGACCGCTGCCTTGCCACTTGGCTACGTCGCCTGGGAGAGCTGCAATTCTACCTAATGACAACCCGGGGGGCATGACGCGGGCGGGGTGGGCTGTGTATAGTTCGCCTCCGTGTCAGATCGCGCGACTCGTTACGGCATGATTGTGCTCGACAGTGGACCCAGCATTTTGCGGGCTCGCGGCGAGCCGATTGTGTTTCGCTCGCCTGAGGAAACGCTCGAGTACGCCCGCATGCACGGCATCCAGCGGTGGATGGTGTATGGCGACCGCGAGGGCTGGTGGCCGATCTATACCCAGGACGGCCCGATCAACCCACCACCGCCGCCCAAAGAACGCGTCGACATCTCACTGCACTAGCGCTCGGGCGCTGGGGTGGGCGGCTCGGTCTGGCGGAGGCCGTAGTGCCGATCGTTTTGGACCAGGCGCTCGACCATGTCCTGGGGCAGCAGCAGCCACTGGCAGCCGCCGCCGGGACACCACTCGGCCAGCTGCTCGCGCACCTGTTCGAGGGTCATGGCGGTGTTGGCGTTCGCCAGGAAGATGCGGAAAATCGCCTCGAGCGTCGGCATGTCGCGGTGGATGTAGTTCTTGGCGCGCCCGCAGTGCTCGCGGATGCACTTGAGCGGGTCGCTGCCGTACGTCGTCTGGCGCACCTCGAACCGCATGCGGCCCGTCGCCTTGTCGAACACGGGCGCGCGCTCCTCAACCTCCTGGCCGACCTTGGCGCGGCACGTGTCGCACATTCGGGCGCGCACGACGTCGTCAAAGGACAGGTTGTTCTCTTCGAACCAGGAGGGATCGGCATGGTAATAACGGGCGTCGTCGGGGCCATCGCTCGCGCCGCTCACGTCCGCGGGGCTCCGCGCAGTATCGATCACAGTGGTAATTCCTTTGGCCAGGACTTGGTGTGACTAACTCGCCGCGGCCTGGGCGAGCACCTCATCGGAAATGTGGATGTTCGTATACACGCGGGTCACGTCGTCGAGGTCTTCGAGGCGCTCGATAAGACGCATCACCGCGGTCGTCTGGTCTGACGGTAGGTCCAGCTGAGTCTTCGGCACCATGGTCACTTCGGCGTGCGTGACCACGGCGCCGGTGGCTTCGAGGGACCGCCGGACCTCGTCCAGCTGCGTGGGCTCAGTCAGGATCTCCACCTCGTCACCGTCGACGCTGAAGTCGTCGGCGCCCGCGTCGATGGCCTTGAGGGCGAGCTCCTCTGGATCGCCTTTTCTGCCAGGCTGGGCGACGATGACCCCGCGCGATTCGAAGTTCCAGGCGACCGAGCCTGACTCGCCGAGACTTCCACCGCCACGGGTAAGCGCGGCCCGGAGCTCGGCGACGGTGCGATTGCGATTGTCCGTCGTGGCCTCGATCAGAATGGCGGCGCCACCCGCACCGTAGGCCTCGTAGACCACCTCTTGCAGCGACGCGCCTTCAGCGCCCCCGACCCCGCGCTGGATGGCACGTTGGATGGTTTCCATCGGCATGTTGGCTTCGCGAGCGCGGTCCATGGCCATGCGCAAACGCGCGTTGTCGTCGGGCGCGGCCCCGCCTTCACGCGCCGAAACCGAGATCTCACGGCCTAGCTTGGTGAAGAGCTGGCCGCGCTTCACATCGTTGACGCCCTTGGCTCGCTTGATCTGGGACCATTTACTATGACCGGACACCGGGACTCGCCTCCTCGCACAGACACGCGGGCACGGACACGCTGGCGCCCGCCAGCTTCGGGAGAAAGTCTAACAAAACGCAGGACGCCTGCTTCCTCGTTCGGGGCGGGGGGCCCGCATCGCTGCGCTCGCTCCGTTACGAGACGGAGCTGCAGCAGGGTAGGAACTGGGTCCGTGCTGCCAGCATCAGCGAGAGCGTCGCACTCGACCACCGAGAGTGAATCGAACGGAGCGAGCGCAGCGATGCGGGCGGCGGGGTTAGTACGAGAGCGCTGGGCGGCGACTGCGCGGGCGGAGGATTTCGAGCAGGATCAGGCCGCTGATGAAGCCGCCGATATGCGCCCACACGGCTACGCCTGAGCTCTGGTCGGTGGTTGCGCCCAGGGAGGTGATGCCTGCGAACGCCTGCGTGGCAAACCAGAACACGATCAGAAAAGCCGCGGCGATGCGCGGGACCAGGACGATCGGGCCGATGAAGATCAGCGTGCGTACCCGGGCGTGCGGGAACAGGCGCAAGTAGGCGGCCAGGACGCCAGCAATGGCCCCCGAGGCACCGATGCTGGGCGCATGGGAGTCGGCATTGACGAGGATGTGGGTGATTCCAGCCAGGACACCGCACACGAAGTAAAAGATCAGGAACCTGAAGTGCCCGAGCCGATCCTCGACGTTGTCGCCGAAGATGAACAGATACAGCATGTTCGAGCCGATGTGCAGGAAGCCGCCGTGCAAGAACATGCTGGTGAACAGCGTCGTCCACGCCAGCCCGAGCGGCGGCGGCGGACCAACCACCAGGCCACGCGTGAACTCGACGGGCACGACGCCCGCCGCCAGGAACAGATTGTTCAGCGACGCGGTATCGCCGACCCCGAGCTCATAGACGAACGCGACGACGTTCACGAGCAGGATGGTGAGCATCACCCAGGGAAAACTGCGGCGAGGCTCGCCCGGGTCGTCGCGTACGGGGATCATGCTGAAAGGGCCTCCGTATACTAGTAGGCCTTGGGTTTTCTCTCATAAGACCCGTCAGGAGTCGTACGGCCAATGAAAGAATACGCACCCGCGCAGTTGCGTAATGTCGGCCTGTTTTCCCACGGTGGCGCGGGCAAGACGACGCTGAGCGAGGCATTGCTGTTTCGCGCGGGGGCCATCACGCGAATGGGCTCGGTCGATGACGGCAACACCACGACCGACTTCGACCCGGAAGAACTGAAGCGCCAGATGTCGGTGAGCCTGGCGCTGGCGCCGCTGGAGTGGCAGGGCCACAAGCTCAACCTGGTCGACGCGCCGGGCTACGCAGACTTCTACGGTGAAGTCACCGAAGCCGCCCGAGTCGTGGACGGCGCCCTGATCCTGGTCGACGCCGTAGCTGGTCCACAGGTGGGCACCGACGCCATCTGGAAGCGCGCGGCGCATCTGCCGCGGCTGTTGGTGATCAACAAGCTTGACCGCGAAAACGCTGAGTATCGGCCGGTCCTCGACACGCTCCGCGAGCGCTACGGCAAGGGGGTCCTGCCGCTGTCGTTTCCCATCGGCACCGCCGACGGCTTGAGCGGCGTGGTCGACCTGCTCGAAAACAAGGCGTATCTAGCCGGGAGCCAGGGCGCGCAGCCCGTCCCAGCGTCAGAACAAAGCACGGTCGACCAGCTGCGCGAGATGCTGGTCGAGAGCGCGTGCGAGCTCGACGATGACCTGATCAACAAATATCTCGAGGGCGAAGAGATCACCACCGAGGAGCTGGCCGGGGCGCTGCGTCTTGGCGTCCGAGATAAAAAGCTGTTCCCGGTCCTGGCGACCGCCGGTGGCCGGTCCATCGGCCTCGAGCCGGTGCTCAATGCCATCGTGCAGCTGCTGCCGTCGCCGATTGACGTCGACGCCAGGCTCGCCAACGGCTCGGCGTTACACGCCAATGAGCGACTGGCAGCGCTTGTCTTCAAGACGGTTTCCGACCCCAATATCGGCCGGTTGAGCTACGTCCGCGTCTACTCTGGCACCCTGAGCGCCGACAGCCACGTCTGGAGCGTCCAGAAGAGCAAAGACGAGCGCATCGGCCAGGTGTTCCACATCCGGGGCAAGAGCCAGGAGCCGACCCAGCGGCTGGTAACGGGCGACATCGGCGTCATCCCGAAGCTCGCCGAGTCGGTCACTGGCGATACCCTGAGCACGCGGGAGGGGTCGATCGAGCTTGCGGGGATCGATTATCCGGCGGCGGCCTATTTCGCCTCGGTCCATCCCAAGTCGCGTACCGACGTCGACAAGCTCAGCACTGCCATGACGCGGCTGCTCGAGGAAGACCCGAGCCTGCGGATGCACCGGGAAACGTCAACCAATGAGGTGATTCTGTCGGGCCTGGGCGATTCGCACCTGGAGGTCGCCACGCAGCGACTGGAGCGGAAATTCGGCGTTCATGTGACGCTCGACGTCCCCAAAGTGGCATATCGCGAGACGATCACCGCCAAGGCGGCGGCTGAAGGACGGCACGTTCGCCAGTCCGGCGGGCACGGGCAGTACGGGGTCGTCAACCTGGAAGTCGAGCCCACCCAGCGGGGTGAAGGCTTTGTGTTCGTCGACAAGGTCGTCGGCGGCGTCGTGCCGCGGCAGTTCATTCCCGCGGTCGAAAAGGGCGTGCGCGAGACGTTGGAACAGGGCGTGATCGCGGGCTTTCCCGTGGTCGACGTGCGCTGTGCGCTCGTGTTTGGCAAGTACCACCCGGTGGACTCGAGCGAGGCGGCCTTCAAGACCGCTGGTTCAGTCGGATTCAAGCTTGCCTTTTCGCAGGCGAACCCGGTGCTGCTCGAGCCGGTCATGCGGGTGCTGGTGACGGTGCCGAGCGAGTTCGCGGGCGACATCATGGGCGACATGAACACGCGGCGGGCGCATATTCACGGCATGACGCCCGACGGGGCAAATACCGCGGTGGACGCGAGCGTGCCGCAGAGCGAGATGCTGCGCTACGCGCGTGATTTGCGATCGATGACGCAGGGACGGGGCACGTACACGATGCAGCCGTCGCACTACGACCCGGTGCCTGCGCAGCTACAGCAGAAGATCGTCGAGGAGCACAAGAAGGAGCAGGACAGCGAGCATTAGCGCTTTGAACGAGTACGGGTCGGGGGAGCCCGCGAAGTTGCGTGCCGCGTACTTGTCCGGGTCGGGGGAGCGCTGCGCGCCCCCCGCCGCCAGTCGCTGCTCCGCTCGCAGGCTCGCTGCGCGCTCCTTTCCGCGGCGACCCCCCGCTTAAGAACATCGTGGCGGGTACTCCGACGCGGGCGGGCACACCTATGCTTTTCGCGCCGACGCTTGCGTGCACGCCTATACTTGCCGCCCCGACGCTTGCGGGCACGCCGACGCTTGCCGTACCGACGCGGGCGGGCACGCCGATGCTTGCCGTACCGACGCGGGCGGGCACGCCGACGCTAGCGGGGTTACACCTGCGGTGTACCAGCTGGCAGCCGGCCTCTCATCATCTCAGTGGATGCTTGTAGAGGCGTACCCGCGTGCGTCGGAGTGCCCGCCCTCGGACTGGCCATGTGTCAATCGGCGCGGCGGACGAAATCCAGGGTGGCGGGGCCCTCGTGGTGAGGCGCCTCGGTCGTGAGTTGGATGGTGCCTGGCGCGGGGAGGACGGTCAGCAGGACGTCGTGGGTGGCGGAGTCCTGGGTGAGCTGGCCGTCGTAGACGCCGGGTTTGGGGAGCGCACGGAGGGGATCGACTTTGAAGAGGTCCGCCTCGAGCTCGCCTGAGACGCTGTACGTGCGGCCGAGGAGGTCGCTGGCCCCGCGCACGGCGGCGGCGGCCAGGAGCGTCTTGATGGCGGTGCTGCTCACGACCTGACCCTCCAATCTGAGCGGCGGGACCATATGCATGCCCCAGCCGAGCGCGGCGCCGATCTCGGCCAGGACGGAGATGGTGCCCTTGCGTCCGCGACCCAGCGCAAAATCAGCGCCGACCCACAGCTCGGCCATGGGCTGGCGATCGGTGACCAGGCGCATGAAGTCCTCCGGCTCCAGGTGGGCGATCTCGATCGTGAACGGGCAGACCCACACTTCGTCGATGCCGCAGGCCTGCAGGAGCGCCCGCCGCTCGTCGGAATTCGACAGGTGCGTCCGCCGCCGCTCCGGGAACAGGATCTGTTCGGGGTGCGGGTCAAACGTGATGGCCAGACTCCGCAACCCGAGCGCCTCGGCGCGCTCGGCCGCCTGCCGGACGAGCTTCTGATGCCCGAGATGAACGCCGTCGAAGTTGCCAATGGTGACGATCGCGCGCTGCGTTGAGCTCATAAGGCAAGACGGGATCGAAGCACAGTGGCGTCGGCCGTCGCCAGACAGACTAGCCGACCCACCGGATCGTAGACCCACAGGGATTCAGCGCACAGGCCGGCAGCGGGCAGTGTCTGGCCATGGGTGAGTCTGAGGGCCATATCGGCGGTGGCCGAGAACGTCGGAGCCGCCGGCAAGGCGCAACTGGCGGGCAGCAGGGCGCGCTCCAAGCCGTTCGCCGCAACCGCGTCAAGGGTCAGCGCGTCGGCGATGCCAAATGGTCCGACGCGGGTTCGAACCAGTGCGCTGAGGTGGCCGAGCGTGCCAAGCTCCACCGCGATGTCGCGCGCGAGGGCACGGATATAGGTGCCCCGGGAACAGGTCACTTCGAACGTGAGTTCGGGCGGCGTCCACCCGAGCAGACGCAGCGAGTACACACTAACGGGTCGCGGCGCGAGGTCGACCTCACCACCGGCACGGGCGACCGCGTAAGCGCGTCGGCCGGCCACCTTGAGTGCCGAGTATTGGGGCGGCCGCTGGAGGATCTCGCCGCGAAAGTGGTCAAACGCGGTTTCGATGAGCGCCGGAGTCAACGCTGGCACGGCCGCCGACTGGCCGACGGCGCCCTCCGCGTCGTCGGTGTCCGTGCTGGCGCCGAGCTGCGCGGTGGCCAGGTAGGTCTTGTGGCCGAGTTGAATCAGGTCGGCCAGTCGGGTGGCGCGGCCGAGGAGAACGGGCAGGACGCCCTCGGCCATCGGGTCGAGGGTGCCGGCGTGCCCAACCCGCTTCTGGCTCGCCAGGCCGCGAACTTTTGCGACCACATCGTGTGACGTCCAGCCCGTTGGCTTGTGGACGTTCAGGATGCCAGTGACGTCAGGGGCCGCGATGCTCGCGCTCCTCCTCGATGGTGCGCATGAGCTGCATGATGCGCGCCCCTCGGGCGAGCGAGCGGTCGAGGATGAACTCCAGGTGCGGCGTGTGGCGCAGGTCGAGTCGTTCTTTGAGGTTATGGTGCAAGAAACCCGCGGCGCGATTCAGGCGGGTGTGCGCCGCCTGGACAACCTCTTCGTCACCGTACACGCTGAAGTAGACCTTGGCCGAACGCAAGTCGGGTGAGGTTTCGACGTCGACAATCGAGATCAATGCCGACGCGAGGGTCACGTCTTTGACCTCACGCGTCAGGAGATCGGCGATCTCCTGACGCAGCAAGTGATTGATACGTTCGATGCGCCGGCTGACCATGCAAGCATCCTCAGATGCGTTCGCTGGAGAACATCTCCATCTTGTCGCCTTCGAGGAGATCATCCCAGCCGTTGAGGGCGATACCGCATTCGAACCCTTCGCGGACTTCGGTGACGTCGTCTTTGAATCGCCTGAGCGAGGCGATGCCGCCTTCCCAGATCTGGGCACCCTGCCGCTGCAGGCGAACGCGATCCGGTCGGTGAACCACGCCGTCGAGGACGATACAGCCCGCGATGACCTTGCGGCCGGCCTTGATGGCCTGCCGAACTTCGGCGTGGCCGTGGATGACCTCTCGGTAGCGGGGCTCGAGCATGCCATTCAGCAGGCCCTCGACCTCTTCGAACAGGGTGTAGATGACGCTGTACTCGCGAATCGCGACGCCATTCGGTTCCGCCGCGCGGCGGGCTTCGGCTTCAGTCTTGACGTTGAAGGCGATGATCATGGCCTTCGAGGCCATGGCCAGGTTGACGTCGTTGACGTTCACGTTGCCCAACCCGGCATGAATGACTTTGGCGCGGGTCTCGGTCTGATCGCCCAGTTTTTCCAGCGAGTTGACAATCGGTTCAACGCTGCCCTGAACGTCGGCCTTGACGATCAAGTTCAACTCCTTGATGGCTCCCGAGCGGATGCGGGCGAACACCGCTTCGAGGTTCATCTCGCCGTCGCCGTCGTGCTGACCAGCGCCATTCTCGGCCTCGATCAGGGCGCGTGCGGCGCGCTCGTCGACCACGGTTCTGAAGCGATCGCCAGCCGCGGGGACGCCGGACAGCCCGAGGATTTCGACCGGAAACGACGGTCGGGCGTCTTTGACTCGGCGACCCTGATCGTCGAACAAGGCTTTGATGCGGCCCTGGGCCGAGCCCGCGACGACGAGGTCACCCACATGCAGTGAGCCGCGCTGGACCAGTAACGTCGCGACCGCGCCGCGGCTCTTGTCCATCTTGGCCTCGATGACGGCGCCCGAGGCCAGCCCGTTGGGATTGGCTTTCGGGTCGACCTCGGCATCGGAGACGAGCTGGATGGTCTCGAGGAGCGTCTGGAGGCCCTCCTGGGTACGCGCCGAAACGGGGATCGCTTCGATCGTCCCACCGTATTCGGTGACGACGACGCCGAGATCGGCGAGCTCCTGCTTCACCCGCTCGGGGTTGGCAGAGGCCATGTCCATCTTATTAATGGCGATGATGATCGGCACCCTGGCCGCGCGGGCGTGGTCAATCGCTTCGCGGGTCTGGGGCATGACGCCGTCGTCCGCGGCCACGACGATCACGGCAATGTCAGTCACCTGGGCCCCGCGCGCGCGCATCGCGGTGAACGCCGCGTGACCCGGCGTATCGAGGAAGGTGATCAGGCTGCCGTTGACTTCGACCTGGTAGGCGCCGATGTGCTGCGTAATGCCGCCGGCCTCGCCGGCCGCGACACGCGTCTTGCGAATTGCGTCGAGCAGGCTAGTCTTGCCGTGATCGACGTGACCCATGATGGTGACCACGGGCGGGCGCGGCACGCGCAGGCTCGGGTCGTCGGTTTCGTCGGCGGCCGGCACCAGCGCCACGGTCTCGGCGGCGCCATTCGTCACGGGCGCGGCGGTGACCGCCGGGGCTACGGGCGCCGCGGCGGGCGGTGCGGCGGTGGCGACGCCTTGCTCGCGGACTTCGAAGCCGAGGTCAGTCGCGACGACCGCGGCGGTGTCGTAGTCGAGTGCCTTGTTAATGGTCGCGACGGTGCCATTGGTAAACAGCGTTTTGATGACCTGGGTCACCGGCACGCCCAGGATGCCGGCGAGGTCGGCCACGCTGACCACGGAGGGCAACTCGATCGGTCCGGCCTGGCCGGCGCGGGCCGCGGTCGCATTGGCGGCTTCGGCGGCGCGCCGCTCGAACGCCTCGAGTTGGCCGCGCCGCCCGCCGCGGGTCTGGCCTGGGCGATTTGCGGGGCGCGAGCGTTGCATCGGTCTTGGCATAGGTGGCTTTCCTCGTTCTAGTCGTTGCGCGGCGAGCTGGCGACGGGCTCCGACGTGCCGCTCAGCCGCTGGGCATAGGCGTTGAGTGTCTCAAAAAGGAGGTCATCCTCCGTAATTATGTCTACCTTCAAACCACGCGCGAGCGCGCCGCGGGCCTTGCGCGCGTCGCTTTGCCAGCACGCCGGCGAGACGCACAGGTAGGCGCCACGTCCAGACAGCTTCCCGGTCGGGTCGAGCCTCACGCTGCCATCCGGGGTACGAACGATGCGTACCAATTGACGCTTCGCGCTCGTCTGGCGGCAGACGACACAGGTGCGTTGGGGGACGTGCCGCGGCCGGCTCCCCCGCGCAGGGGGCGCCATCCGCGCTACTCCGTCCGGGCCCCGACCGGCTCCGTGTGCTGCTCGGCTGCCGCGGCGTGCTCCGGTGCCGCGGCGTGCTGCTCAGCGGCCGCGGCATGCTGCTCGGCCGACGCCATCGCCACATCGCTCTTGATGTCGATGCGCCAGCCGGTCAGTTTGGCCGCCAGCCGCGCGTTCTGGCCCTCTTTGCCGATGGCCAGCGACAGCTGCCGCTCGGGCACCACGACCTTGGCCGTGCGCGTACCTTCATCGATCGTGACGTGGCTCACCTGCGCCGGGCTCAGCGCGTTGGCGACGTACTGGGCCGGATCCTCGTTCCACTCGACGACGTCGATCTTCTCGCCGTTCAGCTCATTGACGATGTTCTGGATGCGCACGCCCCGCACGCCGACGCACGACCCCACGGGATCGATGCCCTCCTGGCGGGCGGACACGGCGACTTTTGAGCGGAACCCGGCCTCGCGAGCGATGGCCTTGATCTCGACCGCGCCCGAAAAGATCTCGGGGACCTCTTGCTCGAACAACCGGCGGAGCATCAGGCGGTGTGCGCGCGACACGATGATCTGCGGACCACGGGGGGTGTCCCGCACTTCGGCGACGTAGACGCGCAAACGCTGACCCTGGTAGTAGCGCTCGGTGGGCACCTGTTCGGTCCGCGGCATGACGGCTTCGGCGCGGTCGATCTCGATGATCACGGTGCCCGCCTCGATCCGCTGAATGACGCCGTGGACGATCTCACCTTCGCGTTCGGCGAACTGATTGAAGACCAGGCGCCGCTCGGCGTCGCGCAGCTTCTGCATCACGACCTGCTTCGCCGTCTGCGCCGCGATGCGGCCAAATTGCGGCGGCGTCACGTCCTCGTAGATCTGCTCGCCCGGCTGGGCATTCGGGAACTGCGGCTGGCCCGCGGGGCTCTTCAGGGTGCGCGCCTGCTCCAGGATGATCAGGTTCGAGTCGTCCTCGACATCGTCGGGGATATCGTCGACGACGGTGAGCCAGTGATATACGTGGGGCTCGCCCGACTCGTTGTCGATCTCCGCGGTGATGAGGCGGCTATCTTCCTCGTGCTGTTTGTACGCAGAGACGAGGGCCTGCTGGATGGCTTCCATCACCATCTCGCGTGGCACGCCTTTTTCGGCGGCGAGTTGGGTGATGGCAGTCACGAATTCACTTTTCATGCTGGCATTCCCTCCGCTCTGTGCTGGTGAATTGGCGCTCAGAGCCGGCCCCACAACAAAAGAAGTGGGGGCTACCCACTTCCAAGTACGTCGGGTCCGGCCACGGCTCCGTCCGGTCGTGCCGAAGGTCAGTATATCACAGTCACGGGGCAGTTTTGCCAGGCTTACAAGCGCTTTTTCAGATGCGTTAGACCGTCGACGGCGCGGCATCGACCCACTTGCCGCGGGCGCGAATGAGGTCGATCAGGCGCTGGTCGGCTTCGGCTTCGGGGACGGCTTTTTCCACCACCTCTTTGCCGACGTAGAGGTTGACATGGCCAGGCGAGCCGCCGACATAGCCGAAGTCGGCGTCCGCCATTTCGCCTGGACCGTTGACGACGCAGCCCATGATGGCGATCTTGACGCCCTTCAGGTGGCTGGTGCGGGCAGCGATGCGTTCGGTCGTGCTCTGCAGATCGAACAGTGTCCGGCCGCAGGACGGGCACGAGACAAACTCGGTTTTCGTGATCCGTACGCCGGCGCCCTGGAGGATGCCGAACAGCAGGCGCAGATGGTCCGCGTCAGAGCCCGGCGCATTCAGGCCGACACTATCGCCAAGGCCGTCGCACAGGAGCGAGCCGAAGACGGTCGACGCACGGAGTAGCACGTCGAGCTCATCACCGTCGACGGTGACCTGGAGATGCAGGGGGCGGTCGCCCGACACAGCCGCCAGCCGGCGATAGGCGCGCACCGCGTCGTACCAGGGCACGGGTCCGAGGGTGGCGAGATCAGACAGGTCTGCGCCGGCTTCGAGGCCCGCTTCGGGCGGATCGAGGATTGCGACGGTCGAGCCACCGCCAACGGTCACGCGGGCTGGCGCTGGCACACCATCCGCGGCTGCGACATGCTCCCCCGTGGTGGGAGAGATTTGCGCAGGCGCGGTGCGATCGACTTGCACGGGCCTGGTGATGCGGCGCGCGTACGAATAGGGGTCGAGGCGTTCGGCGGCTTCGGTGAATGAGCGAGCATCTGGCAAGCCCCGGTTGTATGGTTCCACCAGCCGTATCGCGACCGGGATTTCGGCCTCGGGCTCTTCGGTCAGCGACACCCGCACGGTGTCGCCCAGACCATCGTCAAGCAGAGCCCCGATGCCGACGGCCGACTTGATGCGCCCGTCCTCGCCGAGGCCCGCCTCGGTCACGCCGAGGTGCAGGGGGTAGGGATCGAGGCCCTCCTCGTCCATGCGAGCCACCAGCAGCCGGTAGGCCTGGATCATGATCTTCGGGTTGGAGGCTTTCATCGACAGAATGATGTCGTGGTAGGCGTGCTTGCGGGCGATTCGGACGAACTCGAGCGCCGACTCGACCATGCCGGCCGGCGTATCGCCGTAGCGGTTCATGATGCGATCGGACAGCGAGCCGTGGTTTGAGCCGAGCCGCATGGCAACGCCTCGCGATTGACACTTCAGCACCAGCGGGGTGAAGCGCTCCTCGATGCGGGCGATCTCGGCGGCATAGTCGGCGTCGGTATATTCGCGCACCCTGAAGGCTTTCTGATCGGCGAAGTTCCCGGGGTTGACGCGCACTTTTTCCACGTGTTCGGCCGCTTCCAGCGCAGCAGCAGGGCTGAAGTGGATGTCGGCGATCAACGGTACGCGGATGCCGCGCGCCCGCAGACGGCGCTTGATCTCGCCGATCGCCTGGGAGTCGGCCACCGTCGGGGCTGTGATCCGGACGATCTCACAGCCCGCCTCGATCAGGCGGATCGTTTGCGCCAGCGTGCCCTCGACATCTTGCGTGCGGGTCGTGGTCATCGACTGCACGCGGATGGGCTGCGTGCCGCCGACGCCGACGTTGCCAATCTGGACCTCGCGGGTGAGGCGGCGGTGGTAGGCGAAACGGCTCGTGCAGTACGAACTTGCAGCGATCAGCATCGAAGTTAGCGTCCACCCCAGTTGATGGCGGGCAGCGGCGAGGCCAGGTCGTTCAGCGAGATGATGACCATCAGCGTCAGCAACACCACGATGCCGACCAGGTGGAAGGCGGCTTCCCGCTCCGGCGGGATGCGCCGGCCGCGGATCCACTCCAGAAATACGAAGAACAGCCGGCCGCCGTCAAGCGCCGGGATCGGCAGCATATTGGCGATCGACAGTCCGGCGCTGAAGAGACCGGTCAGAATGAAGAGCGGATACCAGAAGCCGGTGTCGGCAACGTAGGTGACGGTTTCGGACGTCGCCTGGGCCATGCCGACCAGGCCGATCAGGCGTGCATCGCCGGGCGCAATGCTGCCTTCGATCAGCATCTTGGGAACGCTGAGCGTGGCGCCGATCGCGCGCACCGTTTGCATGAAGCCCTGGCCAAGCGCGGCCACCGGATTGAGGCGCACCAGCCCGCCGGTCAGGACGATCCCGATGGCCCCTTGCCCTTGCGGCGGGTTCTCGCGTGGCGTCAGGGTGGTGGTCAGGGTCTGGTCGCCGCGGCGGATCTCGAGTTGGATTGGCTGACCCACGCGCGCTTGCGTCGCCTCGCGGAAGCTCTGGACGTCGACCGACTGGCCGTCGACGCTGACGATCACGTCGCCAGCTTGCAGACCGGCGGTCGTGGCCGGGCTGTCCGGCGCAATTTCGGCCAGGTTGACCGGGCCGTCGGGCGGCACGCCTGGCACACCCACGATGTAGACCAGACTGAAGGCGACCACCGCGAGCAGGAAGTTCATCGCCGACCCGGCCACGAGCACGATGGCACGGATGCCGCGAGGTTTGCTGGCGAAACTCCCTGGTGCGGTGGGATCTTCCTCCCCGAGCATCTTGACGAACGCGCCAAACGGGATCCAGTTGATCGAGTACGTCACGCCGTTGCGGTTGAAGCCCCACAGTCGCGGCGGCAGACCGAAGCCGAATTCCAGGACGGTGATGCCCGCCAGACGCGCGGTGACGAAGTGTCCCAGTTCGTGGACGAACATCATCAAACTCAGAATTGGCAGAAAGGCGAGCAGATTCATCGGCTGCACCGGATCATAACAATGGCTTTCGCGGTTCCGGGGTTATTGATCCGCGACCCAGCGGCGCGAGAAATCGCGGGCCCAGGCGTCGGCCTCGACCACCTGTTCGAGACTGGGTTCGGGAGTCGAGTGGTGCGCGTCAAGGGCCGCGCCGATCACCTCGACGATCCGCATGAAGCCGAGCGCACTGGCGAGAAACAGGGCGACGGCTTCCTCGTTCGCCGCGTTCAACACCGTGGGGTACGTACCGCCGTTGCGCCCGGCCGCGTAGGCCAGATCGAGGCCGGGGTATTTGGACCGGTCGACGGCGTGGAATGTCAGCTTGCCGACGGTCGTCAGATCCAGACGCTCGGCGGGTGCCGCCAGGCGTCGCGGGTGGGCCAGGGCGTACTGAATCGGCAGACGCATGTCGGGCATGCCGAGTTGAGCTTTGACGGAGCCGTCCACAAACTCAACCAGCGAATGGACGACGCTCTGGTGGTGAATGATGACGTCGATGCACTCGAACGGCAGCCCGAACAACCAGTGGGCCTCGATCACCTCGAGACCCTTGTTGAGCAGCGTCGCCGAATCGATCGTAATCTTGGGACCCATGGTCCAGGTCGGGTGCTGCAGGGCCTCCGCGGGGGTGGCCGCGCCGAGCGACTCGACGGGTCGATCGCGAAAAGCCCCACCCGAGGCGGTCAGCAGCAAGCGCCGGACGCGCTCCGCATAGGGTTGCTCGCCCTGCAGGCACTGCCAGATCGCGCTGTGTTCGCTGTCGATCGGCAGCAACTGCGCACCGGACGCGTTGGCCGCCGCGGTTACGAGATGGCCGGCCATGATCAGGGTTTCTTTGTTGGCCAGCGCCACCGGCTTGCCGGCCTGGAGCGCGGCGATGGTCGGGCGGAAGCCAACCGTGCCGCTGGTGGCGACCACCACCAGGTCGACGTCGGCATCGCAGGCGATGTCGATCAATCGGTCCGCACCGTCCGCGCTCGTCAGGCAGGTGAGCTTCGGGTGGAACTCATGCACCTGGGCATCGAAGGCGTCCGACGCACGACCGGCGATCAGCGCCTGAACCTGGAACTCGTCGGGGTGCCAGCGGACAACGTCGAGTGTCTGGCGACCGATCGAGCCCGTGCTGCCCAGCAGGGCAATCCGCTTCATGCCCCGAACGCGTGCAAGTACAGGACCGCGAGCGGCGCGCAGAACAACAGACTGTCCATGCGATCGAGCAAGCCGCCGTGGCCGGGGATCAGGACACCGGAGTCCTTGACGCCGGTCTGGCGTTTGACCAGTGACTCGACGAGGTCGCCCGCAATGGTGGCCAGGGCGATGACCAGGCCGTAGCCCGCCATCAGAAGCGGCGGCTCACCAGCGGCGAGACCCAGCAACGGGCCGGCGACCGCGGCGCCGACGAGCCCGGCCAGCGCGCCTTCCACGGACTTTTTCGGGCTGATGCTGGGCGCGAGGCGGATGCGGCCGATCGCGCCGCCGACGAAGTACGCGCTGCTGTCGCACACCCAGCTCAGGACGAGCAGGGCGATCACCCAGAAGCCGGGCACGGCCTCGGTGGGGAGGCGCCGGAGCGGCATGTAGAACTGCATGAGTCCACCCAGGTACAGCGCCAGTCCGAGGCTCAGCGCCCAATCGACGAGCGCCCGATCGGAGGTCGGGCGGACGACCAGTGCGACCAGGCTGGCGATGACCACGACGACGACGAGCAGGATGCCGTCGGGCGCCACGGTCCAGACGTCTGCCTGGGGACGGAGCCAGGCATCCAGGGGAAGCAGGACCGCCAGGCCGATCAGCACCGCGTCCATCGGCAAGTAGCCGCCCGCGCGCAGCATGCCGCGCACTTCAACGGCCGCGAAGCCGGTGGCCAGGCAGATAAACCCGCCGTAGGCGACCCAGCCCGCGGTGCCGGGCACACGGACGTCGCCGAAATAGGCCAGGCCAAGCAGGAAGGGAACGGCGAAGATCCCGCTGATGATGCGCAGCGTGAGCCCGCGCATGCGTGGCTCCGCCTTTCGCGGCCCGCGCTTGGCGTTGCCTGGCACGGCGTCGGGAAGCACCGTCACCCTAGGTTCGTCCGCCTCCCAACGGAGCCCCCGCTGCCCGCATCGCGGCGCTCGCTCGTTGCGAGAGGCAAAAGAGCGGGCAGAGTCAACTGGGAACCTCGGACCGCCGGCGGCGCCATCGACGAGAGCATGGATCCGATCAGGCCGCCCTCAGCGTGCTGCCGGGCGCTGGCCAGGTGCGGCTGTGCCTTCGACGAAGCGAGCGAACGAGATGCGGACATGCCACGTTGGAGCGAGCACCACGCTGCGGGCGTGCCTCCTGGAGCGAGCGAAGCGACGCGGACATGCCTCGCTGGAGCGAGCACGACGCTGCGGGCGTGCCTCCCGGAGCGAGCGAAGCGATGCGGACAGGCGTCGCTGGAGCGAGCACCACGCTGCGGGCGTGCCTCCCGGAGCGAGCGAAGCGGTGCGGACATGCCTCGTTGGAGCGAGCACCAGGCTGCGGGCGTGCCTCCCCGAGCGAGCGAAGCGAAGCGGACAGGCCTCGCTGGAGCGAGCGAAGCGATGCGGGCGAGGTTCGCCCCCCGCGGGCAAGCGGGACGTTAGCTGAGGCCGCCGAAACGCCGAACCCGCCGGCCGAACTCCGCGAAGGCCTGGTAGAGCTCCTCGCGCCCGAAGTCGGGCCAGCATATCGGTGTCGAATAGTACTCCGCGTAGGCGGCTTGCCAAAGCAGGAAATTGCTCAGCCGCATCTCGCCACCCGTGCGAATCACCAGGTCCAGATCGGGCAGCCCGGCGGTGTCCAGGTGCTGATCGATCACCTCTTCGGTGACGTCTTCGGCCGCCACCCCCTGGGCGAGCAGCCGCCGCACGGCTCGGGCGATCTCCTGCCGGGCGCCGTAGTTGAACGCCACGTTCAGGACCAGCCCCGTATTGGCCCGCGTCAACTCGACGGCGGCTCGCACCCGCTCGGCCAGGCGCGGCTGAATCCCCTCGAGCTCGCCCACGTGGCGGATCCGCACGTTGTTGCGGTGCAGCTCGGCCGCTTCCTTGTCGATGCGCTGCAGGAGCAAGCGCATCAGACCGTGCACCTCGTCGACCGGCCGCCGCCAGTTCTCGGTCGAGAACGCATAGATGGTGAGCACTTCGACGCCAGCGTCGGCGCAGGCGATGGTGATCGGGCGTACGTTTTCAGTGCCGGCGTGATGTCCAGCCAAGCGCGGTAAGCCACGCCCTTTGGCCCACCGGCCGTTGCCATCCATGATGATGCCAACGTGCGTTGGAACGGCCTCGGGCTGCGGCCTGGCAACCGCGTGCGTCGTTGACTGGGGGCTCGGCGCGCCCGCGACCATCGTCATAGACTCTTTCAGACCTCCGTCACTTCGGTCTCCTTTCGCCTGGAGACCTCCTCGATACGCTTGACGAACTGATCCGTCAGCTTTTGCAATCGTTCCTGGGCGCGCTTTTCGTCTTCCATCGAGATGCCCGCGTCGTCTTCCTTTTCCGCCTTGCGGAGATGCTCGAGCGCGTCGCGGCGGCAGTTGCGCACCGCGACGCGCGCCTCCTCGGCGCGCTGGTGGACCTGTTTAACCAGCTCTTTGCGGCGGTCCTGCGTCAGTTGGGGCAGCACCAGGCGGATGACCTGCCCGTCGTTGGTCGGGTTGATACCCAGATCGGACTTCAGAATCGCTTTTTCGATGACGCCCAACATCTTGGGA
The DNA here is from genome assembly GCA_035309865.1 of Chloroflexota bacterium. Classification (GTDB taxonomy): domain Bacteria; phylum Chloroflexota; class UBA6077; order UBA6077; family CF-72; genus CF-72. Next base: position 33,731 of record DATGER010000118.1, read on the forward strand.
TCCCAGGGCTGAACCAGGACCATGCGCGGATCGGGCGCGCTGACATTGGCGACGCCGTTCACCGGCGTGGGCGTGCCGTAGTAGTCGACCTGAATCCGATCGAGCAGTGCCGGGCTGGCGCGGCCGGTGCGCACGGACTGCAAATCCCGGCCCAGGATCTCGACGGCGGTGGTCATCTTGTGCTCGGCGGTTTTCAAGATGTCATCAAGCATTTCAGGAACTCTTAGCCTTCAGCTCTTCTTGCTCGCAACTCTCAGCTGTCGGCCGTCAAGATGCTGGTCTATGACGCTACGGCGCCGCAATACCTCGCGAGCATGAGTCGTCACGAACGGGGGATCGCGGATGGCCGGCGCGGACGGTCGAGCGCTGATCGCTGACGAGTCTCTAGGATACGAGTGTTCCGACCGTGCGGTCGCCCTCGACTAGTCTAAGGAGGTTGCCCTCGTCGGTAAGGTCGAACACGATGATCGGCATCTTGTTGTCCATGCACAGCGACAGCGCGGTGGTGTCCATGACTTTGAGGCGCCGTTCGAGCGCTTCCATATAGGTCAGGTGGTCGAACTTCCGGGCGTTGGGATCGCGATTCGGATCGGCGTCGTACACGCCGTCGACACGATTTTTTGCCATCAGCAGCACGTCCGCACCGATCTCCAGCGCGCGCAGCGACGCCGCGGTATCGGTCGTGAAGTACGGGTTGCCCGTGCCCGCGGCAAAAATGACGACCCGCCCTTTTTCGAAGTGGCGGATCGCACGCCGCCGAATATACGGCTCGGCCACTTCGGTCATCGTGACCGCGCTCTGGACGCGCGTGTGCAGCCCAATGCGTTCCATCGACGACTGCAGCGCCAGGCCATTCATCACGGTCGCCAGCATGCCCATGTAGTCGGCGGTGGCGCGATCCATGCCGCGGGTGGCGGCTGGCTCTCCGCGCCAGATATTGCCGCCGCCGATGACCATGCCCACCTCGACGCCGCGTTCGACGACCGCGGCGATCTGGCGAGCGATCGTCTCGAGGGTGCTGGGGTCAATCCCGTACGGGGCGGACCCCTGGAGCGCTTCGCCGCTGAGCTTGAGGAGAATCCGGCGGTAGCGCAGATGCCCGTTCGGAGACGGGGCGTCCGTTGGGAGACCGGGCACCCTAGTGTGCGTACATTACCTACTGGCCGCCAAGCTCGAAGCGCGAGAAACGCCGGATGACGATGTTCTCCCGCACCCTGGCGATCGTCTCGTTCAGCAACTCCTGGATGGTCTTGCTGGAGTCACGGATATACGGCTGGTCGAGCAACGGCACGTCGCCATCGCTCGATTCCTCCGTGGCGCTGATGCGGCTCGGGTTGGTCGCCGCGACCTGCATCGCGATTTCACGCGCGAGGGTGCGGAAGTCGGGCGTGCGCGCGACGAAGTCCGTTTCGCAATTGAGCTCGATCATGGCGCCGATACGACCGGCGTGGACGTAGCTGTCGATCAATCCCTGGCCGGCCTCGCGGCCGGCTTTCTTCTCGGCCATGGCCAGGCCGCGCTCTTTGATCAACTGCTCGGCTTTTTCGAGGTCGCCCAGGGCATCGTCGACGGCGCGCTTGCACTCCATGATCCCCGCGCCGGTTTTTTCGCGCAGGGTCTTGATCAGTTCGGTCGTGCTTGGCATCGCCTACGCGTCCTCGTCCTCGTCGAGCTCGAACTCCATCATGAAGTCCTCTTCGGTCATCATCGGCAGCTCGGACGGCATCTCCTCGATCTCGCCCTCTTCCAGGCCGGTGCCCGGGACCACCTCACCCATGACCGCGGCACGCGCCTCGCGACCCTCGACGATCGCATCGGCAACCTTGCCGGCGATGAGACGGACCGCGCGGATGGCATCGTCGTTGGACGGGACCGGCCAGTCGATCAACTGCGGATTGCAGTTGGTGTCGACCATAGCCACGATTGGCAGCTTGAGCCGGTTGGCTTCGGCGACAGCGATGCCCTCCCGATGCGGGTCGACGATGAAGACCATGTCGGGCAGGCGGTACGTCTTGCGCCAGCCGCCCAGCATGCGCTGCAGCTTGTCCAGCTCATCCTGCAGCCGAATCGCCTCTTTCTTGGGGAGCTGCTCGAATTCGCCGCCCTCTTTGCGGCGCTCGAGATCTTCCATCCGCCGCAAGCGGGTGAGGATGGTCGAAAAGTTGGTGAGCGTGCCGCCCATCCAGCGCTGGTTGACGTACGGCATCCCGGCGCGGGTGGCTTCCTCAGAGATCGTGTCCTGGGCTTGTTTCTTGGTGCCGACAAACAACATGGTCTTGCCATCGGCAGCTTGCTGGCGGACGAAACCCATGGCCTCGTCGAGCCGGCGCACCGTCTGCTGCAGGTCGATGATGTGGATACCGTTGCGTTCGGTAAAGATGAATGGGCGCATGCGCGGGTCCCAGCGGCGGGTCTGGTGGCCGAAGTGGACGCCAGCTTCGAGCAGCGTCTTCATCTGTACAGGTGCAGGCATAGGGTGTTTCTAGGAAACCTCCGTTAGGTCCTCCGCGGTCGCGGTTTGAGAAAAGCACGGAGAGCGATGCGACCGCGTGTGGGATTGGAATAAACGCCTGAGTATATCAACGCGCGCCTGGTTGAACGGAGTTTGGCCGTCGTGCGACCCGTGTCATGCGCATTTCGGCCAAACTCCTAGCGACCGTTGACTCTGTCGACGTTGGCGTTGTGTTCGCTGAGGGTGCGCGCGAACAGATGAGTTCCGCTGCCGTCGGTGGTTGCGACGAAGTAGAGGTAATCGGTTTTGGCCGGCTGGAGCACGGCCCGGATCGATGGTTCACCGGGGTTGCAGATCGGCCCCGGTGGCAGACCCGCAATCATGTAGGTATTGAACGGCGAGTCGATCTGCAGGTCGGCGGGCGTCAAGTCCTGTTTCCAGTAGTGATACGCGCTCGCGGCCGGGCCGTCGCGGGTGGCGAGCGCGTACTGCACCGTCGGATCGGCCTGCAGTGGGAGGTTGGCGGCCAGACGATTCAGGTACACGCTGGCAATGACCGGCCGCTCAGCCGGCTGCCTGGCTTCGCGCTCGACAATCGAGGCCAGGGTAAGCACCTGGTGTGGCGTCAGCTTCGACTCCGGCTGCGAACGAATGACACCGCCCACGCGTTGGCTGAACATGCGCACCATCATCTCGGCCGCCTGCGGCCCGGACACTTTCTGGGGGACCTCGTACGTCTCTGGAAAAAGGTACCCCTCGAGGCGCGGTGGCGGCGCCGGGCCGAGCAGGTCCACTCCCGGCACGGATGGCGGAGCGGCCACCGCGTGGAGAAAATCATCGCGCGCGGCAAAGCCGGTGGCGTCGAGCCGGTCGGCGATCTGCTCGCTGCGCCAGCCTTCCGGAATGGTGGCCAGCAGACCGCGCTTGACCTGGCCGCTGGCCAGCACCTGGATGATGGCGTTGGTCGACATCGAACGGTTCAGTTCGTAGTCGCCAGCGGCGAGGCTGCTGCCGACGCCCGCCTGTTCGGCGGCGAGCCGAAAGGCGAGCGCGGAGCGGATCAGGCCGCGCTGCTGCAAGTTGGCGCCGATCTCACCCGCGGTGGCGCCGGGCTTGACGGTGATGACTTGCGGCGTGGTGTCCTGTGGGTCGACCGGCGCCATCGGATCAGTGAGCTGGCTGAGGTCGCCGCCGAGCAGTGGCGTCGAATCGCCCAACACCCGGTAGCCGACGGCCACGCCCGCGGCGACGACGATCAGCGCGAAGAGGACGACGAGGAGTCTGGCCAGCATCAATCGGCGTCGGGCGGCGGCGCGTGGTCCAGATAATCCTGCAGGATGACGGCCGCGGCGATGGCGTCGAGTTGGCCGCGTTGGCGCACGCGGCGCGTGCTGCGGCCCTGGGCGCGGACGATCGCTTCGGCTTCCTGCGTCGACAGGCGTTCGTCCCAGAGGTCGACGGGCACGCCGACGACGCGCGCCGCGACGCGGGCAAAATCCTCGGCGCGGCGGGCCTGCTGACCGTGCGATCCGTCGGCGTTCAACGGCAGCCCGACGATCATCCGGTCGATCCCCTCGCGCCGCGTGAGCTCGGTCAGCGCGTCCAGGACCGGCGCCAATCCGCGCGCCCGGTCGAGCACGCATAGCGGCGTCGCGAGCAGGCGCAGTGCGTCGCTGACCGCCACACCCACCCGCCGCTCGCCCGCGTCGATGCCGAGCACTCGACCCTGGCGCACCGGTGACTTACTTGGGACCCTGGACGCTGACGTCGACCCGGAAGGCGCGCGGCGCCCACGCTGGCACCACGTCGACGCTGGGAGCTTCGGCCAGCCCACTCAGCCGCGCCAGATAGGCTCGCGCGTCCTGCGCCGAGGTACCGGTCAGCGCACGCTTGATGCCGTCGGCGTCGACGGCACTCTGGACCACGCCGTGCGCATCGCAGCGGAGCACGACTTTGTGGCCATCGACCTTCAACACGCTCGGCGTGTCGACTGTCACCGGGGCACTCAACAGCATGCCCGCGCCAGCGCCGGTTTCGACCACCTTGCCCACGAGGTCGTTATAGGCCAGATTCGTGAACATCGTTCCGGAAACGGTCGCCGTGAGCCGCCCGGTGAGTTGATCGCTTTCCGCGCCCACGTCCTGGTCGAATGTTTCAGCCCGGGTGTCCACCGACAGCGACATCTCGGGCAGCGTCTGCCCGGAACCAGCCCGCTGCTGCAACTGGGCGAAGCCCTTGTCTCGCGCAGCCTTCTTCAGCCGTTCGTCGAGTGTCGTGCGATCGTCTTCGGCGACCACTTTGGCCTGCCGGTCGGTGCCGCCCGTGGTCGGCCGCTGATTGCTAACGTCCAATTGATCGAGCCCCGGGCCGTCGAACTGGGTGATCTGGCCTGGCCCAACATTGCTGGCCGTACCTGCTTCGACGGCCGTGATCCCGACGCGCACCGGGACTTTCGGAGGCAGGATCAGGTCCAGATCGGTGCCGAACATCGGGCCGCCGTCGACCCGAACGGTAGTGCCCTTCGGCAGGCTGAAGGTGGTATCGCGTTGGCTGGTAATAATCGCCTCGCCGTGCGCCCTGGCCTCACCAATCGTTCGATCAGCCGGGATCGCCAGGCTGTCGGATACATCGACCTGGAGGGTCTGCAACGTGCCCGGCAACGTGCCGGTGGACGGGTCGGCGACCTTGGCGTCCGGATCGATGGTGATGTCAACGGAACGGTTCACATTGCGGGTCTGCGGCACGAGCGTCACGTGCATTTGTGGGTACGCCACCAGCACTCCGAACGCCGCCACCGCCAGGACGCCGACGAAGCTCAAGAATGAGACGATGCTCGGCAGCGAGATCCAGTCTGGCAGGACCACCCGAGGCGGTCGCTGGCCGGGTCGCAACATGAGATGCTTGAGCGTGCGCAACCCGCGCCGGGTGCGGAAACCCTCCTGATTGGCCAGCCGGCGGCGGCCCGGGTCCGCGGTCACCAGGACCGTCTCCGAGGACATCTCGTTGGCGATCCGCGCCAGGATGCGGAACTCCAGCGGCGTGCGCATCACCGATGACCGGCGCGGGATGACGAGATAGATCTCCTCAGCGCTGCTGGCCTCGAGTTTCGACCGAATCGTGCCCAGGTCGTCGTCCGCATCAAGAAACACCAGCTCCTGCGAGCGTGGGGCGATCCTGGCGCGGCGAAAGAACATCTCGGTGGGGCCTCAGTTCCGGTGCAGCGTGGTCTCGACGACGGCGAACGCGTGCTGCAGCGCGTCAGCTAATTTTGCAGGGTCAGTGCCACCCCCGGTGGCAAAGCCGGGCGGCCCGCCACCCCCGCCGCCGGCCCGGGCCGCGACCTGCTTCACCACGTCGCCGGCTTTGATGCGTGCGGTTAAATCCTTCGTCACGCCCACGACGAACTGGACCTTGTGGTCCTCGACGCTGCCCAGGACGACAACCCCCGAGCGCATTTTCACTTTGATCGCATCGACCAGCCGCTCGAGCTCGTCTTTGCTGGCGTGCTCAACTGCTTCGGCCAGCACCTTCACGCCCTGGACTTCCCGAGCGTGCGCTGCGAGCTTGCCCGCCGAGTCGTTGGCGTTCTGCTGCTGGCGCCGCTGCACCTCTCGTCGCAGCGTCTCCACCTCCTGGAGGACCGCGTCCAGCCGGCCTTCGATCTCCTCAGGCGTACGCGCGCCGACGCGTTCGGCGAGCGTCTCGAGCAAAGCAAGCCGGTCCTCGAGGTGGGCCAGGGCGGCATGTCCGGCGTAGGCAACGATGCGCCGCTTGCCCGACCCGATGCCTGACTCGTTGGCAATCACGACAGCGCCAAGCTCGCCCGAATGGTGCGTGTGCGTCCCGCCGCACAGCTCGCGCGAGTACCCGCCGATCGACACAACTCGCACCTGGTCGCCGTACTTCTCGCCGAACATCATGATGGCCCCCAGCTGGCGGGCCTGGAGCATGGACATGATCTCCCAGTGCACGGGCAGATCGTCCATGCTGCGATCGTTGATGATGGCTGCCACCTCTTTGAGCTGGGCAGCGTCGACGGCGCGCGCATAGTTGAAGTCGAAGCGCAGCTGATCGGGCCCGACGTAGGAGCCTTGCTGGCTGGTTCCCTCGCCGAGCACGTCTTTTAACGCACGGTGGAGCAGGTGCGTGGCCGTGTGGTGGCGGCGGGAACGATCCCGCAGCACCGCGTTGACTTCGGCCTGCGCCAGCTCATCGACACGGACCACACCCGTTTCAACTCGACCATAGTGGACGATATGGCCGGCCGCATCGAATTGGGTGTCGTCCACGACGAACACCCCGCCGGGCGTACGTATCCAGCCGACGTCGCCCTCCTGGCCGCCGCCCTTCGGATAGAAGGGTGAGGCCTCGAGCACCAGGCGAGCGGCCGTCCCGGCGCCTAATTCGGGCAGCGCGGACCCGTCGGAACCAATGGCCAACAACACCCTGGCCTGTGCGTGCGTGTCGGTCCACGCCAGAAACTCCGTCGTCGGCAACTCGGCAAGCTCGGACTGCCCGGTGCCGCTGGCGTGCAGCGACGCGGTAGCCGACAGGTTTGCCTGCCCCACCGAGCGGGCGCGCTCCCGTTCTTGAGCCAACGCCCGATCGAAGCCTTCCCGGTCGAGCTCGAAGCCCTGCTCGCGCAGCATCTCTTCGGTAAGCTCCACGGGGAAGCCATACGTTTGGTACAGGTCGAAGGCACGTTCCCCGCTGATTTTGGGCAGGCCGGCGGAGGGGCGCGGAAGTACTTCTCCGCCGACACCAAAAGCGCTGACGCTGGCTGACTCGCTGACGGTCGCCGATTCCGTCGCGCTCGCGAGGCGTGCCTCGTCGACGAGTCGCTGGATCTGCATCGAGCCGGACTGCAGCGTACGGCTGAAGAGCTCCTCTTCATCACTCAAGACCTTCTTGATGCGCCCAGCCTCGGTCAGCAGATCGGGGTAGTGCGGCCCCATGCGCTCGACGACGGCCTGGACCATCTCAGCCAGGAACGGTCGATCGATGCCGAGTCGTCGACCGTAGCGGATCGCCCGGCGCACGATGAACCGCAGGACGTACTCGCGTCCGCCGGAGCCGGGGACGACGCCGTCCAGGATCAGGAAGGTCATCCCGCGGGCGTGATCGGCCAGCACCCGCAGCGCGAAATCAGTCTCGGCGGCGTGGCCGTAGGCGACGCCCGCGATCCGCTCGGCCGCCTTGATGATGGGCTGGAAAAGGTCGGTGTCGTAGGTCGAGTGCAGGCCAAGCGACACAGCCGTGGCGCGCTCGAAACCCATGCCCGTGTCGACGTTTTTGGCCGGCAAGGGCGTTCGAATGCCTTCTTCGTCCTCGTTGAACTGCATGAACACGAGATTCCAGAACTCGAGGCGTCCACAGTCACACCCGGGCGGGTCTTCGGGATACCCGCACTGGAAGCCAGGTCCCTGGGCGTAGTAGAGCTCACTGTTCGGTCCGCACGGTCCACTGGCTCCTGGCGGGCCCCACCAGTTGTGTTCGTCGCCAAAGCGAGCGATGCGCTCCGGCGGGATGCCCACACGCGTCCAGATCTCGTTCGCTTCGTCATCAGACTCATGAATGGTGATCCACAGGCGCGCCTGGTCCAGACCGAGGTGCTGGGTCGCGAACTCGAGTGCCCAGGGGATGACTTCGGCCTTGAAGTAGTCACCAATGGAGAAGTTCCCCAGCATCTCGAAGAACGTCTGATGACTGTCGTCGCCAACTTCGTCGATGTCGGACGTACGGAAGCACTTCTGGACGGAGACGTACCGCTTGTGAGGCAGCCGTTCTTTGCCCAGAAAGACGGGCACGAACTGCTGCATCCCGGCCGTCGTCAACAGGACGGTCGGGTCGTTGTACGGGATGAGGCTGGACGACGCCCGGAGCTGGCCGTCCCGCTCCACCCAGAACTGGACGAAGTCGGCCCGGATGTCGTCACTCGAACGTGGAGGCATGATCGCGTCTATAAGGATGCTCGAAGACGCCCGATTCAGGCGAATAGGGCGAGCTGGCGTTCGCGGGCGACGTTGCTCGTCCAGCGCAGGTCCGAACGGCGGTGATGGATGGTCTTCAGCGGGACGTGGCCCAGGCCATGTCGCTTGAGGACCCGTCCGACGGTCTGGATGGCGTGCTTCGGCGAATTGTTCTGCTCGCTCAGGTGCGCCAGCCAGACCGCGCGGGGCGCGCGATCGCCGCAGCCGGCGATTGCCTCGGCCGCTGCCCCATTTGACAGGTGGCCGTAGGTGCCTGAGACGCGGCGCTTGAGAAAGTGTGGATACGTGCCGGTTTCGAGCAGATGCGGGTCGTAGTTGGCCTCCAGCACCAGCAGATCGACATCCCGGAACTGGCGGGCGACGTTGTGAGGCACCCAGCCCAGGTCGGTGGTGATGCAGGCTCGGCCACTGCCGGCCTCGAAGCGAAAGCCGAGCGGCTCCCGGCAATCGTGGGGTACGGCGAAGGGCTTCACGTCCATCTGGCCAACGGGGTAGGTCCGGCCAGATTGCATCGGCCGCGCCAGTGCGCGGTCGGGCAAGTCTAGCGCGGCGAGCGTCCCGAGTGACGCATAGATCGGCACGTTGTGCTGCCTGGAAAAATACCGCGCCGAACGACTGTGATCGCCGTGCGCGTGGGTAAGCAGTATGCCGGCCACGTTTTCAGGCTCGGTTCCAATCGACTCGAGGAAGTCCTTGACCTGCTGGTAAGGCCGACCGCACTCCACCAGCAGCGTGGTGCCCTCGCTTTCGACGAGGTAGCAGTTGCCATCGCTGCCCGACGCGAAGCTCCAGACGCGCACTGTGATCGATCTTACAGTGCAGTGGGGCTTGACCGGAAGGGGCCGGTAACGCTCGGCGCTGACACACCCGGCGCTACTCTCCGCCGCTGCGCGGCTACTTCCGACAGGTTTTCTTTCTGTTCCCGGGAAACGCCGGCTGCGTCAGCGCTGACCGCCTGTTAGTGGTCGAAATAGTCGCGAAGCTTTCGGGAGCGCGTCGGGTGGCGCAGCTTACGTAAAGCTTTGGCTTCGATCTGGCGAATGCGCTCGCGGGTCACGCCGAACTCTTTGCCGACTTCTTCGAGCGTGCGCTGGCGGCCGTCCTCCAGGCCGAAGCGGAGTTGCAGGACACGCCGTTCGCGGCTGGAGAGCGAGTCCAGGACGTCGTCCATCTGCTCCTTGAGCATCTGCCGCGTGGCGACATCGGCGGGGCTCAGCGACGATTCGTCGGGCACGAAATCACCCAGGTGGCTGTCTTCTTCGGAACCGACTGGAATCTCCAGCGATACCGGTTCCTGGGCGGCCTTCTTGATCTCCCGCACGCGGTCGGCCGCGAGATCGAGCTCGGCCGCGAGCTCCTCGTCGGCGGGCTCGCGCCCGATGTCCTGCTCCAGTCGCCGCGAGATGCGCGACAGCTTGTTGATCGTCTCGACCATGTGCACCGGGATGCGAATGGTGCGCGCTTGATCGGCAATCGCGCGGGTGATGGCCTGTCGGATCCACCACGTCGCATACGTGCTGAACTTGTAGCCCTTGCGGAACTCAAACTTTTCGACCGCCCGCATCAGGCCGATGTTGCCCTCCTGGATCAGGTCCAGCAGCGACATGCCGCGCCCGACGTACTTCTTGGCCACCGACACCACGAGCCGCAAGTTGGCCTCGATGAGATCGCGCCGGGCCTTGTTCGACTCGTACTCCACCTGCGCCAGCGCATCGTCGAGCAGGTCTGGATCGACCGACGCCATGAACTCGACCTCGAAGATCGTGGCGTCGGGGAGCTCGCCCTCGTCGTCGTGGTCCGCGCACCAGCGCAGCACTGCGTCTGGCAGCACGTGGCTGATCATCGACGCTTCGACCAGACCCCGCTCGGTTTCCTCAGGCGCCGCTTCAGCCAGTTGGGCCACGCTGCGGAGGTGCTCGGCGTCGATGTCGGCCAGGCGCGCGGAGCGCACCAGCGCGTCATGGGCAGTCGCAGTGGGAATCTCGACGCGGGCGTCGGCGAGCGCAAACCGGAACACCTCGCGGAGCCGAAGGTAGAGCGCGCTGTAGATCGCTCGGACGTTCGGCGGGCCGCCAGCCTCAACGTCGCGACGGACGAGCAGATGCAGAAAGGTGCCGGCTTCCATCGCCCGCGCGAGACGTTTTTCACCCTCCCAGGTGAGAAGCGGGACGGTGCCGATCTCCCGCAAGTACATCCGAACCTGATCTTCGAAGGCATCTCCACCTTCGGTGCGCGTCGGCGCGGGCGTCGGCGGCTCGATCTCCTCGGCGACCTCGATTTCGGCGAGGGCCGCCGGATGCGGTCCGGTTACCCAGGCGCTGTTCAGAAATGTCTGGCCGATCTGGACCGACGAGTTTTCGACGCTGTCCGCGTCGCCCGAGGCGTCGGACTGTAGTTCGGTGGTCACCTGCTGCCTGCACTTTCCCGCTCGGGCGGAAGCTGCCGAGCCACGTTGCCCATCGCCTGGCCATACTGGTTAAGGAGTCGAGCCGCTTCTTCCCGGTCTTCCGATTCGTGGCGACCGCCAAGCCCGCCTTCGCTGAGCAGCGTGCTCAGTTGCCGTCGCTGAGCTTCGAGCAGCCGGCCCCGGATTCCCAGGCGCTTGAGCTCGATTTCTTCGAGAAGTCGGGGCGCCGGCAACCGTTCAACATCCGGCAAGCGCTGGCGCGCACGTTCGGCATATGGCTCGAGCTCTGGCGGGACCGCCGCCCCGAGCACGCGATACAGCTCGCGGCTCTGCGGCAGCATAAAGTCGACAACGCCTTCTATAGGGCTCTCCCCGGGCGGCTGGATGTCCAGTTCGCGCAGCCGCATGAGAAGCGCGAGCAGGTAGTCGTCATCGGTATCGCCATGGACTTCGCTAGCTTGCGTCGGCACCGACTCAGATCGCTCCGAAGCTGGTGACCGCTGGCGTTTGGACCGGAGCAAACGCCTGACGGCGCCCGGTTCGACGTTGAGTCGGGCGGCGGCTTCGTTGGTGTAGTGGTCCTGCTCGATCGGGCTGGCGATGCCCGCCAGGACCTCGGCGATCTCTTCGGCGGCGGCGGCCTTGCCCTGCGCGGTTTTCAGGTCGTGCCGCGCCTCGGCTTGCTGGAGCACGAAGTCGACGACCGGCATCGCGGCCCGCACGAGAGCTGGCCACGTCGTCGGACTCGAGCGGATCAACTCGTCTGGATCTTTGGCGTTGGGCAGCGCCAGCACACGCAGACGCACCGACCGGGCGGCGATCGAATGTTGCTGGCGGGGGCCGACGACGGGCGTCAGGCCGGTGCGCAGACTTTCGTCGGCCACCTGGAGAGCGCGCCACGTGGCGGCCTTGCCCGCGGCATCGGCGTCCAGGGCGAGAACAATTTCTTCGACGTGCCGGTGCAGGAGCCGCAAGTGGCGGTCGGTGACGGCGGTCCCGAGCGTCGCCACGACATTGCGGTAGCCATGCTGATGCGCCATCGCCGCGTCCATGTAACCCTCGACGATCACCACCTGGCGCTCTTGAGCCATGGGCTTGCGGGCCAGGTCAAAGGCGAACAGCGTTTCCTGCTTGTGAAAGAGGAGCGTCTCGCGCGAGTTGAGGTACTTGGGGGTCGCGCCATCGTCTAATGAACGCCCGCCGAAGGCGATTGTGCGTCCCTGCCCATCACGAATTGGAAAGAGCACCCGCTCACGAAAGAAGTCGAACTGGCGCCCATCGTCGGCAACGCCGATAACCCCCGCGGCCTGCAGCTCCTGTTCGGAAAAGCCGTCGCCTTCGAGGTACCGCAGCAAACCGTTGCCTGACGGCGCGTAGCCGATCCCGAACGTCCCCAGCGTCTCGTCGTTCAGACCGCGGACTTCAAGGTAGGCGCGGGCGCGCCCGCCGGTGGAGCCATGGAGGAGCCCCTGGTAGTAGGTCTGGGCGCGCTCGAGGATCGTCAGCAGCCGTCGCGCCTGCTCATCGGCGTCCGGATCGCGACGCTCGGGTAGCGCGACGCCCGCGATCGCGGCCAGTGCCCGGAGCGCCTCGCCGAACTCCAGGTGCTCGCGTTCCATGAGCCAGTCGAATGCCGTGCCGTGCTTGCCACAGCCAAAGCAATGCCAGGACTGCGTCTGCGGGCGCACGTAGAACGAGGGCGTCTTCTCCGCATGGAACGGACACAGGCCTCGATAGTGCGAGCCGACGCGTTTGAGCGTGACCGTCCGGCCGATCAGTTCGACCAGGTCAACGCGGGCCTTGATGTCTTCAGTAACGGTGCTCACGTGACTCTACCGTTCCGTCAAACGGTATTCCGGTCGAGTGTGCGCGGCAAGGGCCGGTGCCGAACTGCTAACAGGACTACGACAGGACCGCCCAGGGGCCCGGCACGTAGAACCTTTCGAACTCCTGAATAGCGTATCGATCGGTCATCCCCGCGATGTAATCGGCCACGCGTCGGTCGGTGGGATCGTTGCGTGGATTGTATCGCCACTCGTCGGGGAGATCGTCGGGGTGCGCGCAGAAGTACTCGAACAGTTTGTGGACGACGAAGTGCGTCTTCGGATCGTCCTCCTTCGCCACCGAATCGGTGTACACGTGGCTGAACATGAACTCGCGCAGCTCGTCGACAACCTCGAGGACCGGCGGGCTCATCCCGATCGCCACGCCATTCCCGACCGCTTCCTGCCAGGACCCCGCGGCGCCGGTCGCGACTCGCCAGTTGAAGTCGACGACGTCGGTCACGAAGGCAGTGATCCGCGAGCCGGACGTGGTCCCAAAGACCTCGTTGGCCCGTTTGGGCAGATCGTCGGTGGAGATAACGCCGGCGCGGATCGCGTCGTCGATGTCGTGGTTGAGATAGGCCAGGCTGTCGGCGATCTTCACGATCTGACCCTCGAGCGTCCGGGCGATGCCCCAGCCTTCGGCAGCAATGCTCTCCCGCAACTTCGAGTGCCTGAGGATGCCGTCACGGACCTCTCGGGTGAGATTCAGGCCGCGGCCGTCCTTTTCGAGAATTTCGACCACGCGCACGCTCTGCTCGTTGTGCCGAAAGCCACCTTTCAGGCAGGAACCCAGCGCGTATTCGCCCGCGTGACCGAACGGCGTGTGTCCCAGATCGTGCCCCAGCGCGGTTGCCTCGGTCAGGTCCTCGTTCAAGTTGAGGCCACGCGCGATGGATCGCGCGACCTGCATGACTTCCATCGTGTGCGTCAGCCGCGTGCGGTAGTGATCGCCGACCGGCGCGATGAAAACCTGCGTTTTATGTTTGAGCCGACGGAACGCCTTGGAGTGAATGATGCGGTCGCGGTCGATCTGATACGCCGTCCGCATCGGATCGGCCTCTTCAGGCCGATCCCGATCGGGGCTCTCACGCGAGCGAGCCGCGAATGTGCTGAGCAGCTCCTCGCGGTCCTCGGTCCGTTGCCTGACCTCTGGATGGGACCGCGCGGTCCAGTCGAACGGATCGTTCAACGATCCGATGGCGTGAAGCCCATGGCAGCCTGACCTGCGGCCAATCGAGCGATTGGCACCCGGCCTGGCGCACAGCTGACGTAGTCGAGGCCAATCTCGTTGCAGAAGGCAACCGAGGCCGGATCGCCACCGTGTTCGCCGCAGATTCCGACTTCGAGGTCACTCCGCGCCGCCCGGCCGCGCTCGACGGCGATACGCATGAGCCCGCCAACACCCTCCGGGTCAATCGTCTCAAATGGATTGAAGGGCAGAATCGCTTCCTCGACGTAGTGACCGAGAAACTTACCCTCCGCGTCGTCGCGCGAGTAGCCATACGTCGTCTGGGTGAGATCGTTCGTGCCGAAGCTAAAGAACTCCGCCTTTTCGGCCAACTGATCGGCGACCAGGCACGCGCGCGGTAGTTCGATCATGGTGCCTATCTTGTAGTCGACCTCAAGCCCCGACTGTGCGAACACCTGGTCAACCGCCTGTTTGAGTGTGTCGTACTCGATCTGCATCTCCTGGCGCGTACCGACCAGGGGCACCATGATCTCAGGGATCGGGTGCTTGCCCTCCTTCTTGAGTCGGACCGCGGCCCCAATAATGGCCCGCGCCTGCATCTGCACGATTTCGGGAAACATGATGCCGAGGCGGCAGCCGCGCATCCCCAGCATCGGGTTCTGTTCGTGCAACGCTTCGACCGCCTGGAGCAGCTTTTCCTTCTCCTCTAACTCTGCGCCTGACTGACCGCGGACCCGCATTTCGGTGACCTCGACCAGGAGTCGCTCGTGTTTGGGGAGGAACTCGTGGAGCGGCGGGTCGATCAGCCGGATGATGACCGGCAGGCCGTCCATTGCCTCCAGAATCCCATAGAAGTCGCCGAGCTGGAATTCTTCGAGCTTGTCGAGTGCCGCGTTGTAGGCGCGCCTGGCGTCAGGCTCGCCGCGACGAGCGCCCGGCGCGTTCAGGATCATCTCCTGGACGAAGGGTGGCCGTCCCTCCTCACGGAACATGTGCTCCGTCCGGCACAAGCCAATTCCCGTTGCGCCCAGCATGCGGGCACGAGTGGCCTCCGCAGGGGTGTCGGCATTGGCGCGCACGTCGATCTTGTGTACGTCGTCAGCCCAACCGAGCAAGGTTGCCAGTTCTCGATCCTGCTCCAGATCCGGCTCCGAGGTCGCGAGGCGGCCGGCGAACACTTCACCGGTCGTACCGTCCAGCGAAATCCAGTCGCCCTCGTGCAGCGTGGTGCCGTTGGCCGTCAGTTTTCGCCCCTCGACGTCGATGTCGATCTCCTCGGCACCGGCAATACAGGGCTTACCCATCTGACGCGCCACCACCGCCGCGTGGCTCGACGAGCCGCCGCGTGAGGTCAGGATGCCGACCGCCGGCGCCATGCCGTGGAAGTCATCGGGAGACGTCTCTTTGCGGGTCAGGATCACGGGTTCACCGGCGGCTGCCATTGTGGCCGACCGGTCCGGATCGAACACGATCTTGCCTACCGCGGCGCCCGGTGAAGCCGCCAGGCCTTTGCCGATCGGTGCACCTGCCCGCTTGCGCGAATCTGGATCGAACTGCGGCACCAGGATCTGCTGGACATGCGTTGGCTGAATACGGCGCAGGGCCTCGTCTTTCGTGATCAGTCCTTCGGCGACCATCTGGACGGCGATCACCACGGCGGCTTTGCCAGTCCGCTTGGCGTTGCGGGTCTGGAGCATATAGAGCTTGCCCCGCTCGACGGTGAACTCGAGATCCTGGGCGTCCTTGTACGTCTGCTCGAGCCGTCCGGCGATCTCTTCGAACTGGTGGTAGACCGTCGGCCAGAGGTCGCGCATGCCCGAGATCTTGATCGGCGTGCGAATGCCGGCGACAACATCCTCGCCCTGGGCGTTGGGCAGGAACTCGCCGTAGATCTCCCGCGCGCCGGTTGACGGGTCGCGCGTGAAGGCGACACCCGTGCCAGAG
The DNA here is from genome assembly GCA_035309865.1 of Chloroflexota bacterium. Classification (GTDB taxonomy): domain Bacteria; phylum Chloroflexota; class UBA6077; order UBA6077; family CF-72; genus CF-72. Next base: position 49,539 of record DATGER010000118.1, read on the forward strand.
TCATCGCCCATGTTGCCGAAGACCATCGTCACCACGTTGACGGCAGTGCCGAGGTCGTGGGGGATCTTGAATTGATTTCGATAGTCGACGGCCCGCTTGCCCATCCACGAGCTGAAGACCGCCTTGATCGCCAGTTCGAGCTGCGCCTTGACGTCAGTTGGGAACGGTTTGCCGGTGTAGGCCTCGACGGTGCGCTTCAACTGCTGGGTGATTCCGCGTAGCTGCTCGGCATTCAGCTCGGTGTCCTGCTGCACGCCGGCTGACTTCTTGGCTTCGTCGAATGCTTTATCCAGGCCTTCAACGTTGAGCACGATGCGACCGAACATCTGCGCGAAGCGGCGATACGCATCCCAGGCGAAGCGCTCATTGTTGGTCAAACGCGCCAGGCCGTTCACCGTCTCGTCGTTCAGACCCAGGTTCAGGACCGTGTCCATCATGCCTGGCATCGACTCGCGCGCCCCCGAACGGACCGACACCAGCAGGGGGTTAGCCGCGTCGCCGAGCACCCGTCCGGACTTTTGCTCGATGTGTTTCAAGGCCGCCAGGGTCTGGTCCCACAGACCAGCCGGAAACTGGCCGCCAGCCGCCTGAAATGCATTGCACGCGGCGGTGGTGATCGTGAAGGCCGGCGGAACGGGCAGGCCGGCCTGGGTCATCGCCGCCAGTCCGGCGCCTTTGCCGCCGAGGAGGTCGCGATTGGTGGCCGGGGCGTCCTCAGCCATGAAAACCCACTGATCAGCCGTGGATCCGTCGCGCTGGCCGTCAGTGGCTGCGCCTTGCTTGACGTCAACAGCCATAGTCTTCTTCTCCTTAAAAGCCGAGGTGCGTTGCTAGCCAGCCACGAAGCTCGGGAACCGGCACGCGGCCGAACCGCGCTTGATCCATGCTGTCGCGGTCACGGATGGTGACCTTGCCGTCCTCGAGTGTCTGGAAGTCCACGGTGATGCAGAACGGCGTGCCGATCTCGTCCTGGCGGCGGTACAGCTTGCCGATGTTGCTGCCCGAGTCGTACGTAATCATCCACCGCTGCCGCAGGTCTTCGTAGATCCCGCGGGCGGCTTTGACGAGCTCCGGCTTGTTGCGGAACAGCGGCACAACGCACACCTTATAGGGGGCCAGGGCCGGGTGAAGGTGCAGCACCGTGCGAACGTCATTCTTCTCAGCGTCCAGCAACTGGTCCTCGTACGCGTCAATCAGAAACGTCAGCGCGGCGCGCGTGAGACCGGCCGCCGGTTCGACGACGCCCGGCCGAACGTGCTGCTTCTTCTCTTCGTCGAACAGCATCAACCGCTGACCGCTCGCCAGCTCGTGCTGCCAGAGGTCCCAGCTCGTACCATCCGGACCTTTGCTGCGGTTGGCGACGCCTTCGAGTTCACCCCAACCGTCGCCAAACGGAAACCGGTACTCGATGTCGACGGTCCGTTTCGAGTAGTGCGACAGTTTTTCGGCCGGGTGCTCGTACCGCCGCAGGTTCTCGGGCCGGATGCCCAACTCGAGGTACCACCGTTCGCGTGCGTCGAGCCAGGCATCGAACCACTTCTCGTCCGTGCCCGGCTCGACGAAGTACTCGATCTCCATCTGCTCGAATTCGAGCGTGCGGAAGACGAAATTACCTGGCGTAATTTCGTTCCTGAACGACTTTCTAACCTGAGCAATGCCGAACGGAAGTTTACGTCGCATGGTCGTGGCGACGTTGGCAAAGTTGACGAACATGCCCTGCGCGGTTTCGGGCGGTAGATAGGCAACACTTTCTTCGTCCGGGACCGGGCCGACTTGCGTCTGGAACATCGTGTTGAACGGCCGCGGCTCGCTCAGCAAACCACCGCAATTGGGGCACTTTGCGCCGTTGACCTGGTCGGCGCGAAAACGGCTCTTGCACTCGCCCATGCATTGCACGAGCGGATCGTTGAATTCCTTCACGTGACCTGAGGCGACCCACACCCTGGGCGATGTGATCAGTGCCGCGTCGAGTAGCTCCATGTCATCGCGCAACTGCACGTTGGCGCGGATCCACGCATCACGCACGTTGTTCTTGAGCAACGTCCCGAGCGGACCGTAATCATAGGTATTGGCGAAGCCGCCGTAGATCTCAGCGCTGGCAAAGACAAAACCACGGCGCTTGCAGAGCGCAACAACCTTCTGCAGGTCGTCCAACTTGCCCGAACCCCGTGCTTCGGCGGCCGTGGTGGCCATGATGCCATGAGGGTAACAAACAGGGACTTAGCCGGGCCGAATGACCTCGGCGCCGCCCATATATGGCCGCAGCGCCCCGGGGATCACTACCGAGCCGTCCGGCTGCTGGTTATTTTCGAGCAGCGCGATCAGCGTCCGGGGCAGCGCCAGGCCCGAGCCATTCAGGGTGTGCGGGTACTCCGTCTTGCCGCCCGCTTCGCGACGGAACCGGATATTCGCCCGCCGCGCTTGATAGTCGTTGGCATTGGAGATCGAGGAGACCTCCAGCCACTCACCCGACCCTGCCGCCCAGGCGTTCAAGTCGTATGTCTTGGTCATCGCGAACGAGAGGTCGCCCGTGCACAGCAACATCACCTGGTACGGCAGCTCGAGTCGCCGCAGCACCTCCTCGGCGTCGCGCACGAGCTCTTCAAGGTGCTGCATCGAGCTCTCGGGCTCGACCACGCGGACCATCTCCACCTTATAGAACTGCTTGACGCGTTTGATGCCGCGGACGTCGCGACCGGCGGCGGCGCGCTCCTTCCGCCAGCACGGGCTGGAAGCGGTGGTTTTCAGCGGCAGCGCGCCCGCGGGCAGGATCTGGTCGTAGTACATGTTGACCAGCGGCACCTCAGAGGTCGGGATGAGCCAGAGGTCGTCTTCGGCATCGTGGAACAGATTGTCGCGGAACTTCGGCAATTGGCCGGAGCCGTGCATGATCTCCTCTTTGACCATGTAGGGCGTGTGCATCTCGGTATAGCCCTGCTCGTGGATGTGCAGGTCGAGCATGAAGTTGATCAGCGCGCGTTGCAGCATGGCGCCCATGCCCTTCAGGACGAAGAAGCGCGCGCCCGCTAACGTTGCGCCGGCGGGCAGGTCGAGAATGCCGAGCCGGTCTGCCAGCGCGACGTGATCGAGTGGCTCGAAATCGAAAGTCCTGGGCTCACCCCAGATGCGCAGGACCTCGTTCTCCGAATCGTCCTTGCCGAGGGGCACGCTCGGGTCGACCAGATTGGGGACCCAGGCCATCGCCTTCTGACGCTCGGCGCTGGCCACCTGCAGCGCCGTCTCGCGTTCCGCCAGTCGATCACCCAGCGTGCGAAGTTCAGCCCGCTGCGCGTCCGTCGGCGCCCCGCGCAACTCAGCGCTTCGCTGCTTGCGTTCGGCCCGTAGCGCCTCGACCTCGGCGTTCACCCGCCGCCACACCTCGTCGGCGGCCACCGCCGTGTCGAACGCCTTCGCCGCATCTTCGTCGCGCCGCGCGAGGATTGCCCGCGTACGCTCAGGCTCGCGTCGCAATAGTTCAACGTTCAGCATGAATAGTTAGTCCTTGGACTTGTGTCGGGGCTTCTCGTCGCTCGATAGCTGAAGGCGGCTGCCAGCAGTCGGTCCAAAGCAGGTCCCCGACGGCTGGCTACGAACTACTGCTGGTCGCCTGGGGTCGCAACTGGGGAAAGAGGATCACGTCACGAATCGTGTGCTGATCGGTCAGCAGCATGACGAGCCGGTCGATGCCCAGGCCCAGGCCACCCGTGGGCGGCATGCCGTGTTCGAGCGCCGTGAGGAAATCCTGATCGAAGGGCTGCGCCTCGGGATCACCGGCCTCTCTGGCGCTGACCTGTTCCATGAACCGCTCCCGCTGCACCCGCGGATCGTTCAATTCCGAAAACGCGTTGGCAATCTCGAGACCGCCCGCAAACGCTTCCCAGCGCTCAACTTCATCAGGGTTGTCCGGTTTGCCCTTCGCGAGCGTGGAGCCGGGGAACACGGTCGGATAGTCGGTGAGAAACGTCGGCTGGATCAGTTTCGGCTCGACAAAGGCCGTCAGCAGCTCGTCGAGGATCTTGCCGCGATTCCAGTCTGGCTCGGTATGCATACCCGCTTTCGCCGCTGCCTGGCGCAGCGCTTCGGTGTCCGGATAGTCGGCGTAGTCGACACCTGAGAACTCGGCGATCGCGGTCCGTAGCGGCATGCGCTGCCAGGGCGGGTTGAAGTCGACCTCTCTGTCTCCCCAACGCACCCGCGTCCGACCGATGGCTGCTTTGGCCGCGGTGGCCACCATATCCTCGGTCAAGCGCATGATGTCGGCGTAGTCGACATACGCCTGGTACAGCTCGAGCATCGTGAACTCGGGGCTGTGTTTGTACGAGACGCCTTCGTTGCGAAAGTTGCGGCCGATCTCATAGACGCGTTCGATCCCGCCGATGATGCAACGCTTGAGATACAGCTCGAGGGCGATGCGCAGATACAGCCGGGCGTCCATCGCGTACGACTCGGTGGCGAACGGCCGCGCGGACCCGCCGCCCGGAATGGGCTGTAAGACCGGGGTCTCGACCTCGACGAATCCGCGCGCATTCAGGTAAGCCCGGATGGCGCCGATCACCCGGCTGCGGGTGAGGAAGACCTGACGCGTCTCAACGTTGGACATGAGGTCGAGATACCGCTGGCGGTAGCGTGTCTCGACGTCCACCAGGCCGTGGAACTTCTCGGGCGGGTTGCGCAGCGTCTTGCCGTGGATCGTCAGGTGTTCGACGTCAACGCTGACCTCGCCGGTTTTGCTCTTGATCACGTTGCCGCAGGCGCCGACGAAGTCGCCGGGGTCGAGCGCGTCGTAGACCGTGCGCGACTGGGCGTCGAATGCGCCCGGGTGCAGGATGAGCTGCACCTGACCCGACTCGTCCTGGACGAACACGAAGGCGAGGTTCTTGCCCAGACTCTTGAACACGCCAATGCGACCCGCGACGCACACCCGCGTGTTTTCGAGGGTTTCGAAATTGGCGTGGACTTCGGCAGCCTTGTGGGTGCGCTCGACCTGGGTCGGGTACGCGCGAACCCCAGCGGCCTCGAGGCGCGCAAGCTTATCGAGGCGGGCCTGACGGATCCGATCGGCGCCATCCTGAGCGGGTTCGTGGGCGTCGTCGACGGGCGACTCGGGCATGTCGCCTTTAACGCTAGCAGCTAGCCCGTTACCTAGCTGATCTCCAGGATCTTCAGGTCGAACGCGCCTGCCGGCGCGACCACCGTCACCGCGTCGCCGACCCGCTTGCCGATCAATGCCCGGCCGATCGGCGATTCATTGGAGATCAGCCGCCGCCGCGGGTCGGCCTCGTGCGAACCGACCAGATAGTAGGTCTCTTCTTCACCATCGCCGTCGACCACCTTCACATGCGTACCCAGGCGCACGAAGTCTGCCCGCGTGGTCGGCTCCTCGATCACCTGCGCCGCTGCCAGCAACCGCTCGAGTTCCTGGATGCGGCCCTCGACAAACGCCTGATCGGTTTTGGCCTCTTCGTACTCGGCATTGTCGACCGTGTCGCTGAATTCTTTGGCCCGACGGATTTGCTCTTCGACCTCGTGCCTGCGCACGGTCACGAGCTGGTGCAACTCAGCGGTGAAGCGGTGCTTCCCCTCAGCTGTGAGATAAACGACCTTGTCCTGCATGCCTCCGCCTATTCTGGCCCGGCGGAGTATAGGTGGCCCGGTTCACCCGCGGTAGTGGTTACGTCGCGCAGACCCAGACCGGGCGGGCGCGATCTGACACCCTATACTGCGCACCGCGGGAGGTCTCACGACCTCGCCCCGATGTGAATGTCTCGCCTGCTGACCCTGTTCCTGAGTAGCTGGCTGTTGCTCGGCACCGCGTGCAGCGTTCCCACCCCACCGTCGCCACCCGCGAGTCCGCTCCCCAAGCCCGCGGCCCTTGCCTCGCCGCCGCCGCTGGTCGGCGGCCGGATTCCCACCACCGATCCCGCAGTGCACGTCTTCCTCTGGGGTAACTCCAGCACGACCGCCCGCGATCTCCAACTGGCCCGCAACGCCGGCTTCCAGTGGGTCAAGCAACGCTTCGAGTGGCGCTACATCGAAGGTAAGAGCCGCGGCAACTTCGAGTGGAACGAGCCGGACCGGATCGTCGACGCGATTTCCCAGTCTGGGCTGCGGATCATCGCCCGGGTCGACAACCAGCCCCAGTGGGCGTCGTCGCGAGTCACGTGGCCCGGTACGGGTCCACCCGACGATCCGCAGGCGTGGTCCGATTTTCTGACCGCACTCGCCACCCGCTACAAGGGCCGGATTCAGGCGTACGAGATCTGGAACGAGCCGAATCTGGATCGGGAATGGGGCGACGCAAAGCCGGACGCCGTGGCCTACACGAGCATGCTCAAGGCCAGTTACGCGGCCATCAAAGCCGCGGATCCACAGGCACTGGTGGTGTCGGCAGGCATGTCGCCGACGACGACCAACAACGCCCAGGCGATCCCGGACCTCGAGTTTATTCGGCAGATGTATGCCGCGGGCGCCAAAGACAGCTTCGATGTCCTGGGCGTCCACGCGGCCGGTTACAAGGCTGAGCCGTGCGCCGATCCCGCCCAGGTCGCCCTGAGCTCAGACCTCACCAACAACGACCCGAGCCCGGTGGACCTCAGGCGCATCTACGCGTTCCGGCACGTCGAAGACGTTCGCGACCTCATGGTCCAGCAGGGTGACGCGAACAAGCAGATGAGCATTCTCGAGATGGGTTGGACGACCGATGCTCGGCCGACCTCGAAATACGCCTGGTTCCACGTCGATCGCGATCAGCAAGCCAGGAATCTGGTCGGCGCATTCCAATGTGCCCGGCAACTCTGGGAGCCATGGATGGGCTTGATGACCGTTATCTACATTCCCGATCCGGGCTGGACGCAGCAAGAGGAGCAGTACTGGTGGAGCATCACCAACCCGGATGGGATGGTGCGCCCCGCTTACACTGCCTTGAGGGCGTTTTTCACGACGGGCCAATGACTATCGTTCAAGCGCCAATGATCCGCGATCATCTGGCTGAGCTCGTGCGCGCCGCGGTCGCGCGGGCTCAAGCGGCAGGCCAGTTGCCCAGGGTCGCCTTCCCCGAGGTGACGATCGAGCGTCCGTCGAAGCCTGAGCAGGGTGACTTCGCGACGAGCTTCGCGTTGCGGGCCAAGCGCGCCGTCGGGCCGCGCGGTCCCACCCCGGTCGAGATCGCCGGAGCGATCTCAGCGATGATCGCCCAGGATCCGCCGGCGTATCTGGCGGGCGTCGAAGTCGCGCCTCCTGGGTTCCTCAACTTCACCCTCGCCGACGACTGGCTCCGTCGGCAGGTCGACACGATCCTGGCCGAAGGGCCGGCGTTCGGGTCGGTGCCGCTCGGTGGGCAGCGGCGCGTGCAGGTGGAGTTCGTCAGCGCCAATCCCACCGGTCCGGTCCACATCGGGACAGCACGCAATGCCGCGCTCGGCGACAGCCTGGCGCGGGTGCTGGCGAAGGCCGATTGGCAGGTCCAGCGCGAGTACTACTACAACGACGCCGGTGCCCAGATAGAGCACCTGGCGCACAGCGTGTGGGTGCGCTACCAGCAAGCGCTCGGGCGCGACGTCAAGTTGGCCAAACAGGACTATGGCGGCGAGTACGTCGTCGAGCTGGCACAGGCGATCCGCCAGGCGCACGGCCAGCGGTTCGCCGACCTGCCGGAGGAGCGGGCCGAAGAGCTTGGTGCGCTGGCGGCGCCGCGCATCATGCAGTGGATCGAGACCGATCTCGAGCGTGCCCGGGTGCGTTTCGACAACTGGTTCTCTGAGGCCACGATCATCCGCGAGGGCGATTTCCAGCGCGTCCTGGACCTCCTCAAGGAGCGCGGCCTGGTCTACGAACGCGAAGGCGCGGTCTGGCTGCGATCTCAAGAACTGGGCGACGATCGCGATCGCGTGCTGATCAAATCAGAAGACGGCCGACCGACCTACACCGCCACCGACATTGCGTATCACTACGACAAGTTCTTCGTGCGCGCGTTTGACCGCGTGATCGACGTCTGGGGGAGCGATCACGAGGGCCAGGTGAAGTCGATGAAAGCGATCGTCAAGAGTCTGGGGGCTGAGCCCGAGCAGTTCGACATCTTGATCTACCAGATGGTCAACGTGGTGCGGAACGGCAAGGCCGTCACCATGCACAAACGCGAGGGCAACTTGATCACCCTGGCCGAGGTGCTGGACGAGGTCGGCATCGACGCGACGCGCTGGTTTCTGGTCAGTCGTAACCACAACACGACGATGGAGTTCGACCTCGAGCTGGCCAAGAAGCAATCCAGCGACAACCCCGTGTATTACGTCCAGTACGCGCACGCCCGCCTGTCGCGCGTCCTGGCCGACGCCGCGCCGTCCGTCGACTGGCGCGCCGGCGACGTCGGCCTGCTCACTCAGCCAGCCGAGCTCAACGTGATCCGCAGCATGTTGCAGTTGCCCGAGGTGGTCGAGCTAGCCGCCCGCACGATGGCGCCGCACCACATCCCGCACTACGCATACGAACTCGCGCGTGCCACGCAGGCCTGGTACGACATGGGCAACGACGATCACTCCGCCCGCATCCTGTGCGACGATTCGCGGGTGCAAGGCGCCCGGCTCAAACTGGCCGCGACGGTGCGTATCGTGCTCGCCTCAGCCCTCGACCTCATCGGCGTCCTGGCACCGGACGCAATGTGACCGTCCGCGGCGGCGGCTCAGCCACCGCCGAACCGGGGTGAGTCGTGTGCCGCCCGCCCCACGGCTGTGGCTGCGGGCCGTGGCGTACATGTTCGTCGTGGGCGGTATCCACTACGCGGCGCTCCCCCTGGTCTTCACTGTCGGTGAGCCGCGCATGTCCTTTCGACGCGGCTGGCCCATGGCTCTTGGAAGCGGGTTAGTCGCGAGCGGGGCCGCGCTGGCGTTCGCCGCGGCGCATGCCCTCGTCACCCGCGGGCAGGGCACGCCGTTTCCCCTGGAGCCAACGCGCCACCTCGTCGTCGATGGCCCCTACGGACACCTCCGCAATCCCCAGGCAGTCGCGGCGACGCTCATCGTCGCCGGCGAAGTGCTCGCCATCCGATCGCGCCGACTGTGGCTCTTGCTGCCGCTTACCGTGCTCTACCTCGAAGGACTGGCCGGCCCATTCGAGCGCCGCGAGATGGTCGCACGCTTCGGCCCACCATACCTCGCCTATCGGCATCGCGTTCCGGCCTGGCTTCCACGGCGAAGCCACTAGCTCCCGGTAGCGCCAGAGCTAACAGCGCAACGTCGAGCGACTGGCGGAGAGGGTGGGATTCGAACCCACGAAGGCTTGCACCTTACCCGCTTTCCAGGCGAGCGCCATAAGCCGGACTAGGCGACCTCTCCGTATGCCGCCGACGGCTCGGCAGCGGAAGGGGAGGGATTCGAACCCTCGAGGGCTTTCACCCTACCCGTTTTCGAGACGGGCGCACTCGGCCTCTATGCGACCCTTCCGGACGAATTGTACCGAAAGGGTGTGCACCCGACCGCACGCGCTCAATCGGCTTCGGCGGCTTCGATGACCCGGATGATGTGGGCTTTGTTGATCGCGATGAACGAGACCTGCGCGGTCCGCTCGCCGTGCGTGATGGTGGCGTGGGTCATCGCCACAAAGGACTCCGCCTGACGGTTCAGATAGTCGAGCGTCCGCGTGCCAGGCGCGCGGTGGAGCACGCCCCGGATCTCCGTGCCATCGACCATGACCAGCGCGACGCCCTGCAGGTCGCGCGGGCGCTCCTCGGTCCCGACCCGACCAGCGAGACCGACCGCCCGGTCGGACAGGCCGGTCATGCGCTCCGCCGCAGGAACCGCATCGCCGGGCCGCGAGTCTGGGTGCGCCCGACCACCGGCTGTTCGCGACCGGCCACCAGCTCCACAATCGCCGCCAGATCCTGGGTGATGCGCTCGCGGCGACTCGGATCGCGGGCAAACAGGGTCGTGCCTTCGTTGACGGCGTCGAGCATCATCCGACCAGCGCTGACCACCCCGCAGGCGACGCCGATGCCCAGGGTGCGCTGCAGGTCCTCGGCGCTGATCCCGCTGTTGGAGCGATTCAGCACCAGACTGATTTTCTCGGTGTGACCCAACCGCTCGGCGAGCCCGAGAAAGCGGGCGGTGTTGTGCAGTGCGCCCATCTCTGGCGTGACCACCAGCAAGATGCGTGTCGCCGATTCGAGCAGGTCCAGATTGAGCTCGTCCAGCGACGATGCCGTATCGACGATGACGTGCTCGTAGAGCGACCGGTAGCGTTCGATGGCGTCGACGAAACTGCGTGGCCTGATCTTCTCCACACTGAGCGGGTCGGGCGGGCGCAGGAGCACCGACGCCCCTGAGGCGTGCGGCACGACCGCCTTGGGCAGTGCGAACAGGTCCGGATCTTCGGTGCCGCACACGTCGAAGCTGCTGCGGCTGGATGTCAGATTGAGCAGCACCCCGAGGTCACCAAACCAGAGGTTGGCGTCCACCAGCAGCGTCTGGAACGAATAGATCGAGGCCAGGCCGGTGGCCAGGTTCGCGGCAATGGTGCTTTTGCCCGAGCCACCCTTCGCCGAAAAGACGACGGTCAGTTGGCCGCGCGGGTCGTCCGACAGGTCGAGCGGACCGAACGGGTGCTGGTGGACCGGGGCCGCGACCGGCAGTGTGAGGCCCGCGGCCAGGATGAGCGCTTTGACGCGCAGTGCGAGCACCGACGGCACGATGGGCTTGCGCGCATACTCCTCGACGACCGCGCGTTCTGGGTCCGCCTGGAGGATGGCGTTGCCCTCGGCGGGCAGCAGGACGAGCAGGGGCAACGCGCGCAGACGTTCCAGCATGTCGACGACTGGAAAATTGGCATCTTTGGTGAGCTCGCCGTCAAGGACCGCGACACAGCGTCCCTTGGCCGCGCCGAACGCACGCTGCAGGTCGTGGATGGAGGACACGCTGCGCGACGTGATGCCCTCGGCTTGCAATGATGAGGAAACCTGCGTGATGTCGGGGTCGCGCGACACAATGAGGACGGTGGGCGTGACGTTGGCCATGGGGTATGCACTTTGAGTATCGGCGGATACCCCGGCGGCTTGAGCCATTTGTCGAATTGGTGAAGACGCGCGTCCGTGTGAGTATGATGCGTGTGGCCGTGCTAGACGGCGGAGTAGCGGTCCGTTGTAACCCGAAACCCGCTCTAGCGGGGTTGAAGTCCCGTTCGAGGTCGCGCGTTCACCGTCCGACAGCGAGCAGCGCAGCGTTGAAGGCCTGGTCCTGCGCGGCGACGACCTACGAACCCTGTCAGGTCCGGAAGGAAGCAGCAGTAAGGAGTGTTCGTCGGGTGCCGCAGGGGTGCCGGGCCAGAGCAAAGCGGGCTCGTGGCTGTGGCGGCGCGCCGGTCGACCACGGGTGCACGGCCATTCTCGAGGACTGAGTGGTCACCATTCAGTCCTCGAGACAGCGCCTGCGCGCGCTCGGGGTGCGCCCGCGGAAAAGCCTGTCGCAGTCCTTCCTGGACGATCAGGAGGTTGCGGCCGCGATCGTCGAGGCGGCCGAACTCGACGCGGACTGGGATGTGCTTGAGGTCGGGCCCGGGCTGGGGGTGCTCACCGACCGCCTGGCCAGGGCTGCGCGCAGCGTGGTCGCGGTCGAGATCGATCCGTCACTGGCTGAGAGTCTGCGAACGGAGCACGCGCACGACAACATCGAGGTCGTGACCGCGGATCTCTTGGACGTCGAGCCGGCCAGCTACTTCGCCGCGCCGTTCGTGGTAGTGGCCAACCTGCCGTATCACGTCACGTCACCCGCGCTGCGCCACCTGCTCGCTGCCGGGCCGCCGTTTGCCGCGCGCATGGTGGTGATGGTGCAAGCCGAGGTCGCCGACCGCATCGCGGCCAGCCCGGGCGACATGAGCGCACTGGCCGTGACCATTCAGGCCCAGGCCGACGTCACAATCGTGCTGCGTGTCCCGGCCGCCGCCTTCTATCCGCGGCCCAGGGTCGATTCAGCGGTGGTGCGCGTGCTGCCACTGGCCGAATCGGCGCGAGTGATCCCGCGAGACACGCTTCCCGACTTCACGAGGCTGGTCCAGGCCGGCTTCAAGCAGCCACGCAAGACACTGGCGAACTCGCTTGCCGACGGCCTCGGCGTCCCCAAAGAGATCGCCATCGCTCGGTTGGCCGCCGTCGAGATCGACCCGGCGCTCCGCCCGCAGGCGCTCGCGGTCGCCGACTGGGTGCGCCTGTACAGAAGCGCGTAACGTGCCGCAGCTGGCGTACCGCTGTTACGCGAAGGTCAACCTGACACTCGAGGTGCTGCGCAAGCGCGACGACGGCTTTCACGATCTTGCCAGCCTGGTGCACACCATCAGTCTGGCCGACGACCTGCTCGTGGATTCGGCAAGCACGCTCGTGAGCGAGGTCGCCGGGCTCGACCTCACGCCTGAGACAAATCTCGTTACCCGCGCGGCAAAGCTGTTGTTCGAGGCCGCGGACGTATCTCCAGGCGCCCGGCTGCGCCTGGTCAAACGCATTCCGGCGTCCGCTGGCCTGGGTGGCGGCTCGAGCGATGCCGCCAGTGCCCTCGTTGGCCTCAACGTACTCCTGGGCGCGGGTCTGGCGCCGGCAGCGCTGACCCGGCTTGCGGCTACGCTCGGATCCGACGTGCCTTTTTTTCTCGACGGCGGCGCCGCACGCATGACCGGTCGCGGCGAGCAGTTGCACGCTCTGCCGCCGCTGCGCGGCCAGTGGCTCGTGCTCGTCGTCTCGTCCCACGCCATCACCGATAAGACCTCGCGCCTGTACGCTGCCCTCGAGTCGACCGACTTCTCGTCCGGCGGCGCGACCGAACGGGCGGCAAGCCAGTTGACCCGTCGGCTGCCGCTCGGCGAAGAGCATTTTTTCAACGTGTTTTCCCGAGCCGCACGGTCTGTGTTTCCAGATCTGTCGGCGGTGTGGGCAGCCGCGGAACGCGCCTGCGAGCGGCGCTTCTTCCTCTCAGGCGCCGGCCCGGCGCTCTTCGCGCTCGCCGTGGACCGCGCCGACGCCCGCCGTCAGGCGTCGCGGCTGGCCCGGACAGGCCTGTCGGCCCGCGGCGTGCGGACCGTTGGCCACGCCCGCGCAGCGATCAGGTTCCGCCCGTCGCCGCCATCGGGTACCCTTAATCGCGACCCGCGCGCACGGTGCCTGGTCGTCCAATGGTAGGACTCCACACTTTGGATGTGGCTATCCAGGTTCGAATCCTGGCCGGGCAGCCTCGTCCCGGCTAGCTCCGGGCATTGATCGTGAACATGCACCTCAAGGTGGAGGAGCCGCCAGGCGCCGCGGACCTGGTGGCCGTCGTCCTGGCCGCTGGCCAGGGAACGCGGATGCGCTCCAACCGCCACAAGGTCCTGCACCTGCTAGGTGGCAGACCACTGATCGAGCGCGTGCTGGACCTGCTGCAGGGTGCCGGCGTCGCCAGAGTCGTGGTCGTGCTCGGACACGCCGGGGACCAGGTGCGCCGGTTGCTCCCCGAATCAGTCGACACCGCCATCCAGGAACCCCAGCTCGGCACCGGGCACGCCGTGCGCGTCGCGGCCGCACAACTGCAGCCGTACGGCGCCGAACGACTGCTGGTGCACTATGGCGACGCGGCGCTCGTTCGGCCCGCGAGCCTCGGGCGGCTGATTGCGACGGGTGTCAGCCAGGCAGCGCCGATCGCGCTATTGAACGCGCGAGTACGCGACCCCCTCGGCTACGGTCGGGTCATCCGGCTCGCGGACGGCAGCGTGGACGGCATCGTCGAGGAAGTCGAGACGACCGCCGAGCAGCGCGCCATCGACGAAATCTGGAGCGGTTCGCTGCTCGTGTTCACTCCCTGGTTGTGGTCGAACCTCGAAAAGTTACCCCTGCGGGCGAAGGGCGAGTACTACCTGACCGATCTGGTGGCGATCGCGCGCGCTCAGGGGCTGAGCGTACGCGCCACACTGACGGAGGACGAAGAGGAAGTCTACGGCGTGAACGACCGACAGCAGCTAGCCGTTGCCAACGCCATTTTGCGGCGGCGGACGCTCGACGACCTGCTCCGGTCGGGCGTCACGATCGTCGACCCGGCGACGACGTATATCGAGCCAGAAGTGACGATCGAGCCCGACGCAGTCATCCAGCCAGGCTGCCACTTGCGGGGTCGGACGCGAATAGCCCGAGACTGCGAGATCGGGCCGAACACCTTCGTGCTGGACAGCGAGATTGGCGCCGGCTCGCGCATCTGGTTTTCGGTACTCGAAGGCGCGAGCGTCGGGCAGCGCGTGTCGATCGGGCCATTCAGCCACCTGCGGGCGGGCGCGGTCATCGAGGACGACGTCGAACTCGGCAACTACGCTGAAGTCAAGGCCAGCCGGGTCGGAGCCGGCACCAAGATGCACCACTTCAGCTACGTCGGCGACGCCAGTATTGGCAAACGGGTGAACATCGGGGCCGGCACGATCACCGTCAACTTCAGCTCGGAGACCGACAGTAAGAGTCAAACGCTCGTCGAGGACGACGCCTCACTGGGCAGCGACACGCTCCTCGTCGCCCCGGTCCGCGTCGGCGCGGGCGCCATGACCGCCGCCGGTGCGGTCGTCACCCACGACATCCCGAGTGGCGAGGTCTGGATCGGCGCGCCGGCTCGCGCCCATCGCCGCCGCCGGGGTTACCCCGCCGTGGGCGAAGAGGGCGCCGGCGAGGCGCCCCCGTGAGCGATTCACGGGTCGCCATCCTGGTGGCGTCGGCGCTGCTGGTGTTCCTGGCGGCGGCCGCGCAGGCCGCGCTGATCTACATCGATCGCGCGCGCCTGCGCCACATGCTCGATGAAGGGACGCCCCGCGCCAACGCGCTCATGCGGCTGTTGGACGAACCGACGAGCAGCCTGTCCACCGTCCTGGTGATCCACACGCTGGCGCTGTGCGCCGGCGCGGCCGCGGCATTCTGGCTCGACGAGGCGATCTGGGCGACTTCCCCCTGGCTCGCGGTGGGGCTGGGCATAGTCCAATTCGTCGTCCTGCTCCTGATGCACTTTCTGGGGCGGGTGGTGGCGCTGGCTCGGCCCGAGCAGGTGGCATTGGCCTTTGTCCGGCCCGTCGAGGTGCTGAATCGGATGCTGTTCTTTGTCCTGCTGCCGCTCGGGGCGCTGGATCGCAGCCTGCGGCCGCTGCTCGGCGTGCAGCGCGGAGTCACGCCCGCGGACGCCGAGGATCGGTTGCGCCACCTGGTCGAGGGCAACGCTGACCTGGAAGAGGACGAGCGCGACATGATCACCAGCGTCATCGAGCTCGGCGAACAGCCGGTGCGCGAGGTGATGGTGCCGCGTATCGACATCGTCGCTGCCCCGGCCAACTCGATTGTGCGCGACGTGGTCGACCGCATCGTCGACAGCGGCCACTCGCGCATTCCGATCTACGAAGGCAGCATCGACAACATTACCGGTGTGGTCTACGCGAAGGATTTGCTCAAGTTCCTGCGGGACGGCAGTCAATCGGCACCCGTGCAGCCGCTGGCACGCGAGGCTGCGTACGTGCCCGAGACCAAGAAGGTGGACGATCTGCTGCACGAAATGCAGCAGAGCCGCGTGCACGTGGCAATCGTGGTGGACGAGTACGGCGGCACGGCCGGGCTCATCACGATCGAGGACCTGATCGAAGAGATTGTCGGTGAAATCCGCGATGAATACGACGTCGAGGAGGCGACCACAATCGAAGAGATCAGCGACAGCGAGGCGCTGTTCGATGCCCGGGTGACCATCCGCGACGTCAACGACACGCTCCATCTGGACATCGAAGACGAGGACTTCGACACGCTCGGCGGACTGCTGTATCACGAGTTGGGCAAAGTGCCGAACGTGGGCGACGAGGTCAGAGTCGACGGCGCGGTCGTCACGGTGCTGTCGACGACAGGCCGCCGGGTGCGCAAGGTGCGGGTCACCAAGCTGCCCGCCGAGCCGGCGCCGACGGAGCACTGAACCCGCGCTCCACCGGGCAGGTCCACGTTTTGCTGCGATCCGCGGGGCAGGCCCGCTCGCCACGACCGATGTTCCGCTGCGTTCCGCGAGTCAGGTCCACGCGGGATGGGGGCGGGCCAACGTTCGCTGCACTCCACCGGGGATGCCGTTATAGTCGGAGCGATGACCAAGTTGCAGTGGGTGTACGTGGCTGTCGGCCTGCTGGTCGTGGTGGCCATGGTCATTCCGACGTTCATGTCTGGGCGTTGAACGCTCGGACCGACCGACTGGCGCGCTATCAGGCGGCTCGCGAGCAGGTCGCGCCGCGCGCCTCGCTTCGCGCCTTTGAGCAGCTGGTGGCCGAGGCGCTGGAGGCGTTGCCCGGCTACGTTCGCGAGCGGCTCGACAACGTCGCCGTGGTCGTCGAAGACCGGCCCAGACGATCGCGGCTGGAGCGGCTCGGCTACGATCCGGACCAGGATCTGCTCGGTCTGTACGAGGGCATCAATCGTCTGGATCGTGCCAGCGGGTATCACCTGGTCACGCCGGATCGGATCACGCTGTTCTGGCGTCCGATAGTCGAGGAGGTCGGCCCGGGCGACCGCGAGGCCCTCCGCCGCGAGGTTCGCAAGACGGTCATCCACGAGGTGGCGCACTACTTCGGTATGGACGACGCGGAACTCGAGCGCCTGGGTGGCTGAACCACAGGGACGCTCGCCGGTAGGCAGCGCTTCGGCGGATGAGCTTCAAGCGCGTGCGGTTCCGGGCGTAAGCCTCGACATCGACGTCCTGACGATTTTTCCCCAGATGTTCCCGGGCCCGCTGGGCGACAGCATCACGGGGCGAGCCCTGGCCGAAGGCATCGCTCGAGTGAGCGCCGTCGACGTGCGCTCGTTTGCCACCGATCGGCACCGCTCGGTCGACGACTACTCGTATGGCGGCGGCCCCGGAATGGTCATGCGCCCCGAACCGCTGGTGGCGGCGATCGAGTCCGTTCGTCGGCCTGGTTCGCGGGTGGTGTTGCTGTCGCCGACCGGGCGCCGCTTCACCCAGGCGGTGGCCCACGAACTGGCGGCGGAGTCGCACCTGGTGCTCGTCTGCGGGCGGTACGAGGGCATCGACGAGCGGGTGCGACTCTTTACCGCGGCAGAAGAACTTTCGCTGGGGGATTTCGTCATGACGGGCGGCGAGCTGGCCGCGATGGTCGTTGTCGACGCCGTCCTGCGGCTCTTACCTGGCGTGCTGAACAGCAGCGACGCCTGGCGCGACGAATCGCATTCTCAGGCTGGCTTGTTGGAATACCCGCAGTACACCCGCCCCATCGACTTCCGCGGCCTGCGCGTCCCCGACGAGCTCCTCTCGGGCCATCACGCCAATGTCGCCGCCTGGCGCCGCCGCCAGGCGCTCGAACGCACCCGCGAGCGGCGGCCTGACCTGCTCACCCCCGAGCAACTCGCCGAGCTCGGCGACGATTAGTCCTTTGGTCTGGGACCAGCGACCCTCGAGGGAGCGGAGGGAGTGGGATTCGAACCCACGGTGGGTTGCCCCACATCCGTTTTCAGGACGGACACAATCGGCCTCTCTGTCATCCCTCCGGCACAGATTTTACTCGTACAGGCGGATGAAAGGGGCGTCACGGCAGGCGTCACGTGGGCGTCAGTTCATCACGACGTTCCTTTGTGGCGGTACCAGTAGCGGTAGGCTTCGGTGAAGCCGAGTTGGGCGTAGAGGTGCAGCGCGGGGGCGTTGTCGAGCACAACGGCCAGGTGGGCCCGGGTGGCGTTGTGGTCGCGGCCCCATTGGAGGAGGCGGGTTACTATGCGGCGGCCGAGGCCCTGGTTGCGGACGGTGGCGTCGACGACGATGTCGAACAGGCCGACGTAGCCGCGCTCGGCGACGGCGAGGCCGAGCGCCACGGACTGGCCGCCGACCGAGATCGAGGCAAAGGCGTGCGCCGGGGCGATGTTGCGCAGCATGCGCTGCATGGTCGCCCGGAAGCGGTCGGGGATCGCGCTCAGACGGTTGAAGTCCGCCTGCCAGTCCGCTTCGAGGCTCGAACGCAGCACTACCGAGCCGTCCACGGGCGAGTCCAGACGGCTCAGGTCGGCGATTTGCACGCTGGTCGTCCCAGCCGAGGCATACCCCAGGCGCTCGAGCGTCGCATCCAGCTCGAGGTCTGAGTCGGTGAGCTTGAAGACCGTTTGCTGACCGCGCGCGGCGTAGCTCGCCTCACAGGCCGCGATTTTGTCGGCCAGCGGAAGCGTGGACGGGTACAACGGGTGGATCGAGTTGGCGCGGCGTGTGTAGCCCTCGGAAAACGAGAGGACCCAGCCGTCGTACATGAGGTTGTTCAACGCTGGCCAGGCGTTGAGCGTGAGTTCCTCGACGTGTCGGACCAGCATCAGCGATTCAGGAGTTTGAGAACGGCGTCCACGACCGCGCCTGGCTTTTCCTGGGGCAGGTTGTGGCCGCCGCCCGGCACTACCACGTGCCGATATGGGCCACTGAACAGCCGCGCTTGCCGGTCGGTCGCCTCGGGCGGGTGAACGCCGTCGTCGGCGCCGTGGAGGGCAACGGTCGGCACCGAGATCACGGGTTGCGTGGCGAGCCGCGTTTCGATGTCTTCCAGGGCCGGGTCACCGCTGACATAGCCGAAGCGGTGGCGGTACGAGTGGATGACGACCTCGACAAAATCGGGATTCTCGAACGAAGCGGCGGTACGTTCGTAGGTCGCGCGAGAAAAATCCCAGGTTGGCGACCACAGGCGCCAGAGGAGGCGGCCCAACTCAGCGCGATGTTGGGTCAGCCCGGCGCGTCCGCGCTCGGTGTGGAAGTAGTACTGGTACCAGAGACGGTGCTCCTGTTCGGGGTGCGCTGGGGCTGTCGATGCGCCAATATTCTGGATGTTGTAGCCGCCCTGGGTGACCAGACCCCGCACGCGCGCCGGCCAGAGCGCCGCGACCACGCAGGCCGCGCGGCCACCCCAGTCGTAGCCGACGAGGGTCACGCTCGGCAGGTCGAGCGCGTCCATGAAGTCGAGCAGATCTTTGCCCAGCGCGGCCTGCTGACCCGAACGCAGGGTGTGCGCATCTCGAAACCGCGTCGGGCCATAGCCGCGGAGGTACGGCACGAGCACGCGGCAGCCGGCGGCGACCAGCGGTGGCACCATCTCGTCGTAGGCTCGCGGGTCGTAGGGAAACCCGTGCAGCAGGACAACGGGCTCGCCGCGTACTGGCCCGCTGGCCTCATAAGCAATGTCCAGGGCGGCTGTCTGCAGGCGTTCCAGGCTGACCGAGTGCGTCATGGCGCCTATGGTCGCAGGCCGCGGCGCAGTTCACGAAATGGCCGTCGACATGGGCTATACTGCGTCCTGGTGTTCCCAGGCGTGGGGGGGTCGCATAGTGGTCTAGTGCGCCCGCCTGCTAAGCGGGTTGGGGTTGTAAAAGCCTCTCGAGGGTTCGAATCCCTCCCCCTCCGCCAAATCAAGCTATGAACCAGGTGCGTTTCTAAGAAAAGTCGTTGCGGGGTCATAAGGGCAAAGCCGTTCGGCACCACGGACGGATAGTGACGGTTTTTCTTTTAAGAAAAGTTGTTGCGGGCTGATGAAGCCAAGCCGTTCGGCACCACGGGCGGGTAGTGACGGTTTTTTTTTGGGAAAAAGTTGTTGCGGGCTGATGAAGCCAGGCCGTTCGGCACCGCGGGCGGGGTCATACGTGGGGCGGGCCTCGCCATCAAACCACTCAACGCGCGGGCCTTCCGCGCAGCGACCGTCCGTGCGAGGCCCGCTCCTGGGGTACATCCTGACTTCG
>DATGER010000119.1:0-6512 GCA_035309865.1 Chloroflexota bacterium
CGCCTGACGCGCGGGGGCGGATCAGGGGTCCTGACCTGGTGATCGCTAGCGCGGCCGAGGGCATCGCGGCCGCGATCGGGACGGCCGTAGCGGACGAGGTCGCAGCCGCGCTGATGACGGCCGTGACCAGCGCGGCGCCGACGAGGGAGCCGGGCATGCCGCCGACAACGCTCGAAGACTGCCGCCAGTTGCTCGAGGGGAGGCTTGGCGCAGTCGCACTGGCGCCGATGTCGGGACCGAGTTACTTCATCCCCGAGACCGTTGTCTTTCCATCCCAGGTCCCGCTCGTGCGTTCAGACAGCAGTGACGTTGCCTCCCTGCGTGGCGCGAATCCGGGCAATTGGGGGATCCAGGAGTGGGCGCGCTTGCTCGATGGGCTGCTCGGCCCGTGGGTGATGGCGACGCACAACGATCAGGTCATCTCGATTTGCCATACGCCGGCGAGCAGCGCGCGGGCAGCTGAGGCCGGGACCTGGACGCGCACGGAGTTCCGCGGCCAGGGCCACGCCGCGGCGACAACCGCGGCCTGGGCGGCGCTGATGCGGCCGTCTGGCCGTCATCTGTTCTACAGCACGTCGCGTGCGAACGTGTCCTCGCAACGCGTGGCGGCGCGCCTTCGCCTGCGGCCGATCGGCTGGCTCTGGCAGCTCACTCGACACTGACTAGCGCTTTTACGTGCCGAGGTGGCCGAGCACCCACTCGATCCCGCCGCCCAGGATCATGCCGAGGCCGATCGGCACCAGGATCAGGCCTGACCCGGGCAGACCAGCCCAGGCCAGGGCGCCGAACAGGGCGATCGCGGCGCACCCGCCGACGACCAGCAGCGCAGAACGCCACGGCGGCCGCGTATCGAGGCGCGCCTCGACTTGCGCCATACGTTGGGTGTCATCGTCGTAGGGGTTTGACATCTTCGAATAAGGCAGCATCGATGTTCAAATCCTCCACTCAGAAACAATACGCCGAAGCGCCGGAAAGTTCCGGCTGGTTTCGCCCGCGCCGCCGAAGCACCACCGGTTCTCGACCCTTCGTTGCGCTTCGTATCGCTTCGCGTAACTCTTGTAACGCCTGAGTGATGCGACGGATACACGCCTGGCACGTCGCCTGCTTCCGTCTCGGCGAGTGATGGCCGATGTCCAGCAGCCGGTCTACGGCGGGGTGATCGAGGCGCAGTTGGCCGCGATCGTCGAGTACTCGACCGATGCCATCGTCGGTCTCACGCCCGCCGGGACGATCACGAGCTGGAATCCCGCGGCCGCGCGCCTGTACGGCCATACGGCCGCCGAGGTCATCGGACGGCATTGGGGCCTCCTGGTGCCACGCCGCGCGCCACCCGTTGCGGCGTTGCGCGGCTCTGCCAGATGAGCTCGCCAACGGCCCGAGCGCCGACGCGCCGCTCGGCCAGTCGCATCGCGGACCAGTTGCGGGATGCGAACAAGCAACTCGTCGTCGCTGGCCTGGCGGCCCACGCGCAAGCGGAGGAGCAGAACAATCTTCGAGGCCAGGCGGAAGCCGCGCTGACGATGCGCGACGAGTTCATTGCGATCGCGGCGCACGAACTGCGCACACCCGTCACCGGTGTCAAACTCAGCGCCCAACTGGCGCTCCGGGCATTGGAGGACGGCACCGCCGATCGGGCGCAGGCCGTCCGGTACCTGCTTGGCATCGTCGACGGGGCCAATCGCCTCGTGTTGCTGATGAATGACCTCATGGACGCGTCGCGGATGCGCGGCGGGGAGCTCGAGCTGAACGTCACCCCGATCGACCTCGTCGCGCTGGTCGGCAGCGTGGCGCGGCGGTACGCAGACACCGAGGGCGAGCACCACCACGTGACGACTGACTTGCCCGCGGCGCCGCTCGTGGTCGCGGCTGACTCCGTACGGCTGGAACAGATGCTGGACAACCTGCTTAGCAATGCCGTCAAGTACTCGCCGGCGGGAGGCGCGATCGGCGTGAGCCTGCGCCGCGAAGGCGCGGGCATTGTCCTGACGGTCAGCGATGCCGGTATCGGACTGACGCCCGGCGCGCAAGAACGCATCTTTGAGCCATTCGGACGGGCCGCCAATGCCCGGCGGCACGGCCTGCCCGGGATGGGGCTGGGCTTGCACATCTGCCGGCAGATCGCGATGGCCCACGGTGGGCGGATGTGGGCGGAGAGTGACGGCGAAGGGCACGGCATGACCGTTGGCCTGTGGCTGCCGACTGTCGTTGGCAGCGCCTAACGCGGCAGTAGTTGACGCACGATTCGGATCTGTTGGGCGTCAATGCCGCCGAGGCTCCAGAGCGCTAGCACGTAGATGACCGCGCCCACGGGGATGGCGGCCAGGGGATGGATGGCGTCGCGCAGCCACCACACCACCGGCGCCATCAGCAGGGTGGCCAGCACGGGCAGGCGGGCTTCGCGGAGGAGCGAGACGCCGGGGGCGACCCTTGACGCTGCCTGGACGAATGGGATCAGCAGGACGAACTCGCTGGCGACGGTGACCCACGCCGCGCCGACGTAGCCGAAGCGGGGAATGAGGACGAGATTGGCGCCGAAGTTGAAGATCAGCGCGGCCAGGAATGCGCCGGTGAGCAGGCGCTGGCGGCCGGCGGCGATCAGGACGTACTGGGTCAGGCCGTTGGCGTAGCTGAGCGGCAGGTAGCAGATGAGGATGACGAGGGCGATGGCCGAATCGGGCAGGTACTCACGCCCGGCGATCAGGGCCACGATGGGCTCGGACAGGAGTGCAATACCCGCCGCGAGAGGAAACGCGAGTTGCAGCAGGAGGCGCAGGGGCAGGCGG
The DNA here is from genome assembly GCA_035309865.1 of Chloroflexota bacterium. GTDB lineage: Bacteria > Chloroflexota > UBA6077 > UBA6077 > CF-72 > CF-72. Next base: position 2,784 of record DATGER010000119.1, read on the forward strand.
TAGGCGTTGGCCAGCGGGTTTGGCGCCTCGCCGGGGATCGGGGCGGTGGCTGGATCGCTGCTCCGCGAGAGACGCGGGAAGAGCGCAATCGTGAAGGTCGAGGAGACGATCCCGGCGCCCTCGGAAACCTTGTACGCGGCGGCATACGTGCCGGCGGCGGCGGCGCCGGCCAGCGGCAAGAGCAGGACGGCATCGATTTTGAAGAACAGGCCCTGCAGGAGTTGGTTGACGAACAGCGGCCACGACTCGCGCAGCCAGCCACGCGGACCGCTCCCGGCCAGGGTCGGAAGGCCGGTGGTGCGCGCGGCCAGACTCGCGGTGACCGATGGGCGTGCGGCCAGCCGCCAGAGTGCGAGCGACGTCACGATGTTCGTCAGCGCCGAGGTCGCGGCCAGGCCGACGAGCCCGAATCCCATGAACAGGGCGGCCCCGCCAATGGCAGTCCTGAGCACGGTCGCGGCGACTGAGACGCCCGCGGTGAGGTCGAGTCGCTCGGCGGCCCACAGCAGGCCAGTCGAGGTCCTGGCCAGTACCGTGGGGAGCAGGGCCACGTAGAAGGTCCAGCCCGCCAGGGCCGCCGCCGGCGAGAGGTTGAACGTTTCGCGGAGCGGCCAGTACACGACGGCGACTACCGGCAGGCCCGCGCACCACAGGCCCAGACGCAGGCTACTGATCGCGCGGAACGCGGCGCTGGCTGAGACGCTGCCGCGCGCGACTTCGCGCGCGACCAGCGCGTTCAGGCCGAAGTCGATCAGCGTGTCGAGAAAGGTCGTGACGACGACCAGGAACTGGTAGGCGCCCACGTCCGCGCGGCCGAGCAGATGCAGGTACACGACCGCGAAGGCGGCGTCGATTACTCGCGCCGCCATGGGCGCGACGGTGTTCAGCGCGACGCGGCGAGCGGACGAGTGGGTCAGCAGTCAGCGATCAGCAGAGCGTCAGTTGCGCACAGGGCGGAAGCGGCGGATCAGGCGTCCTTCCACGCCTGGCAGAAGTGCCACAGGAGTCGAATGCCGACGCCGGTGGCGCCGGGCTTCGGGTTGTACGGGGCGACATACGTCTGGTCGCTGTCGGCGTAAGCGGTCCCGGCGATGTCCAGGTGGACCCACGGCACATCGCCGACGAACTCCTTCAAGAACATGCCAGCGGTGATAGCGCCCGCGCGGCGGCCGCCGGTGTTGCGCACGTCGGCCATGGCGGTCTTGATCTGCTCGCCGTAGACCTGCCACAGCGGCAGTTGCCAGCAGCGATCGCCCGACTTCTCGCCCGCTGCCAGCAATTGGGTGGCCAGCGTCTGGTTGTTGCTCATGAGGCCGGTCGCGTGATCGCCCAGGGCCACCTGGCACGCGCCGGTCAGCGTCGCGAAATCGATGATGGCGTCAGGCTTCTGCTCGGCGGCGTAGGCCAGCGAGTCAGACAGGATGACGCGCCCTTCGGCGTCGGTGTTGACGATCTCCATCGTCTTGCCGTTGTAGGCCTTGAAGACGTCGCCAGGCTTGTACGCCGCACCAGACGGCAGGTTCTCGGTGGCGGCGAACACGCCGAGCACGCTGACCGGGAGTTTGCCCGCGGCCGCGAGCTGCACAAAGCCGAGCACGGTGGCCGCGCCGGTCATGTCGTGGCGCATGTACTCCATGCCATCGGCGGGTTTGATCGAGATGCCACCCGAATCAAAGGTGATGCCCTTGCCAACCACGGCCAGTGTTTTGCTGATCCCGGGGGCGACGTACTTGAGCGCGACAAACGCCGGCGGCTGGCTGCTGCCCTGGTTGACCGCCAGGATCGCGTTCATGCCGTGCGCGCGAAGCTCGTCCTTGCCCCAGACGGTAATTTCGAGGCCGAATTTTCTGGCGATGTCACGCGCTTGCTCGGCCAGGTAGCCTGGCGTGACGAAGTTGCCGGGCCCAACCGACAGGTCGCGCACGTGCATCATGGCGTCGCACGTGATGCGGGCGAGCTCGGCGATCTGCTCGAACTGGCGCGCGCTCTCGGCGTCAGGCGCCAGGACGATGCCGGAGCTGACCTCGTGGCGTGATTTGGTGGCTTCTTTGAACTGCTCGTAGCGATACAGCGCCAGAATCGAGCTCTCCATGGTCGCCCGTGCGGCGTCTTCAAGCGAGAGCCCGCCATTGCCGGCGCCGTGGACCACCGACGCGAAACTGTCGAGCTTCAGATCGCGCGCCTTGCGGGCCGCCAGCGCGGCCGCCACGCGCACGTTCTCGACCTCGAGCTCGGCCGGCTTGCCCAGGCCGACGACCGCCACCCGCTGCGCCTTGAGACCGGGGGAAGCGTTGTTGTGAATGACGGTGACGGAGGCTGGCTCGCCGCTGATCTCGCCCGCGGCGATCAGCCGCGAAATCTGTCCGCCCAGCGCGGCGTCGACGGCGGCTGTCGCGCCGCTGGGCTGCGACTCCCCCTCGAATACGCTCACCACGAGCAGCGGCGTGTCGATCTCGGTGACCGACGCCTGCTGAACGCGAAGATCCACGTTGTGGTGCCTCCTATCTGTGGCAGTACCTGAGTAGAAGTCTAGCCAGTTGGCGCGAACCCGGGCACCAGCACCCGCACCAGCGCGTACGCGTTCAGCCCGACCAGACCGGCGCCGATCAGGACGAGGCCCCATGACTGGACCCGGCGCGGCAGCCAGGCCGCCCAGCCCAGCACGAACAGCATGCCAATCGGGACCAGCGCGGTGAACAGGTAGCGGCCTTGAAATTGCTCGAACGTCAGGTTGTAGCCGATGTAGCCGAGCCCCGCGGCGACGATGGTCGCCAGCACGAGTCGCCAGGCTGGCTCCGCGTAGAGCCGTCGGCGTGCGAGCCCGAGCCCCCCGAGCGCGAGTATCAGCGCCAGACCCCAGATCCAGTACAGCCTGGCGGGCGCGACGATCGCCATCCAGCCGAACTGCGCCCAGAAGCTGTGAAAGGTGATCGTCAGGAAGTCACCGACGTAAGTCAGGCTCAAACCGGGGAAGCGCTGCTGATCCAGGACGACCGCGGCGTGCCGACTCGTGGCGAGCGGGTCGGTCCAGCCGTACGTGGTGACCTGATGGACGAGCCAGGGCAGCACGACGAGGCCGCTGGTGCACAGCAGGAGTGCGCCCTCGCGGATCGGTCGCGAGGAACGGACGAGCAAGACCAGCAGGGCCAGCGGGACGAAGATCGCCAGCGCCAGCTTGGTCAGGAGTCCCAGACCTAGCAGCGCTCCGGCCCCAACCGGCCAGCACCACCCCGGGTACGTTCGCGACAGCGGCGTCGGCGATGCCTGGGACCGTCGGACAGGGCTGCTGCCTCGCGCGTCGGTCGCCGCGACTCCCGAAGCGCCGCTGGCTGGCCCGTCTGGCTGACGAAACGCCGTGATGACAGCGCCGGTGCGATCGCGCCCGATGCGTCGCACGAGGACCAGCAGCAGGCTTGCCGACAGGAGGTTGGCTAATGGGTCGGCGCTGATCGCGGCGGAGACGGCGGTGAACATCGGGATGCCGACGATGGCGATTGGGACCGCGGCGGCGAGGTGTGGCGGAAACAACGCGCGTGCGGTCAAAAACGCGATGCCGAGGGTGAGGGCGCCGATGACGATGTCGAAGGCGCGCAATCGGAAGACCTGGACCGCCGGATCGTCGACCGGTCCGAGACGGAACAGGGGCGCCGCGGCGAGGTAGAACAGCGGCGGCTGCCACGCTTCGTAGCGGATGGACCCCACCGAGTCGCCGGGCTGGAGTCGTCCGTT
>DATGER010000120.1:0-2311 GCA_035309865.1 Chloroflexota bacterium
TCCGCCCGGTTTGGGAGCTTATGCGTGCATCCCCACCGGGCGGTCCAGCCAGGGCGCATTCTGCCACGCGGCGTCCTCGGTTTCGATTGATTTCTTGCCTGCCGCTGACCGCGGCGTTCGATGCCGGTCGGCGGCAGCCCACTACACGCCGCCAGGCACGTCGGGGATGCTGGACAAACCCGCGCCACGATCATGTTCGTCGTCTGCCAGTACGGCCACCTGGGCGCCGACCGAACCATCCTGAATCTGAAACGTGAGCACCCGCCCGTCCTCGAGCTCGAGCTCGCCGCCCAGGACCGTATAGGCGTCGAAGATCGCGTCGTCCGGCGTGCCCGCTGGAACGACCAGCTGGACTTTCCCGCCCGTGACGCCGACGTCGACGGCCTCGTCGCCGTCAGCGTAATTGTCCAGCGCACGGGATGGATCGCCGGCGGGTTCTCCGATAAAAGCTTCCTGCACATTGCGCCGTTTCACCTCGCGCCCTCTACGCAGAATGTGTGCCGACGCACGTCCGCCGCGGGCGCGGACTGAAGAAGAGACAACGCGGGCCGCCTCCGTGGCCCGCGTTGTCGGCAACCCAGGTTTCAGACGCGGCGGCGGACCGGCGACGTCGCGTTGTCCCAGACTTCGCGAACCGTCTCGGCTGCCTCGCTCCACGGACGCTGCGGATACCTGGTCTCCCAATCTCGGCGCAGCTCGGGTTCCACCTCGGCCCACGAGCGGCCCCGGTAGCGGGGATCGTTGCTGGTTTCCCACCCATACCGGTAACGCGGCTCGTAGTCGCTCCAGACGCCGCGGGCGGTGCCGCCGCGCTGCTCCCACTGGGATTGATACGTGGGCGCGAAGTCACTCCACGCTTGCCTGTCGGCGCGATCATCCGGACCACGCTGCACGGGCATGTCGTCGCCGCTGAGGGTGCCGATCGGCAGGTTGCCAGACATCGCCGGCTCGTTGCGGTGTTCGACGTCATATGCCCCGTACTGGTGCAACAACTCGTCAGCTTCAGATAGGCGTTCGCCGGCTTGCACGGCGACGAGGGTGCGTCCGGCCCGGACTTCGTCTTCGTAGTACTTCGCCTCGTCCTCGGGGATACCCATGCCAATCAGCGCGCCGGCAATGGCGCCGATACCGGCGCCCAGGGCTGCACCGCCCAGGTCGGCCGCCAGGGCGCCCGCGGCAATGAATGGCCCGACGCCCGGGATCGCGAGTGCGCCAATCCCGACCAGCCAGCCGCCCAGCCCGCCGACGATGCCACCGGCCACCAGCCCGGTCGCGGCCCCCTCACCCGCGTGGCTACCGGTCTGCTCCGCCATGGCGCGAGTCTCGCCCCGGTCCGGCATCAGGATGCTGATGTCATCGCCGGCAAACCCGGCGGTCTTGAGCGCGCCAATCGCTTCGCGCGCGTCCTCCTGATCTTCGAAAACACCAATCGCAACTTCACGTCGGTACAACATCAGTCCAGTCCTCCAACTGGCGTGTGGTTGTGACGGCAACGTGGACCGTCCGGCGCCGAGTTACCGCAGAACGTGTGCCAGCGCCGGGCAACTCCTGCTGTGCTGCATTAACCTGGAGAGCGTCGAAGTCCGCTCTCCAGGACCTGGAGGACCGCTGCGGGCGCGATTGCCATTCCGCGTGGCGACACATGCGTGGCGCAGATCCTGCGCTGGACGCGCGCCCTATGAGCGAACCATTGCTCGTGGTGGATGTCCAACGTGGCTTCATCAACGAGTACACGCGGCACATCCCAGTGCGCGTCCAGTCGCTGATCGAGACCGGCGACTATTCGCCGTTGCTGTTCACCCGCTTCGTAAACACACCCTCCTCGCCGTACCAGCGCCTACTGGACTGGCACGCGTGTGCCGCGCCGCCGGAGACGGAGCTCGTCGACGAACTCGCCCAATTCGCTCACGACGGCGCTTTGTTTGCCAAATATGGCACCACCGGCATGCCCGCTGCCCTCGGCCAGCGATTGGGCTCCGAAGCGTTCTCGCATGTGTACGTTGTCGGCATCGACACCGACATGTGCGTGCTCAAGACCGTTCTGGACATGTTCGACATGGGCATCGAACCGATCGTGCTGGTCGACTGTTGTGCCAGCACGGCCGGCCTGCAAGCCCATCTCGCCGGGCTAGCCCGGATTATTCACCGGTCTTGACATGACCGAGAAGTCGAGGGAATAACCGGCTGTCCGCCCGGTTTGGGAGCTTATGCGTGCATCCCCACCGGGCGGTCCAGCCAGGGCGCATTCTGCCACGCGGCGTCCTCGGTTTCGATTGATTTCTTGCCTGCCGCTGACCGCGGCGTTCGATGC
>DATGER010000121.1:0-6148 GCA_035309865.1 Chloroflexota bacterium
AAGTCATCGGCCCCTTCCTGCGCGACCGACCGTCCTCACTACGGTCGGTCGCTCTGTTTTCCTCGTTACCCTACTGCATCGCCACGCCTCGCCTCCGTCTCATCCCTGCACCGTGCTTCCACAACTTCTGGGCACACCCACTCGACGAGCTGATTAGCGAGGTCAGCTTCTACCGCGAGCGCTGGAGCCTGCGCGTCCAGGCGCACCTGGCCGACCAGCCCTACGGCCGCTCCGCCGCGGCGGGACTGATTCCCCTCGCGGCCAGCCAAGGCGTGTGTACCGCCGTCGACGCCAGGGCCTACATCCTCATTCCGGAGATCAGCCTCGACGTATCCCTCCGGCCGTCTCCGCGCGCCACAGACGCCATCGGCACGGTCGAGGCAAGCCGCTGGCACGGCATGAAGCCCGCCTACGTCGGCGCGGCGACGGCCTTCTACTACCGCGATGACCGCATCCTGTGCCTGTGGGAGGTATTCTTCGAGGATCACTACCAGCAGGGCCTGCCCGACGCTGATCCCAACTACCCAATCCTCTGGCGCGGCGTCGAGGCTCTCTTACGACGCCAGTTCCCCGACGCCCGGCAGCTCGTCACCACCGCCGATGACCCGCTGTATGCGCCCGTCCCCTACCAGCGCTTCCTCACGCAACTCGGCTACACGCACCTGAACGCCCGCGCGTTCACGAAGGCGTTGATCTGACCGCTTCCGCCCCGCGCCCTGATGCCTCCGCCGGCATTGTGCGAATCGTTATGTAACGTGCGGCATTGCACGATTCCTCTTGACAAGTTGGCATTTGAGCGCCTTTAATAGTGGCTATTAGTGCCAATTGCCTGCTATGGAACCAGATATGGATCGCTTTCTCACAACGGACGAGGTCGCCAAGCGGCTCAACCTCCATCAGAACACCGTCATTCGCTACATCCGCGACGGCCGGCTGCCGGCCGCCAAGGTCGGCAAGTCGTACCGCATCAAGGAGAACGCGCTCAGCACGCTGATCGCCGACGCGGAACCACCGGTCAACTCGGCACAGGTGATCGCGATCGCGAACCAGAAGGGCGGCGTCGCCAAGACGACCACCGCCGTCAACCTGGCGTCGGCGCTGGGCCAGGCGGGCAAACGCGCGCTGCTCATCGACCTCGACCCGCAGGGCGGCTGCGCGGTCTGCATCGGCATCGACACCTCGACGCTGCAGCGCACGATCTACAACGTGCTGGTGCAGTCCAGCGTCCAGCTGAGCAAAGTCATCGCCAAGACCTCCTTCGGCTTCGACCTCGTGCCCGCCAACATCGACCTGGCCGGCGCCGAGGTCGAGCTGAAACAGGTGCTCGCCCAGGAGAGTGTGCTCAAGCGTCGGCTGGTGCCCGTGCTGGATAGCTACGACTACATCATCCTCGACACCCCGCCCAGCCTGGGGATCCTCACCGTGAACGCGCTCACCGCCGCGCGCGCCGTGCTCATCCCCGTCTCCTGCGAGTACATGGCGCTGCGCGGGCTGAAGATGCTGCTCGATACGATCGAAAACGTGCACGCCGTCACCAACCCCGAGTTGCGCGTGCTCGGCATCCTCGCCACCAAGTACGACGGACGGACGCTGAACGGTCGCGAGGTGTTCGACTATCTGAACGAGTTCTGCGACCGTAACGGCCTCAAGCTCTACAACCAGGCGATCAAGCAATCGGTGCGCTTCCTTGAGGCGCCCAATTTCGGCACGCCGCTGGTGCAACTCCACCCGGAGCTCGACGGCGCCAAGGCGTACCTGCAGGTCGCCGAGGAGATCATCCATGGCTAGCAAGCGGCCCGCGTTTTCCTTCCCCGAACTGGAGCCGCGCGGTCGTGGTGCGATCCTGCGCAGCGCCGCAGAGGTGCGCGCCGAAGAAGCCCGGCTCGCCGCCGCAAACGCCGGTAGCGTCGAGCCGCACCAGCCCGCAGCTGCCCGACCGAACCAGCCCCGACCGGCCGCCCGACGCCGGCGCGCCGCCGCTCAGGAACCGGCACCGACGCAAGCGACCAATCAGTCATCCAGTCCGTCGGTTAGTCGACCGCTCAGTCGACCAATCGACCGACTCGGTGACCGTATCGTCGATCGCCCGAAGGCGTTTTACATCACCGAGCGCCTGGACCAGCGCCTGGACGAGGCCGTGCGCTACTTCCAGTTGCACCACGGCCTGCGCAAAGTCGACCGCTCGACGCTCGTGAACGCGCTCCTGGGCGACGACGCACTGTGGACTGATACGGCGCTCGATCAGCTAACCGACCGACTGATTCGTCAATTGACCAGTCGACTGACTCGCTAGTCGACACACCGAGGAGGACAAAGAAAAACGGCGAGTCGCCGTCCTATCGGAGCAGCCGCTCACCGCCTTCCCTGGCAAGAAGAGGGTAGCAACGGCCTCCGCAGGGCGTCAAGCCAGAAAGGAGGTCCGTTATGCCCGAACACTCACCAGCGTCCGCGCCGGAGAAGGTCAATACACAGCTTGAGGCGGCGATCGAGGCGATCCTCTGCGATCAGCCGATCGCCTACCACCCGGCGGTCGCCAAGGCCGTCGGCTCCGTCACCGCCGGCGTCCTGCTCTCGCAGCTCTTGTATTGGACCCCGCGCAGCCGTGACAGCGCCGGCTGGATCTGGAAAACCCAGGCCGAGATCTACGAGGAGACCGGCCTCACCCGGCGCGAGCAGGAGACGGCGCGGCGTCACCTCGTGGAGCTCGGCATCGTCGCCGAGCGGCGTGCCGGCGTGCCCGCCAAACTCTACTTCCGCGTGGACATGCGCGTCCTCGCCCGGCTGATCGCGCCAACCAAGGATGGCGGAATGCGCCATGCTAGTATGGCGGAATCCGCCATCCTGGACGGGCGGAAAGCGCCAGACAAGAGGGGCGGAAAGCGCCAAACTATTTCAGAGAGTACTTCAGAGACTACGTCAGAGATCACAGGATCTTCAGAATTCAGAAGGGGCTCACGCCACAAGGAAAACCAGGGAGACGAGCGAACGCGGCAGCCGCGCCGCGGTGAGGCACCGGACACGAGCGCAGTGGCCGATCACCCGGCGAGCACCGCGTGTGCCGCGCCCGGCCAGGCCGACGGCCCGCCGCCGAGCTACATCGACCGCGTGGTCGAGGACGTCGTCGAAAAGCTCACCGGCGGCAGTCACGAACTGGCGTCGCATCGAACCCAGGCCCGGACCCTCTGGGAAACCTCACAGCTTTCGGTCCAAGCCTTCGCGAACCTGCTGTACGAACTGCGTGACGAGGTGCGGCGCCGACGCGGGATCGACGAGCCGATGGCCTATTTCTTCACCTGCCTCAAGGTACGACTCGGCCTCCTGCCGAACCCCAATCCACCGGATCAGCGGCCATCAGGTGCTCCACCAGCAGCAACGCGGCACCCCGCTGCGACCGCTGCCAACGCCGATGACGACGGCGTGACAGACCGCTGGGTGCGACTGCCGGATCACACGGACGCGGCGCGCCTCTGGCAACGCGCCCTGGCGCGGATCGAGTCCCAGGTGACGCAACCGATCTTCGCGCTGTATCTGCGCGGCACGGCAGGAACGGGTATCGGCGAGGACGGTCGCTTGATCGTGGCGACCCCGAGCGACTTCGCCGCCGAGTGGCTGGGGACCAAGCTCTATCGACTGGTGCAGCAGAGCCTGGAAGCTATCGAGGGACTCTCGGTGGGGGTCGACTTTCGGGTCACGGACTCTGATGACAACCCTCCCGGAAATATGCCCTCAGAGGCGCTGAGAGGCCCGAAAACCGGCCCGAAACCCGCGAGTGGGCCCGAGGGATAGTCCGACCAATGACGGGCGTTTGCTGGCGTCTGAGGACGCGACGCACTCATGGGCACATAACGTACTCGAACACCGGGGTTGCTCAGGCCGTGCCCGCCGCGGCAGCCGGCGTCGCGATCGGTCCTCTCCTCAGCCAGCGAGCAGTGCGGCGGTGATCCGAGCGGCTCGCCGGTGCGACAGCGCTGTACGCGAAAACCGCGGCGTGGACTGGCGCAGCGCGCGAAGCGACAAGGGGACTTCGGCACGCGCACGCGTGGGGCCTGGTCGGCGGGTGGAGTCCCGGAGCGCTCCTGCCGTCGCTCAAAATCCGCGCTCAACGCCCGTCTTTTGCCCGGGACTCCACCCGCCTCCTGCAGCCCAGCGCTTCAGCACCGCGACCGACCCGATTCTCCCGTACCGGCGAGAAACCGGCCGGTGCGGCTCCTTCCCCTTGACCCCTTCCGCCGCACCGGCAGGCAGGCGCCGTTGGCGAGGAGCTGGTGCAGACCAGAGCTCGGCACCAGATGGTGTACCGATGTGGCTCGGTCACAATCACACTGGTGGACAGCCAGCACGACTGCACGCAGGCAACGAGCCGAAGGGCTGGAGGAAGCGCCGGCGGACCGGCGTGGTCACGCCTGGCTTTTGGGCGAGGCTCAGCGGACCAGAGATGTGCAGGATGCGGCGGCGAGGTTTCACGGGAGCGGGTGGAACGGAGGTGTAGGAGGGACAGGCAGACGCTAGCGCAGGCGGATGTGGGCGGCGACGATGTGTGCGACGGTCCTGAGCGTGCCGTCGCGGTCCGGGCGCTCTTGCACGTGGCGGTAGCCGATGACCTCGGCCTCCTGGCCCTTTTGGGGGTTGGCCTGCTCCAGCGCCTCGGCGCGCTTGCGGAAGGCGAGCACCCGATGCCAAGTAGTGGCGTCGTCGTCCGCGTGCACGGCGAGGTTGAACTCGGCGCGCCGCACCCCGCGTGGCGTGGTGGAGTAGCGGACGCGCGCACCCATGCGCCCTGTGAGGGTGACCCGCTCCTGCTCGACCTGGCCCAGGCCGTCCGCTTCCGGGTCCGCCATGGCGGGAACCGGTGGCGGTGGTTGCTCCGGTACGATGGTGGGTGTGGCCGTCGCCGTGCCGGATTCGACCAGTGGGGTGTCTACTGCTGCCGCGATCGGGTCCGGCGGCGGGTGCTCGGCGTAGGCCGAGGCGGCCTGTCTGAGTCCCGCAAGGAAGCGGCGATCCGGGTGATCGGTGGGCAGGCGGGCGAGTTGATCCGCGATGAAGCGTTCGAGTTCGGCGGCCATAGACTACTCTGTATTATACGTAACGAGTCAATAGTTATCAAGTTAATATTTCAAGGGTACGTCGCGGCGAACCAGCGATGGCGCGGGCCGCGCTTGCCGGTCGATCGCCGTCTGCACCTGCTCGCGCGGCACCAGCAGCCGCTGGCTGTAGTCCTGGCAGAGCTGCTGGACGCGGTCCGCTACGCCGGCGGCGGGCCGGAGCATGCGGGCGCGGAACCTGGTCGTCTCTTTGCCGATCGCCACGTAGGCCTCGCCGACGCGCAGGCGCTCGAGGGCGTCGCTCCAGGTCTGGAAGGTCTCCTGCACGGAGAGCGGGTACTCCCGTCCCTCCGCCCCGACCTGCTTCGCCTCGCCGAGGGCGAACGAGCCGAAGCGGGGCGCCGCCCAGCCGGCGTCGTCGTGGCCGAGGCGGAAGGCGATCTCGACCGTGTTCTGCAGCGCCCCGGCCAGGTGTTGCGAGACCTGCGACCAGGTCTGGTGCGCGAGCGTGAGCACCAGCCCGTACTTACGGCACTGCGAGAGCACCTTGGCGAAGCCCGCCTCGGAGGTGGCGGCCAGCGGCGCGAACTCGTCGATAAAGAGATGATACGGGCGCCGCGCGGCCAGCGGCCGATCGGCCCGCGCCAGGGCGGCTGTCTCGAAGCCCACGGTCAGAAGGCAGCCGAGAAACTGCTGCGTCGCCACCTCCAGGCCGCCCAGGTTGAAAAGCACGGACGTACCGGCATCCATCAGGGTCGGGAAGGGCAGCCGGTTCTCCGGTTGGCCCAGGCAGTAGCGCAGCCGCGGGTCGAAAGTGAGGAGGAAGACGCGCCGGAGCGTGGATTCCAGCATGCTCGGTTGCTCGCGGCCCCAGCGGTCGAAGCGGGTATGGAAGAAGGCGACGATCTGGGGATCGCTCGTCCGGGCGAGCAACCGCTCACGGTAGTCCCGCTCGGTCAGCAGGTGAACCGCCCCGGGTTTCATAGAGACTCGGGTTATTGGGAAGCAGCCAGTGGAAGCGGCTGCTGCTCATCGTAGTACAGGGCCTCGAACTCCGCTGGCGGCGCCATGCCTAACTCTCCATGGAGCCGGCGGCGGTTGAA
>DATGER010000122.1:0-20920 GCA_035309865.1 Chloroflexota bacterium
TCCCACCCTGATCTACGCGGAACGGCCGCCCGCAGGCGAAGTGCGAAGTGCGCAGCCGCTCGGAGGTTCGGATGTTCCCCAGGAGCGGGCCTCGCACGGACGGTCGCTGCGCGGAAGGCCCGCGCGTTGAGTGGTTTGATGACGAGGCCCGCCCCACGGACGACCCCGCCCGCGGTGCCGAACGGCTTGCCCGTACGACCCCGCAACAACTTTTTCCCAAAACCGTCTCTTGTGCTTACCTTGCCCGCGTGTTGAGCGGCTTGATGGCGAGGCCCGCCCCACGTACGACCCCGCAACAACTTTTCCCAAAAAAACCGTAACTTGTTATGAGTCCGGTTCGCCGCGGTCGGCGTTGGCTTTGCCGCGGCCCCAGTAGGCTTTGGGGGAGATCTGTTCGGGGGCCAGGCCGCGGGCCAGGGCGGCGCGCTGGACGTCGGCGACCACCTGGACCTCGCCCGCGACGTACACGTGGCCCCGTCCTGCGGGCAGCGCCGCTGACCTCATGGCCTCGACCAGCAGCGTGCTCGAGATCGCCGCGGTCTCTCCGCGATACAACCATTTCACTTCGTGCGCGTCCGACGCCGCATGCGCAAGCTCATCCCGCGGCGAACCCACCTCGAGGTAGGCGACACCCGGCGTCGACGCCGGCAGCGACTCCAGCATGTTGAGCTTCGCCGGCGCAGCGCTTTCGTCGCCCAGAAACAGGTGCCAATCGGCCTCCGGATTCACGAAGACCTTGCCGCGTGGCCCGACACCCTCAACCCGATCGCCGACGGCAACGTTCGCGGCCCACACCGCACCCGGGCCCTGGACGCCGTGGGTGACGATATTCAGCTCCAACGTTCTGGTCGGCCGATCGACATTCCTGATCGAATAGCGACGGCTCAGCGGCCGGTCAGGTGTTCCGCCCAGCACGAGCATCACGTCCTGCCCAGCCCGGTACGTAAAGTCGGCCAGCGACGCACCCGTGAGCAGGATGCGGCGCATGTGCGTGCCGAGATCGGTGACGCCAGTGACTTCCAACTCCAGCGGCTGCACGCCGGCGATCCCCAGCAGCCTGGCAGGCAGTGGAAAGGCGACCGCGCGACGCGCGCTTGTTTCTTCTCGCTGCATCGTCTTTTGAGATTACCGTCCACGCACGGGAACTCGCAGCGGCGGGGCGTCAAGCGCGCAGTGATACTGGTCCACGAGCTCCTTCGGCAGCGGCTTGCGCTGTCCGAGCGTGAGCCAGCCCAGCAGCCCGCCAACGGCGGTCAATCCCGCCGCAATCAACGCGGCGCGCTGGAAGCCAGCGCTGAAGATCTGTGGATCCAGATAGGCCGCGCCCGTCAGTCCGGCGAGCGCGGGCAACACGGCGACCGCGATCAGGCCGGCAGCGCGCGCGACCGCGTTGTTCACCGCCGAGGCCAGGCCAGCATGGCGTGACTCGACGGCGCCCATGACCGTCGCGGTGAGCGGAGCGACGGTGATCGACATGCCCAGCCCGAACACAACGAGCGCCGGGAACACGTCGAACACGTAGGCGCTGCCGGCCCCGATCCGTGTCATCAGGGCAACCCCGGCCGCGGCCGTCAGCGGTCCCACGGTCAGTGGAATGCGCGGCCCGATCCGCTGGCCGAGCTTGCCCATGCGCGCTGACAGCAGCAGGAGCATCGCGGTCATTGGCAGCGTGGCCATGCCTGCCTGCAAGGGGGAGTAGCCGACGACTTGCTGGAGCTGCACCACCAGCAGGAAGATCACCGCGCTGAGTGCGCCGTACACCGCCAGCGTGACGAGGTTGGCGCCCGTGAACTGACGTGAGGCGAACAGCGACAGCGGCAGCATGGGGTGCTGACTCCGCGCTTCGGTAAAAACAAACGCGATCAGCGCCAGCACGCCGATGATCGCCGCGATCACCGTGAGCGGCGAGCCGAATCCGACTGTTGGCCCCTCGATCAACGCGAAGCTGGTGCCGCCGAGGCCGATGACCGCCAGGATTGCGCCGGGAAAGTCGAGCTCCTTGACGCTCTCCGGGTCTGACGTTTCGGGCACGTGTCGCAGCGCTACGACGACGACCGCCGCGGCCAGCGGCAGGTTGAGCAGGAAGATCCATCGCCAGGAGGCTGCCTGAACGAGCCAGCCGCCCAGGAACGGGCCGACGGCCGTCGCGATGCCACCGAAACCTGACCAGGCGCCGATCGCCTGCGCCCGATCGTCGGGATGAAACGACGCCTGCAGAATGGCCAGGCTGCCGGGTGTCAGCATCGCCCCGCCGATTCCCTGCAGCACCCGCGCGGCGATCAGCAGTTGCAGGTTGGGCGCCACCCCGCAGAGCAGCGAGGCGGTTGCAAACCAGATCACGCCGATCACGAACAATCGCCGCCGGCCAAAACGGTCGCCCAGGGATCCGCCCAGGAGGATCAGGGAGGCCAGCGTCAGCAGGTAGCCGCTGATGGTCCACTGCAGCCCATCGACGCCCGCGCTCAATTCGCGGCCCATCTTCGGCAGCGCGACGTTGACGACCGTGCCGTCGAGCATGACCACCGCCGACCCGAGCACCGTCGCCAACAGCGCCCAGCGGCCCTTCGCACTCGCGAAGCGGAGCCCCGCTGCCTCGCCAAGGTCCGCCGCGACCTTGGCGCCGTTGACTGGCGGTCTCACCCCCTCAGAGTGTAGTCGGGCGGAGAAGATTCGAACTTCCGATCTCCCGGTCCCGAACCGGGTGCTCTAGCCAGACTGAGCCACCGCCCGCGCGCGTGTGTTGTTGTCTCTGAGGAGGAGCACAGTGTAGCAAGGTCGGTAGGTCGCGCTGCGACATCGTCCGGAGCGTGGGAAGGCTGCTACTTGTGGCCGGTGCGGCGCTTGGCTTCGGCCCACGCGGACTGCAGGTCCACCAAGGGACGACCACCGAGGCTGGGCCAGTTGCATTCGGCCGCGATCTGCTCGAGGACAGCGAAACGCGTGGAAAACTTGCGATTGGCGGCGCGTAGTGCTTCCTCGGGATCGATGCCGTCCTGCCAGGCCAGCTTGGCCAGAATCCAGAGCAGGTCGCCGAGTTCCTCGCGCCGCTCGGCCAGGCTGTTCGCCGCGAGGAGCTCGGCCAGCTCTTCGCGGACTTTGTCCACCGTGCCCTCGCGGGTGGGCCAGTCGAAGCCTGCTTTCCCAGCTTTGCGCGCCAGCTCGCCAGCGCGCTTGAGCTGCGGCAAACTTTTTGGCACGCCGTCCAGCGCGGAGATCGCCGCGGGCTGATCGACGCGCTCGGCCTGCTTGATCCGATCCCAGTTCCGCACCACCTCAGAAGCACCAGTCACCTGGACTGAGCCAAACACGTGCGGGTGCCGCCGCACCAGCTTTTCTGACAAGGTGCGCACAACGTCGTTCCACTCGAACTCGCTGGCTTGATCGGCCACCTCAGCGTGTAGCGCCACCTGGAGCAGAAGGTCGCCAAGCTCATCACACAACCCGACCGGGTCGTCGGCTTCGATGGCGTCGACCACCTCGTAGGCCTCTTCGATGACGTACGGGATGAGGCTAGAATGGGTCTGCTCGAGGTCCCACGGACAGCCGATAGCTGGCGCCCGCAGGCGCGCAACGATGGCTCGCAAGCTGTGGGCCGAGCCCGTCGGCGCGTAACCGACCGCGGGTGGAACGACGACGTGCGTCAGGTGATCGAAGTCGACCCGGGCCCGGTCGACTTCCGCGAGGGTCGCGCCCTGGACCCACGCGTCGGCGAGGCCGGGGTGATGGACCACCACGAGGTTGTGCTCGGGCGGGTACACGCGCTGTAGGGCGAGCTTGACGTCGCTGGCGATGCGCGAGTTGAAGACGCCGGTGACAACCGCCGGCCAGCGCGGGTTCAGCTCGACGAGCAGGTCGAGGCCGCCGCCACCCAGCGCGGTGGCCTCCACGACCTGTGCGCCATCGGCGGCCGGTACGCCCGCGGCGGCGATCGCCGCCACGCCGAGCGGTATGCCCGGGACGATCTCCACAACCGCGCCTCCGGCGCGCAGCCGGTCGAGGACCGCTTCGCCCAACGCGCCGTCGCCAGGCACCCCCAGGACGACTTCTGCGCCCGCATCGAGCAGCCGCTCGGCCATCGCCGTGTGCACGTCCTCGAGTGACGCCGCACGTTCGTAAAGCTCGTCGAAACTCTCCCACGCCCGGCCGTGCATCAACTCGCCGAGCCCTGGCCACAGGCGCGTGCGGAAAAACACACCGGCGCCCGGTAAGTGGAGCCGCGCGATCGCCGCGCCCGTTACCCAGTCCGCCGGCCCAGGCCCCAGTCCGACGATCGAGACGCGCACAGGCGTTACTGTAGCGAACCCTCGATCCCCTCGCCGGCGCCGCAAGCTCGCTTCGAAAGACCGCGCGTGAACGCCGCTGTGTTCCGAACGCGGGCCCGCGTGGACTACGGGCCTGATCCACGGACAGCACGATCAGCAGCGGCTGCAGGATCGCCACCGTCCAGGCGCCGTCATGGAACCACGTGGTCGCTGCAAGGCAGCGGGCCCTGTCACCCGTTCGTTACGTGGACGTGACCTGTTTGTCCAAAGTGTGAAGTGCTTCATAGCCAGATCGCGCCACACGGCGCAGGCTGCGCGGTATCCAGCCTTCCGAGGAGGCAGCAGTCCGATGATCCAGCCAATTCGCCGCCAGACGCGCATTCCGTTTCTGGCTCTGGTGGCCGTCGCGCTCGCCGTGTTCGCGAGCATTTCGCTCGCTCGGATCACGAGCAGCTCCGCCACCCGGACCGAGGCCGCGGTGCCGACGATCGTCCGCGCTGACATCGGCTCGGCGGAGCGTCCCACCGTGCAGGCCCCGACAGACAAGGCCGGCTGCGGCGCGGGCGCATACGTCTCGGGCGACATGGCGGGCGAGACCTCGCCGACCGACGTTTACGCTGTCATGTGCGGGAAGCCGTAATTAAAGACGTCCCTGGCGGGGACGGTCGTACCATTTTGCCTGGCGCTCGCCGCCGCCCCGCCAATGCAAGACACGCAGTCGGTAGCGCCGGCACTTTCGCAGGCGCTCGGCTACTCGTTCCGTGATCCACTGCTCCTGCAGGCAGCTCTGATCCACACGTCGTACGTGAACGAGCGGCCGGGTCGCGGCCTCGAATCGAATGAGCGGCTCGAGTTCCTGGGCGATGCCGTGCTCGGCATCGTGGTCGCCCATCGTCTCTACGAGTTGCGGCCGCAGTCGGCCGAGGGCGAGCTGACGGTCATGCGCGCCTGGCTGGTCCGCCAGTCGACGCTGGCGCGCTGGGGCCGCCAGGTCTCGGTGGGGGCGCACCTGCTCCTCGGCCGCGGCGAGGCCCGCGGGGGCGGGCGGGATCGACCGGCTCTCCAGTCGCGCGGCTTCGAGGCGCTCATCGGCTCGATCTACCTGGACGGCGGGCTGGATGCGGCGCGTACGGTGCTGCTGCCGTTCATCGACCAGGACATTCAGGCTGGCTTCAGCCCGCAGCGCGTCGTCGACGCGAAATCGCGGCTGCAGCACGTCACCCAGGCGCGTTTTGAGACGACGCCGGTCTACAACGTGGTCGATCACACTGGCCCCGGCCACGCGCCGAATTTCGTCGTGGAGGTCAGGGCGGGCCCGGAGATTTTGGCGCGTGGCAGCGGCCACTCGAAACGCGCCGCGCAACAAGCCGCCGCGCACGCCGCCCTGCAGCAGCTCAACGTCACCGAGGGTTACGAGGAACCTGCGGACGACGAGAGCGACGAAGCCGACGACCGCACCGAAGACGATCAGCCCACCGAGGACTGACCACCGGCGCGTCGGCCGCTTCCCTCCTTTTGTCGGGGCGCAAGGCCATATCTGGCAGCGTGGGACGTGTAGCGCGGCGTGGTGTTTGGTCGGTGTGAACTGAAGACCGGCAAAGCCTCCAAGGACAGCGTGCGTACGCCCGCCGCTGGACTGCGGCGTCGTGGGTGGGAATTGCATGCCGAAATCGGTTTCCAAATGACCGTCGCAGCGGCAGCGTGGCCGTAGACTCCGTACCCAGTGCTAGTAACTTCGAGCCATCGGCCGTGTTCCTGAAGCGCCTCGAGCTCGTCGGCTTCAAATCCTTCGGGGCTCGCACGTCAACCGAGTTCCTGCCCGGCATCGTCGTCGTCGTCGGTCCGAATGGTTCAGGAAAATCCAATATTGCCGACGGCGTGCTGTGGGTGCTCGGGGAGCAGTCGGCGAAGGCGGTCCGGGCGCGGAAGCCAGAGGAGGTGATCTTCGCTGGCTCGGCGTCGCGACAGCCGCTGGGCATGGCCGAAGTGTCGCTCATCCTCGACAACACCGACGGCAGTCTGCCGATCGAGTACGCCGAAGTGCGGGTCACCCGCCGGTTGTACCGCTCGGGCGACAGCGAATATCTGCTGAATGGGGCGCGGGTGCGCCTCAGGGACATCACGCAGCTGCTGTTGCACGCCGGGCTGAGCCCGGACAGCTACACGGTCATCGGCCAGGGCTCGATCGACGAGCTGATCCTGCAGCGACCCGACGAGCGCCGAGTCGTCTTCGAAAACGTCGCCGACATTCGCCGCCATCAGCTCCGGCTGAATGAGACCCGCTCCAAGCTGGCCGCGACCGAAGCGAACCTGGTCCGCGTGCAGGACGTGCTCGCCGAGCTCACGCCGCACGTCCGCCGCCTCAAAGGCCAGGCGGATCGTGCGGAACGCGCCGAAACGTTCCGGGCGGAGCTCCACGACTTGCTGCTGCGGTACTTTCGGGCGCGCCTGGCGCGGGCGCACGCCGATCGACGGCGGGCTGGGGAAGATCTGATCAAAGCCACCGTCGCCGCTCAGCTCGCCGAGAGCGACACCCTGGCCGGCGAGCAAGAGTTGCGCACACTCGACGAGCGCATCGGGGCGGTCGACGAACGCTTTGCAGTGCTTCGTCCCCGGGCGGAAGGCTTTCGGCAGCAGGCCAGCGTCGCCGAACGCGGCCTGGCGGTGGTCCGCGAACGCGTCGCCGGTCTGGGCGAGCAGCACGCCACACTGGCGGCCGACCTCACGCTTTTGCACGGCCAACGCGATCGATTGGCCGGCGAGGAAGGCGAGGCTGCGCTGGCGGCCGGGCAGACCCCTGTCGGCCAGGCGCCCGAGGACCCTGATCGCCTGGCGACCCTCCGCGATCAGCTGGCGATCGACATCGCCGCCGCCGAAGCCGCGCGGGCGGCGCAGACAGACGCGCAACGTGCGGTGGACGCGGCCGACGCCGGCCTTCGCGATACGAACGCCCGCCTGGTACGCACCGAGCAGCATCTCCAGTCACTGCACGCCAATCTCGCGGTCGATCAGGCCCGCCAGAACGATCGCCAGACCCGGGTGTCCAGGCTCGAAGAGCACATCGGCACCCTGCAGACGGAGGCGCGCGCGTTAGCCGAGCGATTGGAAGCAACGCTTGGCCGGCATTCCCTGGTCCTGTCGGCCCAGCGCGAGGCAGCGTCCAGACTCGCCCGGGCTGGCGACGCTCTGCGGACAGCCAGTCGAGACGCCGACCGCACCCAGGGCGCCCTGGCTGCCCTGGGCGCCGTCGACCCACGCCAGCCCAGCAGCGCCGACCTGCCGCCCGACTGGAGGGTCGCGCTGCAGGACCTGCCCGTGCTCGGCCTCGCCGGTGAGCTGGCGACGCGCATCCGACCCATCGACCTGTTGCTGGGCGGGCTCCTGAAGCGCATCGTCGTCCTGGCCGACGACGCGGCTGCTCGGGAGGCGCACCGTCGACTCTCCGCCAGGTTGTCCGCCGACGCGCCGGCCTGGGCCGTGCTGTCGATGGACGGGTTGTTGCTGGCATCGCACGGCGAACGGCCGCTCGAAGCGGTCGGCGATGAAGGTCAGTCGATCCTCGCCGATTGGGCGCGCCAGGTCCGGCAACTGGAGGAGGAATTTGGCGCGGCCGAAGCACGGCGTCGCGCTGCCGAAGCCGACATGCAAGCGGCGCGGGCCGACATGGACGCCGCCGACGCCGAAGAGCACGCCGAACGTGTCTCGGTAGGTGAGGTCGAGGCCCGACTGGCTGAGCTGCGGCGGACCGAGTCGACGGCGCGGAGCGAGCTGCAACAGGTGCGGTCCGAACACGAGCGAACCGCCCGATCGTCCGCCCAGCGATCCGACGAGCGCAGCCGCGAGTCCAGTCGGGCGCAGGCACTCCGCGACGAGCTGGCCAGGGCGCGCGTCGAGCAGACCGCGCTCACACAGAGGCTTCGAGATCGCGCTGAGCAGGCAGCCTCGGTCAGCCAGCAGGTCGACCAGGTGCGAGCCGAAGTTGCCGCGCTGGAGGTGGCGGCCGGCCGTCGCGAGGCCGAGCGCACCGCGCGCGCGGCGCTGCACAGTCGTATCCAGTCCGAGATGGCCGCGACGGCAGCGTCGATCGAGACGATCACGGAGCGGCTGGCACACCTCGGCACGCAGCGCGCCGAGTTAGCCGCGCGCGAAGCGCAGCTCGTGCACGAGCTCGAGGCATTGCGGGCTGGCCTGGTGCCCCTCGAAGACGAGCTGCAATCGGCGGAGCAGCGCCGGGCGGCCCTGATTGGCGAACGCCAGGCGGTCGAGCAGCGTCTGGCGGACCTCCGGGCGGTCGACCGCGCGGCCCACGAAACTCGCGAGGCGCGTCACGTCTCTGCTCAACGTGCCAATGACGAAGTCGAGCGGATCAATACTGAGATCGCCGAAACGCAGGAGCTCGAAGCGGACGTGAGTGGCGGCGCCGAATGGGCCGAGCAGCTGCGCCTCCAGCTGGACGAGCACACTCCGCCGCACGAGACGCGTGCCCCGCGGAGCGAAGCCGAGCGGGTGTTCGACCCCTGGAGCGAAGCGGAGCGTGGATTCGACCTGGACGCGGCCCGCCGGCGCATCGCGACCTTGCAGCGTGAGCTCCGCGCGGTCGGGGGGGTGGCGGAGTCGGTCGTCGAGGAGTACCGCGAGATGAGCGAGCGCCACGCCTTCCTCGAGCACCAGTCGGCCGACCTGCGCGCGGCGATGACGGAGCTCGTGGCCGCCGCGGTTGAGCTCGAAGACCACATGCGCGAGCGCTTCGCCGAGGTCTTCGGGGCGATCCAGGCCGCCTTCCAGGAGTGTTTTGCTGACCTGTTCGGCGGCGGCGAGGCGCGTCTGGTGCTGACCGAGCCGGACGATCTGTTGCGGACTGGCATCGAAATCGTCGCCCGCCCGCCAGGCAAGAAACTGCAGGGCTTGCTGTCGCTGAGCGGCGGCGAGCGAGCGCTGACGATCGTCTCGCTGTTGTTCGGCCTGCTGAAGATCAATCCCACCCCGTTTTGCGTCCTGGACGAGGTCGACGCCGCGCTGGACGAGGCCAACGTGCAGCGCTTCGCGAATCTTCTGGCGGAGTTCGCCCGCCGCATACAATTCCTGGTCGTCACCCACAACCGCGCGACGATGGACAAGGCCGACGCGCTGTACGGCGTCAGCATGGATGCCCAGGGCATCTCGCAGGTATTTTCCGTACGGCCGCGCGCCGTGGCCGAGACGCACGCATGATTCTCAGTCGCTGGTTCAAGCTCGACGCGAGCGTCGCCGATGATTCTTAGTCGCTGGTTTAAGCTCGACAAAGGCGTCCAGAAGTCGCGAGAAGGCGTCTTCGCGCGCATTGCCAGCGTCTTCGAGCAGCCGCGCCCGATCGACGACCACCTGTGGGATGAGCTCGAAGACCTGTTGCTGCAGGCGGATGTCGGCGTGCACACCACCGATCAGCTCCTGGAGATCCTGCGCAACGAGGTCGAGCTGGGCAACGCCACCTCGTCGAAGGACCTGTACCGCCTGCTCCGCGAGGAGCTGGTCCTGAGCCTGACCGAAGTTGCGCCGGCAACCCCCGAGGAGATGCTGGCGCCAGACGGGCAACTCGGCGTACTGCTGGTCGTCGGGGTCAACGGGGTCGGTAAGACAACCAGCATTGCCAAGCTGGCGGACTACTGGAAGCGCCAGGGGCGGACGGTCATGCTGGCGGCCGGCGACACCTTCCGGGCGGCCGCGATCGAACAACTCAAGCTCTGGGGCGAGCGGGTCGACGTGCCGGTGATCGCGCAGAATCCAGGCTCTGATCCTGGCTCGGTCGTGTTCGACGCGGTCACCGCCGCCCGTGCGCGGGGGATCGAGCTGCTGGTCGTGGATACGGCCGGGCGCCTGCACACCAAGGTCAACCTGATGGAGGAGCTGAAGAAGATCCGGCGCGTGCTCGACCGCCAGAATGTGGAGCATGTGCGCACCCTCCTGGTGCTCGACGCCTCGACCGGCCAGAACGCCATCGTCCAGGGCCGGGCGTTCAAGGAAGCCACCGGCCTGGACGGGCTGATTCTGGCCAAACTCGACGGCACTGCCAAGGGCGGCGTGATCTTTGCAATCGTCGACGAACTTGAAATCCCGGTCCTGTTCGTTGGCACCGGCGAACAGGTTGGCGATCTGTCCGAGTTCGACGCGGAGGCGTTCGTCCGGGCGCTCTTCAAGAGCTAATCTGAGATCTCAATGTTTGAATCGCTGTCCGAAAAACTCCAAGCCGTCTTCGATCGCCTGGGGCGGAAAGGCCGCCTCAGCGAGGAGGACGTCGAGCTGGCCTTGCGCGAGGTGCGCATTGCCCTGCTCGAGGCCGATGTCTCGCTCAAGGTCGTGCGCCAGTTCGTCGCGGCGATCAAAGAAAAGGCGGTCGGCCAGGACGTCCTGCACAGCCTGACCCCGGCCCAGACGGTCATCAAGATCGTCCACGATCAGCTGGTTGAGTTGCTGGGGACCTCCCCGCCGCGGCTCACGGTTTCACCCAAACCGCCGACCGTCGTCATGCTCGTCGGGCTGCAGGGCTCGGGCAAGACGACCACCTCCGCCAAATTGGCCCTCCAGCTCCGCAAGGCGGGTCACAAGCCGCTGCTGGTGGCCGCCGACCCCTATCGACCGGCGGCCGTGGCTCAGTTGCAGACGCTCGGCGGGCAGATCGACGTGCCCGTGTTCCACGAGCCGAACAAGAAGCCGCCCGAGCTCGCCCAGGCGGCCGTGCGCCACGCGGAGCAGACCGGGCTCAGCTACGTGATTCTGGACACCGCTGGCCGCCTGCAGATCAACGCCGAGCTCATGCAAGAGCTCGAGTCCATCACCACGCGCGTCAAGCCACACGAAACGCTCCTGATCGCGGATGCCATGACTGGCCAGGAGGCCGTCCGGGTGGCCGAGGGCTTTTTGGAGCACGTGCAGTTGACTGGCGTCATCCTCACCAAGATGGACGGCGACGCGCGTGGCGGCGCCGCGCTGTCGCTACGCGAAGTGACCGGTGTCCCCATCAAGTACGTCGCCACCGGCGAAAAGCTCGACGCGCTCGAGCAGTTCCACCCCGATCGCGTTGCCCAACGCATCCTGGGCATGGGTGACGTGATGAGCCTGATCGAACGCGCCCAGGAGCACGTCGATCAGGAACAAGCGGCCAAAATGCAGTCGAAGGTCGTCAAGGGCGAGTTCGACTTGCAGGACTTTCTCGACCAGATGGCCCAGTTGCGGAAAATGGCCGGCGGTGGCGGCCTGACCGGTCTGGTCGAGATGCTGCCCGGCGTCGGCAAGGCGCTGAAGGAAGCTCGCTCCGCCGGCCAGGCCGTGGACGAAAAACAGTTCAAGCGCATCGAAGCGATCATTCAGTCGATGACGGCCGAGGAACGGCGGCGACCCGAGATTCTGGGCGGTTCGCGAAAGCGGCGCATCGCCGGCGGCTCCGGGACCTCAGCGGCCGAGATCAACCAGTTGCTGACGCAGTTTCGGCAGATGCAGGCAATGATGAAGCAGCTCTCGGCGGGCATGCCCGGGCTGCGCGGCCTGGCGGGCGGGCTGGGCGGATTGGGCAAGGGCCTGCCGGCCGGCGTACCCGGCCTCGGCAACGGTGTACCCGCGGAGCTGCCGGCGCTCGGTGCCGGCGCGAGCGGCGGCACCAACCGGCAGCATCACAAAGCGCGAAAAAAGAAGAAGCGTCGATAACCGCCATCTCGGCACCCCTGAATCGCACGTTTTACGTGTGGCGGGGCACGCGTCCTGCTAGTCAGTCTGGGTAAACCGCAGACAACCGGACAGGAGCAGCCATTTGGGAATCGACGCTGAAGAGCTACGCAAGATGCTGGAGGATGCCGGCATCGACGCCGAAGCAAGCGTCACGGGTCAGGGCGTTGCCGCGCCCGGGCCGTGGGCCGAGGGCGCCGATCAGGCCGACGACGACGCTGGCGCCAACCCGCCCGAGACGGCGCCGAACCTCCGACGCACGCCCGACCGCAGCTCAAGCGACGACGCTCCGCCGACCAACGCCGCGATCTACTTTCGCGACATTTCAGCGGCAACCCTGCTGACCGCCGAGGAAGAGATCGAGCTCGCTCAGCAGATCGAGCGTGGTGAAGACGCCAAGCGGGAGATGCAGTTGCCCGACGTGCCCGAAGAACGTCGCGACGATCTCGAAGCCAGCGTGCACGTCGGCGAACGCGCCCGTGGCCGGCTCACCGAGGCCAACCTGCGGTTGGTCGTGAGTGTGGCCCGCAAATACCTGAATCGCGGTCTTCCAATGCTCGACTTGATCCAGGAAGGCAACATCGGGCTGGCGCGGGCCGTTGAAAAATACGAGTGGCGCAAGGGCTATCGCTTCAGCACGTACGCCTACTGGTGGATTCGTCAGGGCATGACCCGTGCGCTCGCCGAGCAGTCGCGATCGATCCGGGTGCCGACGCACATGGTCGCCGCCATCGGCGACGTCTACAAGGCCGCGCGCGACCTGCAGCAAGAGCTTGGTCGCGAGCCCCGCGTCCACGAGATCGCCGGGCGGCTTGATCTCAGCCCCGAGCGCGTGCAGGAGATTCAGGCCTCGTCTCGCCAGCCGATTTCGCTCGAGACGCCGCTCGGCAACGAAGACTCCAGCGGCACGCTCGGCGACCTGATCGCCGATCGGTCGGTGCGCACCCCGCACGACCTGGCCGCGCATTCGATGCTGCGGCGCCATATGGACGATGCGATGCAGGTCCTCTCACCCCGTGAACGCCAGGTCCTGCGGCTGCGGTATGGGCTCGACGGGGGCCGGGAGCACACCCTCGGCGAAATCGCCGACCAGCTCGGCGTCACGAGCGAACGCGTCCGCCAGATCGAATCCGCCGCGCTCTCGAAGCTGCGCCACCCGAAGCTGAAGAACAAGCTCCGCGAATACCTCGACGAATACGTCGCTTAGGTAAGCGCCCGGCATTTGCCCTCGGCAGCGCTCCTCCGCGTCGGTGCCCCGCCCGCGGAGCGCCAGCCGCTGGCATGCGGTGTCCATGTTCGGTCTCTGCAGGGCTGCTCGCCTATCGCTGGCGGTAATCCCGCAGGGAGCCAGCTGTTGGCATGGCAGCGTCCACGACGGTGTCGGGGCTGCGACTGCCGAAACCCGTGCTTGTGCCGTAGCCTCAACGGCGTGCGCGTGCGCCTGGATCAACTGCTTGTCCAGCGGCGCCTGGTCGAAACGCGCGAGCGGGCGCACTCGCTGATCCTCGCGGGCGGGGTGCGCGTCGACGGCGCGGCCGCGACCAGGCCGTCGCAGTCGGTCGCCGACGACGCCCGGGTCGAGGTCGAAAACGAAACCCCTGGGTACGTGAGCCGCGGCGCGCTGAAGCTCGAACGCGCCCTCGATACGTGGGCGATCGACCCCGCCGGGCTGATCGCCGTCGACATTGGCGCCTCGACCGGTGGCTTCACCGATCTGTTACTGCGCCGCGGCGCTACGCGCGTCTACGCCGTCGACGTCGGCTACGGACAGCTGCACTACAAGCTGCGCACCGACCCACGCGTGGTCTCCATGGAGCGCACCAATGCGCGCTCGCTAACCCACCTGCCCGAGCCGCCCGACATGGCCGTGGTCGACGTGGCGTTCATCTCGCTCCGGCTGGTGCTGCCACCTCTGTTTGCGCTGCTACAACCAGGCGCGCCGATCGTTGCCCTGATCAAGCCGCAGTTCGAAGCTGGCCGCCAGCACGTGCATAAGGGCGGCGTGGTCCGCGACCCGGCTGTCCACCGCCAGGTGCTCGTCGATCTGGTGGCGTGGTCCAGTGCCCAGCCATGGCGCATCACCGACCTGCTGTCATCGCCACTCAAAGGCCCCGCTGGCAACATCGAATTCCTCAGCCTCTGGGCAAACGGAGCCGCGCCCGCGCCGCTCGACAGAATCCAGCAAGCGCTCGCCGGGCCCGCGATAATCAGCCCTGGGTGCTGAGTCAGCTGACCATCCGCAATTTCGCGATCGTCGATCTCCTCGAGATCGACTGGCACACCGGCCTCAACGTCATCACCGGCGAGACCGGCGCCGGCAAGTCGATCCTGATCGATGCCGTGGGCGCGCTGCTGGGGGATCGTCTCGGCCCCGAGGTCGTCCGCAGCGGCGCCCAGCGCGCGCTGATCGAGGGCGTCTTCACGCTGGCGGCGGACGACCCGTCGGTCGAGCTGAGCGCCGTCCTCGACGAGTATGGCCTGCAGCCCGAAGACGGTGCGCTCATCGTGAGCCGGGAGATCGCCGGCAGCGGCGGCCGCGGTGGCGCGCGCGTCAATGGGCGCGGGGTACCCCTGGCGATGCTCCAGGAGCTCGGCGAGCTGCTCGTCGACGTCCACGGCCAGTCCGAACACATGGCCCTGCTGCGTGCGCGGGAGCAACTGGACTACCTCGACCGCTACGCGGGTGTGCTCACCGAGCGCCTGGCGGTCGCCCGTCTGGTCCGCGACCTGCGCGCCACCCGCGAGACGCGCCGCAAGCTGATCGCCGAAGAGCGCGAGACCGCCCGCCTGCAGGACATGCTGCGGCACGAGATCGCCGAGATCGAAAGTGCCGACCTGCAGGGTGAGGACGAGGAGGATCGCCTGCTGGTCCAGCGTGCGCGCCTCCAGCACGTCGAGCGACTCAGGCAGGCCGCCCTGGGTGCGTATCAGGCCCTGATGGGCGGTGAGAATGAGGAGGCGATCGACCGGCCGGGCGCCGTCGACCTGCTCGGGCAGGCGGTTTCAGCGTGCCAGGACGCGGGCAAAATCGATCCGGCGCTCTCGGCCGAAAGCGAAGCGTTGAACACCGCACTGATCCAGGCCGAGGAATCGGCCCGCGCACTGCGAGACTACCTGGACGCGGTCGAGGCTGACCCGGGGGCGCTCGAATCGACCGCCGAGCGGCTGTTCCAGATTGGCGACCTCAAGCGCAAGTACGGCGAGTCGATTCGTGAGATCCTCGCGTACGCCGCCGAGGCGCGCCAGCGCCTCAGTGAGATCGAGCATCGGTCTGAGCGACTCGCCGAGCTCGCCGCGCGCGAAACGGAGCTGCGTGTTGAGCTCGGCGCCGCAGTGGCGGCGCTCTCCAGCCGGCGCCAGGCTGCCGCGCGGGAGTTCTCCGCCGCCGTCGAACGCGAGCTCGACGACCTGCGGTTGGCCGGCGCGCGGTTCGTCGTCGGCGTCACCCAGACGCCCGATCCTGAGGGATTGGCAGTGGGTGGTCGGCAGCTCGTCGTCGAGCTGTCGGGCGTTGACCGGGTCGAGTTCCTGCTCGCGGCCACTCCTGGTGAGGAGCCAAAACCGATGGCTCGCGTCGCGTCGGGCGGCGAGCTGGCGCGTATCGCCCTGGCGCTGAAGTCAGTACTCGCGCGGGCAGAAACCCGGCCGACGCTGATCTTCGACGAGATCGACGTCGGTGTCGGCGGGCGGACGGCGCCGGTGGTCGGCGAAAAGTTGTGGGCGGTGGCCGCGACCGGGCACCAGGTGCTGTGTGTGACGCACATGCCCCAGGTGGCGGCCTTCGCGGACTGTCACTACGTGGTCACCAGGGGCGGTGAAACGCAAGTGTCGCTGCTGGACGACGACCAGCGCGTCGAAGAACTCGCCGCCATGCTCGCCGGCACTGCCACCGACGCCGCGCGCCAGAGCGCCCGCGAGCTCCTCGCCCGTGCCGCGGGAGTCAAGGCCGCGCCCTGACCCCCGCCCTCGGTAGTCAGTTCCTGGGGTCGACCCGCTGCTGTCCGCCAGCGGCGATCTCGAACGCTGGCGCGTCGATCGGCGGCGCCGTTACGTGGCCGTTGGTGTGGCCATTCGTGCGGCTGTCCGCCCTGGCCACCAGCTCGTAGATCTCGTCGCCGAGCAGCGAGTGCTTTTCGATGAGCGCTTCCGCAACAGCGATGACGCCGGCGCGGTTCTCCTCCATGAGCATCTTGACCTTCTTGAAGTTCTGGTCAAGCAAGCGCTCGATTTCACGCGTGTTTCCGCCGCCGGCGGGTGCGCCCATCATCGGGTTGAAGCCGCCCATGCCAGCCGCCGACATGAGCGAACCGTTCATGCCGAGGTAGTTGACCATGACCTGCGCGATCCGCGTGGCATTGGCCAGATCACCCGAAGCGCCTGACATTTCTTCGCCCTGACCGAGGAAGATCTGTTCGCACGCCCGGCTGGCCAGCGAAATCTGCATGTGCGCCAGGAGCTCTTCCTTGGTCTGGGTGTGGATTTCCTCGGTCGGCTTGGTCGAAACCAGCGCCGCGGCCCCGATGTCGTGGCGGGCTTCGATCGTCGCTCGAGCAACCCGCTCGCGCTTGAGCAGCTTGACCGAAGCGACCGCGTGCCCCGCCTCGTGATAGGACAGCCGCCGCTTGTCGGCGTAGGTCATGCCGATAACTGGCTGCCGCATGCCCCACTCGTACGTCTCGAGCGCCCATCTGAAGTCGGCGTAGTCGATCGCATCACGGCCGTTCCACACGGCGTGGACCACCGACTCATTGACCACGTGCTTGATCTGGGCCGGGGTGTAGTTGATCGTCTCGGCCACCATCTGGTCGATCGGCAGGTCGACGTGCTTCACCTTGGCGAGGTAATAGTCGAAGATCTCGCGGCGCCCGTCGTACGACGGGAAGCCAACGCGGAGCTGGCGGTCGAAACGACCTGGCCGCAGGAGGGCCGCGTCGAGTACCGAAACCAGGTTCGTCGCCGCAATGGTCAGGACGGGCGGCTGGTCGGCCTTGCCCTTCTTGATCCCAAAATTACGCAGGATCTTGTCCTTGAAGCCGTCTTTGGGGAGTGGGTCCATCTGGTTGAGCAGCTCGTTGAGCGCGCCGCCGCCGCCACCCATCATCATGCCGCCGAAACCGCCGGCGTTGCCGACGCCCGAGCGTGACTTGCCGATGGCGTCGATCTCGTCGATGAACAGGATGCACGCGCCGTGCTTGCGGGCGAGCTTGCGGGCCTTGTTGAAGAGACTGAGGACACGCAACGTGTCCATGCCCCAGAACATGCCCTGGATGCTCGGCGCCGACATGTACCCGAAGGGCAACTGGGCCTCGGTGGCGATGGCCTGACCGAGGTAGCTCTTGCCCGTGCCTGGCGGGCCCTCCAGCAGCAGACCGCGGATCGGCTGGCCGCCCATCAGCTTGAAGCGCTTGACGCCCTTGAGCAGCGTGACAACCTGGCGGGCCGATTCGAGGACCTCCGGATTGCCCTTGTAGTCCTTGAAGCCAACGCCTGTCTCACCCGGCATCAGCCAGTAGATACGTGGGCGCCCGATGAACCAGAACAACACGATGAACTGGAAGATCATCAGGAACGCGACGTAGAACAACTGGAAGACCAGGTACAGGCCAGTGGTGATGAACGGCCCGAGGACGTCCCACTGCGGGTAGACGACAAACAGGCCGAGCGCCACCAGCACGCCGATGACGAACAGGGTCCGGACCAGAACGCCGACGCGTCCCAGTGCGCGGTCGATCTTTCGGTCGAGCTCGTCGTGCTCGTCCACCCCGAGATTCAATTCGACCGTACGTTCAGGGTGCATCCGCGTCTCCCTTCGTCCCTTCGGACGTTACTGGACCTTCGCGATTTTGCCATCGCGATCTAGCGTAAACATATACGGCTGATAATCAATATCGGATCGGGGCGGTTGCCGAATTCCGACGAGATAAAACTGGATGCTCGTCCCATCCGGCTGCGCTTTGCCACCGATGTACGAAACCTCCTCTAGTTTTACGCCCTGCGACCGTGCAGCCTCCATTTGTTTCTGCAAATCGTCGAGCGAACCGCCTTGATCGCGCAGGTGCGACTGCGCGTCGTTGTCGAGGCTGTTCCACATCAGGTCGGCGTTGTAGTCGCGGTTCCCCTTCAGGTAGTTCTCGGTCGCCGGTGGGGCTGTCTGGGCGCGCAGGCTGGCCAGACCAGGGATCGACGGTAGGAACATCGGCACCAACGCAACGGCCGCGACAATTACCGCCAGGCCGGCGAGCCACACGACAAGCATCGCCGGCTTCAACACGAAGTAGCGAACGATGTTGCGGAGTGCCACGCGTACGCCTGCCACAGTCAGATCCTCGTGTCGCTACCTCTTGAGTTTTGTTCTCCGACGCGGCTATGGACGTAAGCGGAGCCGACCAGAGGGTACTGTTTGGGCGGGCGCACTACAACTAATTACGCTTCGCGGACAGGTGCCGAGATTCTAACGTATTCTGGACGACGAATGGCAGGTCGGCGGCTCCGGATCGGGGTGCTTTTCGGCGGCCGCTCGAGTGAGCACGAGGTGTCGTTGCAGTCGGCCCGAGCGGTCATGGACGCGCTCGCCCGCGATGGCCACGAGGTGGTGCCGATTGGGATCACCAAAACGGGGCGCTTTCTGGTCGGCGGTGACCCGTTACGCGCCCTGAGCTCGGGGGACTTTACGGGCGAGCAGTCGGCCACGATGCTGCCCGAGCCCGGCGGAACTGGCCTCGTACCCGTGGTCAACGGCCAGCTGCCGCTACACCGTTCCGAGAGTTCAGATCCCCAGGCGAGTGCGGCGAGCCTGGACGTCCTGTTCCCCGTCCTGCACGGTACCTTCGGCGAGGACGGCACCGTCCAGGGCCTCTTCGAGCTCGCGGCAGTGCCGTACGCCGGCGCCGGTGTGCTGGGCTCGGCGCTGGGCATGGACAAGGTGGTGCAAAAGACGCTGTGGCGGGGCATGGGGCTCCCGGTCGTCGATTTCGTCAGCGTGCAGCGGCGCGAGCTGCTGCACGCCGCCGATCGAGTCCTCGACCGTATCGAACAGGCCTTTGGCTACCCCTGCTTCACCAAACCCGCGAACCTCGGGTCCAGCGTTGGGGTGCGCAAGGCTCGCGATCGTGTGTCGCTGATGGCCGGCCTGGAAGAAGCCGCCCGGTACGACGCCAAACTGTTGATCGAGCGCGCCGTCGATGCCCGAGAGCTCGAGTGCGGCGTGCTCGGCAACGAGGACCCGATGGCTTCGGTGGTTGGAGAAATCCTGCCCGGCGCAGACTTTTACGACTACCGCGCCAAGTACCTCGACGCCGGCTCGCAGGCCGTGATCCCGGCGGAGATCTCGCCCGCGCTCGCCGACGAGGTTCGCCGGCTGGCAGTCGCCGCGTTCAAAGCCGTCGACGCCGCCGGCCTGGCGCGCGTCGATTTCTTCCTGGATCGCGCGAGTGGCCACCTGTACCTGAACGAGATCAACACCATGCCCGGCTTCACCGAGATCAGCATGTACCCCAAGCTCTGGGCCGCCAGTGGCATCCCATTTCCCGAGCTGGTCACGCGCATCGCCGAACTCGCCATCGAGCGCTTCCAGGATCGGTCCCGCAACCAGACCACGTTACGCCTCGAGTGAGCCCGCGAAGTTGTGTGTCCGACATACTCCGGGTCGGGGGAGCCTGCGGCCCCCCGCCGCCAGTCGCTGCTCCGCTCGCAAGCTCGCTGCGCGCTCCTCCCCGCGGCGACCCCCCGCGAGGGG
Organism: Chloroflexota bacterium; assembly: GCA_035309865.1. Lineage (GTDB taxonomy): Bacteria > Chloroflexota > UBA6077 > UBA6077 > CF-72 > CF-72. The sequence continues at coordinate 19,693 of DATGER010000122.1, forward strand.
CGCTCCGCGCCTTGTTCCCGCTCGTACCGTGAGGGTGCTGCTGGCTGGTGGCGGCTCGGGCGGGTCGGCGACGCCCGTGCTCGCGGTTGCGCAGGCGCTACGGCCGCGCATCGCTGACCTTGAGTTCCTGTATGTCGGGACGCGGGACGGGCCTGAGGGGGCGCTGGCGGTGGCGGAAGGGATCAGGTTCGCGGGCGTGGCCACGGGCAAGCTGCGACGCTACTGGGATCTGCGCAATCTGACCGACCCGATCAACGTCATCGCGGGGACCGCGGCCGCGTATCACCTGGTGCGAACATTCCGGCCGCACGTGGCCTTCGCGGCCGGAGGCTTCGCGGCCGTGCCGCCGATGGTCGCCGCGCGTCTGGTTGGCGCGTACACCGTGATCCACCAGCAGGACGTCGAGCCAGGCCTGGCCAATCGACTCCTCGTGCCGTTTGCCAAACGCGTCACGGTCAGCCTGCCGAGCTCGGTGGCGCACTTCCCCAGGCAGCGCAGCAGCGTCACCGGTAATCCCGTGCGCACCGCCGTCCTGCACGCAGACCCGGGCGCAGCGTTCCAGGAACTACACCTCGATCCCCTGGTCCCGGTCCTGGTGGTAACGGGCGGCGGCACCGGTGCCCTCGGCCTGAACCGACTGATCGCCGCCGCCGCCCCACGTCTGATCGACCAGCTCCAGATCGTCCACCTCACCGGCCGCGGCCGCGGCGTCCCTGCCCTGACGGAGTCGAAACGCTATCGTGCGATCGAGTTCCTGGTGGAGCAGATGCCGAACCTCCTGGCCGCCGCGACGCTCGTCGTCAGCCGGGCCGGCATGGGTACGCTGACCGAGCTCGCCGCGCTCGGCAAGCCCAGCCTGATCGTGCCGCTGCCCGGCTCGCACCAGTGGGCCAACGCCCGCGCGTTCGAGCAGCTAGGCGCGATTGAAGTCGCCGACCAGGCTGCGTTGACCCCCGACCGCCTGGCCGATCGCATTCTGCGTCTGCTGTCCGATGCCGTACGGCGCGAGCAGCTTGGGAAAACGCTTTCCCGCAGCATGCCGCGAGATGCGGCCGACCGGATTGCATCGATCTTGCTGACAGCTCAGACTTCTTCTTCGGCCTGACGGATCTCGATCCGCAAGCCGCCCGCGTCGCCGACCTCGACCAGCAACCGGTGCCCCTCGCGGATCACGTCGAAGTCGATCTGCGTCCCGGCAACGCGCAGTTTTCGAAAGCTCACCCGGCCG
>DATGER010000123.1:0-3158 GCA_035309865.1 Chloroflexota bacterium
GTGAGCCCTGGGGCAGCGGATAGTCCAAACGTGCACATTGCGCCTGCCAGCATTGCCAGCTTCATTCGTCGCATCCCCTGTCTGGAGGGTATCCGCTTGGGATGCCAATGCAGCAAGCGCGATGATCCGTATTTGCGGCAATCCGCAGGCTCGCGCACCCGCCGCGCAGTTCCTCTCGCACTAGCGGCCTGCCTACATCTGAATCCCGGCGACAGTTTCACCTTCCAGGCGACCTGTCGCGAGGTGGCAAGCTCCTGAGCGAGTTCAAGCCAAAGTACTGCAAGAACGCCGGTGTGGTGATGAGAAAACCAGGCCGGCCGCGGCCTCCAAAGCGGGGTCCTCGGCAACTAGCCCGCGCGCTCGCAGGGTCTCGACCACCGCGTCGCTGTCCACGCTGCGGATGCTGCGGATGTCGGCGCGGGTGACGGGCTCCTCGTAGGCGATGATCGCCAGGGTGTCGAGCGCCGCTTGAGACAACGCTTCCGGCACGGGCTGCCCGAGATGCCGCTCGACGGTGTCCGCGCACTCTGGCCCCGACACTAGCCCAAGCGTGTCGCCGGCTTCCTGCGGCCGCAGTCCGCGGGGCGGGTCGGCCTGCAGCACTGCACACGCCCGCGCAAGTCTTCCCTGACTGACTTTCAGAGTCTCGGCCGCGTCGGTTCGACGCAGCGGAGTGGCCGCCACAAACAGGAGTCCGACCAGCTGAGTGGCGTCGCGCTCGGCGCGGTCGTCCCAGATCAGATCGTCCGCGACCTGTTTTCGGCCACGCGCGTGCACCAGTGCACCGGTGGGGATGACCGGCCGAACCGGTCGACGCCGCGGCGGCCGCTACAACCAGTCCGCGACGACGTCCCTGGTGGGCCCTGAGTTAAGGAAGCTGACACCAGGGCAAAGTAGCGGCTGATCGGGTAATAGCCGCATCCGCGCCCTAAAGCACCCGATAACGGGTACGCTCTGCTGGGCAGGCGGTAAGATCTCCGAGGTGGCGCGCGCGGTGATCATCGGCGGCACGGGTGCCATCGGATCGGCTGTCGCCCGTCGCCTCCTCGCCGCTGGCTGGGAAGTTGACCTCATCGGGCGTGACCCCGCGCACCTGCCGCAGGAACTAACGGGTGCCGGTGCCGGGTTTGCTGCCGTCGACCGAAATGACTCGGCCGGGTTGCTCGCCGTGCTGGGCGCCGGGGCAGATCTCCTCGTCGACTGCGTCTGCTACACCGCCGCGCAGGCGGCCGCGGTGCTGCCGTTGGTGTCATCGGTCACCTCAGCGGTGATGCTCTCGAGTAAGGCGGTCTACGTCGACGCCAGCGGCCGACACGCCAACTCGGACGTTCCCCCTTGCTTCGAGAGTCCGATTGGCGAGGGGCAGCCGACGATGCGCCCGAACGGTGCGCCCTACAACTCGCGTGAGGGGTACGGGTCCAACAAGGTGGCCGCCGAGGAAGTCCTGCTCGACAGCGGCTACCCGGTCACGGTGCTGCGCCCGTCCAAGGTGCATGGGGCCTGGTCGCGCCAGCCGCGCGAGTGGGTGTTCGTCAAGCGGATCCTGAACGAGCGACCGGTCGTGGTCCTGGCCCAGCGCGGAGCGGGAGTCGATCATCCCAGCGCTGCGGCCAACGTCGCTGCGTTGGTCGAGTGCGTCGCGGCGCGTCCGGGACGGCGGATCCTCAACAGCGCAGACCCGGACGCGCCGAGCGCCCTGGAGATCTCCCGAGTCATCGCTGCCCACCTCGGCCACACCTGGGAAGAGGTGCTCCTCGAGGACGCCGTCACTGAGGGGCTCGTTGGGCGAACCCCCTGGCACGCTGTCCCGCCCATCATCCTCGACACGTCCGCCGCCGCAGCGCTTGGCTACCAGCCCGCGGGGGACTACGCCACCACCGTCGCAGAGGAAATCGACTGGCTCGTGGCCGCAACACGCGATCGTGCAGCCGCCTGGGCAGTGCCTGCTGACGACGACCCGTATTTCGCCGCACTGCTCGACTACACCGCCGAAGACCGCTACCTTGCTACCCAACCGGCCCGGTCCGTGCGGTCGACGTCTGGTTGAGGAGCGCGTCCTGGAGCGGCGCCCCGAGTCACTCCGCTCATACGCCCACGTCTTCCCGAAGCATGGGCCACCCACTGAGTGCAAGGGAAACCGCCTTTCCTTCCTTGCCATCGCGGCGGCGTCTGACTCTCGACAACCTGGCACAAGCGCTCAGCCTCGAGGCACTGGCAACAACGCGCCCACATGTCGCGCCGGACGCTCATTCGCACGTTCCGGGAGGAGACCGGAACCTCACCGATGGAGTGGCTGACCAGCGCTCGCATCGATCGAGCCCGCGTACTGCTCGAGACGGCTGACGAGGCGATCGAACAACTCGGCCGACTCACGGGGCTCGGAGCTCCTGCCTCGGTACGAGCAAGCTTCCACAGGCATTTGGGTACCTCGCCTCAGGAGTACCGCGTCGTCGCCGCGAGGGTTGTCACGCCGTTGCACGGGTAGACGGCGGCTGCGGCACCGGCGATGGCGGCTTCGGTGCGAATCGCCAGACTGTCCCAGTCGTGCACGATCACGGGATCTTCTCCATTCCAATCGATGTTGTTCGCCTCCCAATCGATATGGCCAATGACCAGTGGGCTTGTGTCGCTTCGCATTCGATCGCGTACGCGGCTGGCGGTGTCCTCGACCCAGTCCGGCCCGGCGTGCTCGTTCATGTCGGTGTCGAGGTCGTCTGGCAATGGCCAGAGCTGCTGGCTCGGGTGATCCCAACCGACCCATGGCGGTGCCGGCGACAGTGCTTCCGCCGTCCTGGGAGGCGGTGATGCCTGTACGAGCTCGGCGAGCAGCCGGGCGAGAGGTTCCGGAGGCGGTGGGTCAGGCGGCGGACCGTGCGGGGCGAGGTACTCCTCGGCGGTTGCGACCCGGTCGCCCAGCGGGTGTGGACCGGCAAGCACGTCGGGGCACGGGAAGCCTTGGCGATGGATATGTCGTTGTACGGCCGTTGCCGCGTCCAGGCGAGGCGACCCTGGCCGAATCTTGAGGACGATCTGGCGGCGGTCGCGGAGCTCGAGGCCGAGTACGTCGGACAGGTGCGAACGGCGAAAGAGCTCACCAACCGGTGCTGAGCCCAGAGCGGAAACGCACCATTCGGCGACTAACTCATCGAAGCCCACGA
>DATGER010000124.1:0-49641 GCA_035309865.1 Chloroflexota bacterium
GCTGGAGGTGGCCGGCAGGGGCGTGGGCAGGCGGCTGGGGCACCGGCGGCGGATGGCAGCACGCCGCCAGCGCCCGCCTTCAACGCGGCGGTCTTCGTGCTCCGCGACGGCGCCCCGGTGCGCGTGCCAATCCAGACCGGCATCACCGACGGAGTCAACACCCAGGTCGTGGCAGGCCTGCAGGCGGGTGACTCGGTCATCACCGGCGCCGCCTCCAGTGGCTCGAGCGGGAGCAGCTCATCCGCTGGCTCCGGCGGCAGCATCTTCGGCTTCGGCGGTGGTGGTCGACCTCCCGGCGGCCGCCCCGGCGGCTGAGCTCGGACGACTCCCATGACCATCACCACACACGAGGAAACTGCCAGCATGACCACCACCGCCGTCGACCCACCTGCGTCCGCCCCAGAGGCGGACGCGGCTCAGCTGTCCGCACCTGCTGACGACGGCGCGGCCGACCCATTTGCCCTCCTGGCCGACGTTCCGAAAGGCGGCCGCGGCAACTTGCGGTTGCTGCAGACCGTTCCCTCAGCACTCGCGGCGCTGCGCGCCAACAAGGGCCGCAGCATCCTGACCACGCTCGGCATCATCATCGGCGTCGCGGCTGTCATCGCCATCGTCGCACTCGGCGAGGGTGCCAGCGCCTCGGTCGCCAATCAGCTGGCCGGCCTCGGCACCAATCTGCTGACGATTCAGCCAGGTAGCACCCAGAGCGGGGGCGCGCGCACCGGTGCCGGCAACGCCATCACGCTCAAGGCGGCCGATGCCACGGCCATCACGACCAACATCCAGGGGCTGAGCGGAGTGAGCCCGGTGGTCGCCGGGAACGCGCAGATCATCGCCGGTGCTCAGAACTGGTCGACGCGCGTGCAGGCGGTCGCACCGCCGTACCTGACGATCGAGAGCTGGACCATCGCCCAGGGCGCCGCGTTCACCGATCAGGACAATCTCAACTCCGCTAACGTGGCGGTCCTTGGCGACACCGTCGCCACGAATCTCTTCCCCAGCGGTCAGTCGCCGATCGGCCAGATCATCCGAATCCGCAACGTGCCCTTTACGGTGGTCGGCGTGCTGGCCGCGAAAGGTGCCAGCGGCCCAGGTGGCGATCAGGACGATACCGTGCTGATCCCCTTCCAGACCGGTCAGGTACGTCTGTTCGGCGCGACGAATATCAATCAGATCATCGTCCAGGTGACCGATGGCAGCCAGATCGATGCGGTGACCACGGAGATGACGACCCTCTTGCGACAGCAGCACAAGCTGACCAGCGCGAGCCAGGCCAGTGACTTCACCATCCGCAACAACAACGACATCATCTCCCGCGTTTCGAACGTCAGCTCGACCATGACGACGTTGCTGGGCGGGGTGGCGGCGGTGTCGCTGGTCGTGGGCGGCATCGGGATCATGAACATCATGCTGGTCTCGGTGACGGAGCGGACCCGCGAAATCGGCATCCGCCTGGCTATTGGCGCCCAGCCCCGCGACGTGCTGGCGCAATTCCTGGTGGAAGCGGTCGTGTTGTCGGTCATGGGCGGAATCATCGGTATCGTGGTCGGGGCAACGGTGGCCCTCGTGCTGCCGTATGTCGCCGGCTGGACCACGGTCCTTCCCTGGAACGCGATCGTTCTATCCTTCGGGGTGTCCGCGGCGATCGGGATGTTCTTCGGTATCTACCCGGCCCGCAAAGCCTCCCAGCTTGACCCCATCGTCGCCCTCCGGTACGAATAGCGCACGAAACCTGCCTCGCGCGTCGTTCGTACCGGTGTGCGCACGGGCTTACTGGCGGTCCTCATCGTGGCCGCCCTTGCCCCCGCACGCACGATAGCCTCGGGAAGCGCGACTGACTGTTGCGGTGATCATGCCGCCTGGACGACGGGTAATAAAGTCGCTCTGGGCACCTCGGCAACCACGCCAAGCACCGTCTGGTTCACCGTGGCCAACGGCATAACCACCGAGGTGTTTTACCCGCGTGCCGACGTCCCGAATATGCAGGACATGCAATACATCGTGACGGACGGAGTCAGCTTCGTGGACCTGGAGCGCGACGCCACGGACCACGCCGTCTCGATGCCCGACGAGAAATCGCTCGAGTACACGATCGTCAACACCGCGAAGAGCGGCCGGTACCGCATCAGCAACACGTACGTCACCGATCCGGATCGCAACACGCTGTTGATCAATACGCGCTTCGAATCTCTGGACGGGAGTGCGTATCAGCTGTATCTGCTCGAGAATGCGTCCATGGCAGGTGGCGGGGCGGACAATGACGCGTGGTGGGACAGCGCGGACGGCGCGCTCATGTCAAGCAACACTCAGCCGCTCTTCGGCCCCCCGCTGACCGCGGTCGCAGCGCTCCGCGCTTCGAGCGGCTTCAGCGCGCATACGACTGGCTACGCCGGTGCCGCCAGCGACTGCTTCGTCGATGTCAAGGCGAACAAGACGCTCACGCATCAGTTCGACGCGCTCGTCGGCACGGGCAACGTCGTCCAGTGCGGTCAGGTCGATGTCGGCGCCGACACGACGTTCACCCTGGGACTCGGTTACGGTGCCGACGCCAGCGCGGCGGTCGACGCTGTCAACGCCTCACTCGCCGACGGCTTCTCGACTGTTGAGGCGAACTATCGCTCAGGCTGGAACGCCTACCTCGACACGTTGAGGCCAGCCCCGGACAGCGTGGCGAGCGACACGCTGCGTCGGCGCGCTTATTACGTCGCGGTGATGGCATTGCACGCCGCCGAAGACAAGACGCATCCCGGCGCCAGCGTCGCCGGACTCGCCACGCCGTGGGGCGACTTCGTCGGAGGTGACGCATTGAACGACGGCTACCACCGCGTCTGGGGTCGGGACCTGTACCAGCAGGCAACCGGCCTGCTCGCGGCGGGCGATTTGGCCCAGGCGCTGCGGATGGCCCGGTTCATGTGGGAGTCCCAGTACATCAGCACGTCGACGCCGGGCGCCCCGGACACGTATTCGGCCGGGTCGTTCCCCCGCTTCAGCCCGGTGAGTGGGAGCAGCGGTGCGACGCCGGCGCAGCTCGGCTGCTGTGAGCAATTTGACCAGGACGCGATGGCGATCCTGCTGGCCTGGACCACGGGCCTCACCGATCCGGCCACGTTCGCCAGACTCAAGACGACCGCCAACCACATCCAGGCGATGGGTCCGGACACGACCGAACGCTGGGAGGAGCGGCGAGGCAAGTCACCATCGTCGATCGCCGCCGAGATTGCCGGGCTCATTGCGGCCGCCGATATCGCCCGGCTGAATGGGGACACCGCGAGCGCGGCGAGCTGGGAATCGACGGCCGATAGCTGGCGTGACAGCCTCGCCGGCTGGACGTTGACGACCGGCGGCTTCTGGGGCGGCCACCAGTACTACGAACGCATCAGCAGCACATCCAACCCGAACGACACCTCGCAGCTGTGCTTCCAGGAAGGGTGTTTCTTCGCCCGCGATATCGTCGACTTCGGCTTTCTCGATCTGGTGCGGCTCGGCGTGCGTCAGCCCAACGACTCCACTATCGCGACGTCACTGTCTCCGACAGCCGCGGCGTTCGACAACAACTCGACCCTCCAGGTCACGCTGCCCAGCGGCGATGTCTACTTCCATCGCTATGTCCACGACAATTACGGAGACAGCAGCACGGACTGCAGCGGCTTTCCCGCCCAGGGTCCGAACCGATTTGGCCGCCTCTGGCCGGTCCTCTCCGGCGAACGCGGCGAGTACGAGTTGGCGAATGGCCGGTCGGCCGCCATCTACCTCCAGTCGATGGCGGATGCCGCGAACCCCGGCTACTTCATGCCCGAGCAGATCTGGGACCGACCCGATATCGGTTGCTTCGATTTTGGACGACCGACCGGGAGTGCGTCGCCGCTGATGTGGGCCGAAGGGCAGTACGTCCGGCTCGCCCGGGCGATCGACGCCGGGTACACCGCCGAGACGCCGCCAGTCGTGCGCGCGCGGTACGGAGGCCCGGTGAGCGGTCCGATCGTCAGCACGGGCGGTATGTGCGTCGACGTCAGTGGCGCCGCGACAGCCAACGGCACACCCATCCAGGTCTGGACCTGCAACGGTACGAATGCACAGCACATCACCTGGAACACCGGCGACGGCGCGCTGCACGTGCTCGGCAAGTGCGTGGACGTCGCCGGCGGGGCAAGGGCGAACGGAACGCCGGTCCAGCTGTGGGACTGCAACGGCACCGGTGCGCAGCAGTGGCGCTACGCGCCGTGGAACCGGCTCCTCAACCCACAGTCCGGCCGGTGTCTGGACGATCCCGGCGCAGTTGGCGTTGCTGGCACGCAGTTCCAGATCCGGACCTGTGGTTCGACGACGTCGCAGCTCTGGCATTTGCCCTGAGGAGAACCTCGGCGGCGCCGACCACGGATGTGACTGCGTGTGAGACTGAGGCGGTGAGAGTAGGCTAGCGGCATGCAGATCGATCGCCTCCTTCGCGTGGGCATCCTGGCGTTCTTCGTCTCGGCCTGCTCAGCCGCGCCCAGCGCGCCACCTGCCGCCCCTGTGCCGACTGCCACCTCCGTTCCAACCCCATCCGCCGGTCAGGCGATCCCCCGCCCAGCTGCCGTACCGACGCTCGCGATCGGCCCCCAGGGGAATCCGCCAGATCCCAACGCGGTCCCGGTTCCCCCGGATGGCAGCTGCCACATCGTCAACGGGATCGCCGACCATACCTGTACGCCGGGCCTCGTCAACCCCAGCCTGACCGTGGCGCAGCTGTGTGCGGCAGGCTTTTCCACGACGACGATCCGGCCGCCAGTCAGCTACACCAACGTGCTCAAGCAGCGCTTGATGAAGGCCTACGGACTGACGCAGCCGCCCGAGTACTACGAGCTCGACCACGAGTTGTCACTCGAGGATCTGGGCCATCCTTACGATCCGCGCAACCTGTGGCCCCAGCCACGGGGCAAGACGCTGCCCGGCAGCCAACCGACCGGTGCCGAGCCGAATGCGGAAGAGAAGGACCAGGTCGAAACCGCGATCCACCGGATGATCTGCGCCGATCCGACCAACGCCGCCAATATCGCCAGCCTGCAGGCTCGACTCGTCGACGATTGGCGGCAGTTTCGCCAGCAGGGAATCGTCCCCGATACCGAGCCCACCAAAGAGCCCGAGCCATAACGAACGGCCCGCGCGACGTCGGCCGGGTCGTGTTCTCTCGGGCCTACGGCTGCGCGGGCTGCGCGCGCCGGCAGAGCCCCTTGGCTTCGCAGCTGTACTGCCGGGCCCGATCCAGAACCCGCGGCAGCCAGCGTGCAACCGTGTCGCCGACGCTGGCGGCTGGAGGCTGCGCCGAGTTGGCGCGAATGGTGAATCCATCCGGCTGTCCTGACCGTAGCTGATGGCGCTGTCGCAGCAACTGCTCCACATCCTGGCTGACCACGTCCGCCTGGTTTGGATCCGCCACCTGCACCAGTACGGCGTCCAGTGCGTTCGTGCCGAACAACCGCACCTGCCCGGTCTCAAACGGGATCAGCACGGCGTTATCCGAGTTGTTCGTCTGACTGGCCAGCACGCCGATCACGGTGAACGGGACATTGCGGATGCGGATCGTCGATCCGACAGCCCGCTGGCCAGTCTGGAAGAGGTGGCTCGACAGGGTCTGCCCGAGCACGGCCACGCGGTTGGCCGAGGCACCATCCTGCGGGGTAAAGAAGGTGCCCTGCACCAGCGTGTCGCGGGTTACCTGGGCGTATGACGGATCGACTCCCTGGACGGCGGTCGGGCCGCCGTCGGACACTCCGCCCGCGCCCACCGGGGCAGTGCCAAAGACAGCGCGACTGAGAGCGGCGATGTCGGGCACACCTCTGGCGATGGCGTCCACGTCGGCATTCGTGAGGGATCGAGCACCAGCCGCGGTGATCGTCAGCACATTTCCGCCAGCTGCGTACAGTTGGGTGCTGGCCGTGCCTGGCCCGAAGATCAGCCCCCCGATGGCCACCAGGCTGGCGACGCCCAGAATCGCACCCATCGTGCCGAGCGCCGCGACCTGGCAGGACAGTGCCGTGCGATTCACCCTGAACAACTTACACTGGGACGAACGACGACCTCGGAAATGGGGACAGCTGTCATGTCGGGCCAGGTCAATCGCGCCATAGTTACTCGCCGCCGCTTCGTTCAGACACTCGGTGTTTCCGCGGTCGGGCTGTTGCTGGCCGCCTGCGCAGCGCCAGCGGCAACCCCGGCGCAGCCAGCCTCCACGGCTCCGGCGGCCGTGGGCGCCGGGGCGCTCAGCGGCTCCAGCATTCGCTTCGGCGCGCTGGCGAACTACAAGGGCGACGCGCTCGAGAAGACCTTTCCTGACTTCGAAAAGGCCACGGGCATCAAAGTCCTGATTGACAAGCTGCCGAACCCGAATTTGGCCGACAAGTTGACCGTGTCGTTCGCGAGCAGGAGCCCGGACTACGACGTCGCCATGATGGACGAGACCTGGATCGCTGGGCTGGCCCCGTACCTGACCAGTGTCGAACCGCTCGTCACTCGCGACAACCTCGACCTCAAGCAGTACGTGCCAAACGGCCTGTCGGCCGGGGTGTACAACGGCACCCGCGTCGCGATGCCGCTCGATCCGAACGTCATGATGCTCTGGTATCGCAAGGATCTGTTCGCGGCCAAAGGCGTCGTGGCCCCGGCCACGTTTGATGACGTGATCGGCGCCGCCGAGAAGCTGAACGATCCCGCCAACGGTGTTGCCGGAATCTCGGTCTCCGGTGGCCAGGACGGCCAGGTGTCCGCACTCGCCGAGTTCTTGCTGTGGAACGCCGGCGGCGAGATCCTTACCCCCGACAAGAAGTTCGGCTTCAATGGTCCAGCCGGGATCAAGGCGCTGCAGACATATCAGCGCATTATCAAGTCGGCCCCGCCTGGCGTGCTGGCGTACGGCTACGCGGAACAGATCAACGCGTTCTACACCGGCAAAGCGGCGATGGTCTTTTACTGGGCATCCATTGGCCCGGACGCCACGAACCCCGAAAAATCGCAGGTTGCGAAGGACGTCGGCTGGGCGTCGGTGCCGAATGCCCAGCGGGGTGTCTGGACCCTGGGCATCTCCAAGGACAGCACCAGAAAGGATGCCGCGTGGGAGTGGGTCAAGTGGATCACCGGGCCCGTCGGCAGCGCCGAGTTTACGCAGAACGGCGGCGGCCACTCGCCCCGCTTCGATGTGCTCAACAGCGCGGAATTCGCGCAGCGGTATCCGTGGGCCCAGGATTATCAGAAGGCGCTCGGCGGCGCTCGATCCCGGCCCCAGGTTTCGAGCTGGAACGCCATCGACACGGTCATCATGAACATGACCACCTCGGTGCTCTCCGGCCAGAAGCAGCCCGAGGACGCGATCAGAGCAGCGGACCAACAGGTTGCGCCGTACCTGACGTAGGTTGCACGGAAAGCTGAGCGTTGAGTTTCGCCACGGCGGCCGAGCGCCGGTCCCGCCGAGTGGATCGTGCAGCCACGCTGCGTCAACGAATCGGGCATCTCATTCCGTTCTACTACTGGGCGGTGCTGCCGGCGCTCGCGGCGACGCTGGCAGTTGTGGTGCTGCCGCTTATGTATTCGTTTGGACTGAGCTTCTGGCACTACGTCCTGACGGATCCGCGCAATGTGCACTTCGACGGACTCGCCAACTATGCGCACGCCCTGAACGACCCGACATTTCGCAACTCGCTCGGCACGACCTTCGTGTATGGCGTGGGCACCGTCGCCGTCGAGCTGGTGCTGGGGATGGCCTTCGCGCTGGTCGTCAACACCCTCACGGTCGGCGCGGGCCTGGTCAGAACAGCGATGCTCGTGCCGGTGTTCATGACACCGGCGGTGGTCGCCTTTATGTGGCGGTTCATGCTCCATCCGGATCTCGGGATCGTCAATTACTTCCTGGCGTTGGTCGGCCTGGGGCACCCGGTCTGGTTGGGCGATCCGAGACTGGCGCTGCCGTCTGTGATGGCCGTCGAGATCTGGCGCAACACGCCGTTCATGTTCCTGGTCTTTCTGGCCGGCATGCAGTCGCTCCCATCGGAGCTCTTCGAAGCCGCGGCCGTCGACGGCGCGTCGTTCTGGCAGCGGTTTCGGAGTCTCACACTGCCGTTGCTGATGCCCCTGATCCTGGTGGCGCTGATTATTCGCGGCATGGATGCCCTGCGTGAGTTCGACACGATCTTCATCATGACCGGCGGTGGACCCGGCAACGCCACCGAGACGATTGCCATCTCCACCTATCGCTACAGCTTCCGGAACTACGACATGGGCCTCGGCTCGGCGGTGTCGTATGTCATCTTTGCGGTCGTCTTTCTTTTCGGCATCTACTTTGTGCGACGCATGAACCGGACGCGAGTGGACTGACAACCGACGTGCGCACGACGATGCATCCGGTTGTTCAACGCGTGGTGGTTGCGTTCATGCTGTGCTGGGCGCTGGGCCCCGTGGCCTGGATGGCGCTGACCAGTATCAAGCCCGACACGCTCGTGGCAGCGTCGCCGCCGGTGTGGGTGTTCCCGCCAACGCTGAGCAACTATGTCTCGCTGCTGGCCTCGGCCGACTTCCAGCGGTACCTGGCGAACACGCTGATCGTGGCCACGGTGACCAGTGCGCTGGCCGCGACGATTGGGTTTCTCTCGGCGTATGCGTTCACGCGGTTCCACTTTCGAGGCGGAACATTCCTGCCGCTGTTCTATCTGGTGGTGCGCATGGTGCCGCGCATCACCCTGGTGCTGCCGCTGTACGTCATCTTCACCCAACTCCACCTGCTGAACACGCGCGCAGCGCTGATCATTTCGTACACCACGTTTGCCCTGCCTTTCGGGATCTGGATGATGATCGGCTTTCTGAAGGAGCTGCCCATCGATCTGGAGGAGGCGGCGGCCGTCGATGGCTGCAACCGCTGGCAGATCCTGCAGAAGGTGGTGATCCCGCTGGCGGCGCCGGGCATTGCGACGACCGCGATCTTTGCATTCTTGCTTGGCTGGAACGAGTTTCTGTTTTCGCTTATCCTGGCCGGCCCGGACAGCCGCACGCTGCCGGTCCTGATCGCCAGCTTCGATTCCGATCGCGGCCTGTTGTGGGGTCAATTCAGCGCGGCCGCGGTGGCGATCATGCTGCCAGTCGCGGTCTTTGCGCTGATCTTGCAGCGCCGCATCGTGAGCGGGCTCACGATGGGGGCCGTCAAAGGCTAGCGGCCCGATTCGAGTGTGAAGCGCGTGCCGACACAGTCGGGGACGTAGGCTGCGCCGAACGTCCGGGCGAGCGCATGCTGGGCCCGCCAGCCGGTGCAGTGCGCGGGGACGATCAGACTCGGCTGCATGGCGGCGAGATCGGCGCAGACCCGATCGATCAACGGCTCGAACAGTGGACCATTCAGGTGAAAGCCGCCGAACACCCCGTACACCTGGGATGCACCCGTCAGCGCCAGCGCGTAGCGAGTGATATTGACAATGCCGGCGTGGCCGCAGCCGGTGATCACCACCAGTCCCCGGTCGCGGATGTTGATGATGACGGCCTGGTCGTCCAGGACCAGTGGGTCAGGTTCCCAGTGGTCCGTATGCCAGGCATCCTGAACCGGGAATCCGGGCTCGTAGCCAGTGGTGCGATCGACCTCGCCCGTGATGAGCACTGAATTGTCGAAAAGAAAGCTTGGCTGACGTTCCTCGACGATCGTGAAACCGGCCCCTTGCAAGGCCGACCGACTCGTGGTGGGAATCTCGCGCGGTTCGCGACCGGGAATCCGCACGCGGCGCCGATTCCAGAAGTCGGGATGGATGAGCACCGGCAGGTTCGAGCTCCCCAGGCGGCGGATCAATCCGTCGAGTCCGGCGGTATGGTCGAAGTGGCCGTGACTGCACACGATCGCCTCAATGTCGCGCGCGTCAAGCTCGAGCCGGTCCATATTGGCGACCATGCCATCCGGGCTCACCCCGGTATCGAAGAGCAAGGTATGCGACTTTTCACCGCGGGTTACGGTCAGCAGCAGCGACAGTCCGTGTTCGGCGATCAACTGATTCGGCACGGTGCCATCGAGCATGGTGGCGGTTGGCAGCGTGCCGCCTCCGGACGCGGGCGAAACCCGGTGCGCCGGGCCCTGGTCCGGCATGAAGACGTCGAAGACGTTGTCGACAAGCGTGGTGATCGTTAGCGAGTCGACGGGTTCGAGAGGGATCTGCAACCGCTGTTCGGCCATACGCCGGCCAGTGTATGCCGCCCGCTGCTGTGGTTAGCTGGCGCGGCGCAGCCGTCGCCTGGCAGGGCCGATCGCGAGCAGCGCGCTGACGCCGGCCGCGGGTAGCGGTCGGGCATACAGGTACCCCTGAGCCAGATCGCACCCGAATTGCTGCAGCTGACGATGTTGGATTTCGCTTTCGACGCCTTCGCCAGTGACGCTCAGATCGAGGGCCCGGGCGAGGGCGGCGACACTGCGGACAATGGCCGTGTCCTGAGCGTCGTGGCCCAGGCCGTCGACGAACGAGCGGTCAATTTTGAGCGTGTCGACCGGGAAACGCTTGAGGTAACTCAGGCTCGAATAGCCAGTGCCGAAGTCGTCAATGGCCAGCCGGATGCCGATGGCCTTCAAGGCGCGCAGAGTCGCGTCGGTCGCTTCGGCATCTTGCATGACGACACTTTCGGTGATCTCGAGCTCCAGCGTGCCCGGGTCCAGGCCCGAATCGCGGACAGCGCGGGCAATGTCCGCGACGAGGTCCGGATGCTGCAACTGGCGCGCCGACAGATTCACGCTGATACTCAGCGCGCGCTTAAGCGGGTACTGGGCCTGCCAGATCCGCGATTGCTGGCATGCCTGCTCCAGCACCCACTGGCCAAGCTGGATGATCAGCCCGGTCTCTTCCGCGAGCGGAATAAAGGCCAGCGGCTGCACCAGGCCACGCTCGGGGTGTTGCCAGCGCACGAGCGCCTCAACCCCAGCGATGGAGTCGTCAGCCAGCGCGATGATCGGCTGATAGTGCACCCGGAATTCGCCGCGCGCCAGCGCCTGGCGCATGTCAGTCTCCAATTCCAGGCGCGCCATGGCATGGGTCTCCAGGTCGGGATCGAAGAGCGCGCAGCGGGCCTTGCCGTTGGTCTTGGCGCGATACATCGCCAGGTCGGCCTCGCGCAGCAAATCCTGGCCGACGGCCCCGGTCAAGCCGAGCGTGACGCCGATACTGGCGCTGACCACCACCTCGCGACCTTGCAAAATGACCGGCACCGACAGCGCCGCCGCAATGCGCTCCGCGACCGCGATCGCGGCGGCCTCACCCGCGACATCCTCCAGCAGGATCGTAAACTCGTCACCGCTGAGCCGCGCGCCGGTGTCCCCAGCCCGCAGGCAGGCGCGCAATCGGTCGGCCACCGTAATCAGCAGTGCGTCACCCTGGGCGTGGCCCAGGCTGTCGTTGACCACCTTGAAGTTGTCGAGGTCCAGAAACAGCACGGCCACAGATGTGCCCTGACGGTCTACTCTGGCGAGGGCATGCTCCAGCCGATCGGTGAACAGCGCCCGATTGGGCAGGCCCGTCAGCGCGTCGTGGAAGGCCTGATGTTCGAGCGCCTGCTCAGCCAGCTTGCGTTCGGTGATGTCCAGCACGGTGCCCACGCCGCGCAGCACCTGTCCATCGACACCCAGCATGACCTGGCCCCGGCTGAACAGCCAGCGCTCGGAGCCGTCGGGGCGCGGTGAAGCGGCCCGATACTCGAGCTCGCTCTCGTCGCCCGACGCGAACGAGGCTTTGAACCCGCGCAAGACCCGCTCTCGGTCGGACGGATGCACCAGTTCCAGAAACGTGCTGATCTGGCCGTCGAAGCCCCCCGCGGGCAGGCCGTACAGCGCTTCGAGGCGGGCAGACCAGATTGCGCGTTGCGCGGTCGGATCCCATTCCCAGGTACCGAGCCCGGTGGCGTCGAGGGCGATTCGCAGGCGCTCCTCGCTGGCCTGGAGCGCGGCCTCGGCGCGCGTCCGTTCCTCGTCGGCTTGCTTGACCGCCGTCACGTCTTCGCTGATCGCCAGCATCGCCACGGGGTGCCCGGTGGCGTCACGGACTGCCGACAGACTGTTGCGAACCCAGATTTCTCGACCATCGGCGTGCAAATAGCGGCGTTCCACCACGTACGCCGGGATATCGCCCGCCAGCAGTGCCCGACCCCTGGACTGGGTGTCGGAGCGCTCGTCTGGATGGGTGACCTCGCGCACGCTGAGCGCTTTGAGCTGAGCTTCGGTGTAGCCGAGGATCGCGCAGTACGCGGGATTCGCGTACAGGTAGTGGCCCGCCAGATCGGAAATCATCATGCCCGTCGCCGCGTGCGCGAAGGCGGCCCAGAAGTCGGGCTGATCGGCAAACGCGGTCGCTGGCCCATGGGGCCCTGTCGGCGTTGTGAAGTTCACGCTCGCCGGCCCATCTCAACTATGATCGGGCCGGTCGCCCGTGTACGTGAGTGCGGGCTTATTCGTGAATCGCGAAGAAGCGCTGCGCGACGTCTTCCTTGCCGCTGACGGCCGACCGAGCGTACGCGAACAGCAAATACGTGTTGGCGTGGAACTGCGTCGGTTTGAACGTCAACCGCCAGCCCGACGAGCTGAATTGCCCGCCGTATTGGGCGATGGGCGTCGAATCCGAAAAACCGAGGTCGGCCTCGCCCAGGAAAATGCCGCCGTTGTCGCGATCGGCGCCGATGTAGACCTGCACCCGGTTGATGCCCGACCCGGTGACGCCCTGGTTCGGCGCCGCGCTCCTGTCCAGCGCATAGCCGACAATCTCGTAGTCGCTCTTGGTGGGCACGATCTCGCTGTCTTTCGGCTTCTCGAAGGCGACGATCGGCAGCGCGGCGCCGGCGACCACGGGCGCCGATGGTGCTGCTGCTGCTGGAGCTGGAACTGAGGCGGCGGCGCTCGACGAGACGTTGATCTGCGTTTGCTCGTACCACCAACCTTTGCCGGGGGTGTGGGCATAGACCGACAGCGTTTGCCCGCCTGGCGACAGAGCCGCCGGCGGCACCAGTGCGGAGTAGCCCGACGCGGCCCAGTAGGGATTGCTCAGCGCGGCCGCAACGTCCGGCCGGTTCTGGGCGATGCTGGCTCTGGCGAGCAGCTTGCCGCCACCGTCCATCGTGCCCTGAAACACCTGGACGTCGTCCGCGCCAGCCCAGCCCTGGGCGGTGTTGTCCACGAACCAGCCGGCCACCACAAACCCACCGGTCGGCACCGTGGCGTTGGCTGGCGGGACGTCGATGAATCCGGCGTACGTGTTATCACCCACCGCGGTGGGCCCACCCGTCCACATCGTGGCAACGTCGGCGCCCGCCGGTACCGGCGCGCCGACCGCGCCGACCAGCAGCGCCACGCCAAGCCAGCCGATCGAGCTCTGTCGGAGTCCTCGTTGCATGGCCATCATCCTAGCGCCAACCACGATTGACCGTCGGAGAGCTAGGTCATCTTGACGGTGCAGCTGCCCGTGCCGGGCGTGCTCGTGGGGATACTGGTCGCCGTCGCGGTCGGAGTGGAGGTTGCGATCGGGGTTGGGGTCGCGGTAAAGGTCGCCACCACGGTCGACGTGGGTGACGGCGTTGGCGTGCACGCGGGGATCGGCGTGGCGGTCACGGTTGCCTTGAGCGTTGGGATCGGCGTTGCCGTGACCGTTGCGGTGGGCGTCGCCGTCGACCTCGGGGTCGCCGTTGAGGTCGGCGTCGCCGTGGGAACCGCCGTGGGGGGAACCGCTGTGGCGGTGGGGAGGGCAGCGGCCACCGGCGCGACGGTCGGGATGCTCGTCAGCACGGGCGCCAGCGTTGGGAGCGGCGCGAGCGTGCTCACGGCAGTGGCGGTGGCGACCGGGGTGAGCGTCGCAGGGACCGGCGTGGCCGTCGGTATGTCCGTCGGCACGGGCGTGGGGACGCTCGTCGCGGTCGGGGCGGCCACGGGCACGTCCGTCGGGTTGGGGGCAGGCGGCACTGGAACTGAGGTCGGTTTGGGGCTCGGCGTCGCCGTGGGCGCGCGGGCCGGCGTCGGGGGACGGGCGGCGGCGCTCACCGGAGCCGGAACCGCGGCGGGGGCGGGAGTCGCTGGCGCAATCTGAAGGGCCGGCGCAACGACCGGCGCCGCGGTCGGCGTTGCCGTGGCCGGACTGGTGGCCTTGGGCGACGGGACAGGACTCCCAGATTGCCGTGTCGCCGTCGGCGCGGCGGTCGGCGGGATGACCTTCGGCCTGGCCGTCGGGGCGGCCGTCGGCTCGGCAGTCGGGGTGGCTGTCGCGTTCACTCGCTCCATGACGGCCCGCGCCACGGGTGGGCCCGCGGCGACGCCGGTCACCGCTGTCGCGACGACAACGGTCGTCCCGATCAGCGCGAGACCGATGGGGCCTTTGAGGAATGCGAGGAAAATGAGCGGGGACATGGTGAGATCAGGGCCTGTTGCGATGATCGACCCGCCGCGGATACCGGCGTAGACCACGCGCGTCAATTCGGGCCGATCAGTCCGCGGGGGCTGGCCGAGGGTACCGATTCAGGCACACATGTGGCCCGGACGCGGGCGATCCCTTTGTTGCGCGCACTTGAGCGCGCATACTCGCGCACCATGCAGGACCAGCCGGGACCCATACTGGTCGACCACGCCCGGCTGCTGGATCTGGCATACGACGCCATTCTGGTCTGGGAGTTGCAGACCGGCTCCATCAGTTTCTGGAACCGCGGCTCCGAAGAGCTGTACGGCTGGCCGAAGGGCGACGTGCTCGGCCGCACGCCGCAAGCCATCCTGCAGACCCAGTTCCCGCGGCCACTGGCGGAGATCAACGCGGAGCTGGTGCGGACCCAGCGGTGGGAAGGCGAACTGGTCCACACGCGCCAGGATGGGGCGACCGTCGTGGTCAACAGCCGCTGGGCATTACAGGTCGGCAAAGACGGACTGCCGAATGCCGTCCTGGCGATCAACCGTGACATCACCGGACGCAAGCGCGCGGAGGCGGCGCTCGCACACCAGGCCAGTCATGATGGGCTGACGCAACTGCCCAACCGTCTCGTGCTGCAGGATCGCCTCGAGCAGGGAGTCGCGGCCGCGTGCGCCGGCACTGAGCGCCTGGCGCTGCTGCTGCTGGACCTGGACCGATTCAAGGAGGTCAACGATAGCTTCGGCCACCACGCTGGGGATGAGCTGCTGCGTCAGGTGGCGATGCGGTTGGCGGGTGCGGTCCGCCCCACAGACCTCGTCGCACGCCTGGGAGGCGACGAGTTCGCTGTGCTGCTGCTGCACGTCCAGACGGGCGAAGCCACCTGCATCGCGGAGAATCTCCTGGAGATCCTCAAGGCGCCGCTGATCATCGACGGTCACACCGTGACCATTGGCGCGAGCATCGGCATCGCCGCCTGGATTCCCCCGGACACCGATGCGAGCACCATGCTGCGTCAGGCCGATGTGGCCATGTATGTCGCGAAACGCTCGGGACGCGGCTATGCCGCCTATGCTCCCGACCAGGATGAGCACAGTCGAGATCGATTGCGGCGTCTCACCGAGTTGCGCTGCGCGATCGAGGGCGGCGAGCTGCGGCTGCACTTCCAGCCCATCACCCGCCTCGCGACCCGGACGATTTCGCACGTCGAGGCCCTCGTCCGCTGGAACCACCCAGACCGTGGCTTACTCCCGCCGAGCGCTTTCGTGCCGCTGGCCGAGCAGACCGGACTGGTCGTCGCGCTCGACCGCTGGGTCCTCGGGGCGGCGCTCGACCAATGTCGCGCCTGGAGCGAGCAACGTCGGGCCGTTCCCGTCGCCGTCAATCTGTCGGCCCACAGCCTGCACGACCCGGACCTCCCCGACTACGTGGCGGCGGAGCTGCTACGCAGTGGTGTGCCAGCGCAATCGCTGCTCCTGGAGCTGACCGAAACGGCAGTGATGATCGACTCCGAACGCGCGGCACCGACGCTCAGCTGTCTGCGCGATCTGGGTATTCGCATTGCCATCGACGACTTCGGGATGGGCAACGCCGGCTTCAACTACTTGCGGAAGCTCCCAGCCGACCAGCTCAAGATCGATCGTGGCTTCGTCCGGAGCATGGCGCGCGTTCCCGCGGACGCAGCCATCGTGCGCGCCATGGTGGACCTCGGGCACGGACTCGGGCTCCAGGTCGTCGCCGAAGGCGTCGAGGACGCCTCCATCTGGGACGACCTTCTGCGCCTGGGCTGTGACCTGGCGCAGGGATCGTACTTCTGCGCGCCGATGCCGGCTAGCGAGCTACTGATCTCGAGCCAGTTGCCGCTAGCCCCACAATTGTTCAGAAGCAAGCCGGGCGCCGTCGGCCATCGCCTGAAACTTGGCCCAGGTAACGCGCGGATGCACGGTTAGCTGGGCACGCGCGAACGTCGAAAACCCACAGTCAGTCCCGGCGATCACGTTTTCCCGCCCGACCAGCTCCGCATACCGAACGAGGCGCTCGGCGACCAGCTCCGGGTGCTCGACGAAGTTCGTTGTGGAGTCCAGCACGCCAGGGATCAAGATGCGTCCCTCCGGCAGAATGTGCTCTTTGAACAACTTCCACTCGTGTTCGTGGCGCGGGTTTGCGCCTTCGAACGAGATCGCCTGAGCGCGAGTCTTGATCGCGATATCGAAAATACGCGCCAGCGGAATATCGCGGATATGCGGGCCCTCGAAGTTGCCCCAGCACAGATGCAGCCGCACGCGGTCCGCGGCAATTCCCTCCAGCGCGTGATTCATTGCCTCGACGTGCATGTCGGCGACCGTGCGGAACTCGTCGATGCTCTTGCCGGCAAAGACGTGCCGATTCCAGCCCATGGCCAGGTCCGGGGCGTCCAGTTGCAAGACGAAGCCGGCGTCGACAATCGCCCGGTATTCGTGCTTCATCGCATCCGCGACCGCGAACACGTACGCGTCGTCGTTCGCGTAGTAGTCATTCTCGAGAAAATTCCACACCACCCCGGGCGACGCCGCGGTCATGAACGTGTCCACCGCGGTCACGCCCTCCAGCGCGACCTTGAGGTTGGCGATGTCGCGTTGCACGAGCGCATCGCCGCGCCAGCTGATCGGGCCGGTGCACACGGGTCGTTTGATGGTCGCCGGGCCCGGGACCCGCGCCTGGTAGAACTCTGGAAAATCCGCGGCTTCGACCTGCGCCGGCGATGGTCGGCTCGCGCCCTCGAAGCCGGTCAGCCGCTCTGTCACATACGTCGCGTACCCGACCTTGCTCGCCTCGCCATCGTTGATGACGTCGACGCCCGCCTCAACCTGCTTCTGGACGATCTCGTGCACTGCCTCCGTCACGCGCCGGTCGAACACCGCGTCGCGCTGGACCTCCTGCTGGTCTTTACCCGCCACCATCGCCACCAGGTCATCCGGCCGCGGCAAGCTGCCTGTGTGCGTCGTCAGAATGCGATCGGTGCTGCGCTGCATCGCCGCAGTCTACCCCCGCCGTCGTCGGGCGCCGAAGACGAGTACGAACATGAAGCTGGCGCCCGCGGCGCGGGGTGAAAAGAAGTCGACCACTTCGTCGTCAAAGGACGTCGAGCCGACCGCGCCGAGACCCAGCGCATGCGCGGCCAGGTGCAACCGCCCGGCGAACAGGGCGGCTTCAAGCTGGGCCAGACGGTAACCGCGGTTGCCGTAGTGCGCCAGCACCGGGCCGAGATCGGTCAGGTAGTAGCTGTTGACGTGGGCATCGGCCGCGTACTGCTGGTCGAAGGCGAGGTGCGCCGCCTGCGCGCGCAATGCTGTCCCGCCGATCTTAAGCGGCTCGATCGAGCCCTCGAGCGGGCGGTGGAGGTACAGCCCCGGCGCCAGACCCTCGACGGCGTTGACGATCAGGTAACCGTCGTGCAACGGAGACGCAGCGTCGGCCAGGCAATCCGCTGCAAAACCACGCGTGGACCGGTCGAGTAGCGTCGAAAACAGCTCGAAGGTGATCGGCCGCTCGGTGTCATAGTGGCGCGTCGATCGGCGCGCCATGATCACGTCCTCGATCGGCGCCCTGGGGATCACCTCGTCGTCGAGGGGTGAGAGCGCGATGGGTGGCTGGCGTGGCGGTGTCAACACCCGTTGCAAAGGCTGCTGGCGCCAGGCCGCAGCCGCCTCGCCTGAAGCCAGCGACGACGCGGCGTGCATGCGCGGAATGGCGGCAAAGGTCACTTCAGCGCTCGAGAGCGGCTCGGTCAAATGCTCCAGCGGTGGCAGATCGCCAACCCCAGCCGGCCCGCCGCCGCCGCGGCCGATCGCGCACACCGCGATGGCCGCCTCACGCTCCCCGTCCACGCCGAGCAAGGCATTCACCGCGCCGTCGGCAAACCCAAGCACTACCTGCGTCGGCAACTCGAGCGCGGCGGCCACCGCCAGGCAGTTGGCCAGCGAGGTACCGGCGTCCCAGAACGTGTGCCGATAGGCCCGTGCCTTGTAGCGCCAGGCATTGCGCCAGAACGTGCTGGTCAGGACCAGCGCAACTGGTGCCTCGGCCAAACCGGGCGCGCTTCCGCTGGCTTTGAGGAGCGCCTCGCGCTGATCGCCCGAACGCAACTGCCGCAGACTGTCATCGGCGGCGGCGTAGTGGTAGACCCCGGCCGATAGGTCCGGCAGGTCGCCGCAGACAAAGTACAACTCGAGGTGGTAGCGAGCGCCGGTGCCACCGGCGGTGCGAAATTCGACGACCCGGCCGGTCTGCGTCTGGGCGCGTCGATGGAGCAGGCCGTTGGTGAGTCGCGCCAGGCGCGTCAACGCGCTCAGGTCAGGTATGCGGGTCTGCCGCGCCGGCTCTCCGCCCGTGCGCGCGAGCGCTGCCAGCGCGGGCAGGCCAGTGGGCGGGAGCTCGGTTGGCAGCCCCATCGGCCGCAGGTTCGGGTAGACCTTGTACGGCCGCGGCTCGATCGACAGGTCCTCTTGCCAGATCGTCCGCTCCAGGGTTGGCGGCGTGCCCATCGCGTACTGCACCTCGCCGGAGGCGTCGCGGAGCGCAACGTACTTCGTCGCGGCGTGGAACGCGAGTGCCGCGCTGGTGTCGCGGTTGTCGGTCACACTGCATATGATGAGCCACCTGGGCGAAGTCGCTGCGCTCTTCCTCAAGCTGGGGCTGATCGGCTTTGGTGGGCCGGCGGCGCACGTCGCCCTGATGCGCCAGGAAGTCGTTCAACGACGCGGGTGGGTTACCGAGCAAGAGTTCCTGGACCTGCTGGGGGCCAGCAATCTCATCCCGGGCCCGACCTCCACTGAGCTGGCGATTTACCTGGGCTACCGTCGCGCCGGGCTGCCCGGCCTGGTGCTGGCGGGGTTGCTGTTCATCCTCCCCGCCATGCTCCTGGTGCTGGCGTTTGCCTGGGCCTACGTCCAGTACGGCGCTACCCCGCAGGTCGCCGGCGTGCTGTACGGAATCAAGCCAGTCATCATCGCGGTGATCGTCCAGGCGATCTACGGCCTGCTGCGTACGGCGGTCAAGAGCCTGGTGCTTGGCGCTGTGGTCGTGCTGACCGTCGGCTTCTACGCCGCTGGCTTGAATCCGCTCGTACCGCTGTTCGGCTTATCGCTCGCGGTGACGCTGATCGCAAACCGCGTACGCCTGGTCCGGGGCACTGGCCGCGGGTCATCGCATACGGCGCTCATCGCGGGGCCGATCGGATATTTTGCGCAGACCGCGCCGGCGGTTGGCCTGGCTGGCGTCAGCCTCGGCGTGCTGTTCCTCACCTTTCTGAAGATCGGGGCGACCCTGTACGGCAGCGGGTACGTGCTGCTCGCGTTCCTGCACGACGACTTCGTCAGTCGCCTGAGCTGGCTCACGGACCGGCAGTTGCTGGACGCCGTCGCGGTCGGCCAGTTCACCCCCGGGCCAGTCTTCACCACGGCCACGTTCATCGGCTACCTCGTCGCTGGCGTACCCGGCGCCGTGGTCGCGACCGTCGCGATCTTCGCGCCCTCGTTCGTGTTCGTCGGCATCGTCTATCCATACGTGGCGCGGCTGCGCGCGTCGCCCTGGACGAGCGCATTCCTGGACGGCGCCAATGCCGCCGCCGTCGGCCTGATGCTGGCCGTGGCCTGGCAGCTCGGCACCAGCAGCATCGTCGATGTCCTCACCGCTGGACTCCTGCTCCTTGCCGCGGTCCTCCTCATCCGCTTCAAAGTCAATTCGGTCTGGCTAGTCCTCGGCGGCGGCGCCGCAGGCCTGCTGGCAACGACGCTTCGCGGGTAGCAAGCCTCCGCTCGCGTGCCCTCGGCCGCTGGCAAGCGCGACCCTTGTTTTGTGTGGAGTGAGTCTCCCCTGACCTGCTGGCGACAACGCTTCGCCCGTAGCGAGTGTCATATGGCTGCCCGCCAGCCGCTGGCAACAACGCTTCGCCCGTAGCGAATCCTCTTTGCTTGGACTTTGGTCTCACAGGGCGAGCCGAGCGAGCCTCGGTTCCTGGCCCGGTCGCAGCCCAGCGCGTAGTATTTAGCTTCCGCGGCCGCGCATGCGTCTCGACTTCGAGTACCCGCTCGTACTGATCCTGGTCCCGGTTTGCGCAGCCGTGGTGTTCCTCGTCTGGCGCACGTCGCGGACGTACATGCCGCCGACGCGGCGGCGGGTGTCGCTGGGTCTGCGGCTGGGCGTGGTCAGCCTGCTGGTCCTGGCGCTGGCCAGCCCGCTCGTGCAGCTCACCGCCGACCAGCTCGCGGTCGCCGTGCTGCTCGACCGTTCGGACAGCATCGCGCCCACCGCGCGCGTCGATGAGGAGACCTGGCTCGCCAACGCGCTGGCCGCCAAAGCCGCGGCCGACCAGGTGGCCGTGGTCAGCTTCGGCGCCGATGCAACGCTGGAACGCACCCTGAGCACGGATAGTCGTCCACCCCGCCTGGCGCCGAGCGCCGTCGACGGCCGGCGCACCGACATCGCCGCCGCGATTCGAACCGGTATCGCCAGTCTGCCGCCCGGCACGGCGCGACGTCTCGTGCTCCTGTCAGACGGCCAGGAGAACCAGGACCAGGCGGACCAGGCCGCCGCACTGGCCCAGGCCGCCGGCGTGCAACTGCTGGCCGTCCCGCTGTCCGCGGACAGTGGCCCGGAGGTGCTCGTCCGCCAGCTGGATGCGCCGCCGCTGTTACACGAAGGCGACCGCTTCACCGTCACCGCGCAGGTCGAGGCGACCGTGCCGACCAGCGCGCGGCTGCACCTGCTCGTCGACGGTCGGCTGGCGAGCAGCCAGGACGTCGATCTGCAGCCCGGGGTGAATCGCTTCGTGCTCGCCCAGGAGCCCCTGCCAGCCGGCCAGCACCTGGTCCGCCTGCAGATCGAACCCGCGATCGACACGCTGCCGCAGAACAACAGCGCCGGCGCCGTGGTGGTCGTCTCTGGCCCGCCAGCGGTGCTCATCGCGGAGGGCACTGCCGGCGATGGGAAGTTCCTGGCGGATGCGCTGCGCGCAGCCGGGCTCAAGGTCGATCTCACCACCATCGGCTCGACGTCGCTGGACCCCCAGGCGTTGCGCGACTACGCCAGCGTCGTGCTCGCGAACGTCCAGGCAAGCTCGCTCCCGCCCGGCCAGATGCGCGCGCTGCAAGCCTACGTCCGCGACTTCGGCGGGGGCCTCGTGGTCATCGGTGGCGAGGGCGCCTACGGGCCTGGCGGTTACGCGCGCACGCCACTCGAGGACATGCTGCCGGTGCGCATGGACCTGCGCGGAAAATCTGTCTCGGCGAGTGTCGCCTTGATGCTCGTGGTGGACGTGTCCGGCTCCATGGGGGGCGGGCCCGGTGGCGCTTCAAAGATGGATCTGGCCAAAGAAGCCGCGATCGCCGCCGTGGAGCTCCTGGGCGAATATGACCAGGTAGGCGTGCTGGCCTTCGATGACCAGAACCACTGGATGATCCAGCCCACTTTCGCCAGCGACCTGGCCCCGATCGAAGAAGCGATTGGCCGCATGCAGCCCGGCGGTGGCACCGAGATTTACCCGGCGCTCAAGGAAAGCTACAACGCCATCGCGCCGATTGACGCCAAGGTGAAGCACATCGTCCTGCTCACGGACGGCCAGGCGCCGCGGGGCGACTACCCCGGTCTGATGCAGCAGATGCGCGATTCCTCCGTGACGCTGAGCACCATAGGCATCGGCACCGATGCCGACACGCAGCTGCTCCAGGAGCTGGCGCAACTGGGCAATGGGCGCTACTACGACGGCAACGACCCCTTCGATTTGCCACGCTTGCTCGTGAAGGAAACACAGCAGGTCCAGCGCGCGGCGATCGTCGAGCAAGATTTCACGCCGATCGCGGTCGCTTCCAGTCCGGCCACCGCCGGGATCGACTTTCGCCAGGCGCCGCAGTTGCGCGGCTACGTGGCAACCACGCCCAAGCCACAGGCGACAGTGCTCCTGGCGTCTTCGCAACTCGACCCCGTCCTGTCCGAATGGCAGTACGGGCTCGGGCGGGTGCTGGCCTGGACCTCCGACGCCAGCAACCGGTGGTCTTCGCGCTGGCTCGAGTGGCCCGAATTCAGCTCGTTCTGGGGGCAGGTCGTCAAACGCTCGGTGCGGCCTCCCGAAGATCCCAACCGTCAGATCAGCGTGGCCATCGAAGGCGACCACGCGCGCATCACCCTCGACGCCCAGACCGGCGCGGACGTCACCGACCGCCGGTACCTGAATGGTCTCCCGACCACCGCGACCCTCACCGACCCGCAGGGGATCGACCAGCAGGTGACGCTGCCCCAAGTGGCGCCTGGTCGCTACGAGACGCTGGTGCCGGTCGCGGACGACGGGATCTACGCGCTCAACGTCTCGCAAACCAATCCCGATGGGACGGTCGCCAACCAATCCAGCGGGTTCGTCGTACCCTATTCGCCGGAGTATCGTGTGCTCGGTTCGAACGAAGCGCTGCTCGATCGGCTGGCCAAGCGGACCGGTGGCCGGCTCATCACCGACCCGGGGCAGGCGTTCGTCCACGATCTGCCCTCGGTCGCCGCGCCGCGGCCACTCTGGCCGGCGCTGATGGTGGCGAGCGCATTGTTGTTCGTCCTGGACGTCGCGGCGCGGCGCCTCCGCATTACGGCGCCTGAGCTACGCGCCGGCTATTACGCGGTTCGGCGCCGGCTTGGATACGTGGACACGCCAGCTGCGCTCGCGGGCGCGCGATTGGCCGAACTGGCGCACGCGCGTGTCGTCGAAACCCTGGTGCCGCATGGACTCGTCGCCCGCGATGCCCTGGCCCGCTTGCGGGTGTCATCCCCGGCGCCCCTGCCAGAGTCGCGTACGAGCCGGCTGCTGGCTGCCAAGCAACGCGCCGCCCGGCGTTAGGGAGTTCGGCCGAAGGTGAGTTTCGGGACGTTAGCAACGGCCGAACTCCGTTCAATGGACGGTCTAGAGGGGCGGCAAGTGGTGTTGCCGCGGGCTTCTCGGCCGCCCCTCTAGACGGCGAATCGGCGCGTGCCAGTTGCCTGGCGCTGTCTGGGGCCTGTGTTCGCCGCCTGCGTGCTGGCGCTCCTGCCGGCCACGATCTCACCGGTCAGCGCGCACCCGCTGGGCAATTTCACCGTGAATCGCTACAGCCGCGTCGAGCTCCGGTCCGATGGCATCCATATCCGCTACGTGCTGGACCTCGCGGAGATCCCGTCGGTGCAGGAAACGCAAATCGCGCAAGGCGACTGGGACGCGTACCGGACCCGCCGCGTGTCCGACATCGGAACCAACCTCGAATTGACCGTCGACGGCACGCCGGTCCAGCTCCAGGTGGAGGACAGCCGGCTGTCGACTCCGACGGGTCAGGGGAATATCCCGCTCATCCGGATCGAAGCCTGGTTTGTGGCGGTCTGGGCGCCGTCGGCCGGCAGTCATGCGGCAATGTTCCAGGACCGCAACGAGCCGTCTCGCCTCGGCTGGCGTGAGATCGTCGTTCGCGCCGACCCCGGGCTCGTTCTAAGTGGGTCGAGTGTTCCCGCCGTGGACCTGACCGACGAACTGCGGGCCTACCCCGACCGGTTTCTGCAAGATCCGCTCGATACTCGCCAGGCGAGCTGGACGTTTGCCGCGGGTGGCGGCGGCACGCCCGCGGCGCCCGCGCGACCGAGTAGCGCCGATGGCCGGCCGGTCGACCCGTTTACCGCGCTCGTCACCACGGCCGACCTCAACCTCGGGGTGGTGCTGCTGGCGCTCGCTGCCGCCGCTTTGCTCGGCGGCATCCATGCGGCCTCACCCGGTCACGGCAAGACGGTGATGGCCGCGTATATCGTGGGCACCCGCGGCACGCTGCTCCACGCGGTTGCCCTGGGCCTGAGCGTGACGGTCTCGCACACGTTCGGCGTCCTGGTGCTCGGGGTCATCACGCTGCTGGCGTCAAACCTGATTCTGCCCGAGCAGCTCTACCCATGGCTGACGCTCATCGCCGCCGTCATCGTGCTGGTGCTGGGCGCGAGCCTGCTCGTCAATGCGCTACGCGGCCTCGGTCAAGACGCGCCCGCCCACGCCCACGGCCACGGCCATACGCACTGGCCCGCCGCCGCGCACGAGCACGCCGCTACGCACGAGCACGAGCACCCCGTGGGCCACAAGCACGCCGCAGCCCGCGAGCACGCAGCAGGGCACGAACACGCCGCAGGGCACGAACACGCCGCAGGGCACGAGCGCGCCGCGGAGCACGAGCACGCCGCGGAGCACGAGCAGGCCGCGGAGCACGAGCATGCCGCAGGGCACGAGCATGCCGCAGGGCAGGAGCACGCCACGGAGCACGAGCACGACGTGGGCGTTGGCGCGGGCGTGCGCGACCCGCGGCGTGCACTGCCGATTACTTGGCGCAGCCTCTTCATGCTCGGCCTCGCCGGGGGGATCGTCCCGAGCGCGTCGGCGCTCGTCGTGCTGCTCAGCGCCCTGGCCCTCGGCCGCCTGGGCTTCGGCCTCCTGCTCATCCTCGCGTTCGGTTTTGGCATGGCCGTGGTCCTCACCACCACGGGCGTGCTCCTGGTCACGGCCAGCCGCTTCATGACCCGCTACTTCCCCGACGACACGCCCTCACCGCTGCAGCGGCTCTTTGCCCGCGCGGTCCCCGTCCTGAGCGCGGGGATCATGGTGCTTATCGGACTGGTGGCGACGGTGCAGGCCCTCGGCCAATTCGTCGCCGCCGGCTGACTACCACCCGGCTGACGAGCGCGAGCACCGCGAGCACCGCGAGCACGGCGAGCACCGGCACCAGGACCACCAGCACGCCAGTCAGGCGATCATTCGGGTTTGGCACCAGAAAGTAGGTCAGTCCGGCCGCGACCAGCTTGCCGTCGCCCTGCACTGCCAGAGCAGCGGGCATGCTGCCCGCGTCGCCGACGGTCGTGAGCACGACTCCAGCCTGACCAAAGCCAGGGTCCGGTGTCCCATTCGGCCGATACCGAACGACCGCGAACCCGCCATTGACGGCGCCCGGCGACGCAGGCGCGGGCGCGTAGCCGGAGCCGACCGCCGCGATCCTGCCGTCGCCGTCGACCGCGAGGGCATGCACGCCGGAGCCACCGCCATCAAAGCTCGTCGTAACAAAACCCCCCGAGCCGAAGCTGGCGTCGAGGTCCCCGTTCGGCCGGTAGCGAGCGATCGCGAAGGCCGCGCTGTCACTCGCGGAGCCCAGGCCGCCAGCCACCAGGATGTCCCCATCGGGCTGCACCGCCGCCGCGTACGCCTGTGCGCTCACCGGCGCGAGGGTGACGACCTTGCCCATGCCCGCTGGCCCAAATCCGGAGTCCAGGTCGCCAGCTGGCACATACCGCGCCAGCGCAAACGCGCCCTGGTGTCCGCCGACCGAGCCCACCGCGGCGAGCTTTCCATCGGCCTGGAGAACCAGCGCCGCGGTGCGCACTGGACTGGATCCGGGCTCAGTCCCGCTCGGATCGAAGCTGGTGAGGACAACACCGCCGCTGCCGCTGGCAAAACTCAGGTCAGGACTGCCATCGGCGTTGTAACGCGCCAGGGCGAGCGCGTCGTTAGTGGCGCCGGTGGCGAACGCCGTGCCGGCGACGACGATCCGACCGTTGGACTGCAGGGCGATGCCGCGCGCCTCCGCGCCGTTGGCTGAGATGGGCGAAAGCACCACTCCACCCGTGCCGAAGCTCGGGTCCAGCGTGCCATCCGGCGTATAGCGCGCCAGGGCGAAGCTGCTCGGCGCGCTGGCCGCCGCGAATCCGCTCCCGGCGACCAGCAGATCGCCATCCGGCTGCAGCGCCACGGCGTGCGCTTCCGCCGTCGCCGCACCGATTCGCGTCAGGACTCGGCCACCGCTGCCGAAGCTCGTGTCCAGGGATCCGTCGGGGTTGTACCGGGCCAGCCCGAACCCGACGGCGGCCGTGCCGAGGTCACTCGACGTCCCGGCCAGGACGATGTTCCCGCTCGTCTGGATGACGAGCGCCTCGGGGCTCAACCCGCCCTGGACGGTGCGTTCGGCGACGACGCCGCCGTGCCCAAAGCCCGCGTCCAGGCTCCCGTCGGTGTTGTACCGGACCAGACCCATCCCCGAATCGTGGGCATGCAGTTGGGATGGCGTCGAGCCTGCTCCTACGGCGGCGAGAACTGCCGCCAGCAGGCGCAGCTTCCACCGCCGGATCACCGCCGCTTGCCGCCCGCTTCGCAGCTCCCCGCCCTTCAGCGTCTGCGGTGGTCTCCGATCGCCGGTTTGGTCGCGCCGACCTTGTGTCGCGCACGCGCAACCAACTGGAACACCAGCCCGCCACCGAGCAGCACCAGGAGCGCCGCCACCGCCAGCAGCGAGACCGGTATGTCCGACAGTGGCACGCCGCCCACCTGGGGACCACCGGCATCGGGTTGCGGTGCGGGCTCGTTCACCGCCGGCAACACGACACCAGGCGCCAGTGAGGTCGCGAGGCTGGAGGTCCAGCGGGTGATCTTCCCGTTGTGGATCGTCGCCTGCTCGGTCGTCTCCCGCATCGCGACGCCGGCCTTCCGCCAGTCCTCACGGAACATGCGCGTGGTCCAGGTCACAGCGTAGCCGTCGGCGACCGGCGTTGGCTGGACGTCGACGACCTCGATGCGCAGATTCTCCGCCAGTTGTTCCACCATCCAGGCCTGGATCTGCTGGCGGCCGACCAGTGGCCGGTCGACCAGCACCGTGGCGTTGTCGTCGATCTCGCCCATCGCCGTGTCCACCTGGCCATCGGTCAGGCCAGAACACAGGACGCGGACCGTCAGGATCGGGTCATCGTGCGCGCTGACACCGCTGGGCATCGCGAACATACCCAGCAGCAGGAGTATGACAACCCCGCGACTACCGGCGGTCACTCACTCATTGTTACTCGCGGAACACGGCGCGGTAGAGTCGATGCGCGGCGGACGGCGAGTCATCGAGCTCGATTCGGCGCCCGCGCCAGTACATCTCGCGGGACCGCGGTCGGATCAACTGGCCAATACCCGCCACGATAAGGAGCGCCACACCAATCGGCGCCAGCAGCGCCAGGTGAACCAGCGCGCCAACTAACCAGAGCAGCGCACCAATAAGCGCCAGCTGGGCTGGCGACCGGGGTTGGGGGATGAAGGTCTGCATGTGGATTCTGTTTTCCCTGGTTTTACGATTTTTGGTCCCTGAGAGTTGCAGTATTCCACACGTTCATGAAGCCCACGTGAGAGCCGCCTGCGCACAAGTACGGTTCTTAAAAAGTTGTTGCGGGCTGATGAGGGCAGGCCGTTCGACAGGCAGGGCGGGGTCATCCGTGCGGCGGGCCTGTCCATGAAGCCGCTCAACGCGCGGGCAAGCTCAACAAGAAGAGACGGTTTTGGGAAAAGTTGGGGCGGGGTCGTTCGGGCAGGCCGTTCGGCACCGCGGGCGGGGTCGTCCGTGGGGCGGGCCTCGTCATCAAACCACTCAACGCGCGGGCCTTCCGCGCAGCGACCGTCCGTGCGAGGCCCGCTCCTTGAGAACATCCTGACTTCGGTTGCGCGCAGCGCATTTCGCCTGCGGGCGGTCGCTGCGCGTAGATCAAGCTGGGACCTCATCGATGCGCACGTCGTGGTCGCGCGGCTGCTCGGCGTACTCCAGGCTCGCGGCATGGCCGCCCGCAGGGCGATGTCAGGATGTTCTCCAGGAGCGGGCCTCGCACGGACGGTCGCTGCGCGGAAGGCCCGCGCGTTGAGTGGTTTGATGACGAGGCCCGCCCCACGTCCGACCCCGCCCGCGGTGCCGAACGGCTTGCCCTTACGACCCCGCCCCAACTTCTTTAAAACCGTACTTGTGTGTGGCTTGGTGGCGCGTTGAGCGGTTTGATGGCGAGGCCCGCCCCACCTACGACCCCGCCCGCGGTGCCGAACGGCCTGCCTTCATCAGCCCACAAACAACTTTTCCCAAAACCGTCTCTTGTTGTTGAGCTTGCCCGCGCGTTGAGTGGTTTGATGGCGAGGCCCGCCCCACGTATAACCCCGCCCGCGGTGCCGAACGGCCTGCCCGAACGACCGCGCAACAACTTTTCTTAAGACCGTCTCTTGCCGAGTGGCTACGTTGTGGGATTGCCCGCGAGCCACGCCAGCGTGAGTTGACACGCCTCGTCCACGGCCTGCTTCACGAGCGCGGGCGTGAAATTGAAGTCGGGCAGCGCGGTTGTGCCTTCGGGGTGAATGTGGATCACGTAGCAGTCGGGCGGCATCTTGCTGCGCACCACTGCTTCCTCGAGCTTGGAGCACTGGTGCATCGACACGTTGCTCGACCGCATGATGTTGTCGATCAGATTGCTCGGCTCCGCCGAGGGCCCGGCCCCGACGGCGCACGCGTAGATGCGGCCGCAACCCTGGTCCATGAGGTTCGTCAGCGGCTGATTCTCCACGACCGCGCCGTCGACCAGGACGAGGTTCGCCCGCACCCGCCAGGGAAATACCCCCGGGATCGCGGACGTTGCCACGAGGGCCTCCTGGAGGCCGGCGTCGCCAGGGAACCAGTATGCCGCCTGCGCCAGCGTATCGGTCGCCACCACCTGGAGCCGCGGGGACGGCTCACCACCCGGCACCAGCGGCAGCCCAAACGCCGCCAGTGTCAGGTCTGGCACCTGGAGCAACTGCGAGGTCACACGCGAGATCACCTGCGCCGCCGGAATGTTGTCGCCGATGGCCTTGAGGCCGGTGCCCTCCTTGGCCACGCGGACTGCGAAGTCCAGCAGGTCAAGCTTGAGCGTGGCGTTGGACATGTGCCCAAGCTCCTCGACGGCCAGGTCAATGCCCCTGCCGGTGTACATGTCGAGGGCGTGCGCCGCGGCCGCGATCGCCCCGGCGCTGGCGCCAGTGATAATCGCCGGACGGATGCCGCTCTGCACAAAAGCCCGGGCAATGCCGAGCTCGACGGCGAGCAGCGGTCCCCCGCCAGAATAGGAGATGCCAATCCTGGCCGGGTCAACCGACGGGCTCGAGGTCGTCATGGCTCCGCCGGCCGGGAGGCCGACACGACCACCGCATAGACGCCACCGCCAGCGACGACCGCGGACGCCTCCAGGTCCACCAGTCGCTGCATATCGTCGTTGAAGGTCGCGCGCACCGGGTGATTGCGCCAGCCGTCGTACGCGGCGGCATCGTCCCACACGGCGGTCA
Source organism: Chloroflexota bacterium (assembly GCA_035309865.1). GTDB lineage: Bacteria > Chloroflexota > UBA6077 > UBA6077 > CF-72 > CF-72. The sequence goes on from DATGER010000124.1 coordinate 29,470, forward strand.
CCACCACCGGTCCAGCCCCGCTGACCGGGACGTGGAGCTCGGCCGCCCAGCACCCCGCGTGCCGCACCGCCAGGCCAAGGACGTCGTGGCGACGGAAGAAGTCGACCAGCGCGGCGTAGTCGCCGCCCCGTGGCTGGAGCACCAGCAAGCTGCGGACCTTGCCTTCAAGGGTTGGCATGGCCACGCTATGGTAGTCGAGCGGGCCAGTCGTCGCGGGACCCGCCGGAAGGAGACGACACCATGCGCGTGGTCCAGACGAGGACACTTCAGGCTCGGCCGATCGTGGCCGGTGCCCTGCGACTGACCCCGGAGTCACGGGTCGTGGCGGTCCGGCTCCCGTTCGGCGGACTGGTCTGGCAGCGGCCCACCGCGGTTGTCGTCGAGCAGCCGGGGGTAGCCACCCGGCGACTGCCCATTATCGACCTCACGCGCCGTGCCCAGCTCGGCGTGCTGCTGGGCACGGTCGTGCTCACCGTCGTCTGTCTGATCGTCGCATCCCACCCACAGGAGTCATACGCAGTCCATGCCTGACATCGAACCGTCCGAGCAACAGAGCCTGCACTTCGTCGACAAGCTCTTTGGCGCCGCCCAGGCCAGCGCGGTGTTCTCCGCGCCCGTGACCACCGGCGCCTATACCGTCATCACCGCCAGCGAAGTCCAGGCCGGGGGTGGCTTCGGCTCCGGACACGGGTTCGGGCCGGCCTCGAATGACGCGACGGACGATGCCGCGCCGGCATCGGGAGGTGGGGGTGGCTCCGGGGGCGGCGGCGGGTCCAGCGGACGGCCCGTCGCGGTCATCGTCGTCGGCCCGGATGGGGTGGCGGTGAAGCCAATCTTCGACCTGACCAAGTTCGGTCTGGCGGCTTTGACTACCTGGGCCGCCATGGCCGCAACCCTCGTGCGCATGCGCCGCGCGCCGCGCTAAGGCCGCTACTATGGCCAGATGAATCGCAGCACCGAACGCATCCTCGTATCCCATGCCGGCGTGTTGCCGCGCCCGCCGGATGTCCAGGAGTTGTTGGCTGCGGGGACGGGCAATCCCGAGGCGTTAGCTGCGCGCCTGCCGAGTGCCGTCGCTGAAATCGTCCGCAAGCAAGTCGACACCGGCATCGACATCGTCAACGACGGCGAGTTCTCCAAGCGGGGTGGCTTTTCGGGGTACGTCCGCGACCGCTTCAGTGGGATCGAGTCTCGGCCAGCCGCGGATGGCGCAGTGCGCCAACGGGGCAACATCGCCGCGCGCGATACCAGAGAGTTTCCCGACTACTACTCGATGCCAGGCCGGACGTTTGGCACGCGAGCGACGCCGCGGCCCGGCGGTGGCAATCAACCCGCGGCGTGTACCGGCCCGCTCCAGTACATCGGCCAGGCAGCGGTGCAGCAGGACATCGCCAACCTCAAGGCGGCCCTGGCGGGCCAAAATGTCGAAGGCTATCTGCCCGCGATCGCCCCCGGGACCATCGAGCACTGGCTGCAGAACGAGCACTATCCCGACGACGAAGGGTTCCTGTTTGCCATCGCGGACGTGATGCACCACGAGTACAAGGCGATCACCGACGCGGGCCTGATCTTGCAGATCGACGACCCCGACCTGCCAGATGGTTGGCAGATGTTCCCGGACATGTCGGTGGCTGACTACCGAAAGTACGCCGATCTGCGGGTCGCGGCGATCAACCGGGCCCTGGTTGGCATACCTGAGAGCCAGGTGCGCCTGCACATCTGCTGGGGCAGTCCCAAGGGTCCGCACAAAAACGACATTCCCTTGAAGGAGATCGTCGACGTCGTGCTCAAGGTGAAAGCGGAATGCTTTTCCATCGAGGCCGCCAACCCGCGGCACGAGCACGAATGGGAATTGTGGCAGACGACCCGCCTGCCAGCCGGCAAGTCGTTCATGCCTGGGGTCATCGCCCACATCACCGACCACGTCGAGCACCCGGAGCTCGTGGCGCAGCGGTTGATCCGCTACGCCAGCGTCATGGGTCGCGAAAACGTGATAGCCGGCACCGATTGCGGCATGGGTACGCGGGTCGCGAACGCGGAAATTTGCTGGGCCAAGCTCGAAGCCATGGTCGAGGGCGCGGCGATCGCAAGCCAGAAGCTGTGGAGTTAGGGCCTGGCGAGTTCGACCGAGTCGACCTCCGGGGCCGGTTTGTTCAGCACCAGCCAGTACAGACCGAGACAGCGCGCCGCCTCGACAAACTCCTCGAACGCGACCGGTTTGCGGACATAGCTGTTGGCGCCGAGCCCATAACTCATCACGATGTCGCGCTGTTCGTCTGACGAGGTCAGCACGACAATCGGCAGGAGCCGGGTTCGTGGCTCAGCGCGTAGACGGCGGAGCACCTCGAGCCCCTCCACTTTGGGCAGCTTCAGATCGAGGAGCACCAGCTGCGGGAGCGGATGAGTCGGCCGGTTGTCCGGTCCGTCCGTCCCGTGCAAGTACTCCAGGGCCTCAACCCCGTCGTGCGCCACCACGATCTCGTTGGCAAGGTTATGTTGCTTGAATGCGCGCAGCGTGAGCGCGACATCCGCCGGGTTGTCTTCGACCAGCAGAATCATCGGCCCTCCCCCTCAAATGGCTGTTCAATCGGTACCGTGGGGCCTAGCGTGAACCAGACGGTGGCGCCCAGACCCACCGCGCCTTCCGCCCAGACCCGGCCGCCATGACGAGCCACCGCCCGCTGCACCGTCGCCAGGCCGATGCCGGTGCCCTCGAATTCCTGCTCGGAGTGCAGCCGCTGGAAGGCGCCGAACAAGCGATCCGCGTAGGCCATGTCAAAGCCGGCGCCGTTGTCCCGGACGAAGTACGCTAACGGACCTGCGCTCGCCACGGCTCCGAAGGCAACCTCCCCGTGCGCCGCGTTGCGCGTAAATTTCCAGCTATTCCCCAGCAGGTTCTCGAGCACGATCAGGAGCAAGCCACGATCGCCGTCGGCCATCAGGCCAGGTTCCAGGTTCGAAATCATGGGCTGCTTCGGATGCGCTCGGCGTAGGCCGTCGGTGACCTCGACGGCGAGCGCGCTCAGATCGACTGGCTCAGCGCGAAGTCGCGTTCGTGAGATGCGCGAGAGTGTGAGCAGATCGTCGATCAGCCGAGCCATACGCTGCGTGCCGTCGCGGATCCAATGCAAGTTGGCTTGCGCGTCATTGTCCAGTTGGGGGCCGTAGTCCTCGAGCATCGCCAGGCTGAACCCGTCGATCTGCCGTAACGGTGCGCGGAGATCGTGCGACACGGAATAGCTGAAGGCTTCGAGTTCTTTGACGGCCAACTGGAGCTCGCCGGTACGATCGAGTACGCGCTGCTCCAACCCCGCGTTCAGGACACGCAGTTGCTGATGGGCCTGCTCGCGTGCGACAGCGTGCTCGGCCAACTGGTCGCGCATCCGCACGAAATTCCTGGCCAACAACGCCAGCTCGGCAATATCGCTCCGCGGCATGGCAACCACCGCCTGACCTGCGCCGAACCCTTCGACCGCCACGGCCAGAACGTGGAGTGGCTCGGCGAGCCGTCCGGCGACCCAGCTACCGGCGACGGCCGCCAGTGCGGCCGCCAGGACCAGCAGACCGAACGCGAGCTCGCGGCCGGCGTGAACGGCCGCCAGTGCGGTAATCGCCGGTTGCTCGACAACAAAGAGCAGACCGGTCGTGCCTGCCAAGGCGTACCCGGCCAGCCAGGACTGCCCGTCGGTCTCGTAGCTCACCATCCCGGACGGGGCTTCGCCCGTCAGTTGCGCGGTGAGGCTGGCCTGGGCGGCATCCGTCGGTACGTCGGGGCGCCAGGCGATCCGACGCCCGTTCGCGTCCAGCACGTAGATCCGTCCTTCCGAGCCTGGATCCGCCGAGGCGATCGAGTCTGCAATCGAGCCCGCCGACATTTCGCGCGAGCTGACGTCGCGAGACCATGCCAGGGCGAGCGCCTGAGCGGTGTCCTGGCGTTGCACCAGGACTTGCGCAGTGGCGGCCGCTTCCTCCCGGGCCGCGTAGAGTGAGACGGCGGTGAGCAGTGGCAATGTCGCGGCGGCGCACAAGGCCAGCGCGATGCGAACGCGGTGGGACGTGCCCTCCAGTTGCTCGATGCGCGGCGCCAGCCAGGGAATGACCAGCAGTCCGGCGGCTGACGCGCCGTAGAGCACAACTCCCGTCCAGGACCCCTTCGGAACCGCCGTTTGCAGCATGTAGGCGATGAGGGTGGCAGCGGCCGCGATGTCGGCTACCCAGAAGGTGATTGGCGGGCTCGGGACACTGAATTGCGTGTACAGCAGCAGCGCGCCGCTGCCCAGCAGGGCGATGCCGAACAGCGGCAGCGTCGAGCGGACCGAATCGTAGCTCGCCCCGAATCTATCTGGCAGCACCAGCATGCTCACGCCGATCAGCGCCGCGGCGGCCGCCACGGTGATCACGTGCAGGTCGCGACCCGCGGCGGAGTGCCTGCGGGCGGCCGCCGGTACGACAGCCGCCAACACGGTTGCCAGTCCCAGCACGCCATAGAAAACCGCGCCGGCGACGCCGCCTTCCTTCGCAAAACCGAACCCCAGGATCAGCAGCGCGCCGCCGCCGAAGAGGTCGACGCCAAGCCGGATGCCACGCCCGGGCGAGAACCCGAACAGCGCGAGCAGCCCCACGCCCGCCAGGACTAAGCCGATGCCCCACAGATTCAGTTGCGGCCGAATGAAGGCATAGACCTGCGTGGAGAACTGGTGCGGGGCCACGAGCATGAGCGCACCGGTCGTGGCGCACACCAGCCCGACAAAGCAGCGCAACGGGCCGGTGTGCAACGCCTCCGGCCACCTGAGGGTCGTGTGCACCATCATGCGGCGGACGCCTTGGCTTCGCTCGCTGCGCTCGCTGCGCTCGGAAGCCAGACGCTGACGCGCGTTCCAAGACTTTCACCCGCGCTCTCAGCCCAGATCCGCCCACCGTGCTGCTCCACGATCTGACGGGCGATATACAGGCCCAGCCCCATGCCGGGCAGCTGTTGCTGCTGCGCATTGGTCGCCCGCCCGAAGGGCTCGAAGATCGTTTCCGTTGCCTGCATCGGGAGTCCGATGCCCCGGTCAGACACGCTGACGAGCACTCCGACGCCGTCACGGCTCAATGTGACTTCGACGCCGCCACCCGCCGGCGAGTACTTGACGGCGTTCTCGAGCAGGTTGGAGAGGACCTGCTGCAGCCGGTGCGGATCCGCAATCAGCGGCGGCAACACGCCGAGCACTCGCAGCGTCAACGGATAGTGCGACCCCAGCTGGACCCGGTGTTCGTCGACCACGAAGTGAGCCAGTCGCGCCAGGTCGATCGGTTCGGGTCGGAGCTTCAATCGGCCAGTGCGCAGGCGAGATACGTCCAACAAATCGGCGATCAGCACACTGAGCCGGTCGCTCATGGCATTGACGGTGCGCAAACGGCCGATGACCTCCGTCGCCGACACGTCGCCGCGCTCGAAGCGACTCAACAGAAGCTGAGCGGTGCACTTGATCGCCGTGACGGGAGTCCGTAGCTCGTGCGACGCAATCGTCAGGAATTCATCGCGCATCCGGACCGCCGCCTCCGCCTCCGCTCGCCCTGCCCGTTCCTCTTTGAGCGAGCGCTGCTCGCTATCCCAGAGCGCACTCACGGCCTGCTGTTTCTCTTTGCGGAGCGCCTGCTGCTCCAGCGCGCGTTTCACCGCACGGCCGAGCCGAGCGAGACGGTCCTTCAGCAGGTAATCGTCGGCCCCCTCTTGCAGTGCGTTCACCGCCGCTTCCTCGCCGGCGGCCCCGGTGATGAGGATGAACGGGATCGTCAGACTCCGCTCGCGGAGCAGCCGCAGGGCTTCCAAGCCGCTGAAGTGGGGCAGCGCGTAGTCTGCCAGAATGACATCGGGCGGTGGGTCGAGTTGGGCCAGATAGTCCGACGCCGTCTCGACGCGCTCCCAGTCTGGGGCGAACCCGGCATCCCGCAGGGCACGCACCACCAGCGCCGCATCAGCAGGCCGATCCTCCACCACCAGGACACGCAGCGGTATGCGTTCGGGCGACTCCACAGTTCGACTGACCGCAGACCCCGTGCCGTGGTGATGGTCGACTTATCAGGCCGCCTTGAGCTGGCGCGTCGGCGCCGCGGCGGAGAAGCGCCTGGGGGCGGCCTTGTCGACGAGCTTGAAGCGCGCGACCCGCTCGCGCAGCTGATCGGCCGCCGCTGCCAGCTCGCGCGCCTGCACGCCCGTATGATCGACCTGCGAGTGCATCTCTTCGGCTGACGCGCTCACTCCGTCCGTCGCGGCGCTCTGCTCCTCCACCACGGAAGCGATTTCGCTGATGGCTTCCGAAACCCGGCCGGCCTGCCCGGTCATCTCCAGCGTGAAGGCCGTATTTTCCTGGACCACGGCGCTGATGTTGTCCATCGCGCCGGTGACACTCCGCGCGGCCAGCGTTACGGCCTCAGCCGTGTGCGCGATCGCCGCCACCTGACCGACCGTCGCATCCACCGCGGCGAGGATGTCGGCCAGCGTGCTGCCCGCCAGATCCGCCTTGATTGAACCTTCCTCGACACTGGCCGCGCCCGACGACATGGCCGTGACCGCATCTTGGGTTCCGCTCTGGACCTGTGCGATCAGCTCCGCAATCTGGCGGGTTTCTCGCTGGCTGCGCTCGGCGAGCTTGCGGACCTCGTCAGCCACGACCGCGAAGCCCTTGCCATGTTCCCCCGCGCGCGCGGCCTCGATCGCCGCGTTCAGCGCCAGCAGATTGGTCTGGTCGGCGATGTCGTCGATGGTTTCGACGACCGCACCGATCTTGCCGCCCAGGTTCCCGAGGCCCTCGACGGCGCTCGCGGCGCGTTTGACGGCCTCACGGATCACGGCCATACCCACAATCGCGTCACGTACGGCGCCGGCGCCATGCTCGGCTGAGCGACGCGCTCCCCGACTCGACTCGGCGACATCAGCGGCCGTCGTCGCCACGCTGGCCACTCCATCGGCCATCTGGTTGGCGGCCGCACTGGCCGCCCGGACCTGCTCGGCCTGATCGCTCGCGCCTCGGGCGATACTGTCGATGGCCTGGGTGAGCTGGGCAACGGCCGCGTTGGTGCGCTGAGCACCCTGGGCAGCCTCAGTTGAACCGGCGGCGACGCCACGAATCGCCGAGACGACCTCGCCCGCCGCGCCACCGGCGCGAGTCGACGCTTCCTCCAGGTAGACCGCGGCACTGGAGACCGTCTCGGCGGTGCCGCGCACGTCGTCCACCAGGCTGGCCAACCCAGCGCGAGCACTTTCGTAATTGGCGACCGTCCGGCTGAGCGTCGCCAACAACCGGTTGGTCTGCGCGGCCGTCTGACCGATCGGGTCCGCTCCAACACCGCGGATCGATGCGGTCGAGACATGCACCTCCACCGTAAGGTCGCCTGTCGCCAGCGCCGCCAGGCCCCGCTCCAACGCCCCGGCGTCGCGATCGCCCATCGACGTGAGTGCCGCCTGGACGTTGGCGGCGCTGCGCCGGATGTACTCCGCGATGAAGATGCAGACCGCGGTCATGGCGACGACAAAGATCACGTGCAGCGCAACGATGCCCAGCGATTGACCGTCCTTGAACACGGCCGCCGGCAACAACTCGTCCAGCAGGATGTGATGCACCGCGATCACGACCGTGGCCACCATCTGGGCCAGCCAGTCGTAGTACAGCACCAGGAAGGCCATGCCCACGAACACGTGGAAGTGAACTTCGATGAGACCGCCCGAGAAGTGAATCAACACCCCCGAATACAGCATCAGGAGCGCCGCGCCGACCAGGCGGAACAGCCGCGTGCCTACCCAGAGGTAGTAGGCCACGGCTGCCGCCGCCGCCGGCACCGCCGCCTCGAGCGCGACGTGGACGAAGTCGGCGTGCGCCACAATCAAACCCAACGCCAGCGCAATCGGCACATGCGCGCAGAGCAGGATGAAGAAAATGCGATCGCGGCTCTTGTCAATGATCCCCGTCACGGGCGGCCGTGCAAGGCTGAGAAGGAAGTTCATCTTATGACGAGTATCGGTCATCGCACCGCGCGCATTTGTAATGGCCTGGGGCTTCGAACGCCCGCGCCCGGATCAGCTTGCCCGGTAGGCCTTCCAGTCTCGCGTCAGCCTGCGGAGCATGACCCGACTCGCCTGGAGTAGCCAATCAGCCGACCGCCGCTCCAGATCCGCCACCACCACCGAGACCATCTCGGGGGTGCCGAGGTGAACGTTGGCGGTTTCGCGTCCCATCGCCCCGAGCAGCGCGGCCTCGTCTCGCCGATCCGGCAGCGAGCCGAGCTCCACTCTCGAGCAATCGGGCGCCAGCCGGCGGACCAACCAGCGGTCGCCGATGCGCAGGAATGGATCGTGGGCGCGGACGGCCTGGGCCACGATTGCGGCATACGGATCCTCACCCGACTCCGGAGCACCGTCCCTGGCGCACCAGAAGGATGCCGACGGTGCCCGCGCCTTGGCCTCACGGGCGATCCGGGCGCCTCGCCAGGACGTAATCGCGACCCATCGCTGATGGCCGAGCGAACCCTCGCCGGCAACCCGCGGATGGGCACGGTACGGCAGGTCGCGCTCGGGCAGCGCCAGGTCGAGCACCATGCGCGCCTCGGGTGGCGGGTCGGCACCGGGTGCCCCAGCGAGATCCAGACGCTTCCAGAACCTGGCCGCGTCGCGGAGCCGCCGATTGGCGACCCGCCGCAGCCACGGATGGTCTTCGGTGAGGACAAACGGACGTCCACCGGCTTCCAGCTCGGCGCGATACCCGGCCAACAGCGCCGCACAGGCGGGTCGCGGCCGGAGGGCCAGATGGTCGCTCTCGATGGCTAGCAGGGCGCTGGTCGCGAGGCGCACCAGGTCGTTTGTATAGGGCAGGGTAAAGGCCTCGTCGAAATCGTTGATGCCCCACACGAGGCGGCCCTCACTGTCCCGCCAGGTGCCGAAGTTCTCGATGTGCAGGTCACCGACGGCAAGCACCGCTGGCGCGGTGGCAACATCCGCCGACAACTCGGACCACTGCTGCGCCCACCGATAGTAGGTCGCGCGAAAAAACGCGAACCGGTCGGCCGCCATCCGCGCGTGCTTTTCGGCCAGATCCAGCGGCACCAGCGGCGTGTACCCGGCCAACCAGGTTTCGTAGTCCGCGGTCGCCTCCTGGATCGTTGCCCTCGCATTGCCAGCCTGCATCGTTCAGCCTCCACCGGTGCCCGGGCCGCAAGTCTACCGAAGTTTCAAGCGCATCATCGCGCCCGCACGCTCGGGACCGCCCGAAATGCTCACGCCGCATTGTCGGTTCGCGCCAGCACCTCGAGCAACTCCGTGGGGTGAAAGGGCTTGCTCAGGACCGCCTCGACGCCTTTCCTCCGCGCCTCGACCGGATCCAGCGCCGCGCCCCAGCCGGTGGCCAACATGAAGCGAATGCTCGGCCAGCGGATCCGGACCGCTTCGGCCAGGTCCCATCCGTTCATGCCGGCCCCCATCCCCATGTCCGAGACCACCACGTCAAATGCCTGCGCGGCAAGCTTTTCCAACGCCTCTTCCCCGGACCCCGCCACGCTCACTACATGGCCGGCCGGTTTGAGCATCCGCACGACGGCACGAGTAATCATCGGCTCGTCGTCCACGGCCAGCACGCGCAGCGCGCACGGCGGCGCCAGCTGCCCGGACGACATCTGCGCCACTTTGGAAAGCGCCTCGGTCGCCTCATCCAGGGCTTCCAGCAATGGAAAGGTGATGCGGAGCGTTGTCCCCTCGCCGGGCGCCGAGCGCACGCCGATATGCCCGCCGTGCTGCTCGACGATGCCGAACACCATCGCCAGACCCAGTCCGGTGCCACCTTCACCCTTGGTGGTGAAGAACGGCTCGAACACCCGGGCCTGGACTTCCGTGCTCATGCCAACACCTGAATCGATGACCTCGACGACGCCCTGCCCATCCTCGGCGAGCACGCGCAGGCGAATCAAGCCACCGCTCGGCAGCGCGTCGACCGCATTGAATATGAGGTTGGTCAGCAGCTCCCGTAGCCTCGCCGGGGAACCCTGAATCGACGGGTGACCCTCCGCCTCGACGTGCAGACTGATCGGCCGACCTTCGGCTTGAGCGGCATCGCGCCAGCGCGGCGCGGTCAGCTGCGCTGCCTCGCGTATGACGGTGCTGAGGTCCATGCGCTTGGCATGGTGCTCAGGCGTCGCCCGCGTGAACAGGAGCAGGCGTTTGACGGTTTCGCCTCCGTCCAGCGCGGCTTGCGTGGTTGTCGTCAACAGGTCGCCGAGCTCCGCCAGGTCTGGCGGATCGAGCATGAGCGCCTGGCGCGCCAGGTCGCTGTAACTGGCCACGAGCATCAACGACTGATTCAGATCGTGTGCGATCCCGCTCGCCATCTGGCCCAGTGCGCGCAGCTTCTCGGACTGCGCCATCGCCTCGCGCTGCTGATCGGCCTGCTTCGCCGCGGTGATGTCTTCGGTGTGCACCATTACCGTCTGCGGCGGGACGAAGACGTATGTGAATGCCAACTGCCGCGGTGGACCCGCGGACTTGTAACTGAAGTCGGTCTCGCGTCGGATCGGGCGCTGATCCGCGACGCACGCGCGCAGATCAGCCATGATCTCCGGGTAGTCCGCAAAGTAATCGCTGGCGCGCTCGCCCACACACTCGCTGATTCTGCCTTCGTCGATCATTTCGGCGGCGTCGTTGTACTCCAACAGCACGAAATCGTCGTCCTCTCGCAACCAGGAACAGGTTGGCAGCGGAAACCCTTTGTACTGTTTGCGGAACCGCTCCTCGCTGGCGCGCAGCGCCTCCTCAGCCCGCTTGCGCTCGGTGACGTCCATGGACGTGCCGGTCATGCGCAACAGCGTGGTGCCGTCGGCGGCGTAATACGGCAGCCCGTTTTCTTCGATCCAGTGCACGCTGCCGTCCGGCCAGATTGTTCGGTACGTGGTGATTGAATTGCGGCGCGCCGCCTTGGCGGCCGCGTCTTCGAGCAAGAAGGCGGGCCAATCGTCGGGATGGACCAGGCGCTGAAACGCCTCGAAATTCCGTCCGAAGGTGCCTGGCGCCAGGCCGAACAACGCTTCTGTTTCAACCGACCAGGTGTGCGTGTGGCGGACGAAGTCCACATCCCAGGTGCCCATGCCAGCCGCCGCCAGTGCCAGCCGGTTGCGCTCCTCGCTGATGCCCAGCGCCACCTCGACCCGCTTGCGCGCGGTGACGTCGTGGATGATCGAGTACACCACCTGGCGTCCGTCGACCTCGTTCAGGCTCGTCTGCACTTCTACGTCTCGGAGTTCACCGGACGCGAGAACGTGGCGTCGTTCGAACGAGCGCGCGCCCTGTGCGACCGACGCAAGTTCCCTGGCCTGCTCGGCGCCGTGCAGTGGGTTGAGGTCGGTCACATGCATGCGCAACATAGCCTCGCGCGTATAGCCATAGAAGTTGCACGCGGCCGCATTCACCTCGAGCAGCGCCCCGGTGTTGATCTCGAGCACCAGCTGGGTGGCTGGGTTGGCCTCGAACATTTGACGGTAGCGCGCTTCGCTGCGCTGCTGAGCTGCCTCAGCCTGCTTACGCTCACTGACGTCATGCACGATCGCATACAGCACCTGGCGGCCATTCATCTCGCCCAGGCTCGTATGTATCTCGACATCTCGCGTTTCACCGGAGGCGAGAATCTGGCGACGCTGGAAGGACGCGCGCGCGCCGCGCGCTGCCGCGGATAACTCCTCAGCCTGCTCGGCAGGGCGGAGCGTATTGAGATCCGTTACGTTCATGTGCAGCATGGCTTCGCGGGGGTAGCCGTAGAACGCGCATGCCGCCGGGTTCACGTCGAGCAGGTCGCCAGTCTTGACGTCCAGGACAAACTGGGTTGCCTCGTTGTGCTCGAACATTTGCCGGTAGCGCGCATCGCCGGCGTGGACCTTGTCAATCGCCCCGGCCAGATTTCGCGCGGCGAGCCCAGCCACCGGCAGGCCGACGGCAAACACTGCCAGCGTGCCCCACAGGAGCACCGCCATGAAGCGATTGTCGCTATCCGCGGCGGCCACCTTGGTCTGTTCGAGATCCGCTTCCTCGAGGGCGATCACCGCGTCCAGGAGCCGATGAATTCCCTCGATGTCCTGCTGGCTCAAGGCGGAACTGGTAAAGCCGGAAACGTCGGCGGGCGCCACGGTCCCAGCCTGGCGTTGCGCGATGCCCGGTTCGATGATGTCTTGCTGCCAGACCGCTACCCGCCGCTCGAGCTGTTGCCAGTCCAGAGCATCCTGCGGGTCGGCCACGGTAAGCACGCGCAATTGGGCCAGGTCCTTAGAGAAGGCCACCGCCGCGGTCCGGTACGACACCAGGAGACTCTCGTCACCTGACAACAGGTAGCCCCGATAGCCGGCTTCCATCTCCAGCAGCGCAGTCCGCGACGCGTCGGCAACGACCACGATTTGCTCGCTGGTGTGCTGCGCCTCGGCCGCGACAACGCGCTCCGCCGCCGTCCGGTACGCAAAGATGCTCTGTGCCCCGGACAGCGCCAGAACCAGCCCGAACCCGATCAGCAACCTGAGATGCAGGGGCGTCGTGTTGAGCCTGGCCAGCATGCGCGTCGAGCCTTGCATGCACTGATCATCGGTTCACGGCGGTGCCAGCCTGAGCGTGAAAGTCAGGCACGCCACACCTGCACGGGCTAGAGTAGACCTGCATGCGCTCGCTGGCGCGGGATCTGACGCGCACCGCGGGGGTTCAGACCGCGATTCTCGGCAGCTGCGTCCTGCTGGCCTGGAGTGTCGAACTGGTCGACCGCGTTGCCTATGGCGGATCCCTCGACCGCTACGGCATTCAGCCGCGCAACGTGGCCGGCTGGTGGGGCATTCTGGCGGCGCCGCTGCTGCACGTCGGCTGGCTGCATCTGGCCGCCAATACGATTCCGTTCGTCGTGCTTGGCTGGCTGGTCATGCTGCGCCGGGTCAGTGACTTCGTGGTCGTGACAGCCCTGGCAATCCTGATTGGCGGAATCGGCGTATGGGTGACCGGCGCGGCCAACAGCGTCCACGTCGGCGCCAGCGGCCTTATCTTCGGATACCTGGGCTATCTGCTCGCGCGCGGCTACTTCGAACGGAGTCTCTGGGCGGTGCTGCTCGGCGTGGCGGCCCTGATCCTGTATGGCGGAGTGCTCTGGGGCGTCCTGCCCGGCCAGCCAGGGATCTCGTGGGAAGGCCACCTGTTCGGGTTGGTCGGCGGCGTCGCGGCCGCACGCGTGCTCGTGCCCACGCGAAGACCCGCGCTACACGCCGCCCCGCTCAAGAGCCGCTAGTCGGCGGTGTCGACTGCGGCGCGCGCTCGGGGATGCCCTGCAGACGCCGCCGGATGCGCGTATCTTCTTCGGCCAGGCGGGGTCCATCGATGCGGTCGAAGCTCGCCTGTCGCAAGCGGTCTGCATCCCACCCTTCGTCATTGGTTTCGACCAGCAGCGCCAGCAGGACGCTGAACCCGCGCAGATCTTGCGCGTGTTCCGACTTCGTCTTGAAGCGCGGCAGGCCTTTTTCGGGGTCGGTCACGCTGCGCACGATCCGCCGGTGGGCATCATCGACGTGCCGCTCGATCACCGCGAGAACCTCGGCGTACGTCTTCGGTCTCGGCATCGCGGTGCATCCTAGAGTACGGCTTCGATCAATTCACACGAAAGCGGCGACTCGCGTAACGTTCCTGATACCTACGAGTGCTCGCACTGGCTCAAGAAGCCCCTTGGCCCGGCCGATACTCTCGATCAGGTCCGCATGGTGCACACCCCCACAGTGAACGTGATCGGTGGCGACACAGGGCAACGGTCCGGTCCGCTGGGATTGATCCGCGTCCTGATCGTTGAGGACTCCGCGCCAGATGCCACGCTGGTCGAGCTAGAGCTCGAGCAGGCTGGCTACGCGCTCGTCATGCGCCGCGTCGAGACCGCGACCGCACTGTCCGTGGCCCTCGATGAGGCGACCTGGGACGTCGTCATTTGCGATTCCAGTCTGCCGCGGTTCTCGGCCGAGGCGGCCTTACAACTGGTCAAAGCGCGTGGGCTCGATCTGCCCTTCATCATCGTTTCAGGCAAGATCGGGGAACACACTGCCGTCGACATGATGCGCGCTGGGGCGCAGGACTACGTCATGAAGGGCAAACTCGCGCGGCTCGGGCCGGCGGTCGAACGCGAGCTCAGCGACGCCGCCAGTCGGGCCGAGCGTCGACTGGAAGCCCGGCAGTTGACCCAGGCGCGGGCGCAGTACGAGGCCGCGGCAGTCCACCACGCCCAACACGACGGCTTGACCGATCTGCCGAACCGGACGTTGCTGCGTACGCGCCTGGACGAAGCCTTGCGAGCCCTCAGGCGCGTCCAGGGCGCGCCCGCGCCGCTGACGCTGCTACTGCTGGACCTGGATCGCTTCAAGGAAATCAACGACACGCTGGGCCATCGGGTTGGCGACACGCTGTTGCGACAGATCGGTCAGCGACTCCAGGCCGCCCTGCGGCCGACGGACCTCGTGGCCAGGCTCGGCGGCGACGAATTCGCCATGCTGCTGCCTGAGACCGACGCGTCCGGCGCCGCGGAGGTCGCCAGCGATCTGGTGCGGGCGATGCTCACACCCTTCGAATTGGAGGGCCAACGCATCGCGGTGGATGCCAGCATTGGCATCGCGGTCGCTCCAGAGCATGGCCAGGATGCCGACACGCTGTTGCGGTGCGCCGACGTGGCGATGCGTCAGGCGAAGGGCTCCGGCACCGGGCCGGCGATATTCCGACCGGACCTGGACCGTCGCGATCCCGATCGACTCGCGTTGCTCGGCGAGTTGCGCGATGCCATCGACCGCGACGAGTTGCTGCTGCATTACCAGCCCAAGCTCGACATGCGCGATGGGACGCTCGTCGGGGTCGAAGCCCTGGTCCGCTGGCAGCACCCGCAACGCGGGTTTCTGCCGCCAGGCGAATTCATTGCCCTCGCCGAGCAGACCGGGCTGATCTATCCACTGAGCCACTGGGTTCTCGACGCGGCACTCCGCCAGCAGCGCGCCTGGCGCTCGGTGGGGCTCGACATACCGGTGGCCGTCAATCTGTCGAGGCGGACGCTGCACGACCCGCAGCTGCCTGAGGCGGTCGCGCAAATGCTGACCCGCTGGGACGTCGCCCCGACCGCGCTCGTGCTCGAAATCACCGAAAGCAGCCTGATGGCGGATCCGGAACGCGCGGCTGAAAATCTAAGCCAGCTGCGCGCGCTCGGGGTCCACGTGTCCATCGACGATTTCGGCACCGGCTACTCCTCGTTGGCCTCGTTGCAGAACCTCTCGGTAGACGAGTTGAAAATCGACCAGTCCTTCGTTCAGGCCATGGCCGCCGACGCGAGCGCGCGAGCCATCGTCCGCGCCATCGTCGACCTGGCCGACGCCTTGAAGCTGCGCGTCGTTGCCGAAGGCGTCGAGGACCGTGCGACGTGGGACGTGCTGGCTGGGCTCGGCTGCGACATCGCCCAGGGATACTTCCTCAGCCGACCGATTGCCCCGCCCGAGTTAGAGGCGTGGATCGCCGACGCCAGCCAGTCGTGGCTCGAGATCGCCGAGAAATCGCGCGTTCGGGACGCGCTCCAGGAGCGGATCCGCGGGCGCGGCGCGCGCCTCACCGCCGAAGAAGAGTTCATTGCTCGCAAACAGGCCGAGGCGGCTCTGGGGGCCAGTGAAGAGCGCAATCGGCTGGCGCTGCAGGCAGCGGGCATGGGTACCTGGGACGTGGACGTCGTCCACGACGTGCACACCTGGTCGACCGCGGCCGAAGCGCTCTCCGGACTCGCGCCGGGTGGGTTCGACGGCACGTTCGCCGGGGTCCAGCGGATCATGCATCCCGATGATGTCGCGGCCTTCGAGATCGAGGAGCGCGCCGCGCAAGCCGAGCGCCGCGATTCCAAGACCACGTTCCGCACGATCTGGCCCGACGGCACGGTGCGCTGGATCGAGGCCAAGGGGCGTTCGCTATACGCCGCGGACGGCACCTTGCTGCGCGTGACCGGGACGTCCATGGACGTCACCGAGCGCATGCAAGCGGAGGAGGCGCTCAAGGCAAGCGAAGAGCGGTTCCGCAAACAGTACAAGGGGTTTCCGTTGCCGACGTACTCGTGGCTTCACGTTGACGGCGGCGACTTCGTGCTTCAGGACTTCAACGACGCGGCCGAACGCAACTCCGAAACCGACGTGCGGGCGTGGCTCGGCCGGCGGGCTTCGGAGTTCTTCGCGGACCGGCCCGAGAGCCTGGCCAATCTGCACCGGTGCCTATCTGAGCAGCGGCCGCTCCGTCAGGAGCGACTGCATCACTACGCTGCCACCGGCCTCGACCGGAAACTCGCCTTCAGCTACGTCTTCGTCCCGCCCGAGACCGTCATGGTCCACCGCGAGGACGTGACCGAAGCCCGCCTAGCGGAAGAGCTTCGCACCGCCACCAGCCGCTCCCGCCGCTCCAGTCGCCTCCGGGACTGACAACGCCTGGGTTAACAACCGGCTCGCGCCGGAGCGCGCACCACACCGCGGCGCGTAACCTGTACGTCGACTTGACTGGAGGTCACCCCATGGCCACCTCATCAGCCCTGTATCCGGTTCAGCTCTCGATCGAGTATCCCGACCGACCGCTAAACCGAATGACAACCTTCTTTCGGATATTTACCGTCATTCCGATCGGCATCATCCTGGCCTTCCTGGCCGCGAGCGCCGGCACCTACAGCGCCGCGGCCGCGGGCTTCGTCTTCGTGCCCACGCTGCTGATGTTGCTGTTCCGTCAGAAGTACCCGCGCTGGTGGTTTGACTGGAACGTCGCGCTCGCCGCGTTCAGCTATCGCGTCAGCGCCTACTTCCTACTCCTGCGCGACGAGTACCCCTCGACCGACGAGGAGCAGGCGGTGCACCTCGAGATCGCGTATCCGAACGCTATGGACCTCAACCGGTGGCTCCCGCTGGTGAAGTGGCTACTCGCGATCCCCCACTACTTCGTCCTGTTCGTCCTCGGCGTCGCCGCCTTCGTGTGTGTCGTGATCGCCTGGTTTGCCATCCTGTTCACCGGTCGCTACCCACGCGGACTGTTCGACTTCGTCGTCGGCGTGCTCCGCTGGTCGTTGCGGGTGCGGGCCTACGTGTTGTTGCTGATCACTGACGAGTACCCGCCATTCGAGTTGAACGACTGATGCAGGTCACGCGGGTCACGCCGTTCCTGGTCGATTCTGGCGGGAGTAAGAGCTGGCTCTTCGTCAAGCTGGAGACCGACACTGGCATTGTTGGTTGGGGCGAAGCGTATACGCAGGCCGACCGCGACCGGGCCATGCTGGCCCACCTGGAGGAGATGGGTCGCTACCTGGTCGGACGGAGTCCGTTCGCGATCAAACACTTCACGTCGGTGATGTATCTGGACTACGCCATGCGCCGCCCGGCGATGGATTTCTGGTGTGCCCAGAGCGCCCTGGAACAAGCCCTCTGGGACATCGTCGGCAAGGCGTGCGGGCAACCGGTCTATAACCTGCTCGGTGGCCCGTGCCGCGACCGGATCCGGGTGTACGCCAACGGGTGGGGCGAGCGGTCCACGACGCCGGACGAGTATGCGCGCGCCGCCGCCGATGTCGTGGGGCGCGGGTTCGACGCCCTCAAATTCGATCCGTTTACCAACCCGTGGCGCACCCACATCGGGCGCGCTCAGGAGGACCTCGCGGTCGAGCGCGTCCGAGCGGTGCGCGCCGCGGTCGGCCCGCGGGTGGAGATCCTGGTCGAGGTCCACCGGCGGCTGGCGCCCAATGAGGCGATCCGAGTCGCTGCTCGACTCGAGCCATTTGAGCCGTTCTGGTATGAGGAGCCGATCGACGCCGAGGACATCGAGGGTCTGGCGGAAGTCCGCCGGCGAATCAGCTTGCCGGTCGTCACCGGCGAGGCGCTGTACAGCAAGAATCAGTACGCGGAGGTGTTTGCGCGGCGGGCCGCTGACATTCTGAATCCGGACGTCTGCAACTGTGGTGGCATCCTCGCCTTGAAGGAGATCGGCGCGATGGCTGAGCCATGGCACGTGACAGTGGCGCCGCACAACTACAACAGCACCACCGTCGGCCTCGCCAGCACGCTGCAGGTGTCGGCGTGCATGCCGAACTTTCTCATTACCGAATACTTCGTAAGCTTCGAGGAGCGCGGCCGCGAGCTGGCGCGCACGCCGTTCGAAGTCGCTAACGGCTACATCGCGCTGCCAACCACTCCAGGACTCGGCATCGAGCTTGACGAAGCGGCGCTCAAACGGCACCCGCTCGGCGAGCGACGCGCGCGCCACATTCGCCAATACACCGAGGAGTAGCGTTCTCTGATGCTGCCCGCTTCGTTTCGTCTACCAGTGCCGGAGGTGCGTGGCGCGTTCACTGCGAGCCTTCCACGAAGTGAAGTTCCACTCCCAGGAGGGAGCCGCGCAGCGGCCGGCGGGAGGGTGTCGTGAGAATCACCGATGTGACGGCCTACCATCTTCCGGGCACGCGATACGCTTGGGTTTTCATTCGCATCGACACCGATGCCGGCGTCCATGGCATTGGCCAGGTCTCGAGCGGACCGAACAGCGCTATCGTGGCCGCCGCGGCCAGCCGGCTCGGTCCGCTGCTCATCGGCGAGGACCCCAGCCGAATCGAGGCCATCTGGCACAAGCTGTATGCCGGCTTCAACTCGCTCGGTTCGCTCGGTTTCGTCTCAGCGCTGATCAGCGGTGTCGACATCGCGCTGTGGGACCTGCGCGGCAAGGTCCTGGGGCTGCCAATCTACGACCTGCTGGGTGGTAGAGTTGCCGACTCCTTCGGCCTGATGCTCTACAGCAACGGCTGGTTTACGGGCTGCGCCACGCCCGACGAATTCGCTCGAGCGGCCGCGAAAACCGTGGCCGACGGCCACACGGCGCTCAAGCTCGACCCGTTCCGAGGCGGCCATGCCTACCTCTCACGCTACGCGGCCGGCTACCCGCCCGAGGACGACCTCGAGGCGGTGGCAATCGTCGAGCGGATCCGCGAGGCAGTCGGGCCCGGAGTGGAGATCTATATCGACGCGCACGGCCGCTTCGAGTTGCCGACGGCAGTGCGCCTGGCAAATCGCCTCGAGCCGTACCGGATCGGCTGGTTCGAGGAGCCGGTGCCGCCTGAGAACTGGGACGCGCTCCGCCAATTCCGCGACCGGACCAACGTGCCGGTGTGCGTCGGCGAGCGGCTCTACACGCGCTGGCAGTTCCGGCCGGTGCTGGAGCAGAAGCTGGCCGAGTACATCATGCCCGACATCATCCGGACTGGCGGCATTTCGGAGATGAAAAAGATCGCCACGATGGCCGAGGCGTTCTTCGTCCCGATCACGCCCCACGATGCAACCGGCCCCATCACCCTCATCGCCGGCGCACACACGATGCTGACAACGCCCAACTTCTTCCGCCTGGAGATCGCTTACTCAGAGCTCGAGGTCTACCAGCAAGTCATGGACCCCCCGTTCGACGTCCGAGCCGGCTTCTTCTACGTCTCCGACCGCCCCGGCCTGGGCCACGAGCTGCGCGCCGATTACCTGGCGAAACCCATCCCGTTTTAGTCCAGGCATCCTGCGAACGCGAAAGCCGGGCCTGCCGCCTCGCTTCGCTCGCTCCTTTAGCGAGTCTCTCAAGGAGTGCTGCGAGTCGCGCCGAGAGGACCGTGGCCGCACCCGAGAGGACCGTGGCCGCACCCGAGAGGACCTGGCCGCACCCGAGAGGACCCTGGTCGCAGCCGAGAGGACCTGCCCGCACCCGAGAGGACCCTGGCCCCACCCGACGGGGGCCCGGTCGCACTGAGAGGGGACACCCTCGATTTCTCCAGAACTTGCTCCGGAGCGAGCGAAGCGCTGCGGTCGGCGTACCCCTACGACCGGAGGTGCGCCTCCTTGAGCAGCGCGAGTTCGGCCTGAAACGCGCTGACGAGCGCTGCTTTGCGCTCGGGTGGCAGGAAGCTGGCGCGGGCGCCGTTCAGGATGATCTCGTCAATGCCGGCCACGTCCAGGCCGAAGTGGGTGGGCAAAAAGTTCAGCTCGGCGCTGATCGTCGTGCCGAAGATCGCCGGCGTATCGGTGTTGATGGTGATTGGCACGCCCGCGGCGTGGAGCGCGGCCAGCGGGTGATCGTCCAGGCTGGCATAGACGCCCAGACGCAGATTGCTCGTGGGGCAGACCTCGAGCGGA
>DATGER010000125.1:0-27194 GCA_035309865.1 Chloroflexota bacterium
GCCCAGCTTGTGGCGGAGGTTGGCGATGTGGACGTCGACGACGTGCTCGTCGTAGTACTCGGTGCCCCAGACCCGTTCTAACAACTGCGCGCGAGTAAAAACCCGGCCAGGTTGGCCGGCCAGGGTCGCCAGTAGCGTGAACTCACGCGGCGTCAGCGACACTGCGACGCCCTGTCTGAGGACCTCGTGCCGGGCCTCGTCGATAGTCAGGTCCCCTGAGCGCAGCACCGGGGGTGAATCGGAGGCCGCGACACCCGTGCCAACGCCGCGAGGGCGCCGGAGCATGGCCTTGACGCGCGCGACGAGCTCGCGCGGGCTAAACGGCTTGGCGAGATAGTCGTCCGCCCCCACCTCGAGGCCGACGATCCGATCGATCTCTTCGGCACGCGCGGTGAGCATTAAGACGTAGGCATCGGTGAACTGCCGCAGGCGTCGGCAGACTTCCAGCCCGTCGAACCCTGGCAGCATCAGGTCGAGCACAACCAGATCCGGCTGAATCGCGCGTGCCGTGTCCACGGCCGTTGGCCCATCCGAGGCAGTGGCAATGACGAAACCCTCTCGCTCGAGGTAGCCCCTCAACAGATCGACCAGGTTCGCTTCGTCGTCGACGACCAGGACTGTCGTCATAGCTATCGGCATTGTCTCTGCACTGGGGCCCTGGCCGCCAACGGCTGTCTTCAGGCTGCGCTCACGCTGTCCTCAGGTAAACCCTCGCGAAGATCTTCGTTCGGTGCAATGGTCCCTCACTCACCGCCGAATGACCCTTCGCCGCCGCCGCCAGCGTGTTGACGCGGAATCCAGGTGATGTGCCTCGCTTCCTCACCTGCGTTGCGTACTACGGCCTCGACCGTCTGTCCTATCTCTTCGGCTCGCGCCAGCGGAGTCTCTCCAGGCAAGTGACCTTCCAATTCCAGTGTGAGCGAACGACCCATCCATCGACCGCGGACCGAAACATTCTGCACATCGGGCACGTTCGAAGCGGCCTGTCTGGCAGCCTCCAGGTGTTCCGGATCAACTCCATCCATCAGGTGGTGGAGGATCTCAGTGGTCACCTCCCAGCCCACGTGCAGAATGAACAGCGTGACGGCGAATCCGGCGACAGGATCCGCCCACCGATAGCCAAGCGCCACCCCCACCAGGCCGATGAGGGCCCCGAGGGAAGAGATCATGTCCAGCCAGGAATGGTTGGCTTCGGCTTCCATGGTTACCGATCGGATCTGCCGCGCGACGTGCCTCTTGTACCGGGAAACTGCCAGATTGCCGGCCATGCCGATCACGGCGGCCGCCATCCCCACGTACAGGTTACTGGTGCCGCGGTCCGAGATGAGCTTCAGATAGCTTTCGTACGCGGCAAATGCCGCGCTGGCGAATATGACCAGCGCAATGCCGAGCCCGGCGATGTCTTCGGCGCGCTCGTAGCCGTACGGGTGCGTCGGCGAGGGCTTGCGCCCGGAGATCCAGAAGCCCAGGAACACGACCAGTGAGGTCGAAACATCTGAGAGGTTGTGCAGCGCGTCGCCCAACAGGGCAACTGAGCCGGTGAACAGCGCAATGCCGAGTTCGATGGCACCAGTCAGCGCTAACCCAATCGCCGAGACAGCGACCGCGCGGTTGGCTGCGGCGCGGTGCTCGCGCTCGCGCGCATCGTCGTGGCGGACTACGGCTGCTCCGCTCTCGATGGCTGGTTTGACTGACGTGCTCATGGCCGCTCGACTCCATCCGCGTGGCCGCCTACTTGAGCGTTAGCTCAGATAGAGAGTATGCCACGCGCTGGGCTACGGGTACGGGTGGTCGGCGAGGGCCTGGCGCGCGTGGTCGACGTGGTACTCCGCTTCGCGGAAAAGCGCGGCCAGGTGATGATCGTCCAGGGCGTAGGCGATGACATTTCCGCGGCGCTGCGGCCGAACGAGATGTTGTTCGCGAAGAAAGCGCATCTGGTGCGAGATAGCTGACTCGCTTACTCCCACAAGGATGGCCAGGTCCCGCACGCACAAGGGGCCGTTTGCCAGCGCATACAGAATCCGCGTGCGAGTTGGATCGCCAAGCGCCCTGAAGACTGCGACGACGCCGGACAGGATTGCCTCGTCGGGCGCCGCAATCTGCGCCCGTCCGAGGGCCGCGGGGTCGATCGAAACCAAGGTACCTACCCGCTTGTCGAACTCGGGCACGTCGCAAATGCTAGCCGTTCGTTCGCCAAAGGGGCGTCCCTTCGCCACCAGTGCCAGGCATAACGCACCGATTGTCGCAGTGTGCCGACTCTCAGCCCTGACGGGTGAATGTCCAGGCGAACGGTTTGCTGAGCGAGATCCTAGTCGCGCAGCCCGGGCAGCACGTCGTTGGCGACTCGCTCGATCATCTCCAGGTACGACGGGACGTCGTGGCAGATGAACCGCAGCTCGAAGTAGTTGGCGCCGGCGTCCTGCAGCGTGCGGAGCTGGTCGCGCACGTCGGCCGCGGAGCCGACTGCTGAGAGTACGAGCGCGCGCTCCAGAGAGCCGTACCGCTCGAGCAGCGTCGCGCCAGCGATTTCCAGCGCCGCCTCGCGCGTTGACGAGATGCAGCAGAATGGATCGGTACCGCGCACAATCGACGTCGGCTCGCGACTGGCGGCCGTCGCCCGCTCGTCCAGTCGCCGCCCGAGTTGGCGGTAGGTGTCCAGGGTTGGCCACGACGAGCTGAACCAACCACTGCCCCAACGCACGGCGCGGCGGAGCGCCGGCTCGCTATCACCGGTGATCCACAGCCGCACGTCAGCCGGGCGCGGATAAAACGTCGCCGCCTCAAAGTGGACGTGATCGCCCGCGAAGCTGACCGGGTGATCCGAGTGGGCGATCGCGTCGAGGACCGCGAGATGCTCGTCCAGAAGGCGCCCGCGCTGCTCGAACACAACACCGGCCGCATCGAAGTCCTCTCGCGAGCCGCCGATGGCTGGCGCAACGGTCAGTCGGTGGCCGCTCAACTCGGCGATGGTCGCGATCTGTTTGGCGAACAGGCGTGGGTCGCGGATAGGCAAAATCAGGCCGTGCACGGCAAGCCCGATACGGCGCACTCTGCCGCCGACGGCCGCCAGCGTCGTGAGACTCTCGAAGAAATTCGGGTCCTGGTCTGCGACTGCCTCTACCGAGCCTGCCGACGAGCGCATCAGGCGAGCCCGCGGATAGGAGTAGTGGTCGTTGACCCAGACGTCGTTGAACCCGCACGCGTCCGCGCGCTCGGCGATGCTGAAGATGTTGGGCGCCGTGGCGAACGGGCCCGAGGTGGGCAAGGCCACGCCGAACCCGGGTGTACTCGTAGCGCGATGCATGCGGTACATATACTGGCACGATCGGTGGGAGCGGGGGAAGACGCGTGCTAAGCCGTCGCACGTTTTTGATAAGTGCAGTTCGGGCGGGCGGCATGGCGGGCGGCGTGCTGCTCGCCGCGTGCGCCCCCGCCGCCCACACAGCCCCAGGCGGGAGCGGGCCGAGCACCGTCGCCACCTCGACGGCTAGCAACACGGCTCCAGCCGCGGTCACCAGGCCCAGGCGCGGGGGCGTGATCGTCACCGCCGACTTCGACGATCCGGGCACCTTCGATCCGGCTCAGATCACCAACTCCACCGGCCGTCGGATCTCGCGAGCGATCTACGATCCGCTGGTCGAGCTCGATCAAGCCAATAACGTCATACCAGCCCTTGCCGAAAGCTGGGAAACCCCCGATCCGATGACGTGGGTCTTTCACCTCCGCCAGGGGGTGAAGTTCCACGACGGCACGGACTTCGACGCGGCCGCCGTCAAGTTCCACTTCGATCGCCACCTGGACCCGAAGAACAAGTCGATGCGCGCTGCCGAGCTGACGCAGGTCGGTTCAGCCGAAGTCGTCGACGCGAACACGCTCCGCTTGCGAATGAAGCAGCCGAATCCGGAGCTGCTGTACGTCCTGTTCGACTGGAGCGGGTTCGTGGTTTCGCCGGCGGCCGTGCAGAAATCCGGAGTCGACTATGGACAGCACCCCGTCGGCACCGGTCCGTTCAGCTTCGTCGAGTATGCCAACGGCGACCACACGCTGCTCCAACGCAACCCCAACTACTGGAGACCGGGTAAACCCGCCCTCGACGGGGTGCGCTTCCGGCCGATTGTCGCCGATGCGACGCGCGAGGTCGAGCTTCGCTCGGGCGGAGTCCACATCGCGCACGACCTGCCATTCCAGGATGTCCAGCGCGTGCAGGAGATGTCCGAGGTCGTCCTGAGCCGTCTGCTGGGCTCGCGCTACGACTACTGGCGTTGGAACACCGTTGGCTCGCCGTACGGAAGCAGTCTGCCATTCCGCCAGGCGTTCAACTGGGCGCTGGATCGCGAGGCCATACACAGCGCGGTGTTCTTCAATACCGGCCGGATTGGTTTCAGCCCGTTCCACATCGGGACGCCTTTCTATGACGAAACGTATCATCCGTTCACCCGTGACCTGGCGAAAGCGAAATCGCTCCTCGGGCAGGCTCAGGTGCCCCAACCCGCTCGCTTCACCATCTACACCCGGCCCGATCCGGTCGCGGTCAAGATTATCGAAGTCATTGGTTCGAACCTGGCCGAGGTGGACGTCACGGTCGACATCCAGCAAGAGGATGGCGCCGGGTATCAGGCCCGCACCGATCGCGGCGACTATCACCTCGGGGTGTACCAGGGCTTCCTGAGCTGGCGGCCCGATCCCGCCCAGTACATCCGCCGCTGGTTCCACAGTTCGACGACCCTGTGGAAAGAGATCGCCAAAGACCCCGAGATTGACCGGCTGATCGAGGCGTCGGAGCTCGAGACCGACCTGGCAAAGCGGAAGGGCATCTACGGTCAGTTCGCGGTGCGGCAGAATGAGATCGCCAGCGCCGTGTTCTCGCACCATGGTGAAAGCTTCATCGGACTGAGTCCGAAGGTGAGAGGCTGGGTCCACATGCCCGATCAGCAGTCGCGCTTTCAGGATCTGTGGCTCGACCAGTGATCGATCACCGAACGAGGGGGCAATGCACGTGAAGGTCACGCGACGCACGCTCCTGATGTTGACGCTGCAAGCCGCCAGCGGCTTTGCTGCAGCGAGCTGCGGGCCCGCGACGGCGCCAACCGCGCCGACTGTTCCGGCCGCACCGCCCGCAGCCGCGACGCCCGCCGCGCAAGGCGCGACCGCCGCCATCAAAAGAGGCGGAACCCTGGTCATCGCCGACTTCTCCGACCAGAAGACGCTCGATCCCGCGTTCATCAACACAACGCCGATGCGCAACATCGGCCGCGCCATCTATGACACGCTGGTCGATATCGACCTCAACGGCAATTACGTGCCGGTCCTGGCTGAGCGGTGGGAGACTCCGGATCCCAGGACGTGGGTCCTGTATCTACGTCAGGGCATCAAGTACCTGGACGGCACGCCCTTCGACGCCGAGGCGGTGAAGTTCAACATCGACCGCCATCTGGATCCGAAGACGAAGTCCAAACAAATCGGCGAAGTGCTGACCGTCGACAAGGTGGAGATCGTCGACACATCAACAGTGCGGTTCCGGCTCAAGTCGCCCAGCGCCGGGTTCCTGTCGCCGTTTGTCGACCGGACGGGTTTTATGGCCGCGCCAACGGAGGTCCAGAAATGGGGCAACGACGACTACGGGCTCCATCCCGCGGGCATCGGCCCGTTCCGTCTGGTCGATCACCAGGACGACCTTTCGTATACTGTCGAGCGCAACCCGGACTACTGGGACAAAGGCAAGCCCTACCTGGACGGGATCACCTGGAAGATCATTCCGCTTGATGCCACGCGGCTGGTCGAACTGCGGTCGGACGGCGCGCACATCGCTGAGGATCTGCCACTGCAGAATGTCGAGCAGATGCGCAGCATGTCCGAGATCGTGCTCAGCGAGCGACCCGGTGCGCGGTTCTACTTCACTCGCTGGAATATGGACGACGAGTACGGCAAGAGCCTCGAGCTTCGCCAGGCATTCAACTGGATACTCGATCGCGAGGCGATCTATAAGGCTGTCTTCTTCGGCACCGGAGTCATCGGTTACGATCCTTTTCTCCCGGGCCAGCCCTTCTATGATCCAGGCTACAAGCCGTTCACGCGTGATGTCGCGAAGGCCAAGGCGCTGATTGCGCAGGCACAGATTCCAGCCGCGCACAAGTTTACGGTCTACCCCGATTCGGGCGCAGTTGGCCAGAAGTTGGCGCAGGTGATGCAGGCCAATCTGAGCGAGATCGGCATCGATATCGACCTGCAGTATGAGGACACCGCCGCCACGACCGCGCGCGAAACGCGTGGCGACTGGGTGTTTACCGTCAACAGCACGGGCCGATTCGCCTACCGCCCCGATCCAGCCCAGTATCTCGGCTCGTTGTGGCACAGCAAGAGCACCTACTATCACACGGGCAAGCTTCAGGACCCTGACACCGATACGCTCATCGAGCAGGGTGAGGCCGAAGCGGACCCGGCCAGGCGCCGCACCCTGTACCGTCAGCTCGCGACCCGTATCAACGACGTCGCGTCGACTGCGTTCTTCGAAGACAGCTCGGACTTCAAGGGCCTTAGCCCCAAGCTCAAAGGCTTTGTGCACATGCCCGATGTGATCAACCGCTTCAAGGACATGTGGCTCGACCAATAGCTGAATCAGGAGCACGCGCATTCATGCCGTATATCGATATCGCGTTCGCCGGCCTCCACCTGCGCGCACGGCTGCTCGAGGACCGTGCGCCGGCGACCGTCGCCGCATTCCGCAAGGCGCTGCCAATCAGTGGCAAGGCGCATCAGGACCAGTACAGCGCTCAGGTGATGCGCGTTACCTCGCGGCTCGAGGTTGCCGCGACTGGCGACCGGCAATACGGCTATCAGCACCCGGGCCTGGTCATGCTCGACCTGATGAGTGGGCAGCTGGCGGTGTGTTTTGGTCGTGGCCGGCTGCAGAACGCATTCGGACCGATCCCAGCCGTACCGATCGCCGAGATCGGTGGTGACCTCGCCGAGTTCAACCGGCTCGGAGACCGCTTGCAGTTCGATGGTGCCGGGCCGATCACGTTCGAAGAATCGAAGGATCAGCAGTCGCCGCTGGCCGAGCCGCCCGAGCGGGGGCGGCGGATTGTGGTGACGCTCGCCGGCGCACGCGCCGAGGCGGTTTTACTCGAGGATGTCTCGCCCCAGGGCGCGGCCGCCCTCGCGGCCGCGCTCCCCCTCACCGGGACCGCCACCAACACCTACGGCAGCGGCCCACTCACCCGGTTCTGGAACGCCGTCGGCGGGCCCCAGGGCGAGACGCCCCTGGACGTCCCGGATGCCGAGGTGACCGCGACTACGCTGTACGGCGGCGGTTACTACCTGAATACGCAGCCGTGGCGGGGTATCCGCATGTCGGTGCAAGAACCGACCGCGATGGGTGGCGGGCGGTCGACGCTCGCTCCGTTGTTCCGCTTCGTCGGCGACTGGTCGGCGTTCACCGCCCAGGCCGCGACGCTCTCGATGGAGGGTCAGAAGGAGATGCGCATCGAGCTCGACTGAGGTCTACTCGATGCGGGTCAGCTCGACGTCCATCGGGCCTTCGAAAATAAGTCGCTGGCAGCGCTCGACGAAGGCGTCCAGGCCGGTGTCGAGCTTACCAATCAGCGCCACGTCGATGGGCACCATGAACGGCGCCAGCCATTGCGCCTTGCCGTACGCGATCCCGATCTTGATCAACTTCGACGGATAACCCGGGTAGTAAATGATGTCGCCCGCTTGCAGCCGACCAGCCACATTCTCAACTGGCGACTCCGGGGGCAACAGCTCGTAGTTGTTTTCAGTCCGCCATGCGTCGCCCGACCAGCGCACCTGGATCGTGCGGTCCTGGATGGGCAGCCTCGACCAGAGCGCCGCGACGGTGCTGGGCGCCTTGTCCTCGAACAGCCGGCCCTCGGCAGTGATACCGCCGACGCGCACGCGGATCCGCTTCGCCATGTGTTGCCCTCATAGATCTCGGTGGCGCGGAGTGTTCCAGTCGGCCGCGCTCCGAGCGAGTATACGCCCCTTGATTGGCCAGCTAGACTGGCGGCGTGGCGAGATACATTGTGGGGCGACTCCTCGCCGCGATCCCCGTCATCTTCGTCGTCGCGCTCACTGTTTTCGTACTGGGCCATCTCCTGCCTGGCGACCCGATCACATTCATCATCGGCGAGTCGCAGTCGGCGTTCAGCGCCGAGCAGATCGCCGCCATCCGCCACGATTACGGTCTCGATCAGCCGCTGTACGTCCAGTTCGCCATCTGGCTCGGCAAGGCATTGACGGGTGATTTCGGCAGATCGTTCCAGAGCCACCAGCAGGTACTGGACATCATCATTCCGCGCATGCTGCCGACCGCGCAGATCGCGATCGAGACCTGGATCCTGGCCACGATCATCGGCCTCGGCGTTGGCGTCATGTCTGCCGTCGCACCTAACACGTGGAAGGACTGGTTTGGCACGCTTGCGGCACTCTTTGGCGCCGCGATCCCGTTTTTCCTGACGGCCAGCTTGCTCATGTTCATCTTCGCCCTGCACTTGCGCTGGTTCCCGGCATCGGGCTACGTGCCCATTTACGTCGATCCGCTAGCCAGCCTGCGGAGCACGTTTCTGCCGTCGGTCGTGCTGTGTCTGGGGTTGGCGGCGACCCTCACCCGCCAGACGCGCTCGAGCCTCATCGAGGTGCTCCAGCAACCGTATGTCACAACGGCCCGCTCGAAGGGGCTGGCGGAACAGCTGGTGCTCGGCCGCCACGCGCTGAAGAACGCCATGTTCCCGGTGTTAACCGTCATGGGCATCCAGGTTGGCCACATCTTTGGCGGCGCCGTAATCACCGAGACGATTTTCGCCATCCCGGGCATGGGTCGCCTGATGGTCGACTCAGTCTCCTCGCGCGAGTACCTGGTGTTGCAAGCGCTCGTGCTCATCGCGGGAACGACAGTCGTCCTGGCCAACATCGCCGTCGACGTGCTGTATGGCGTCCTCGACCCACGCATCAGGATGAGTCGTGGATAGTGCGATCCCGCAGCGTGCGATACGTCAGCCGGTGCCGGCCGTGCGCCCGCGCAGGTTCCTCTCGGGCGCGTTGCACCGGTTTGTCGCCCGTCGATTGGTGTTGGTCGGTGTGGTGCTCGTCACACTGCTGGTGTGGATTGGTATCTTCGGCCGTTTCGTGGCGCCGTATCGGCCCATCGCCCAGGATCTCGCCGGGGTCCTCGCGGCACCGTCTGCGAGACACTGGCTGGGTACGGATGAACTCGGTCGAGACGTCCTCTCGCGCCTGTTATATGGCGCGACGATCTCACTTCAGGTCGGCATCGCCGCGGTCCTCATCGCCTCCATCCCGGGGGTAATTCTCGGGACTTACGTTGGGTACCGTCGCGGACTCGTCGACAATGTCGTCATGCGGATCCTGGATGGCCTGATGGCCTTCCCGGCGCTCATTCTGGCGCTCACCATCGTCGCGGTGCTCGGCTCAAACATCTTCAATGTCATGCTCGCGATCGCCGTCACCTCGTTCCCGCACTACGCGCGGCTGGTACGCGGCCAGGTGCTGGCGGTGCGTGAATACGATTACGTGCTGGCAGAGCGTGCGGTCGGAGCGCGTGACAGGCGGATCATCTTCCGCCACATCATGCCGAACGTGATCAGCCCGGTGCTGGTCCAGGCGTCTCTCGGAGTGGGGTTCGCGATCATGGCCGAGGCAGGCCTGAGCTTTCTGGGCCTCGGGATCCAGCCGCCGACACCAACCTGGGGCTCGATGATCCAGGTCGGCTTTCAATATCTCGAGACCGCGCCCTGGCTGGTCATGGCGCCAGGCACCATGATCTTCATGGCGGTCCTTGGCTTCAATTTGCTCGGCGACGGGTTGCGCGAGGCGCTCGACCCACATCTGCGGCATACCCGTTAGGACTACCATGGGCTGGTGAAGTTTGGTGTCGG
This sequence comes from Chloroflexota bacterium, assembly GCA_035309865.1. Lineage (GTDB taxonomy): Bacteria > Chloroflexota > UBA6077 > UBA6077 > CF-72 > CF-72. Next base: position 9,915 of record DATGER010000125.1, read on the forward strand.
CTTCCCGACCTGTCGGGAAGGCACCGCTTATCCGGTGCCGTACATCCGTCCAGATGAGTTTCCGGACATCGCGCGACACGCGGAGCAGCTCGGCTACTTCGCCCTCTGGGGCAACGACCACCTGACCACACCGTTCGCCATTCGGGCCACGCAGGATCAGGCACCGAACTTCTATGAGCCGTTGATCACCTATGCCTCGCTGGCCTTCGTGACCGAGCGCTTGCGGTTTCTCATCGGGGTCATCGTCTTACCGGAACGCGAGGTTATCCTGTTGGCCAAACAACTGGCCACGCTCGATCAGCTCACCCGAGGGCGGGTGATGCTGGGCGTCGGAATTGGCGGCTATCGCGAAGAATTCGAAGCGGTCCACCCCGAGCTCAAAGGAGTGAACCGCGGGCGGATGATGGAGGAGGGGATCGAGGCGCTCCGCAAGCTGTTCACGGAGCGCCGAGCGAGCTATGTAGGCAAGTATGTGAAGTTCGACGACGTCGAGCTGGCACCGAAACCCTATCAGCTGCCGTTTCCCATCTTGTTGAACGCACACGCGGACGTTGCCCTCGAACGCGTGGGCAGCACGGGCGACGGCTGGATCGTCGCCGGGCTACCGGTGGAGCGGACTGTCGAGGCACGCGCGACCGTTGAAGCCGCGGCCCGCAAGGCGGGCCGCGATCCGGCCTCCATTCCACTGCACTTTCAGATCTGGCTGAGTTTCGGCAGGGATCGCGACTCAGCAATCGCGCGGCTGAAGCGCAGTCAGCACTGGCGCCGCACCATGTCTATCGCCAGGGGTGTCGGCGAGGACGACGTGTTGCGCCGCTTCGCAGCCGGCAACCTGCTCGGCAGCCCCGACGAGGTTATCCAGCAGATACGGTCCTTTGAGCAGCGGACCGGTGTCGCGCACATGGGCGTCGTCATGCTCGGCGAAACCACTGAGGAACTCATCACCGACATGGAGCGGTTTGCACGCGAAGTCATGCCCGCGTTCGCCTGATGGCCAGAGTCAGGCGATGCGCTCGATCACGATCGGCATTGGACCGCGGTAGAGAATCAGGCCGCTCAGTGCGCAGAACTCCTCGAGCTTCCGGTCGATCTTGCCGATCAGGCTGACGTCCACCGGCTCCATGAGCGGGTTGAGCCACTGCGCCGGTCCGTAGGCGACGCCGATCTTGACCGGCGGGAAGTAGATGACGTCCCCTGCCGAGAGTCTCTCCGCCTTGTTTTCGACTTCACTTCCCCTGGGCAACAGGGGAAAGTCCTGCTCGGTCCGCCAGCCGTTGCCTGACCAGCGCACCTGGATGGTCTTGTCACGGATTGGCAGGACGGCTCACAGCGCCGCGATCGTTCGGGGTGCCCGGTCGTCGAAGAGGGTCGCTTCGGTACGCAGGTCGGCAATCGTGATGCTGATCCGGGTGGCCAACGGGTTGCCTTTCTACTCGAGCGAAATGGTCTTGTACCGCGTGATGATGTCCGGCATGTGCACGAAGCCATGGACCTTCGGCGAGATGCCTTTGAAATCGGCGCCCAGCTGGAAAAAGGTGGTCGACGCGAGCTCGTTCAGTTTGTCCGCCAGCTGGCGATAAACCTGGTAGCGCTTGGCCGGATCGTACTCGGCTTCACCCTGCTCGATGAGCTTGTCGGTGTCGGGGTCTTTGAGCTTGCCGGTCGAATAGTAGGTGCTGGCGCTGTGCCAGAGCGTGCCCGCGTACTGGGCCGGGTCGGGGCGCCAGCCGAACCAGCTCGTGCTCCTCAGCTCGAGCACCCAGTCGCCCTTGTCGAGGCGCGCTTGCCACGCGGCGTCGTCCTCATTCTGGATGTCCACGTTGATGTCGACCTCCGCCAGGTTTGCCTGGAAAATCTGGGTTAACTTCTGGCCGACGGAGCTTGCGTCCGGGTGCATGGTGAACGCGCGTGGCGACGGGGCGCTCGACTTGTCGAGCAACGCCTTGGCCTTGTCGAGGTCACGGGTGTATGGCTTGTACGTGGCGTCGAAGAACGGCGTGCCTGGCAGGAACGGGTCGTAGCCGATCGTCCCGGTGTCGAAGAAGACGGCCTTGTGGATAGCTTCGCGGTCGATCAGCCAGTTGAGTGCCTGACGAAACTCGAGACTGGAGGCGAACTGATCGTCCATGTTCCAGCGCGAGCGGTAGAAGCGCGCACCGGACTTCTCACTGAGCATGAACTCGGGCATGCTGCGCATGCGCTCGACGTCCTGGAGCGGCAGATCCTCAGCCATCTGTGCGCCGCCTGACCGCAGCTCAACCAGTCGGGTCGCATCGACGGGGATTGCCTTCCAGGTGATCCCGTCCAGGTAGGGCTTGCCCTTGTCCCAGTAGTCCGGGTTGCGCTCGACGACGTACTGCTGATCTGGCTTGTAGTCGACGAGGCGAAACGGTCCGACGCCAACGGGGTGCAAGCCGTAGTCCTTGTCGCCCCACTTCTGAACCGCCGTTGGCGAGGCGATGAAGCCGACGCGATCGAAGAACACCGACAGGAACGCGGCATACGGCGCCTTCAGATGAAAGCGGACCGTGTACGTGTCCGGTACGTCGATGGAGTCGACGGACAGCAGGACGCCGCGTTGCTTGGAAGCCGTCTTCGGATCGAGGTGTCGATCGATGTTGAACTTGACCGCGGCAGCGTCGAACTCGGTGCCATCCGAGAACTTGAGGCCCTGTTTGACGTGCAGGACGTACGTCTTCGGATCCGGGGTTTCCCAACTCTCGGCGAGCACCGGAATGATGTTTCCCTGCTCGTCGACGTCGACCAGCGTGTCATAGATTGCACGGCCGATCAGGCGCGAGGGCGTGTCGCTGATGTAGGCGGGGTCGACGGTTTTGTTATCGGCGCGATCGGCGATAACGAGCATGCCGCCGGATTTCGGCGCGCCCGCGGCCGTGGTCGCTGCCGGGACAGCTGTCGCAACATTGGCGGGTACGGTCGTGGCCGGTGCGGCAGTCACCGGTGCCGCGGCGGGTGTCGGGGCCGCCGGCTTCGCGGCGGCTGGAGCTTCGGTTGGCGCGGCGGGTGGAGTGGCGGGCGTCGCGGGCCCGCAGGAGGCGACCGCGAAGCCGCCGGCGGCGCTCAGGATGAAGCGCAGGAAATAGCGGCGATCCAGCGGTGTCGGCATACGTTTTCTAAACCTCCCCTTGCTCGTGCCGGCGCATGTGCATGAGCCCGGCGCCTTGCCAGGGAACACGCCGCGCTTTCTCGGCGAACGCCTCGAGATCGCCTCGGACGATACGCCCGAACTTACCGGCCGGGGCCCCGAAATGACCCTGGCCATACACGATGCGAATCCCGTTCCATGTGGAGCCCCAGATGAGATCACCCGGGTGCTGACCACGCATGGCGAGGGGATCGTACGCCACCGACGTTACTCCGACCGGCTGTCCCCGATGCTCGACGGTCATAAGCCTGGGTTGCGACGCGGGCCGCGCCGCGGGCTCGGGCACCGTGCACCAGAAGTGCAGGACCTCGCCCGACGAGTGGGTAATGGTCGTTATGCCCTGCAGTGGCAGCGCATCCCAGACCGCCCGCGCGTATTCCGGTGCCTCGCTCTCGAGCAGTTCGGCGATCCACGTCATCCCGTCATACTCGATCTCCACGAGTTTGCCTGTGGGGGCCACGACCCGCGCCGCCTGGGCTTCCCCGCCCCGGGTGATGGCCAGCCGCCGCGCACCCTCGAACATCATCCGGTAGGCGGCACGGGCGAATGGCTCCAGGTCACCCTCGATTTCGCCGACTTTGGTCACCACCCATGGGCCGGTGAGCCAGCGGAATTGGGTCGGCCCGTACGCAATCGCCAGCGTCCCATCCTGGGGCCAGACAACCACGTCACCGGCCGCGATGTAGCTCACCGGATTTTCAACCAGTGGATAGCGACTCACGTCGAGGTCGAGCCGCGGGTGCTGATGGCTGTGGATCAGCAAGCCTGACCAGATCGTGTGCGTGAAGTGATCTTCGAATGGCAGGCACTCCCATAGCCGCTGCGTGGTAATCGGGGCACGCTCGTCGAGCCGCGCGATGGCCGGCGTGCCGTCCAGGTCGAGCGTGATCCTGCGCACCGTGTCGGTCGCCTCAGGTGCCCCGAATATTTGGAGTGAGGGCATCGATGAGTGGGCTGAGGCTGTCAGCGGTTTGCAGCCCGAGAACGCACTCAACTGTGCGGTTTACCTGCTCGCGCCCGAGCCGGCCCATCGCGCAATCGCGGAACTTGTCGATGACTTCATGTATCGCGACCGGGTTCTCCGGTGCGCCGCGTGCGTAGCGGACCTCCGCCTCGACGTGATTTCCGGCGCGGGTCTGCACCGCGACGCGTACGCGTCCATCGCCGCCGGCGAGCCCAGCCGCAGCCTCGGGCTCGCCTGGCTCAAAGGCGTGGACGTCAATGCGCGGCAGCAGCGTCTGAATCACCTCACGAGAGACCATCTCGTCGCTGAAAGTCGCCAGGCCCACGGTCCCGTCGATGAGCGCCGCGGCCAGCACGTACGGCATGCTGAACTTGCCCTCCAGCCCGGAGGTTGGACGCGGGTGGATGAGCGGAGCCAATTCACCAGGCGGCGCGCTCACGGTGGCGTGCGCGACATCGGGTTCTCCGAGTCCGTGTTGCTCGATCAGACTGAGCATCCCGTCGAGCGCTCGATGGGTGCCGTAACAGCACGGGTAGCGCTTGATGCCCAGACCAGGCGACTCCAGCTCGAACGGTTTGCCCAGCCCTGAGCCCACCAGGCCGGTCCGCGCGGGATCCGCGCCGTACGCGGCAAAGAACCCGGTCGGCCCTTCGAAGACCCGCGGGTCCGCCGTGAAGCCAGCGGCGGCCAGCCTGGCCGCGTTGACGCCACTACGTCCAGCGTGCCCCGCGTGGTACGGCTTGGTCATCGTGCCGAAGTTGCCCCGCAGGCCCGCGGCTGACGAGGCCGCGATGGCCAGTGCGACCTGGATGCGCGAGACGTCGAGGCCCAGGAGCCTGGCGGCTGTCGCGGCGCTCGCGATGCAACCGACCGTCGCCGTGGTGTGCCAGCCGGCGAGGTAGTGCTGCTCGCCCATCGCCCGGGCCAGTTTCGCCATCACTTCGACCCCGGCGATGTAGGCTGCAAGCACGCTCGAGCCCGAGGCACCGGTCGCCTGGCCAACCGCGAGTGCCGCTGGGAGCACGGCAACGCTCGGGTGGCCGATGACCGCGTAGCTGACGTCGTCATAGTCCAGCGCGTGGCCCGCGACACCGTTGACAAAGGCCGCCGATTCCATTGACGTCGCAAATGACGTCCCGAGCCGCGAGGCCACCTGGGCGGCCCCGTCGGATGCCGCGAGACTCGCCGCGATCTGGGCCGCCGGCTCGTCCAGGCCGGCCAGGGTGACCCCGAGCGTATCCAGAATGCTGGCACTCGCACGCTCCACCGTCGGCGCGGGGACAGCGTCCATGCACAGGTCAGCGAGCCACTCAGCAACGTCGCGCGTCAGCACCACGGCAGCCAGGTTAGTGTTGGGCCGCCCGGGCACGTCTGTCAAACACGCGTCATCGCCAGGTTCCGGTGCCCGAACCGCGACGCGTGCGCTCGCGCGGATCGAGCAGGTCGCGCAAACCGTCGCCGATGAAGTTGCAGCTCAGCACCGCCAGGAAAATGCTCAGGCCGGGCACCAGCGTCTGCCATGGATTCACTTCCAGGTACGGGTAGGCATCGTGGAGCATGCTGCCCCAGGTGGGGGTTGGCGGCGGCACACCGGCGCCGAGGAAGCTCAGACTTGCCTCGGTGAAGATCGCTGCCCCGGCGGCGAGCGAAGCCTGGACTAAAATCGTGCTCAGCACGTTGGGCAGCACATGGGTGACGGCGATCCGCGCGGGGCTTGCACCGAGCGCGCGCGCACTCTCAACGTAATCTCCCTGCCCCAGTGCGAGCGTCTGCGCCCGGACGACCCGGGCAAACGGCGGCAGGCGGACGATCGACAGCGCCACGATCACCGTCACCACGCTGGGACCAAGGACGAAGGCGATGGCCATCGCCAGGATCAACCCGGGAAAAGCCAGCACGCCATCCATCACCCGCATGATCAAACTGGCGACCCAGCCGCGCCGCAGGCCGCTCAGCAGGCCGAGGGGGACGCCCCCAACCAAACTCAGCACAACCGTGCCCGCGGCGACCAGCAGCGAGATCCGCGCCCCCGACAACGCGCGGCTGAGCGAATCGCGGCCAAGCTGGTCAGTGCCGAACACGTGCGCGGCCGACGGGCCCCGGAGCGTCGCCGAAAAGTCTGCCGCGGTCGGGCCGTAGGCCACGAGCACGGGGCCGATCGCTGCCCCGACGATCAGGAGGAGCAGGGCGCCGGCGCCGATGACGAGTTGCGGATAAGCGCGCAGCCGGACGCCGGGCCGCCGCGGCGGAGCAGTCGCCGGCGGCGGCGCGAGCTGCGCGGCCGCGATCGCTCTAGCCATACGCGATCCGCGCGCGCGGATCAAGAACGCCGTAGACGAGGTCCACTACAAAACTGGTGACGACCACGGCCACCGTGAGGAAGAGCACGATGGCCTGAACGGTCGGCAGGTCCTTGCCGAGGACGGAGTCGGTCAGCAGTTGACCGACCCCGGGCAGCGAGAACACCGTCTCGGTGATGACGGCGCCCCCGAACAGACCGGCCAGCTCCACACCCACCACCGTGACCAGTGGGATCAACGCATTCCGGGCCGCGTGTCGGCGTAGCACTATCCAGTTGGGAAGACCTTTGGCACGCGCGGTGCGCACGTAATCTTCCGACAGGACGTCAAGCATCAGGGAGCGCGCGAAGCGGGCGAAGTTGCCGGTGTAGGCAGCCGCAAGGGTGATGACCGGTAGCACCATGAAGCGCAGGTGGGCGACCGGGTCCTGGGTCAATGGCACGTAGCCAGCGGACGGCAGCCAGTGCAGCCGAATCGCAAAAACGAAAATCAGCAGGATGCCGAGCAAGAAGTTGGGCAACGAAAGTGTCGTCACGGTGAGTCCAGCAAGCGCCACGTCCAGACGCGATCCAGGTCGCAGAGCAGCCTGGATGCCCATCGGTACCGCCAGTAGCAGCGCGAGCGCCAGGGCTTCGACCGACAACTCGAGCGTGACCGGTAACCGGCCGAGCAGTGCGTCGTGAACGGTGATGGGCGACCGCAACGACCTGCCGAAGTCACCCACCGAAGCGTGTCGGAGCCAATCCAGGTACTGCACCGGTAGTGGCTCGTCGAGCAGCAGGTCGTGCCGCAGCCGCTGCACGGTCGCCTGATCGACGCTCGCATCGGGACCCAGGATCAACAGCACCGGGTCGCCCAGCAGACCGCGCATGAGGACGAACGTCAACAGGCTGACGATGACCAGCAGCGCCAGCAACTGGATGGCGCGGCGAATGGCGTACGTTGCCATAACTGGCTTGGCCGCTCCCTCAGCCGTGATTCACGAACCGAGCGACAGGTCGCGCAGGCGCAGGATCAGATCCGGGTAGTAGACGAAGCCCTGGACGTTGGTGCGCCGCGCCGCGAATTCGGAGGGCCAGACCATGAATGTGTAGGAGGCCTCCGTCACGACCATCTGCTCGACCTGGCGGTAGATTGGCGCGGCCTGGGCCGGATCGAAGATCCCGGCCGCCTGATCGAGGAGCCGATCGACGTCCGGATTCTTGAAGTGAGTGGTGTTCTGGAAGCCGGTCGAGTACCACAAGATGCGCAGCAAGCCGTCAGGGTCGGCGCGCGGCGCCCAGTTGGTGAGGGTCCAGTTGGTCGTGCCATCCTTGACGCGAGCGAAGGAGTCAGCCGCGGGCACGCTTTCGAGCGACACGTTGAAGCCGACCTTTTGATAGGTTGCCTGCAGCACCTGGGCAATGTTCTGCGTCAGGCGATCGTTGGAGTTGGTGAACGTGAGTGTCTGACCGGCGGCGCCAGACGCAGCCAGTGCCGCCCTGGCCTTGTCCAGGTCGAAAACAAAGCCCTGGCTGTCCAGGCTGCGGTCATAGGCCCAGCCGCCGCCGAGTGGATGCGTGGCGGGCCGGCCGGTGTTGGCAAACGCCACGCCGCGGACGGCATCGCGATCGGTGCTGTAGGCGATCGCCTGGCGCAGGTTGTCGTTGTTGAACGGGGGGATGTCGCTGTGGCATTGGGTCCCCCAGAAGCGCCCGCTCTTGAGCTCTTCGACGGTTACCCCCTGGACATTCTGGAGCGTCGACAGGACCCCCGGATCGACAGAGTCGATGAGCTGCGCTTCGCCCGTGCGGATCATCCCCAGCTGGACCTGGCTGTCGGGCACGTGGCGGATCTCGACCCGGTCGAGCATTGGCTTGCCGGTATCCCAGTAGTCTCCGAAGCGCTCGACCGCAATGTGGCTATCCGGGACCCAGTCCACGAACTTGAAGGGTCCACTGCCGACCGGATTGCGTCCAAAGTCGGCGCCGTACTTCTGTACCGCGGTTGGCGACACGATGAAACCGGGCCGCTCGCCCAGCGCAGCCAGGAGCGGCCGCCACGCCGTGCTGGAGGTGAGGCGCACCGTGGTGCTGTCCACGACGTCGACCTGCTGAAGTGGGGGTTGGAGCTGGCCACGAAGGGGCGAGTTCACCGACGGATCGAGCACGCGGTCCAGATTCCACTTCACCGCCGCGGCATCGCAGGCCGTGCCATCGTGGAATTTGACGTTGGGCCGCAGGTGGAAGGTGATCGCTTTGCCGCTGTCACCGATGTCCCACGACGCGGCCAGGTCGGGCCCGATATTGAAGTCCTTGTCGTAGGCGACCAGCGTGTTGTAGATGAGATACAGCGCGTAGCGTTCGGAAAGTTGTGCGGAAAAGTGCGGGTCGAGTGTTTTGGTGTCCATGTTGCGCGCATACACCAGGGTCTTGTTGCCAGACTGGATGGCTGCCGGTGCCGCGGTCGCGGGCGCTGGCTGAGACGGAGCGAGCGTCGGCGACACATTGGCCGCGGTGGATCCGGGCACCGTCGGCGCCGCCGGAGCTGCCGTGCTGGTGCAGGCCGCTGATAGGAGCGCGAGGCTACCGGCCCCCACGCGTGAAAGGAGCTGGCGGCGGGTGATGCGATCAACAGGTTGTGCCATCTGTCCTTCTCCCCTCTGGTGCGACAGCCCGCATGGCCGCCACTCAAATCCTCTCAGCCGAGGCACCTCAAACTGCCTCGTCCATCACTCCAGCCAGAAGTCCTGGAAACGCGGTTTTGTGTCGGAGCGCTGGACCCAGCCGCCAACCTTCGGGGTTGCGGGCGACAAACGTGTCCGCCTGGTAGGCGAAGATCAGCGCCGCATCCTGGTTCACCCGATCGGCCAGCGAGCTGTAGATGGGTTTGCGCTTGTCGATCGCGGTTTCTGCCTCAACTTGCTCGATAATAGGTAGCGGAGCCGTAACAACCGGCACTCTGGTCGGTGTATCCGTGCCTCGATGGACCAGGGACATCAACAATGCAGAGTACAAGGGATGACGGCACTTGATGAAGTTGACTCCCGTATCGGCTGATTGCCACTGGGTGACTTGTCTCCGGACGACGGGCCCCTCCGCGGCTGCGCGCCGGTCACGCGAGTGGCCGGTTGCTCCATCTCCGATGGGCTCTACTGATCGTCCTCGCCCGCTCGCCCTTCGCCCGACCCAGACCGAGCACGGACTGAGCCCGGCGGCCACCACAGCTGGTCCTGCTTCCAACTCCACAGCAAGGGCGGTAGGTCCGCTTTGCGTGGTCGGCGCGGCCGTGGACTTTCGCCGTCGTCGCCGTCCCAACGGCGTTGGTACTGGTCGGGAATGTCGCCCCAGCCAAAGTACGGCAGTGGCCGGTCGGATTCGATGCCCAGCGTCTGAAGCGGATCAATTCGCATCGGCCCGACCGTACAGAGATGCTCCCACTGGTCGCCGAAATCAAACACGTACGCGAACTGTTCGCCCAGGGCTAACTGGCCCAACTTCACGCGCGTGTAATCCAGCAGCTGCGTCGGGTCGTAGTCCTCGAGGCTGGGCCGACCAAGGCGGGAACCGTCGGCGCGGGTGAACTCATGCAGGTGGCTGCGGTCCCAGCGGGCGAAGGCATCGTCGATCGCAGTTGCGAACTGCGCGAATGTGTGGCTACGCGAGACGGCGAAGATCCGACCGGGTCGCGGCCAGAGCATTTCACCGTGGCCGGCGATCAGGTCGACGCGGATGGACAACCAGGTCCTGGTCATAATGTCGGGCAGGCTATCCGATCGGGCATAAGCGATGCCGCGAGACATATCCATTGCGATCGCGCCAAGATGCCGCGTTGAGTAACCGAGGGGCCGGCGGTGCATCAGACGACCATGCGGCCAATCCGCGAAAGCTGCAGCTGCCAGCGTCAGGCCGGGCTGGCAACGCGCAGCCGTAGCACTCGAGCTGCTTCTGCCATGCGCTCATCGTAGGTGACCACCCGCCCAAAGTCCTTGCCCAGCAGCCGGGCGGTTGCCAGGTGAATTGCATCCAGCGACGGCAACTCCACGGGCAGCAGTTCGCCCGCGAGTTCCAGTACGCGATCGTTGACTCGGATCAGATTCACCATCTGGAGCACCTCGCGTCCCCGCTGCACGGCTCCCGGCCCGTCCTCCATCAGTGCCCGCCCACACTGGTGATCCGCGCTGGCGCCGAACCGCCGCTCGTATCGCAGGAGACGGCCGAGCGATTGACTCGCGAAAACTCACGCATCGAGGTGGTGACCGTGCCTGGGGCGGGACACAACATCCACTTCGCGCACTTCGATCACTTTATGATGCACCTGGGCAAGGTGCTATCGCTGCCAGTCGGAGCCGCCTCGCAACACGGCTGAAACGCGGCGGCCGCCATAACGCGTCGCTTTACTGGTGTGCCTCAGCTTGTCTCCACCGTCTGGTCACGCGCGGGTTGGCGCCCGCGGCCGGCGGTTCCGGCGAACGTCTGCGCGATCAGCAGCCATTCGCGTGCATGCGGACCGTCATATCGGAGGTCCGTATCGTCGAGGTGTCGCCGCTGGACGACGACCCTGCAGAAGTCGAGCGCCGGGCCGCTGACGCGATCTTCCACGTCCGATGCGCCCCAGGTCCACACTTCGCCGCCTGGAGCGTCGAGCTCGACATACACGTCGTTCGACGGTGGCGTCAATTCGTGCTGAATGTAGCTGTACGCACGGGTCCGCACGCCGAGATGCGCGATGTGCTTCAAACGTGGTGTCGCGCCTCGCTCCATGCCGAGCGTATCCACGATGTCCTGCCCGTGCGCCCAGGTCTCCATCAACCGGGCCGTTGCGTGTGAGGTTGCGCTCATGGGCGGGCCGAACCAGGCAATCCTTCGTTTCCCATCAATGATTGCCAGCGCGTCCAAAAGCCTTTGACGGTTCTTGCGCCAGAGCGCAAGGAGCTGCGCGGGGGGCATCCCGCGATGGCTGACGAAGGGGTCGCGGCCACTCACGCGCCGCTGCTGGCGATGTGCGTCGAATGCAGCGGGGTCGGACGCGGCCAGTGCGGCGACTTCGTCCGTAAGCGCCAGATGGAGGATCGTGTCGGAGATGCTCCAGCCATCGGCAGGCGTTGGCCTGGACCAGCCCGCTTCGGTCAGCGGCGCGACCACGGCATCGAGGTCCGCATGCTCCGCCGCAAGATCGTCCAGCAGCGAGCGGTAGAGGTATGTCACTGCAGCACGCCCGCCTCCGATAGCGCGGCGTACTCCGCATCTGAGTATCCGAGGAACTCCGTAAGGACCCGTTCGGTATGCTGTCCCAGGAGCGGGGCGGCGCTGCACAGTTGGGAAGGCGAATCCGGTAGCTTGAACGCCAGCTCGTCGTACTTCCACGTGCCCATCTCAGGATGATCGAGCGGCGCGAAATGCTGCCGGTGGACTAGCTGCGGATCCTCGAAAAGATCCAGCGTCTTGAGCGCTACTCCGCTCGGCACGCCGGCCTCCAGGAGCTCTCGCTGCAGCTCTGTGCCGGGACGCGAACGGGTCCAGTCCGCGAGGCGATGTTCGAGCTCGTCCTCGTGTGCGACGCGATCTGACAGCGTGGCGTAGCGTGCATCCGTACACCACGGTGGTGAGTCCATGACCTTCACGAGGGCTTGCCATTGGGCTTCGGTTTCGCAGGCGATGGCGATCCAGGCGTCGTCCCCCAGGACGGGGAAGACTCCATGTGGCGCCGCGCGCAGCGACCGATTCGCCATGCGCTCCGGAACGTGGCCTCGGACGGTGTAATCCAGTATTTGGGGCGCCAGGACGTGGACGCCGCACTCGATCTGCGACAGGTCGATGTGTTGGCCGCGTCCGGTCCTGCGGCGGTATTCGAGCACCGCCATGATCGCAACGGCGCCGAAGTGGGGCGTGGCCATATCGGTGTACGCACCGTTGGGCGTCGCGGGATCGCGGTCAGGCCAACCGTTCAGCATGAAAAAGCCGGACAGCGCAGCACCCTGATCGCCAAAGCCAGCGTAGTCGCGATAAGGCCCGGTCTGGCCCTGCATGCAGGTGCTGAGCATGATCAGGTCGGGCCTGGTCTGACTCAGCTCTTCGTACGACAGGCCCCAGCCGGGCATCACCCGCGGCGTGAAGCTATCCACGACCACGTCTGCCCATTCGAGGATCAGTTTGCGGGCGACCTCGCGGCCGAGGGGGTTGGACATGTCGATGCAGACGCTGAGCTTGTTCGGGTTGAACTGGGCGAAGAACCCGCTGCGGTTGATGCCGGGTTTGCCGTCGACGAATGGAGGGCCAACGCGAAGGGAGTCGGGGCGCTTGCTGGACTCGATTTTGACAACTGTGGCGCCGAAGTCGCCGAAGTGGCGGGTGGTGATCGGCCCCGCGGCCGCCCAGGTGAAGTCGACGATCTTCAGGCCATCGAATACGGCCGTTCCGCTTCGCTCCGCTCGCGCCCGCGGTTCGGCCCACCACGGTCTCGAACCAACTGCGCGAGCGAGTTCCCCCAGCACGTCTGGAGTGTGTTCCCCGAGCAATGGCGGCGGTCGGAACGACGACAACGGAGTTGCCGAAAATTTCACAAACGGCCCTGGGTACAGAAAGCTTCGCCCCAGTGCCGCATGTGCCACGGGCACCAGCACGCCGCGCGCCTGAATCTGGCGGCTCTCGACAATGTCCTTTGCCGTTGCAGCCGGCGCCAGCCGAAACCGCAGCGCGACTGCTTTCTGGTACAGCTCGTCCAGGGTGCGCGTCATCAGAAAGCGTTCGATGACCGCCGCAATCTGGTCGTATTCGGCCTGGCTAATCGAGCGGTTGTCCTCACCCGCCCAATCCTTCGCGGTGAGAATCGGCTCGCCAAAGCCTTCATCCGTCATCCACCCGACCAATGCCTGGAACTGGGCCTTGCCACCTCCAGTGACCAGGGGGCGAAACGCGATCCGTCCATCCTTGCACGGCCAGGTGAAGCGGAACCGCACACCAGTCGTGTGCGCGCGGAAACCAACCGCCTGACGCATGCTGTTGGCGTGCTGCACCTGGGCCGCGAAGGTGACGTTGAGTGGTGTCCAGGGAATGTAGTCCTGAATGCTGACGTCGACGTGCTGGCCTCGCCCGGTACGCAACCGGTGGAAGTGCGCCGCGAGCGCCCCCGCGGCTCCCTGGCCGCCACCATGGCGATAGGCCAGGTCGGCGCTGATGCGGACCGGTGCACGGTCCGTGTCCCCGTTCACGTACAGGAACCCGCCGAGCGCCTGGAGTGTCAGGTCCGTCGCCGGATAGTGTGCATACGGTCCGGTCTGGCCGAACGGCGTGATGGACGTCAGAATAATCGCAGGGTTGATCTCGGTGAGCGCGGCGTAGCCCAGTCCGAGCGAATCGAGGTACCCGGGGGTAAAGGACTCCAGCACAAAATGTGCGTCGCGCACCAGGTCGAGGAAGTGTGGGCGGCCGGCAGCCTCCGCGAGGTCCAGCACCACGCTCCGCTTGTTGACATTGGACGCCCACCACGCGAGGCTCCGCTCCGGGTCGGGCGTGTCGGCGTAGAACGGCGGCCGCCAGCGCGAAAGATCGCCGCCTGGCGGCTCGATCTTGATCACGTCGGCGCCGAGATCCGCCAGAATGCGACCCGCAAGCTCGCCCAGTTCGTTGGTCAGGTCCAGCACGCGGTACGGACGCAGCAGGTCGGCGCGGATATCAGTGTCGCTCACGCGTGGCGCAGCGCGTCCGCATACTCCCGGCGGATGGATCCCCAGGTCGGGTCCGCCGCAGCCAGGCTCGACCTGACGAACGCGCCCAGTGAAAGTTGCTGCGAATCCCTGCGCACAGCGAATGGCATCTATTGTGTGCTCCCGCCAGGATGTTGTGCACTAGCAGCCAGGACAGCAGGGTGATGGCTTCAGTCGGCGTTTCGGTCGAGCAGGTGCAGGCGCAGCTCAAGGTCACCGGGCGAGCCCGCTTCGGGCGGACGAGAGCCTTTCCGATGTGTTGTGGTGCGCCTTCCTGCGCAGTCCGGTCCCGCACGCGCGGATCCTCGACGTCGACACGAGCCGGGCGCAGGCGGTTGACGGCGTACGCGTCGTACTCACCGGGCGTGATCTCCCCCACCGACGCTGGGGCATGTGCGAGGCGAGGCGTGTAGCGCGTCCTCGACCGGCTACATCGCTCAGATTGCCGAAGTGTCAGTGGACCTCGAAACGGGTCAGGTGACTGTTGAGCGCCTCACCACGTCGCACGAAGTAGGGACGATCATCAATCCGCGGATGCACCAGGGCCAGATCGAAGGCGGCATTGTCCAGGGGTTCGGGTTCGCCACGATGGAGGATTTGCATCTCGTGGACGGCCGCGTAACGGCGTCGCACCTTGGCGACTACAAGCTACCCACGTGCGCCGACGTTCCACCGCTGATAACTGTATTGGTTGGCTCTGACGATGGACCTGGACCGTTTGCGGCGAAAGCCATCGGTGAGTCGTCCAACATCCTGACCGCGGCGGCGATGGCCAACGCGGTGTTCGACGCCTGCGGCGTGCGTATCATGGACTTGCCGATTACCGCCGAGAAGGTCTTCAGTGCGCTGCGCGAGCGGGGGAGGGCCTCAACCGAGTAATCCGGTGACGGGGGGGTGTCCCCTTCATGGAGTGGTGTACCCTCACGGCAGCAATGACTCTTCACGGAGTGTCTCGTCAGCACGGTTTGGTTGACATTGCTTCAGCCCGCGCCCTGGCGATGCCCCCGCGATGAAAGTCGGTATGCTCCTGCATCCAGAACGCGGGATCGACGCCGTCATCGAAGAGGCCCGCATCGCGGATCAGCAGGGCTTCGACTCGGTCTGGCTCTTCGATCACCTGATGGATTTCCGCGGCAGCCAGGGGCCTGACGGCCCGATGGACTCGTTTGTCCTCATGACCGCAATCGGCGCCATCACCCATCGCACCCGCCTCGCGTGGGCCATGCTCAACCCGAGTTTCGATTACCCCACCGTACTGGCCAAGCGCCTGGCAACGCTCGACCACATCACGCATGGCCGCGTGATTTGCACGCTCGGTGCCGGGTGGTTCAAAGACGAGTACATGGCCTACAACATCCCACTGCTCGAAGACCATGACGAGCGCATCGCGCACGAGCGCGAAGTCATCCTCCTGCTCAAAGAACTCTGGACCCATCCGGCGCCCGAAAAAGTGTCTTTCGAGGGTACGTATGTCCGCTGTTTCGACCTCCCGTTCAATCCGGCGCCCGTTCAGCAACCCCATCCACCAATCTGGGTCGGTGGCGACTCGCCCGCGACCCTCGGGCTGGTGAAAGAGCTGGCGGACGGCTGGCTGATGCTGTCGAGTGGGAATCCGGAGACGCTAGACCGCGTGCTGAGCGAGCCCGACTGGCCCACTCGACCGATGACGCTCGTCCGAAACGCGTGGATCTTCGCGGCGGAAACGGAGTCCAGCGCGATCCAGCAAGCGACGCAGGTCTTCAACAACGGTGGCGCGCGCGCCACACTGGATGATTTCCTGCACAACAACGTCATTGGCACTCCCGAACAGTGCCTCGCCCGGTTGAGAGAGATTGAATCTTGGGGCATTAACTACATCCGCGCAGCGTTCGCCTCGCCCGAGCAGCAGGCCGACGCTGCGCGCCTGGTCTTGCCGCTCCTGAGCCAGGCGGAAGTGCGCGTTTGACACGACGGACTGCCCTCACGCTGTTGATCAGCACCGCCTCGGCCAGCCTCATGGCGGCATGCAGCAGCCCTGCTCCAGCGCAGCCGACCAGCCAGTCTGCGCCAGCCGCGTCGACGTCGAAGCCAGCCGCTGCCACATTGACCAGCGCGGTCGCTACCGCCGCTCCAACTCAGACGGCGGCGCAGCCAACGGCCACCACGGCGCCAGATGCGCAGACGCAGCCGAAGTCCGGCGGAACGCTCCGCGCGGCTATTCAGACGGATCTGCCGAACGTCGATCCGCATTACAACGCACCGAGCGCCTATGACGCGTTGTGGGTCGCCTTCGACCGGCTCATCCACATGGACGAAAAGCTCCAGCCGCAGCCGATGCTGGCGGAAAGCTGGGATGTCACACCCGACTACAAACAGGTCACCTTGCATCTGCGCAAGGGTGTGCAGTTCTCCACCGGTCGAGAGCTGACCAGCGACGACGTCAAGTACAACTTCATGCGCGTCCGCGACCCGAAAGTCGGAGGCGGCGGTTGGGTCACCTTCAGCAACTGGTGGACCATCGACACCCCCGACAAATACACGGTGGTGCTCGCCTCCGATACTCCGCGCCCGTTAGTGTTCGACAACCTCGAGACCTTCAACATCATCGACCAGGTCACCGCGGAAGGTCCGAATGGCAAAAGCCAGGCAGTGGGCACAGGTCCGTTCGTCCTGAAGGAGTGGGCACAGGGCGACCGCATCAGCCTGGTTAAGAACCCGAACTACTGGCAAAGTGGTCGACCGTACGTGGATGCCATCGAGTACAAGATCCTGCCGGATGCACAGGCAATGGTGGCGCAGTTCGAGGCAGGCACGCTGGACATGGCGTTGAATCCTCCGCTTCAGGACGCGGGCCGGCTGAAGTCGAATCCGCAGTACCAGGTGGTGACCAATCCGAATACCGGCCGCTACTACACGGCCGGTTGGAATGTTGCCAATGCGCCGCTGGACAACAAGCTAGTGCGTCAGGCGCTCAACTACGCAATGAATCGCCAGCGGTTCGTCGACACGGTGCTGCTGGGCCTGAGTCGGCGCGCTCCACGAGGAGTACCGCACGATTGCGGACGCGGGCCTGATCGTGCAGCTTGACGACGCCATCCTCACTCACTGGTACGACCGCATCACCGACGAGGGCGGCGACTACCGCCAGTGGGTGGCACAGCAGGTCGAGGTCATCAACCACGCGTTG
>DATGER010000126.1:0-64641 GCA_035309865.1 Chloroflexota bacterium
GTTGGCATCGGCGGCGAGCTCGGCGCGCAGGACTTTGACGGCCACCCAGCGCTCCAGGCCGGGCTGCCAGGCGCGAAACACGCTGGCCATGCCACCCTTGCCCAGCAGGTCGACCAGCTCGTACTGACCCAACGGCTGGCCCTTGCGCGTCCGCTGGGGTGTCTTCGGCGTCTGCGGCAAAGGCCCGTTATCCATTGGCGGCCTCAACGCGACTCATCTCGTTCACGTGATGCACCGCACGCGTTATACGTGCATTCACGCGCGAGGCCAAGCCACATCGGCCTGGCCGACGTTGAGTCGGCGTCGCGTTCCCGAGCGCCCCGCTGCATGGCAGTACCTGGCTCAACGCCCATGGCTGCCTAATATACGACTGCCTGGCGGCTGATTCGCTCCGCCGTGTTGTACGCGTCGACCATGCCCCAGATCCACAGCAGCGGCGTCGTCAGCAGACCAATCGCTACAAAGATCAGGCAAAACGACACGAAGTACAGCAGCCCGAAGATCAGACCCTTGCCAATCTCCCCGTTGTAAATCTGGCCAAGGCCACACCACAAAAACGACAACACCGCCGCCAGTCCGGCGCTCTTCTCGGATCGGATGACGATCACGTGTGGACCGGGCGAAGAGATCGTCACTGGCGGCGGTCCGCTGAAGGCACTTCCGCGGGTCGAGCTACCGCACGTGCTGCAGAACTGAGCCGACGCTTCGAGAGTGTTCGCGCATCTTGAGCAGAACATGGTTGCTTCTCCTTGAGCCGCGAGCGGTAGAGCCGGGTTCACTTCAACGAGCCTACGTCTCCGCGAACGGGCCGCGGCCACCAACTTCCCACCAAGCGTCGGAGAATCGCCTACCAGCAGGTATGCTCCTAGCTGTCCCATGCAGGCCGGGGTGCGCGCGCTCGTATTCGTCATGCCGGTTGTTGTGTGCGTCGCCATGCTGGCGCCAGTGGCAGCCGGGACGGCGGCGCAGGGCAACAATCTGGTGCCGGATCCCGACGTGTGGTTGCAGGGCCTGTCGACGAGCGACCGGGTCGCCCAGTTGTTCATGGTCACGTTTTCGGGCTCGACCGCCGCCGATGCTCAAACGGCGATCGGCGACCTGCACGTTGGCGCCATCGTGCTGCTCGCCAACGCCGTGGATGCACCGGACGTGACACGACTCACGCAGGCGTTGCAGGACCTGGCTCAGGTAGACGGCGTGTTGCCGCTACTGATTGCCAACAACCATGAAGGGGGCAGCGTCCAACCGATTCGGGGGCAGGTGAGCTCGCTGGGCTCCAACTGGGAGGTTGGTCAAATTCAGCCCCTCTCAGATGCAGTCGCCGCGGCGTGCGTGCGCGGCGCGACACACGGGCGAGAGTTGGCCGCAATGGGGATCAATACGGACCTCGCGCCGGTTCTGGATGTCCTCGACAATCCGAACAACACCGTCATTGGAGATCGGGCGTACAGCAGTGATCCGCAGGTCGTCGCGAGCCTCGGGTCGGCGTATATCGAAGCCATGCAGGCCCAGGGCGTGCTGGCGGTGGGCAAGCACTTCCCGGGCCACGGCAGTACCAGCGAAGACTCGCACCTGACGCTTCCGTTTGACACGCACTCGCGGAGCGTGATCGAAGCCCGCGAGTTGTTGCCATTTCGGGCCGCACTCCAGGCGAATGTGACGGGCATCCTCGTCGCGCACGTCAACTACCCGGCGCTGGACCTCTTCCCGTCGCGGCCGGCCAGCCTGTCGCCGGCGATCGTCACCGACCTACTCAGAGGTGAACTTGGGTTCGATGGTCTGGTGATGACGGATGACCTGGGGCTCATGCGAGCGATCACCGATCGGTTCGAGACCGGGGACGCCGCCGTACAGGCGGTGTTGGCTGGAGCGGACATGCTTATCGTGGTGGGTTCCGCGGGCAGCCAGCGGCGGGCGGTCCAGGCGGTCGCCGATGCGGTCGACCAGGGAACGATCAGCGCTGACCGGCTCCGGTCGGCCGCGCGGCACGTGCTGATGGCCAAGCAGCGGGCTGGCCTGTTGGGCAGTCCACGTCGCGGCATGGCCACCGCCACCCCAGTCTGCTCGGCCGGTTGAGTCTACTGGATCTGCTTGATGTTGGATCGGTCAACCCGCCAGGTCCCACCGACCAGGACGAGGTCCCAGGTCCCCTGGTAGGCCTGATCGACGCCGCTGTCGGCTGACGTCACGGTGAAACTCACCGTGGCGGAGGATCCGGAGCTGGCGATAGTTTGGGCGGTCGGCACCTGGACGTTGCTGGTGCCTGCGTATCCATCGGCCCAGCGCTGAAAGTTCAGCGAGCCCTGCAGGCGGGGGCTCATCAGTGCCCAGGCGGCGTTAAAGTCATGCCGGTCGAGGGCCGCGTAATAGTCTCGCACGGCGGTCTGCGGATCCGACTGCGCCGCCGGAGCCGGGGCTGGTGGAGCGGGGCGCGGTGTGGGCACGACTGGCGCGGGGCTCACGACGCGCAGAACGTCGAGCTCCTGTTTAAGGTCGAAGTTTTCGCCGCTCGGACTGAAGATTCCCCAGGCCACGTCATACGCACCGTCAGCCAGACCCACCGGCACGCGGAAAACGCGGGTAAAGATTCCGCGACCGGGCAGCACTCGCACCGTCACGTCGTCGGCGGGGTCGTCCATCCACCGCGAATCTCCACTGCGGCGAATCGATGCCCCGAGCACGGTTGTCACCGGGGAACTACCGGAGTTGCCCAGGTCGAACGACAGCGTGATCTGATTGCCTGGCTGGACCTGTTGCGGCGAAACGGTGTACCCGAAGACCGCTGGGATCGCTGGTATCGGTGTTGCGCTCGCCTGCGCGGTCGCCGTCGGCTGCACGGGAGTGCGCACCGCAGTGGCCGGCACCACTGTGGGCGGCGCGACCACGGGCGCAGGGACCTGAGTGGGAATCAGCGTGGGCACCGCCGTGGCTGGCTCACCAGGTGCTCCCACCTGAGGGGTGGGTTGAGCCGTCACCTGCACGCCACTGACGAGCTCCGGGCCGGATCTGTGGCTGAATGCAAACGCCGCGGCGGCCACAACCGCCACCACCACGGCCAGGCCCATCAATGCGCCGATCAATAGTGCTGGCCGAGACAACCTCTCCGCCACCGGGATGTTGGCCGTTGATGGCTGGGTCGGCAGCTCGTGCAGCACGGTGGGCGCACTGCTCGGCTGAGTCGATCCTGAACCTGGCCCGATTTGACTGCCGTTCGACCAGCTGCCGAGGGCTTTGACGAACGCGCCGGCCGAGTCAAATCGATCCGCGGGATCCTTGGCCAGCATGATCTGGAGTGCGTCGTCGACGCCGTCCGGCAAATCCGCGCGAAGCGACCTGATGGAGGGAGGCGGCTCGTAGATCTGCTGGTGCAGAATCGCCACGTCTGTCGTGGCGCTGAACGGGACTCGGCCGGCGAGGAGCTCGAAGGCCACCACGCCCAGGGCGTAGAGGTCGGTGCGATAGTCGACCGTTTGATTTGGCTGCGCCTGTTCTGGAGACATGTACGCTGCCGAACCGGCGACGACGCCGATGCGCGTCAGGCGGGTCGCCACGTCGTTGGCCTGGGCGATGCCAAAGTCGGCCAGACTGACCCGGTCATTGGGGTCCAGCAGGACATTGGCCGGCTTCAGGTCGCGATGGACGACCCCTTGCGCGTGCGCATAGTCAAGCGCGTCCGCGATCTGTCCGAGGAGGAGCGTCGCCCGCCGCATCGACATCGGCCCGCTCCGATGCATCAACTCCAACAGGGTCCCGTCAGGTACGTAGCGCATCGCGATGTAGTACGTGCCCTCGGCCTGGCCAACCTCATAGATCGGCACGACGTACGGGTGCGACAGGCGCGCCTGGTAGCGGGCCTCATTCTGGAATCGCTGGACGAAGGCAGGGTCGGCGGCCAGGTCGGCGCGGAGGACCTTGATCGCCACCCAGCGATCCAGACTGGGCTGCCAGGCGCGGAACACGCTGGCCATGCCGCCCCGGCCGAGCAACTCGACCAGCTCGTATTGCCCCAGCCGCTGCCCCTGGGTGCCCGTCTCGCCGCCAGTCGTCCGCGTGTGACTATCCATCGCAGGCCGGGCCGCCTCCTCAGTTGACCCGCAGGGTACATCTTCACCCGCCGATGGACGATGCCAGCGAAGCGCAGGCTGGTTGTAAGTCCGTTGCACAACTGGATGGCGGGCTTTACAAACGGCGACGGTTGGATGTGTGTGCAATCCATTGCCACGCGATAGCCGACACGTGGGATAGCTGCGCCCGGCCGGTCATACGCTCCTCCCATTCAGCTCATTGGGAGGGCGTCATGTCTCAGGTGCTCACGTCGCAGGTGTGCTCGCGTTGCCTGGTCTCGAATGGTCCAGAGGCCGCGTTTTGCTTGAATTGCGGTGCGGGGTTAGGAGACCGCCGCGCCGTTGACGCTCGCTCCCACGCCCAGACCGTTGTGGTCCTCCAGCAAGACTCTGGCCCGGGCTTTGTGGTGCGGGCGCTGTGGTTCGTCTTCTTCGGCTGGTGGCTGGCTTTCTGGTGGATCGGCCTGGCCTGGCTCCTCAACCTGACACTGATCGGACTGCCGCTCGGACTGATGATGATCAACCGCGTGCCGCAAGTGCTCACGCTGCATACGTCCAGGAGGCACGTTACCGTCACCAACCGCGGGGGTGTCACGGTTGTCTCAAACAGCGACGCGCCGCAGTTGCCACTCTGGATGCGCGGACTCTACTTCCTCCTGATCGGTTTCTGGGTGTCGGGTCTGTACGCGATCCTGGCCTGGTTGCTCTGCGTGGCGATCATCACGCTGCCGCTGGGGCTGCTCATGTTCAACTTTCTGCCATTTATCACCACGTTGCGGCGCAACTGAGTTGCGCAGCGCGCGGCGACGGGCCCCGCGGCCCGGCGTGGCGCGTGTCTTGCGGCCTCGCCTGGCTGAGCAGCCAGTTGATGATTCTGCAGACGCGCGCATCCGTGGCCGGGGACCGGTTGGGCACGCTCGTGCTCGGCGTGCTGTTGGCCGCGGCGGCGCTGAATATCGGGCTGGCCCTGGTCGTCATCAACCGACCCGACGAGGTGCGCTATGGGGAGGCGATCCTGTACGAGCACGCCGGCCGCTTGCTGCGCGGCGAGGCGCTGTACCAGCCGCTCAATACCCCGCCCTATACCGTGGCGGCCTACACTCCGCTGTACTACGGCCTGGTCGCGGGGTTGCGGGCGGTGCTGGGGCCGGGATTCTGGCCGGGACGCCTGCTGTCGTTCGGCGCCGGCCTGGTCGCCACCGCGCTGGTCTGCCAGCTGACCTGGCGCCGCACACATCATCGACGGCCCACGCTCGGTGCCGGGCTGTTGTTCCTCGGGCTAGGCCTGGTCGGCCCGATCCCATGGACGGCGGCGTATAAAGAAGACGTCCTGGGCGTTGCCCTCGCCCTGGGGGCCGTCGCCGTGCTGGACGGCGGCGTGAGTCGCGGTCGAGTCGTGACCTCGGCCCTCCTTGCGGCGCTGGCCATTCTCACCAAGCAAACGCTGCTTGGTCCGGCGGTCATCGGCACGCTCTGGCTGGGGTTCCGGCAGCCGCGATTGGCGGCGCTGTATGCCGCCGTCGCGTTCGGTCCGGTGCTCGGTGTCGCGGTCATACTGGAGTTGACCACGCACGCCTTCATCGCGAACACCGTGCTGGCCAATGTCAACCCCTTCGGGCTGGACGTGCTGCGCTACAACCTGGTCGTCTTCGCGCTGTTCCAGACCGGCCCGCTCCTGGTGCTGGTGTCGTACCTGCTGCCCCGCCTACGGCCACGCAGTATCGTGAATGACCTCCTGATCGGGGCCTGGGTTGTGTCGCTGGTGCCCATGCTTGGACTGGCCAAAGAGGGCGCCGACGACAACTACTGGCAGTTGTTCGCAGCGTTCAGCGCCGTGTTGGTGATGCTGGCGCTTTGGGAGCGCCGCGGGCGCCTCAGCGGCGCGCTCTCGAGCTTTGCCGTGGGCCTCAACGTGGCGCTGGCGCTGATGCTCCTGAGCTCGGTCGCGGTCAACGAACCCGGCCAGGTCCACCCCAGCCCGGCGGCCGACGGAGCTTTCGAACATCTTGTCGCGCTTGCCCGCGCAGCCCCGGGTGCCGTGCTCGCGGACCCGCTGGACATGCCGGTGCTCGCGGACCGGCCAATTGTGCTCGAGCCAGTGATCTACAAGCTGCTGTACCAGGTCGGCCTGTGGGACGCTGCACCGCTCGTGCAGCGCGTGTGCAACGGAGAAGTCGCCTTGCTGGTCCTGCGGTACCCGCTCGGCTCGGGCACAGGGTTGGACGTCGCGGCCGACGCGGACCACCAGTGGCCGGGGCCGGTGCTCGATGCGTTGCGCCGCACCTTCGTGCTGCAAGAAGTCGTCGCCGCCGGTGGTGGCCAGCGCTTCGTCTACGTGCCGGATGCAACCCGCGCCGCCTGCAGTGACCGCGCGTGATCGGCTTCGTCCGCCGGTTGCCGGTCGCACGCGGGGCGCTGCTGCTCACGTGGATGCTGATGCTGCCCATTGGCGGCTTCGGCGTTGCCCAGATCGTCAGCACTACGGTCCGACAACTCAGCGGTCCAGCCGAAATGGTCGACTTCGTGGCCTTCTACACCGCCGGCCGGCTGCTCGTGGACGACCCGCGGCACCTCTACGACACCACCACCGAGACGGACCTGCAGACGGTCCTGCACGCCGAACCCAAACTTGTGCTGCAGTTCTGGAACCCGCCGCACACCGCGCTGCTCCTGCTGCCGCTGGCCTTCCTGCCGTTCGGGGCGGCCTACCTCCTGATGCTGATCGCCAACCTCACGTGTCTGGTGGGAGCGTGTGTGCTGCTGGCGCCGCGGCCAGGTCGCGCCTGGCACTGGCTGCTCTGGGTGCTGGTGGTGCCGATGTTCCTGCCGGTGCAGCTCGGCGTGATCATGGGCCAGCTGTCGTGTGTGCTGCTGTTTGGCTTCGCCGTGTTCGTCCGGCTGTGGACGCGGGGCGGTGCGCTCCGGTCGGCGATGGCGCTGCTGGCCTGGACCACCAAGCCGCAGCTCGTGCCGGTGCTGCTGCTGTCGCTGGGCTGCGCCCGCCGGTGGCGCACCCTCGTGCTCGTGTGCGCGCTGCCGGTGCTGTTGACGCTGCCCGTCGTGCTGGTCGGCGGCCCGTCCGTGGTGCTGGACTACATCGACCTTGGCCACGGTGCGAGTTCGGCCATCCTGACCGGCGAAGGGCTCCATCTCGACTCGGGCCACAGCTTGCTGGGCCTGACCCAGTGGCTGTTCGGGCCGGGCTGGCCTTCGAGCGGCCTGACCGCGTTCGGCACCCTCGGCGTGTTCGTGCTACTCGGCAGCATGTGGCGCGGCGGCCTCCACACCGACGCACGGCGACACCTCCAGCTCGCCCTGTTGCCGCTGGCCGCGGTGCTCTGCTCGCCGCATGTGCTGGCGTACGATGCGGCGACCTGGTTGGCCAGCGCGTGGCTGCTGCTGACCTTCGCGCGTGAGGTGCCCTCAGCGCGCCGAGGCGTGCTGGTGCTGCTGCTGGTTGGATGGTGGGGTGGCAACCTGGCCGCCTTTCCCAACGTGAACGCCGTCGCGCCATGGGGAGCATTTACCGCCATCTTCGGCCTGGCGGGGATGGGCTGGCTGTACCGCCGAGCCGCGCCTCGAGCGGCGATCACGGCGATCGACCGACGCGAGCGAGCCTATCCCCGCGTTGCGTAACCTATCCCCGCCTGAGAGGGGTAGAACAACAACGCATGGATAAAGTGTTTCCGTCCCCAGAGGCGGCGCTGGCCGACCTGCAGGACGGCGCGTCGATCGCGGTCTCGGGATTCGGAACGAGCTATGGCTTCGCGTGCAGCCTCCTGGTCGCGGCCCGAGACAAGGGCGTCAAGAATTTGACCCTGGTCAGCAATGGACTGGGCGCCGTCGGCCAGCTCCGGGGCATGCTGCTGGTGGCCAGTGGCCAGTGCAAACGGTTGATCGTGTCGTTCTCGTCGCGACCGGGTATGCGCACTCCGGCAGACGACCTGATCGAGTCCGGCGACATTGAGGTCGAGCTGGTGCCGCAAGGCACGCTGGTCGAGCGCATGCGCGCGGCAGGCGCGGGCATTCCAGCCTTCTACACGCCCACCGGGGTGGGGACATCGATTGCCGAAGGCAAAGAGGTGCGCATCTTCAACGGCCGGCCGCATATTCTCGAACAGGCCCTGCCGGTCGACTACGCGCTGCTGCGTGGGTATCGGGCCGATCCGCTGGGGAACGTCGAGCTGCGGGGCAGCAGCCGCAACTTCGTGCCGGCGTTTGCGAAGGCCGCCCGGGTCGCCATCGTGGAGGTGGACGAGATCGTCGGCGTAGGCGAGATACCCGCCGAACGGGTCGGCCTGCCCGGCATTCTGGTGACGCGGGTGGTCAAGAAGACCGTCGAACCTGACCAGGCTCGGCTCGCGCCGCGCCGGGCCGCCGACCGCCCGCGCGAGTACAACGGCAAAGCCGGCTGGTCGCGCAGCGAGATGGGCCGCCGTACCGCGGCATTGCTGGCCGAGGGTAGCTACGTCAACCTCGGGACCGGGATCCCGACCCTGGTGTCCAACTACATCGAAGGTCGGGACATTACGCTGCACGGCGAAAACGGCATCCTGGGCTACGGCGGCATGGTCGAGGGCGACCAGATCGACCACGACGTGTTCAATGCGTCCGGGCAGTTCGTGTCGGCGTTGCCCGGGGCGTCGTTCTTCGACAGCGTCGCCTCATTCGAAATGGCCCGCAGCGGCAAGCTCCAGGCCGTTGTGCTGGGCGCCTATCAAGTGGATCAGGCAGGCAACCTGGCCAACTACAGTCTGGGCGATCCACGGCTCGGGGGGATCGGCGGCGCCATGGACCTGGTCGCCGGCAAGCAGACGCTCATCGTCATGATGGAGCACCGCGACAGCCAGGATCGACCGAAGCTCGTGCAGCGGACCTCGTACCCGATCACCGGCGTGGCCTGCGTGGACGTGGTCGTGACCGACCTGGCGATCCTGCGTCGGGTGGATGGTGATTTTGTCATCGAGGAGGTCGCCGACGGTTTTTCGGCCGAGGAGATCCAGGGCCTCACAGACATGCCGGTGAAGATTGCCGCGGGGGTGAAATGAGTATCAAGGGCAAAGCATTTATCGTCGGTGCGTACGAGCACCCGGATCGTGTCATCCCGGATCGGTCGACGGCCCAGGTACACGCGGAGATTACGTCCGGGGCGCTCGCCGACGCGGGGCTGAAGCTGGACGACATCGACGGCTTCTTCTGCACCGGTGGCGTCGGCATGGTGCCGGTGGCGATGGCCGAGTATCTCGGCCTCAACAAGCTGGCGTATCTCGACGGGACGATGGTCGGCGGCTCCTCGCCGGTGTATCAGATCGGCCACGCGGCGGCGGCCATCGCGACTGGCAAGTGCACGGTCGCCCTGGTGACGCTGGCGAACCGTCCGCGTAGTGAGCAGCAGGCCCGATCGGTCAACACCAGCCCCGAGTCGTCGTTTGAGCTGGTCTATGGCAGCAGCACGCTCGGGATGTACGCCCTCGCCGCGCAGCGCCACATGTACGAGTACGGCACCACCAGCGAACAACTGGCGTGGGTCAAAGTGGCGTTCTCGGAGCATGCCCAGTACAACCCGCATGCGCTGCTGCGCAAGCCGGTCACCGTCGAGGACGTGTTGAACTCACCGATGCTCAGCGATCCGCTGCATCGCCTCGACAGCTGCGTGGTGACCGATGGCGGTGGCGCGGTCATCGTCGCGAGTCCAGAAGTCGCCCGCCAGAGTCCCCGCCCAAGGGTCAAGATCATGGGCCAGGGCGAAGCGCCCAAGCACACCAACAATGGCCACATCGACCTGACGTATACCGGCGCCCGGTGGTCCGGTCCGCGGGCCTTCGCGGAGGCGGGCGTCACACCTGGTGACATCGACTACGCGTCGATTTACGACTCGTTCACCATCACCGTCGTCGAGACCCTCGAGGATCTGGGTTTTTGCGAGAAGGGGAAGGGTGGTCAATTTGTGCAGGACGGTGGGCTGCGCGCCCGCGGTGGTAAGTTGCCCGTCAATACCGACGGGGGCGGCTTGTGCAACAACCATCCTGGCATGGGCGGGATGATGAAAATCCTCGAAGGCGTGCGACAGGTCCGCGGCGAGGCCCAGCCGGAGGTCCAGGTGCCCGACTGCAACCTGGTGCTGGTGCACGGCACGGGTGGGTCGCTGGGCACGCGGATGGCGAGTGCCACGCTGATTCTGGGAACGGAGGACGCTTAGAAATGATCAGCGAACGTGTACTTCCAGCGCCGGCGCCGGTCGTGCTGCCCGAGGTGAAAAACTTCTGGGACGCGACGGCGGAGGGTCGCCTGCTGCTACCGCGGTGCGAGGATTGCCAGACGGTCATCTGGTACCCGCGGCCGTACTGCCCGACGTGCGCCTCGCTGAAAGTCAGCTGGTTCGCGGCGTCCGGCCGCGGCACGATCTATAGCTTCACGGTCAACCGTCGCGGTCAGGCAGACCTGTCCGCGTATCGCGAGGCCGGCACCTACGTGCTGGCGTATGTCGAGCTCGAGGAGGGTCCACGGATGATGACCAACATCGTGGACTGCGATCCCGAAAGCGTGAAGATTGGCCAGCGCGTGGAAGTGGTGTTCCACGACACTGGCCAGGGCACGGCGCTGCCCCGATTCAGGCCCACTGCCTAGCGGAGCGGCTGAAGCGTTGCAGGCCGAACCTGTTCACGGCCGTTCTCCGAGAGGCAGAGTCGGCACGTGCATCGGTTCAGCCGCTACGTTCCAGCGAAAGTCTGCGAAGTAGTGGTTGGAGCGCCGGATTGCAGCTGCTCACTTCCGAAGGGTTTTCCCACGGCTGGGAGGGCGGGAAGGGAGCGACGAAGCGCCGATCCGCTGAAGTCGCCGACGGCTTAATCGACGATCGCCTGGTAGGCCAGATTGCGGAAGATCTGCTGCACCGGGTACTGCTCCAGCGGCATGTGTTGCGTCATCATCAGCCCGATGAAGTCTTCGGCGGGGTCGACCCAGAAGTACGTCTGGGCGGCCCCCGCCCAGCCGAACTCGCCGACTGAGGTCAGCGCCCGGGCCTTACCGAGGTCCGTCGCCACGCGAAAGCCCAGGCCGAAGCCGTGGTCCAACTCGTTCGCGCCGATCACCAGTGGCAGCAGTGCATTGGGGATGTGGTTGGCGGTCATCCAGGCGAGGGTTTTGCGGCTGACGAGCGGCGTGCCTTTGTCCAGCAGACAGTTGCAGAATTTGAGATAGTCGGCCAGCGTGGACGTGAGCCCGCCGCCACTGGACGGGCAGCGCGTTGGCAGGGTCACGTCGCCGATCAACGGAACGCTGTCCGCTGGAATCGGATACGGGTCGTACAGGGTTTTGGAAGCGTAGATCTGGGCGAGGCGAGGGACTTTGTCAGCCGCAACCTGGAAACTCGTATCAAGCATGCCCAGCGGCTTGAGAATGCGTTGGTCGAGGAAGTCCGCCAGCGGCATCTGGGCGACCACCTCCACGAGATACCCGAGGACGTCGGTGGCGTAGCTGTAGCGCCACTTTGTCCCGGGTTGGAACAGGAGTGGGATGGCCGCGATTCGCTCGATCACGTCCTTCAAGGGCCGCTCGCGGAGGAACAACTCGGGGATGGCCTGGCGGTACAGGTCTTCGACGGGCGAATCAGTGAACCAGCCGTAACTCAAGCCTGACGTATGCGTCAGCAGATGATGCACCGTCATGACGGGTTGCTGATCGACGAGTTGCGAGCCGAGGGCGCCGGACCCAGCGTAGACCTTCGTTTTCGCGAACGCCGGGATGAAGTTGGCAACTGGCTCGTTGAGCCTGAAGCGGCCTTCTTCCACCAGGATCATCGCCGCGACGCTGACGATCGGTTTGGTCATCGAATAAATGCGAAAGATGTTGTTTTCCTGGATCGGCTGGCTGGCTTCGATATTGACCATGCCGGACGTGCCGAAATGCACGATCTTGCCGTGGCGCTGGAGCAACGTCATGATGCCCGGCAGGCGATTGTCTTTGACGCAGGCGTCGATCGCCGGGCCGAGGCGTTGTAGACGTTGGGAAGACATGCCGGCATCTTCGGCACGAGTTGTGTGCATAGCGTTTCGATCCTTTAGCTGGTCCAACAGGCGCGGAGGCCGCACAGGGTGCAGCGCAACTCATCGCTTTGCTCGCTTTGATCGCTGCGCTCGGGGTTCGACGCAGCGCGTAGTTCGGGAGCGGGCGGACGCGGCGTTGCCGCGCCGACCTCCGACGCCGGTTGGCACGATGAGGGACCTGGCGTCGCTGCTCCCAGAGCGGTCGTGCGCGAGTGATCAGCGGTCACGGGAGTGTGGAAAAATCAACCTGGACGTCTGGGGTCGCAACTGCGACCGTGCCGTAGAGCGGTCACCTGCGTTTGAAGCGCGCCACCAGGTCGGCGCCCTGCTCGGGGGTGACGCCGCCGAGCTCCAGATGGATGCGCACCGTGTTGAACAGATTGACGTCCTGGCGCACGGGCGCACTCGGATCCGAGGTCGCCTCGATGGCCGCGTGGACCGACCGCAACGGCACCTCGAGTTGTTTGGCCAGCACCTGAATCAGCTCGACGCCGCACGCCGCCACGCCTGACAGGAACAACTCAGCCGGGCCGATCGCCTCACCGGGGCAGCCGTTGGAGGCCGGGCCGTCGGCGATCAGGTGCTGATCGCGGGCGCTGACCAGCACGCGGCCAAAGGTCTCAGTCGAGCTCGCGTTCGTCTGGTAGCGGCGCACGGGTGTTTGGGTCATGCGGGCTATTGTGGCTGTTTTGAGTCCGCGCCGTCGTCCCTGGACCTCACGATCTCCCCCGCGGTGGCCAGCGCCTCCGTCAGGGCCCGGTGCCCACCAGCCTTCCAACTGGTCGGCCAGCTGCTCGCGCAACCTGGCGGCGGCACCAGAGCACTGGCACGCCGAAACCGCGTGGGTTGAACCGCGTGGGTCTGCGGCGGTCTAGGAGTCGACCTCGTAGGGCGAGTGCCAGAAGCGGTAGCCGCCTTCGCCGTCGACCCACTCCCCGGCGGGGCGGTCGTCCAGCGTGGTGCCGAAGCCGCCGGCGGGCGGGACTTTCAAGTTGGCCCCCAGCGTGGTGGGAAACACGCGTGCCAACTCTTCGGGGTCCCAGCGCTGCTGGGCGCGGATCGACCGGACCGCGTGTGGCTGCTCCAGCAAGGTGAGTCCGAACCCGTAGACGTGGAACACCTGACCGTTGACGTTGGCCGCCGCGTCGCTGGCCAGATACACCACCAGCGGCGCCACGTTGTCCGGATCGCGCTCGGTGCCCTTGGCCAGTTCGCTCGGCCACTTGCCGGTCTCTTCGAAGACCTTCCGCCCGCGCGGCGTCGAGTCGATCATGCGCGTCGCGCCGCTCGGCATGATCGCATTGACCGTGACACCGTATTTGCCCAGCGCGTTGGCGGTCGACCAGGTGAGGCCCATGATGCCCGCCTTGGCGGCGGCGTAGTTCGGCTGCCCGGGCGAGCCCAGCGCCGAAACGGACGACATGCTGACGACGCGGCCGCCCTGCTGCTCGCGCATCCGAATGGACGCCGCGCGCGTGCAGTTGAACGTGCCCTTCAGATGCACGGCGATGACGGCGTCCCATTCGGCCTCGGTCATGTTAAAGATCATTCGGTCGCGCAGGATGCCCGCGACGTTGACCAGGATGTCGATGCCGCCAAACGAGCGAACGACCTGTTCGACCATGTCGGTCGCATCGTCGAACGACGCCACGTTGCCACGATTGACCTCGGCCGTCCCGCCATTGGTGAGGATCTCGTCGACCACCTGGTCGGCCGGCAGGGCTTCGGTGCCCTCACCCGACAGGCTCGTGCCCAGGTCGTTGACCACGACCCGTGCCCCGGCCTGCGCCAGCGCCAGCGCAATGCCGCGCCCGATGCCCCGCCCCGCGCCAGTAACCAGCGCCGCCTTGCCGTCCAGCATGCCCATAAGCGTTCCACCCCGCCCCGCGATCCGAAGTGTTGCCTAGTATAGAGAGGCTTTCCGAATGACCTCATCGGCCGCTGGCACCAACCTGAGCGCACTGTTCGAGCCGCGGTCGGTGGCGTTGATTGGCGCCTCGGCGGACCCGCAGTCGATCAGCGCTCGGCCGTTGCGGCTAATGCTGCAGCACGGCTTCGCGGGCCGGCTGTACCCGGTGAATCCGAAGTACACGGCGCTGCAGGGGCTACGCGTGTACCCGTCGATCGGCGCGGTACCCCAGCCGGTTGACCTGGCGCTCGTGGTGGTGCCGGCGCCGGGCGTGCCGGGGGTGCTCGAGGAGTGTGCCGCGGCGGGCGTGCGCTGCGCAGTCGTCATCACGTCGGGTTTTGCCGAGAGCGGGCCGGCCGGGCGGGAACTGCAGCAGCGAGTTGCCGACGTGGTGACCCGGACTGGCTTGCGGGTGTGCGGCCCGAACTCGGAAGGTCTGTTCAATCCAGTCGCCGGGGTGTGCGCGACGTTCAGCCCGGCGGTCGATCCGGAGCATGGCTTTGTTCCTTTCCCGGATCCGGCGGGACCGATCGCAATCGTCTCCCAGAGCGGCGGACTCGCCTTCGCGTTGCTGAACCACGCGCAGGACCGCGGGCTGGGGGTTGGCGCGGTGGTCAGCACCGGCAACGAAGTGGACCTGGGTTGGGCCGACTACGTCGAGTACCTGCTCGACCAGCCGGGCACGCGGGTCGTGCTCGGCTTCGTGGAGGCCTTGCGTCAGTCCGGGCGCCTGGTCGAGCTTGCCCGCAAGGCCGCGCGACTGCGCAAGCCGATCCTGGTCGCCAAGATCGGCCGGTCAGACGCCGGGCGGCGGGCGGCCGCCTCGCACACCGCGAGCCTGGTGGGTACGGACGCCGCGTACTCGGGCGCCTTTCGCCAGCTGGGCATCGTGCGCGTCGACGACGTCGACGAGATGCTCGATCTGGCGGCGTATTTCAGCCTCGGGCGCTTGCCGGCAGGTCGGCGCGTGGCGGTCCTGACCGCGTCCGGCGGCGCGGGCGCCTGGCTCGCGGATCTGTGCGCGACGCGCGGTCTGACGCTCCCGGAGCCGGGCGCGACCGAGCAGGCGGAAATCCGCGCGTTCATCCCGGCGTATGGCAGCGTCCGCAATCCGGTGGACATCACGGCCCAGGCGGTCCTCGGCGGTGGCTTCGAGCGAGCGCTCGGTCTGCTGGCCCACTCGGCGGCTTTCGACACGGTGGTGGCGGTGGGCACGCTCGTCCGCGAGGAGCGCTTTTTCCAGACCTTTGCGGAGTTGCAGCAAACGCTCGAGGGGGCGACGGCGGCCGTCGTGTACTACTCCTATACGCGCGCCAGTCCAGCGGTCATCAGCGCGCTCGCGGGACTCGGCATTCCGTGCTTTTCCACGCCCGGCCGCACCGCGCGCGCGCTCAGCGCGGCGGCCGAGTACGCCGAGTTCTTACAGCGTGCGGATCAGGTGACCTGCTTCGGGACGGGCATTCATGCATGGCCCGAGCCGGCGGCGGCGCTGTCGGAAGCTGGCGCGCGGGCGTACGTGGCGGCGCTCGGGATACCTTCGCCGCAGGATTGCCTGGCCGGGTCGGCGGACGACGCCGTGGCGTGTTTCGGGGCGCTCGGGGGTGGGCCGGTGGCGCTCAAGGTGCAATCGCCGGACCTGGCGCACAAGTCGGACGTCGGGGGCGTTCGGCTCGACCTGCGGGCCGCGGACGCGGTGCGCGCGGCGTTCGTCGAGATCGTGGCCGCCACCCGCGCCGCGCGGCCTGACGCGGCCATCGAAGGCGTGCTCGTCCAGCGCATGGCGCCCCCGGGGATCGAGGCGTTTGTCGCGGCGCGGCGCGAGCCGGTGCTCGGCGTGCTGGTGGTGGTGGGAATGGGCGGCCTGGACGTGGAGGCACTGGGCGACGTCGCGATGCGGCTGGCGCCGGTGTCATTGGCCGAAGCACACGCCATGCTGGACGAACTGCGCGGATCGGCGGTGCTGCACGGCACCCGCGGCCGCTCGCCGGCCGACGTCGAGGCGCTCGCCGAGGCGGTGGTGCGCATCTCCGACATGGCCGCCGCGCTGCCCCCGAACATCGCCGGCGTCGAGATCAACCCGCTGCTGGTGTTGCCCGCGGGCCAGGGTGTGCTGATGCTGGACGTGGCAATCGAACTGAAGGGAACGGCGACATGAAGTTGACCGATGAGCAGGTGGCCATCAAGCGCATGGTCGCCGACTTCGCCAGGAACGAACTTGCCGACAACGCGTTCAAACCTGAGACTGAAGAGCAGTACCGCGGCCGCCTGAAGAAGCTCGCCGCGCAGGGTTTGCTGGGCATGACCGCGCCGGTCGAATACGGCGGCGGCGGGCTCTCGTACTTCGACGCCCTGCTGGCCGTCGAGGAGATGGCTAGATACGATCCGCGCAGCGCCGGCGAGATGCACACCAACGGCACGGGCACCGCCAGCCACCTCTGGGTGCTCGGGACGCCTGAGCAGCAGGAGCGCTGGCTGCGACCCATCTGCGAGGGTCGCATGCGGTGCGCCATCGCCATGACCGAGCCCGAAGCCGGCTCCGCGGCCACCGAGATGACGACCACCGCGACGCTGTCGCCCGACGGGCGGGAGTATTGCCTCAGCGGTGGCAAGATCTTCATCAGCGGCGGCAAGCGCGCCGACGTGTTCATTACGTATGCCCGATTTCCGACTGAGGGCGGCGATGCTGACAAGGGCGGCCGAAATATCGGCGCGCTCGTGGTCGAAAAGGACACGCCCGGTTTTTCGATCCTGCGCAACGACCACAACATGGCCGACGAGGATCAGGCGCAGCTGGCGTTCGACGACTGTCGCGTGCCGAAGGAGAATGTCCTGGTCACCGGCAACGCGTTTGGTCGGCTGATCCGCATTTACAACCGCAATCGGCTGTCTGGCGTCGCCCAGGCGCTGGGGATGGCGACCGCGTCATACGAGGACGCGCTGCGGCATCTCCAGGTACGGCGCCAGTTCGGCCGTGAGCTCGCTGACTTTCAGGGATTGCAATGGATGCTGGCCGACATGGCGATCCAGCTCAATGCCTGCCGCGCGACGCTGTACCAGGCGGCCACCGCCGAGCAGGACGGCGAGCTGGATCCGCTCCAGGTGTCGATGGCCAAGGTGTTCATCGCCGAGACCTGCGTGCGCGTGTGCGACATGGCGATCCAGTTGTTTGGCGGCTACGGGTACATGGCGGAGGCGCCGGTGAACCAGCGCTATCGCCGCGTGCGCGGCACCGCGATCTACGGCGGGACGATGCAGATTCACCGCAACATGATCGCCGCCCGAGTCCTGGGTCGGCGCAACGATCAGCGCCGAGCGTGATCGCGGTGGTCGTGGCCAGCGCGCCAGGCGGTAGCGGATCGTGCACGGCGAAGCACGCCGCGATCCGGGCGCGCGCCCGAAAAGTAAGAAGCCGGGTGTTAGCAGCGGCCGAACTGCGTTCAGTGCATGGCCGAGCGGGCCGGCAAGTGGTGTTGCTGCGGACTTTTCGGCCGCCCCTCTAGTGCAGGCGCGTCCAGGCCGCGTGGGCCTCGGGCGCGCACGCGCGTTTGATGGCCAGATCAATGCGTTCGTCCGCCGGTTGCAGTTCGGCGCGGCTGGGGCGGGGAATATGGATGTGGCTCGGTTCGGGGCGCTCGGGGCTTCGCAGTTCCATACCACACCACAACCCGCGCGCCCGCCGGATAATTCCCGACCTGGGATCGAGAGTATTCCAACTTTCAGTCGGGGAGGTAGCCGCTCGCGCGCGCCTCTTTCAGCTTCGTGTAGGCCAGCGTGGGGAGCAGGCTGAACCAGTAGCGCTCGCTGGTGTTCGGCACGCTACCCCCCGTGGCGTAGTCGAGATTGAAGACCGTCGCGCCGATCAGCCACGGGTACTGGGTGTTGGCCATGTGCAACGCCTCGACCAGGTAGCTGGCCCGGACGTCGGCGGGCAGCTCCATCCAGGCGTACTGGCCCAGGTCGATGGGGGTCTGCTCCAGGACGCCGAACTCCGTGATGACCCCGGGCTTGGCGTCGTCCCCGTGCTGCAGCATCACGTCGCGGTACAGCTCCACATCGCGGAAGCACATCGGGGTGCACGCCGGATCGGTGGCCGGATCGAAGTTGCCCAGGTAGGCGTGGACGCCCAGCGCATCGAACGCCGCGGCTCCGCCAGCGTCGTACAGGCCATTCAACCAATCGACGTCCTCCATCGTCCCGCCGCGACCACCGGTGCGCTGAGATGGAGCGGCGCTCACGACCGTCACGTTGGGGTCGGCGCGTTTCGCGCCGCGGTAGGCGCCGGCGAGAATGCGGGCATACGCCGCGGGATCGACCGGAGTGGCGCCCCATTCGAGCGGCAGGTTCATTTCATTGAACACTTCGACGTACGCGATGCTCCCGCCCGCGAAGCGCAGGACATGGTAAACGTAGTCCTCGACGTCAGCCGGATCGAGCCGGTACACCGCTCCACCGGCCCACGCGGGCGGCTGGTCGAGGCGCAGGCCGACCTTGAGTCCGTTGGCGCGGGCCGCATCGAGCACATTTGAGAGGTCGTTGGCCGCCGTGCGGCCCCACTGATCGTGCTGCTCGAACACGAACTGGCCGCGGCTGGGCTCGACGGCGGCCCAGGCGACGTAGGCGCTCATGAGCGTGAAGCCGCCGGCGCGGGCGCGGGGCGCATTGTCGAGCGCGGTCAGAATCACCCCGTAAGCGAAGCCGGGATGGCCCGACGCGCCCGCGGCGGCCGCCGGCCCGGAGGTGGCGGCCAGCAGCAGGACGAAGCAGGTCAAAGAGGACTTCCAGGGCATGGGTCGGCGGGCCGATTCTATGCACGGGGCGCGCGAATCCAAAGCAATTGCACGTCAGTAACTATCCTGTTACCTTTAGGCGGCGCATGCAATTCTTCGAGGCGGCCTGTCAAGCGCTGAGCACGAGGTTTGCCACGGCGACTACGCTCACGCAAGGCCGTGTTGGGAAGCCGCCATGACTCTGCCGGGTCGACGCGTTCGCGAAGCGGTGTGACTCTGCAAAGTCGAGCCGGCGACCCGTTCGATGCCCTGGGTGACCCGCATCGGCGAGCGATTGTCGAATTGCTCGGGGCGGGTGGGCGCTCGGTGCGCGAAATTGCCG
Source organism: Chloroflexota bacterium (assembly GCA_035309865.1). Lineage (GTDB taxonomy): Bacteria > Chloroflexota > UBA6077 > UBA6077 > CF-72 > CF-72. The sequence continues at coordinate 19,128 of DATGER010000126.1, forward strand.
ACACCCTGCCGATCAGCCGCCCGGCGGTCTCGCGCCACCTGCGGCTGCTCAAGGACGCTGGCCTGGTGATCGAAGAGCCGCGTGGCACCCGGCGGATCTATCGGCTGCACGCCGAGGGCGTCGACGCCGTGCAGCGGTATCTGGTCCAGGTGTGGGGCGACGCGGCGGCGCGGTTTCGGCTGGTCGCGGAAAATACCCGGCCCGAGGCGCGCGATTGATCGAGCCGTTGCGGATGTCGTTCGAAGTCGGCTGTCCGGCAGCGCACGCGTTCGACGTGTGGACGACCAGGATTTCGCGGTGGTGGCCGGCGGATCACAGCGTCAGTGGCGAGGACCGGCTGCTGGTGGTGCTCGAAGGGCGCGCGGGCGGACGAATCTTCGAGCGGACCTCGATGGGTGTCGAGTTCGACTGGGGCCAGGTCACGGTGTGGGAGCCACCCAGACGCCTGGCCTACACCTGGCATCTGCGCCAGGACCGCGCTGACGCGACCGAAGTCGAAATCACGTTTGTCGATCAGGGCGATTCGACCACGCGGGTCGAGATCGAACACCGTGGCTGGGAGCGCCTCGGCGCGCGCGGCCAGAGGTTGCGCGACGCGAACCTGGCGGGCTGGACCACCCTGGTGCCGCACTACCTCGCGGACGTCGCCGGGCAGTAGCGCCTCACAGGTTATTCCAAGGTTGGCGGCCCATAGTGGACCACAAGAGTCGAGGCGTATGGTTGTAACTGCTGGAACAATGGATGTTTTGCTGGTGGAGGACGATCCGCGGATTGCCCGAGTCGTCGAGCGAGCACTGACCGACGTTGGCCACCGCGTCGAGGTGGCTCGCGACGGGCTGGAGGGGCTGACGAGCGCCGAACGTGGCGGCCACGATCTGGTCGTGCTGGACGTGATGTTGCCCGAAATGGATGGCATGGAGGTCGCGCGCGAGATGCGACGGCAGCACCTGCGGACCCCCATCCTGATGCTGACGGCCCGCGACGCGGTGCCCGATCGAGTGCGCGGCCTGGACGCTGGCGCAGACGACTACCTGACCAAGCCGTTCGCGCTCGAAGAGCTCCTGGCGCGGGTACGCGCGCTTGGCCGCCGCGCCGGCGACGGCGCCGAAGAGCAGCTCGTGGTCGGCGAGCTCGTCCTGGATCTGGCCCGCCACGAAGCGCGGCGCGACGAGCAGTCGATCGAGCTGACCGCGAAGGAGTTCGATTTGCTCGCCTACCTGATGCGCAACACCGGCCGGGTCCTCAGCAAGGATCAGATCACCGAACACGTCTGGGGGTATGACAGCCAGGCCACCTCAAATGTGGTCGAAATCTATATCCACTATTTGCGCGACAAGATCGACCGCGGCTTTCCCAGGCCACTTATCAGGACCGTGCGGGGCGTGGGCTACACGATAAAGGCATAGCCAGCCGGGCTGGGGCGATGTTCACTACAGGGTAAAAAAAAACAGGCAGGGTCGAGAAGGGGAACGTGCAGGTACTGTTCGCGCGCATTCGGTGGCGTCTGGTTCGCTGGAACTTGCTGATCCTGGGGCTGATCCTGGCCCTGCTCGGCACCAGCGTTTACGCGGCGCTGGGGCGCAGTCTGCTCGACGAGGTCGACCGCAATCTGTTCAGTCGCAGCGAGCAGGTGATCCCGATCCTTTTTGGACCGCCGCGCCGCGCTGGTGAGCCCGGTCCGCCGCCTCGCGGCCCGCAGGGCTATAGCGGCGGCGTGTTTTTCCTGGCGCTCCGGCCGGACGGTTCAGTCTTGGCCGACCCGCAGCAGGTCACCATCAGCGATCTACCGTGGCCGCAGACGCGGGAGCCCACCTTTGCCACCATTCAGCTCGGCGATGGGGACCAGGCACGGGTGGTGCTGCGCCGCACGCCAGATGGCGGGATGCTGGTGGTTGGCCAGAGCCTTGCCCCCGAGGAGACGGCGCTGCGGACGCTCGTGCTGGTGCTGGTGGGCGGCGGAGGCCTGGGCCTGTTGCTGTCGCTCGGCGCGGCGTGGTTCCTCAGTGGTCGGGCGCTGGTGCCGATTCAACAGGCATTTCAGCGACAGCAGGAGTTCGTCGCCGACGCGTCGCACGAGCTGCGCACGCCGCTGACGGTGCTCCGATCGGCGACCGATCTGCTCGACCAGCACCGCGACGAGCCACTCGAGCACAACGGCGAGCTGTTCGACGACGTGCGGGGCGAGATCGCGCGCATGGAGCGGCTGGCGCAAGACCTGTTGACGCTGGCGCGCTCGGACACCGGTGGCCTCGAGTTGATGACCGCGCCGCTGGACGTCGCCGACATCGCCAGCGAGGTGGTGCGTCGGACGACGCCCCTGGCCCAGAGTAAAGGCGTCCAGCTCACGCTGCGCGCCGAGCCACAGGCATCGACTGTCGAGGCCGATCCAGACCGCCTGCAGCAGGTGTTTCTGATCTTGATCGACAACGCCATCAAACACACGCCACCAGGTGGCGACGTCTCGGTCCAGGTGCAGCGCCACGGGCAGAGCTCTCAGGTGGTCGTGGCCGACACGGGCACCGGGATTGCCCCGGAGCACTTGCCGCGCATCTTCGATCGCTTCTACCGCGCCGATCGAGCCCGGTCGCGCGACGGGGGCGGCACCGGTCTGGGGCTGGCGATCGCCAAGATGCTGATCGAGGCCCACGGCGGCCAGCTCCAGCTCGCGAGCACGCTGCACGTCGGCACGCAGGTCACGGTGTCGCTGCCGCTGGTCAATCGCGCCGCCAAGCTCGGCGGCCGCCTGGGTGAGCTCGCGGCGCATCTGCCGCGCACCGCCTCCACGCGGCAGTAAGCTTCGCGGCGTGACACCTGGCACGCGGCTGTTGACTGACCTCGAGATCGCGCGGTCTATTCCACTGCAGCCCATTCAGACGATCGCCGACGGTATCGGGGTGCTCGACGCGGAGTTCGAGCCCTATGGCAAGTACATCGCCAAGATCGACGCGCCAGCGATCCTGGAACGCCTGAAGGACAAGCCCAACGGCCGCTACATCGACGTCACCGGCATTACCCCGACGCCGCTCGGCGAAGGGAAGTCGCTGACCACCGTCGGCCTGTCGATCGCCCTCAATCGCGTCGGCAAGTCGACGATCGGCACCATCCGCCAGCCGTCGATGGGTCCGGTGTTCGGCATCAAGGGCGGCGCGGCCGGGGGCGGCTATAGCCAGGTGATTCCGATGGAGAGCTTCAATCTCCATCTCACCGGCGACACCCACGCCGTGTCGCAAGCCCACAACCTGCTCGCGGCAGTGATCGACAGCGAGATCGCGCACGGCAACAAATTCGAGATCGACCCCGTATCAGTGACCTGGCCGCGCGTCATCGACCTGAACGACCGCGCCCTGCGGGACGTGGTGATCGGCCTCGGCGGCGCCATCAATGGCCAACCGCGCGAGACGCGCTTTGACATTGCCGCGGCGTCCGAAGTGATGGCCGTGCTGGCGCTGGCGCGCGATCTGACGGACTTGCGGGCGCGGTTGTCGGCCATCACGATCGGCTACGACCGCCACAAAAAGCCTGTCCGCGCCGGCGATCTGGGCGTCGCGGGCGCGATGACGGTGCTGCTCAAAGATGCCCTGCGGCCGAATCTGCTGCAGACGACGGAGCACACGCCGATGCTGGTGCACACCGGCCCATTCGGCAACATCGCGCATGGTAACTCCAGTGTGCTGGCCGACCTGGCGGGTCTGAAACTGGCCGACTACGTGGTCACCGAAAGCGGCTTCGGCGCCGACATGGGTTTTGAAAAATTCATGGACATCAAGTGCCGCGCCGCCGAGGTCCTGCCGGATGCTGCAGTCGTGGTGTGCACCGTGCGAGCGTTAAAAATGCACTCGGGGCGATTCCGCATCGTGGCCGGGCGCCCGCTCGATCCGGGGCTGGCCAAAGAGGACCTGGAGTCGATCGAGCTCGGGGCGGTCAATCTCCAGAAGCACCTCGAAAACGTTCGGAGTCTCGGTGTGCCGGCGGTGGTGGCGGTGAATCGCTTCGGCACTGACACCCAGGCGGAACTGGACCTCGTGCGCAAACTGGCGCTGGAAGCCGGCGCGGTCGACGCCAAAGTCAGCGAGGTGTGGGAATTCGGCGGCCAGGGCGGCGCGGAGTTAGCGCACGCCGTAGTCGCCGCGGCCGAGTCGAGCGAACGCGTCAATGGCACCGGTCCGCGCATGTTGTATCCGCCGGAGATGCCCATCAAAGATAAGATCGCCGCGATCGCGACGACGATGTACGGCGCTGACGGAGTCGACTACCTGCCCGAGGCGAATCGGCAGCTCAAGCTGTACACGGAGCTGGGGCTGGACAAGCTGCCGGTGTGTGTCGCCAAGACGCAGTATTCGCTGTCCGACAACGCCGCCCTGAAGGGTCGTCCAAGCGGATTCACGGTGATGGTGCGTGAGGTCCGGGCGTACACGGGGGCGGGGTTTCTGTGTCCAATCGCCGGCGAGATCATGACCATGCCGGGCCTCCCGAGCAACGCCGCCTACCATCACATCGATCTGGACGCCAACGGCGAGATCGTCGGACTCTTCTAGGGCTGGCTGTGAAGCGCCACCCACTTCAGGTGTGAAGCAGCCGACACCCGCGCGGCACGCGTCGAGGAATTGACTGCCGGGCACCTACCCCTCCGTGTGCACCCTGCACACGCAGAACATGCACGGCACCGTCGTGGTCACCGGCGCCTGAGGCGCGCCGCTACGTCAGCTCCGGGCGGTACCCGGTCGTGGACTCGGCCACCACGTCGCCGTGACGCAGGTCGAGGGTGTGGATCCAGCGCTGGCCACCACACAGCACGCCCACCAGGAACCCGAGCTCGACGAGCTCCGGCTCTGAGAAGTGCCGCTTCAGTTCGGCCCACAGCGCGTCGTCGGCCTGCGTGGGATCCCAGGTGATTGCGTCCGCGTAGCGCAACGCGACTTTCTCGCGCTCGGTAAAAAGCGGCGAGGTCGCATACTCACTGATGCGTGCTACTTTGTCCTCGCCGACTGCCTGCTGTCCGGACCGGACAGAGCGTTGGACCGCTCAATACTGACAGTCGAGCGAGGTTGCCACGCGGAGTCGCAGCAACTCCTTCAGGTCGTGGTCGACGATGCCATGCTTGAAGACCGACTGCCACGTGTACACGAAGCTGCGGATCACGGCCGGCACGTGTGCGCGGATCAGCTGAATCTCCGGTCGCGGCGTGCCAACTCGCACGGCTTCTTCAATGAAGGCCTGGATGTCCGGGTCGTCGATGGTGTTGGGATCGACGTACGAGATACGCGCCATCAAACCGCCTCCTGCCGCCAGAGATTCATGCCGCCCGCCGGCGGCCAGCCGCCATCTCGAAGCCGCAACGCGGGCGTGCGGCGCGATCACAGCACTCGGTGACGGGCGCGCCGACCACCTCGGCGAGCAATGACTCGATCAGTCGGCACACTTCCGGATGCGGTTTCACCGCCGAGGCCAGCGGGCAGCTGTAGCCGCGCAACCGGACCTTGCCGCTCTGCGCGCCGTCGTCTTCGACCTCGACGATGCTGCCCAGTCCTTCGAGCACTGCGACCGCCCGTTGGAGCCGATCGCCCGGGCCACGGTCGCGGCGGGCGGGTGCGCCGGCCTCGGCCGCCAGACGTCTGCCCACTTCGCGCAGGAGCGTCTCGATCGCATCCGCGGGCATGCGCTCGGCCAGGACATCCAGCACCTGCCCGAGGACCGGCCCGTACGCTTTCGGGAACAGCTGCTCCGCGGCCGGCGTCACGTCGAACACGAACGCGGGCTTGCCTCCGGAGCGCCGCACGCCGTCCTGTCGCACGAGACCGTCCCGTTCGAGCGAGCTGAGGTGGGTCCGGACCGCGTTGTCGGTGACCCCCAGCGCGGCGGCCAGTTCCTCGACGGTCCGCGGGGCGCGCCACAGTAAGGCCACCACCTGACCGCGGGTGGTCGCCAGAAATCGCTGATCCCAACCGCCGTTCGCCATGGGGCCTCCTCAAGTGCTTGTCGGGCGTCGCGCTGGAGCCGTTTGCGGACCGGCTGCATCGTACACGCCGGCGCCCGACGCGCCGCCGGCCAGCACTCTAGCAAATTGCACACGATTTAGTTGACTTTATTGATTAAATGGGTACGGTTGAGGACGGGCACACGTCGCCACGAGGGAGCCATCCAATGCGCACACACCGTTTTTCCTTCGCCGCGTTGGCGTTGACCGGTCTCGGCCTGGTCGCGCTCGGCCTCGTCAGCGCCTCGGCCGCCGCTGACGGAGGCTTTCTGGACGCCCCGCGCGATCAGGCGCACCCGTTCGACGCGCAGATCCGCGACAATACGCGGCGCCTGATGTCGGAGGGACGGACGACCTTCCGGTCCGACACATTGGGCAGCGAGAACTTCTTTGGCAACACCATCGGCTTGCACCGGGCCATCGAGGGTGCCGCCTTTGGTGGGGTCGGCGGCGGCGTCAGCCCCCGCACCGCGCTGGCCGTTGGACTGAAAGTCGACGCCGACGCGCTGCCCAACGAGGTCGTCGCGGCCATCAAAGCCGGTCGGGTCAACCTCGACGATCCTGCCGTGACCCTGACCTTGCTCAAGCTGGGTGCGGTCGTTGGCGTGACGGGCATCTTCAACAATCCCGAACAGCCGACGCAGGGGCTCAAGGCGGTTGGCATTCAGTGCGCGCTGTGCCACTCCACGGTGGACGACTCGTTCGCGCCCGGGATCGGCAAACGCCTCGACGGCTGGCCCAATCAGGACCTCAACGTCGGCGCGATCATCAACCTGGCGCCCGATCTGTCGGCAGTCGACCACCTCCTGGGCGTCGACGACGCGACCACGCGCAAGGTGCTGCAGAGCTGGGGGCCGGGCAAGTTCGATGCTGAGCTGTTCATGGATGGCAAGGCCTTTCGACCTGACGGCGGCGACGCCGCGACGTTGATCCCACCGGCGTTCGGCCTGGCTGGGGTGAACCTGCACACCTACACCGGCTGGGGCTCGGTGACGTACTGGAATGCGTTCGTCGGCAATCTGGAGATGCACGGCCAGCCAGGCACGTTCTACGACCCTCGCCTCGACAACGCCGATCGCTTCCCGGTGGCGGCGAAGAACGGGTTCGGGCACCTCAGCTCGCCGCCGGGTGAAGATCGCATCTCACCCAAGCTGCCTGCCCTGCACTTCTACCAGCTCTCGCTGCCCGCGCCCACGCCGCCACCTGGCACGTTCGATCCGGTCGCCGCGGCGCGCGGCCAGATTGTCTTCGACGGTCAGGGCCAGTGCGCCACCTGCCACGTGCCGCCGACCTTCACCGAGCCCGGTTGGGACCTGCATACGGCTCAGGAGATGGGCATCGACGACTTCCAGGCGAGCCGCTCGCCGGACGACCGGTATCGCACGACCCCGCTCGCGGGCCGGCTGTTTAACCGCACCCGCGGGTTCTATCATGATGGCCGTTTCGCGACGTTGTTCGACGTCGTGAACCACTACGACAGCCAGCGCAAGTTGGGGCTGAGCGAGCCGCAGAAGCAGGATCTGGTGGAGTATCTGAAGTCGCTCTGACGGCCCGCGTCGCCAACTGCCATCGATGCTGCTACGCGCGGTTGGCCAACGCATGGCGGGTCCGCTGGCCAACCCAGGCGACCAGCGCCAGCATCCCGCCGAGCGCAATCACGTCCGCCGGGCTGTGATTGCGGACCAGGCCAATGCTGCCGATGACCGTGGCCAGGACCAGGAGCACCAGCGCCAGCGTGCGATACAGGCGCGTGATCTCCGAGCGTGGCCACTCGTCGAGCGTGCGCTCCAACTCGCGGCCGGTGTCCGAGTCAGTGCACTCGGGTTTTTTCGGGCACCGGTTGCAGGCAGCCGCCCGGGCGCGGTAGCGGGCTGTCTGGTGGCCGTCATTGGCCACTCCGACCAGCAGCAGGTGCTCCCCCGTGGGACACTCCCAGGCATCGAGCGCCGCATGGTATCGGAAGCCGGCCGTCTCGAAGCGTTGCGAGCGGCCGTGGGCGATGCGGGCCAGTTGCTCCAGACCTAACGCGACCACCACCAGGATGACGATGTACCCGGCTCCGAGTACGGCCTCCAGGTGGACGTCTTCCAGCCGCGGCACTAGTGGGCACCAGCCGGCTCGGTGACTTCCGTAAACAGGGGGTGCTCCGGTTCTTCGAGCGTGACCGGTCCAGTCCGATAGCGGACGCCGAGCCAGCAAATATACAGCAGCGGCAGCACGCCACCCACAATCATCAGCACGTCACCTGGAAAGCGCAGCCACTCGATCAATGCGTTCGTCGAGTTGGTGAGATAGTGGAGCGACCGGGCTTCGAAATACCCGTGACTGACCGACTCATACAACTGCAGGATGCCGAGCGGGAAGAGTGTCGCGAAACACATCCAGGCCAGTCCAACGTTGAGTGACCAGAAGCTGATCGCCGCCAGTCGGTCGGACCAGCGCTCCTGGGGAATCAGGTAGCGCACGCAAAACAGCGCCAGGCCAGCCGCGAGCATGCCGTACACGCCCATCATCGCCGCGTGGGCGTGATTGGCGGTCAGTGCCGTTCCGATCTCGTAATACGACACGATGGGCAGGTTGACCAGGAAGCCGAAAATGCCGGCGCCCAGGAAGTTCCAGAACCCGACCGATGCCAGAAACATCACCGCCCAGCGGTGCGGGAATGGCGTGCCCAACTTGTCGGTTTGCGCCGCCCCGAGCTGGAGGAAGCTCCACGCCTCGACAGTCAGAAAGGTCAACGGAATGACTTCGCCGGCCGAAAAGAACGCGCCGAGCGCCATGTGCTGGGCGGGCGTGCCCGAGAAATACAGGTGATGCATCGTCCCGATCACGCCGCCGGCCGAGTAGAGCACGATGTCCAGGTAGACCACCGTCAGGGCCACCCGCTCGGCCACGACGCCGAGCAGGACGAAGATGTACGCCACCATGATGGTGGTAAACAACTCGAGGAAGTCCTCGACCCACAGGTGAACCACCCAGAAACGCCAGAAGTCCGTCGTCGTGAAGTTGTCCTGGGGTTGGGCCAGCAAGCCGACCGCGTAGAACGCGGGCAGGGCGAGCGCGGCGAAAAAGAACAGCCAGGGTAGGTTGCCCAGGTGCTCGCGCCGCAGCCGCCCGCGAATGCCGCGGTAGATCATGCCCACCCACACGAACAGTCCCAGAGTTAGCAACACCTGCCAGAAGCGCCCCAGGTCCAGATATTCAAAGCCTTGATCGCCGAACCAGGCCCAGAGTGGTGTATCCCAGCCAAAGATGCCGGCCCACTCGCCGAGCATGCTGCCGACGACCACAAGTACCAGGGCGCCGAGCAGCCCGGACGCCAGCCAGTGTTGGCGGGGCGGCTCACGACCCGCGATCATGGGCGCCAGGAAGATGCCCGCCGCCAGGAAGGCGGTCGCCACCCAGAAGATCGACAACTGTACGTGCCAGGTGCGCGTCAAGTTGTACGGGAACCAGCGTGCCAGGTCGATGCCAAAAAAACCGGACAGATCGGCTCGATAGTGCTGGGATGCAGCGCCGAGCAGCGTCTGGACCAGGAAGAGGGCGGCCATGACCAGGAAGAAGAACCCCGTCGTGCGCTGGGCCGGCGTCAGCGCGACCTCGCCGGGCGGGATGAACCTCAATCGCTGTCGCTCGCGGCCGCGCCAGCCGAGCACGTCCCAGCGCCCGAACGCGCCGAACAGCAGGCCGATGCCGCCCAGCAACGCGATCAGCGACAACACGCTCCAGACGAGACTGTCGGCCGTTGGCGCGTTGCCGACCAGGGGTTCGGGGGGCCAGTTGTTGGTATACGAGTACGACTCGCCCGGCCGCTGGGCCGCCGACGCCCACGCCGACCAGGTGAAGAACGAGGTGAGTTGTCGCACCTGCTCCGGGTCGGCGATGGCCGCCGGCCGCAGGCCATTTTCGGTCGTGGGGTTAGCGAAGAAGTCCTGGTACTGGGTGCGCAAGACCTGAAAAGCGTGCACCTGCCCGGCCGAGAACGCGAGCGTGCGGGTGGGCGCGGCGTAGCGGTTGGTCTTGAAGTCCGCGAGCGTACGGGCGCGCGCCTGGTCGGATGCTGGTCCGCCGTACTGCTCCAGCACGTCGAGAGCGGCGCGCCGCAGCGCGTCGGCGGTGTAGTCAGGCCCAAGATAGGCGCCGTGGCCGAAGATCGAGCCGTACTCCATGAGCCCGTTGCGCAGGAAAATCTCCTGGCCGCCGACAATGTCGGCGCCAGTGAAGAGCGTGGCTCCGCTGGGATCGACGACTCGGTCCGGGACAGGTGGTGCCCCATCGTTCGCGCCATACGCGAGCATGCCCATAACGGCGAAACCAAAGAGCATGACCAGCAGCGAGGCCTGGATCCAGGTCCGCGAGACAATCAGCGCGCGCCTGGTCGATCCACTCACCATGCGTTCCACCTCCTACTGAACTGAGCGTGCCAGGGCGTGCGCCCGGAGGGCGGCTTGCGTTCGGCTGGTCACCCCGAGCTTCGACAGCACATGCTTGACATGGAGTCGCACCGTGCCGACGCTCAGTTGCAGGTCACGGGCGATGTCCAGGTTGGTTTTGCCTTCGCCCAGCAACCCGAGCACTTCGCGTTCACGCGGCGTCAGCGCGTCGATCTGTCCGTCGCCCGCGGTCGACCCGCGGGGGTCATGCGGCCGCAGCAGGTGCGCGATCAAGTCCTCGAGCCGTCGTTCGCGTTCGGCCAGCGCACCGTGGAGATAGTGATTCTGGCGCACGGTCGAAGCGAGGTCGCCGGCCAGGCGGCGTTCCCGCGTCACGTCGGTGACAACGACCACCGCTCCGGCGATCGCGTCGGCGGGATCGCGCAGCGGCACCGCCGATGCTTGTAACCAGTACAGACTGGCGGAGCCCGCGGGTCGGAACGTCGCCTCGTACGCGTGGATTTCTTCACCGGCCAGGACGCGCCTCAGGAGGCTGCCGATGGGCACGCGCCGCTCTCCGCCGGCTTCGCGTAAGTCCAGGTCGGTCGCCTGCTCGGCGATGGGGCGCGAGCGCTCCAGTTGACGCCCCAGAATCCGCCGGCAGGCGCTGTTGACCAGCAGTGGATGTCCCTTCGGATCCAGCACCAGGACACCGCTGGGCAGTTGTTCGACCACCGCCGCCAGGCGTTGCTCCTCTTGATCCAACTCCCAGGCCTCGCGAGCACTGGTCACGCCAATTGCCATGCCGCTGGCCAGTCCGCTCAACAGTTGCTCCTCCTCGAGGTCGAACCGGCGATCCCTTTCACCCAACACCTCGAGCACACCCAGCGAAACTCCGTTTCGTCGGATCGGGGCGGCGAGGTAGGCAAACCGCACCTGACGCTCGGCCTGGCTGAGCCGGGCGACCGGTTCCATCGAGGCATCCGGCAGGTTGACCAGCTCGACGGACGCGACGTGCACCAGACGATCGTTCACCGGAGCGACCCGCCCATCAGGCAGGCGGCGATAGCCGACCCCCGCGGCGTAGCGTACCGACTCGTCAGCTTTGAGCAGCCAGACCGCCGCGCTCTGGGCGCGCAGTGCGCGCATCGCCAGTTTGACGGCCAGATCCTCGACGCCCTCCTCGTCATGCGCGGCGCGCACATCGCGGCACAAGAACTCCGACATGGCCGCCATCAAGCGCGACTGACGCTCGACCTGGCGCGCCAACTCCAGCACCTCCAGGGCAGCCCCGAACGGAGTACCGATCAGTGCGACCAGCTCCAGCAGCCGCGCGGTATCGGCATGCGCGCGCGCCCACCCGACGCAGACCGTCGCCACGACGCGATCGCCGACCCAGAGCGGCACCGCCCCGGCGCTTTGCACGCCGTCCGCATCAGAGCCAGTGGCTTGACCGATCGATTGTCCGCGCCGCCACGCCAGCTCGCACAGGCGGAGCGCAGATGGCAATCCTGGTCGCGGCTCCCAGGCGTCCGCCCGAGCCGCATACACGACCCGCATGCCGAAGTCCGTCGCTGGTACGCACACCACGACAGCCGCGGCGCCAAGCAGCGCGATGAGCTGTTCGGCGACGATTCGGGCGCCAGTCTCAGCGTCGCGCGCACTCGCGACCAGCGCGTTCGTCTCAGGCAACGCCCGAAGGAGTCGCTCAGCGCCGGGCAGCGTCCAGGCGTCGCGCACGACTGCGACTCAAGGATACTCCGTCTGAGGTAGGAAGATATCCCAGGCGGGGGAGGAGCCCGACGCAACACTGCCCTACGCTGGGCTCAGGAAGGGTTCCAACGCGGACGCGGTAGGTGAGGTGCAGCAATGAAAGACCAGTACATCGGTCGACTGACGTCACAGATGGAGGTCTGCGACGTGCTGGGGTACAGAATTGGCACCATTGCACGGGTGCATCGCGACGAATACGCACTGGTGGAGGCGCACGTCGGGCCGAGCGAAGAGCGCCCGCAAACGGACGGCGTCATGGAAGTGAAGACTGGCCCGCTCGGTCTGGGGCCGCGTTTGTATGTCCCGGTGACTGAAATCCGCGAAGTGATCGACGAGAGCGTCTTTCTGGACAAGAACAAGAACGAGGTCGCCCGGGACTGGCGCACCAAGCCGGGCTTCCTGGCCGACCTCTACTAGCGCCACCGCGCACACGTTGCGCGGCCAATTACGTGAAAACGTGTTAACAAAATGAGGCTCGCTTGGCCAACCAGCGTCAGAACCGGCTAACGAGCCGCGAGGCTTGCCTGCGCGAGATCGTGGCGGCGCTGGCTGGCTCACTCGACGAGACAGCGACCCTGGAGATCGCCGTGCGTTCGGCCGCGCGGCTGCTCGATGCCCCGTTTGCCCGAATCTGGTTGCTGGACGAGAACGGTGACCTGAGAACCTCCACGTCCTACGTCGGCGCAGCCTTCACGCCCGGTCGCACGACGCACCTGTCGATCGACAGCGTCGCGGGTCTGGCACTTCGGTCCGGGCGCGGCGTGATGCTGGCCGACGCCTCGAGGCACACGCTGTGGCGCGATGTCGATTTCACCGCCCACAGTGGACTGCGCGCCTATCTCGGCGCGCCGGTTCGCCGCGCGGGGGCGAAGTTGGGGGTTCTGGAAGTCATGCGACCACTGAGCGTCGGCTTTGCGTCGGCCGACCGGTCGCTCCTGCTCGACCTCGCCAATGTGGTGGCGGTGGCCGTCGATCAGGCGCGGACGCTCGCTGCGCTGCGGCAGCGCGAGCGCGAGTTCGCCACCCTGGTCGAGTGCGCGCCCGAGGTGATCGCCCGTATCGACCGCCAGGCGCGGTTCGTGTACGTGAACCCGGCCGCTGAGCGGGTCGCCGGCCTGGCGGCTGAGCGAGTGCTCGGCAAGACGCTGGCGGAACTGGGGGCCGCGCCGCACGCCGCGACGGCCTGGGCGATCTGCGTGCGGCAGGTCTTCGAGACCGGGCGCGAGGTCACCGCGGACTTTCCGATTCCGATGGCCAGCGAGGAGCGCAGTTTGCAGGCCCGCATCGCGCCTGAGCTCGCAGCTGACAGCTCGATCGAGCATGTGCTGTGCATCGCACGCGACGCACCCGACCGCGGGCGTGTCGAAGGCGCGCACGAGGACCTGGTTCGGGAGTTGCTCGACCAGCAGCGGCGGCTCGAGCGGTTGACCGAGCGGGTGCTACTCCTCCGCGGCGAGAGCGCCGCACGCGTGCCCGCGCGGATCCTGCCCGCGTTGACAGGGCGCGAGCTGGAAGTGCTGCAGTTGCTCGTGCGTGGGATGTCCAACCCTGAAATCGGGCGCGAGCTCAACCTCAGCACGGCGACGATCAAGAGCCACATGAGCACGTTGTTGGCGAAACTTCAGGCCGGCGATCGCACCCAGGCCGCGGTGCGCGCGGTTTCCCTGGGATTGGCGAGCGCGGTTCCTTACACCATCTGAACCAACATCTGGCCACCTGGGGGAACCAACTCCGACTACTGGCTGAGTCGGGTGCCGGCTGCACACTCAATACTCAAAGGTGTCATCTCTGCTGTCCGCGGCATTGGGTCCGTCCACCTTGCTGATGGGCCGGCTCAAATACGTCCACAAGTTCGTGTTGATCAGCGTGCTGTTCGCCGCGCCACTGGCAACAGTGATGTACCTCTACATCTCGGACGCGAACACCCAGATCGACTTCACCACGTCGGAGCTCGACGGGACGCAATATCTGCGACCTGTCAATGCCTTGCTGGGGGACACGCTGCAGGCACGCTACGCGTCGGCAGCGGGTGACAGTGCGGATCGACCAGCGCAGCAGCAGGCAATCGCCACCGACCTGAAGGCCCTGGCCGCCGTCGACGCGCGGCTCGGATCGAGTCTGAAGACGGCCGACCTGTATGCGACCCTACGGCAGGACACCCCGAGCCTGAGCGCGGTGGGCGCCGGCGACGGCGCGTATGCCAGCGTCGTGTCTGATCTCCAGTCGATCATCGCTCAGGTTGGAGACGCCTCGAACCTCATTCTCGACCCACAGCTTGACTCTTTTTATGTGATGGACACGGTGATGGTCGAGCTGCCGAGTTCCGAGGACACAACGGGACAGCTGCGCGGCCTGGCCCTCGGAGTTGCTGCTCGTGGCACGATCACCGCGGACGAACGCGCCCAGATGCGGGTGTTGTCGAGCACGACGCACGATCACCTGGAGGCCATCAAACGCGGCGTAAAGGTCGCTATCGCCAGCACCCAGAGCGGCAGCCTCAAAAGCACGCTCGACGCCCCGACGGCCAACGCCATCGCGCGCACCGAAGATTTTCTCGGGTCCGTCGACAAGCACGCGATTTCGGCCGCGGCACTTGATATCGCGAACTTGAAGGCCGACACCACGACCAACGCTGGCGCCGCCCAGATCGCGCTCCAGGGGCAGGCAATCGGTGCGCTGGACGCGCTCCTGAGTACGCGAGTGGACGACTTCGCCAGCCGAACCCAGCGCGTCGAGATTCTAGCCGGAGTGGCGCTGCTGGTCGTGCTGTACCTGTTGGTGGGCTTCTATCTGTCGGTCAGCTCGGCCGCCGAGAAGTTGACGGTCATCGCCAGCCGGCTCGCCGACGAGGACCTCGCCGGCCTGGTCCAGGCGATGCGCGCGATTGCCGATGGCGATCTGACTGTGGAGGTGCGCATCGCGACGGCGGCGCTAGACCTCAGCAGCAACGACGAGCAACTCGGCGGCGTCCCCTCGAGCTTCAATCAGATTGTGCGTCGGCTGTCTGAGGTCAGCGCCGCATTCGCCGCGATGCGCGATGGACTGCGCGGCCTCGCCACTGATATGCAGCGGGTGGCGGACGACGTTGCAAGCAATAGCCGACAACTGGGCACGGTCAGCGGACAGACCGGTCTGGCGGTCCAGCAGGTCACCGTGGCCGTGCACGGCGTCGCCGTCGGCGCCACTGAAACCAGTCGGGGTGCGCAGCAAACCTTTGCCGCGGTCGCCAAGCTCGAGCGGGCGATTGACAGTCTCAGCCGTGGCGCGGCCGAGCAGGCCAGGCAGGTTCAGGCTGCCGGCGCGACGGCGGGCCGCATGGCTACGGGTGTCGAGCAGGTCGCCGACAGCGCGACCCGGGTGGCCACCTCGAGCGCCCAAACCAGAGCCGCGGCCGAGCACGGCAGTCGAGCGGTGCAGGAAACGGTCGCCGGCATGGCCGAAATTCACGCGGTGGTCGGGCGCGCCTCGCAATGCGTCCGCGAGCTCGGCGGGCTCGGCGAGAAGATCGGCGCAGTCGTCGAGACGATCGACGACATCGCCGAGCAAACGAATCTGCTGGCGCTCAATGCGGCGATCGAGGCGGCGCGCGCGGGTGAGCACGGCAAGGGTTTCGCGGTCGTCGCCGACGAAGTTCGAAAACTCGCTGAACGCAGCGGGCGTGAGACCAAACAGATCGCCGACCTGATTCGCGAGGTCCAAACCGGCACCCGCGAAGCCGTCAGCGCCATGAAAATCGGCACCTCCTACGTCGACGATGGGACCATCAAGGCCGATCAGGCCGGGGCTGCGCTGCTCGAGATCCTGGCGGCCGTCGACGAGACGGTTGGTCAGGTAAACGACATCGCCGGATCGGCCCGCGAGATGGCGGCCGGCGCTCGAGGCGTAACCGAAGCAATGGCGGCCATGACCGCCGTGGTCATGGAGTCGTCAGCCTCGACCGACGAGATGGCCCGTCAGGCGAGCCAGGTCTCGACAGCGATTCAGTCGATTGCGGCGGTGTCGCAGGAGCAGAGCGCGAGCACGGAGCAGGTCAGTGCTTCGGCCGAGGAGATGAGCGCCCAGATCGAACAGATGAGCGCTCAGGCACTGGAGCTCGCGTCGACCGCCGAACAACTCCGGCAGTTCGTCGCGCGCTTCCGGCTCGGCGTGGTAGATACCGCGCCGGTCGTGCTGGTTCGCGGACGTCGCGCCGCCTGAACGCGAGCACGCTCACACTGCGCGGACGACCGCGGACTGGGCCAGGCCGCAGAGGCGCGGCCCGAGCAGGGTGACGACCGCCGTGCTCGCGAGCACCGGGAGAAACGCGCTGGCCGCCAGGTGCGTTGCGTCCCACAGTGCCCCCGCCACCAACGTCACCAGAAACGCCAGCGTGTAGCTGATGGCAAACATGCCCGCCGACAAACGCGGCACGTCCGCCGCCCCAACCAGCAGGGCCGGCAGCGCGAAGCTCAGCACGAGAATATACGCAGCGCAGAAGCCGAAGACGCCTGCCGCGACCACGGTCGGGGTGCCCGGCAGCCCGATCACGGCAGCGAGCGCCACGACGATCGCCACGCCAACCGCGATCGAGGTGGAGCGCCGCGCCAGCACTCGCAGCGGGACCAGAGCGATCACCGCTGACGCGGGTACCTGGCCGCCGTTCAAGGCGGCGAGCGCTGGCCCGACCAGACCGGCCTGGTTGGTGGCGTGCAAATAGTCCGGGATGAAAGTATTCGCGCCAAAGTAGATCAAGCTGGCGGACGACTGTAAAACGCCGAGCTGCCACAAGCGACCTTCGCGCCAGTTGGGAAGTCCACCCCGGCGCCAGGTCAGCGCCTCACTCGCCAGATGAGGGGTTCCCACCGCCAGCAGCACGGCACTGAGCAGGACCGGCGCCGACCAGAAGGCGAAGGTGACCTCCCAGCTGCCCACCAGCGGGAGCACCAGCGGTAGCGTCAGCGAAGCACTGAGAAGCTCACCGACCAGGAGTCCATTCGACCAGCAGCCGGTGGCCCTGGCCACCGAGTGCGGGAACCACTGACCCACCAGCGCCGAGAACGTGGGCTGGCTGATGGCGATGCCAATGCCCATGCAGAACGTCATCGCGAAGAGGACGACGCTTGACGAGCCGACGCCGCGGAGCGCCGACGACACGCCGATCAGGACGATGCCCGCGAGCAGGGCACGGCGAGCGCCGATACGCGCGATAAGGAGCGCACCGGGAATGGCCATCAGGCCGAACAGCAGCACCGGCAGACCCGAGAGGGCAGCCACGCCTTTCTCCTCCAGCTGCAGTTCCTGATGAATGATGGGCAACACGGGTGGCACGGCAAGCAGGGTCAGACGCATGTCCATCCCCGCCAGCCACAGCAGCCCCAGCCGCGCAATACTCGTTCGACGGATCGGCGCCGTAGACGGGGCGTGCGGCATGTGCCTCCGAGCGTAGCGAACTTGCACCCAACGTCGGCTCTCGTCCAGCAGTCGCCGCGACTGAAGTCAGGTCATACGATGGGGGCATTCCGGCCAGTAGATGTCATCCGACGACGCACTCGTAACACGTTCGGTCCGCGAGTTCATCGCGAGCGTGGCGTCCACGGCGGAGCCGGTACCGGCGGGAGGGAGCGTGGCGGCTCTGACGGGGGCGGCGAGTGCGGCCTTGCTGGCGCTGGTAGCTGAGCTGCTGGACCGCAAGCGTGTGGCCGGCGCTTCGGAACTACTGGCTCGAGCGCGGACGGTGCAGGACCGGCTGGTCGGGCTCATCGACGCGGATGCCGCCGCCTATCGCGCGTATCTCGCGGCCAGGCGATCACCTCGGGCGGAGCTGCAGGCCGCGCTGGATCGGACGACTCAGACGCCGCTGGATATCGCGACGGCGTGCCGCGAGGTGGTCACTTTGAGCCGCGACGTGGAGCGCCGCACCACGGGGCAGCTGCTTGGCGACGTACGCACCGCGCGCGGTCTGGCGCGGGCGGCCGTAATGGCGGCCGTGGACATCGCCGAGCAGAACGTGGTCCTCCAGACCGACCCGGCCGCCCAGGCGCGACTCCAGGCCGAGATCGCGCGCCTCACGGCTCAGTCATCCGCTGGCTGACGCAGCTCAGCGACAGCCGCCTCCACGGTCATCCCGCGGCCGTCAGCCCACGCCGCGTCGAAGCGCGCTTGACTGTTGGTGGACGTGCGACCCGCGGACAACTGGCAGCTGGTGTATGCCTGGACGACCGGCCGCCTGCCCCGCGAGCGACTGCCCGGCGGCGCGTTGAGCGCGGCGTCTGGCCTGTACACTTGCGGCGATCCAGCATGTGTCGAAGCATCAAGACCCTGGCGAACTTTGAGCCGTCCGCGACTGACGACGAGATTCGCGCCGCGGCCACCCAGTTTGTCCGCAAACTGAGTGGCGCGAGCCGTCCATCGCGCGCCAACGAGCTCGTCTTCGACCGCGCCGTCGATGAAGTCACGGCCGCGGCCACGCGCTTGATTCGCGAGCTCAACAGCAGTGCGCCGCCGCGCGATCGCGAAGTCGAAGCGAGAAAAGCGCGGGAGCGCGCCCGCGAGCGCTACGCGCGACCGGTGCTCGCCGCGCCAGCCAACTAGCCACTTCTCGCGCCACTGCGACGCGGCGGGGTGTCGAATTCGTCGGCCTGCGTTCGACATATCCAGTGAAGGACATGAGAGTCCAGTCGAACGCAGGAAGGACGGTAACCATGAACAGCCACATCCAGCGCATCATCTGTCTGCCCAGCCTCGATGCCGAGTATCGGTTCGGCCGTCCCAAGACCTATCTGGCGCCGCACGAGCTGGCGCGGCTCACGATCGTGCGGTCTCGCCTGGGTGAGACCCAGGCCGAGCGGGCCGCCGAGCACGTTGCGGGCGACGCGCCGTCGACGTAAGAGAAGCGGCCGCCACACGCGGCAGTGATACGCTCGCCAGACGAGGGGGAGCGGCTGTGCAGACGAGCGGGTGGCGGCAGGTAGCGGGCGGAGAAGGACGCGTTTTGAGCCGGCGGCAGGCCTTGCGGCTGGTTGGGGGCGCGCTCACCGTGTCGCTCGCGGCGGCATGCGCCCCGACGGCGCCAGCCGCGGCGCCCACCCGGCCCGCGGCGACGGTCAGTGGCGGGAGCGCGGTCTATCCCGCGTACGTCCCGGTGTCCAGCGGACCGAAGCCCGACGTTCCCGCCAGCGGGCCAGGATACGACGACGGGTTCAATACGTTCCCCACCAATCCCGTCAAGGCGATGCCGGGCGATCCGCCTGGCGCCGGCGGCACGGTCCGGGCCATGTCCATCGCGCTGTTCCCGCCGCCGACGCCGCTGGCGCAGAACCCGGCGTGGCAGGCCGTCAACAAGGCACTGAACGCGACCGTCGAATTCGACGTCGTGACGCAGGCGGACTACCCCGTCAAGCTGGGGACGGTGATGGCTGGCGGCGACATACCGGACCTGCTCTACATCTACGCGCCGGCGGGTTCATCGACCACCCTGGCCGCCGCCACCAACATGCCCCAGTTCCTGCAGTCAAAGGCTGCCGACCTGACCCCGTATCTCGGCGGCGATGCCGCCCGGGACTACCCAAACCTCGCCGCGATCCCCACCCCGGCCTGGAAGAACGCGGGCTGCGCGTATCAGGGTCACCTGTACCTGGTCCCGATTCATCGGTATCTGCCGGGCCAGATGTTCGTGAAGAACGTCAGGGCCTGGGATGCAGAGCTCGGTCAGAACTATGTCCCCAAGAATGCCGACGATTTCAAACGCGCCTTGTTGGCGCTCACCAAACCCCAGCAAGGCTTTTACGGCATCGTCGCGGCGCAAGACTCGGTGATGCACCTGGCCACTTTCGCCTCGATCTTCGGGGCGCCCAACGGCTGGCGGCTGGACCCGGGTGGCAAGCTGGTCAAGGACGTCGAAACGCCCGAGTTCAAGGAAGCCGTGGCGTACGCCCGCGACCTGTTTGCATCGGGCGTATTTCATCCCGACTCGCTCAACATGGCCAGCAATGTCATCGCGCGCACCCAGTTCTACGCTGGCAAGTTCGCTGTCCATCGCGACCCGATCAATGGTTGGCAGGATGCCTGGCGGCACGCGCTGCAGGCCGCGGCGC
This sequence comes from Chloroflexota bacterium, assembly GCA_035309865.1. Taxonomy (GTDB): domain Bacteria; phylum Chloroflexota; class UBA6077; order UBA6077; family CF-72; genus CF-72. The sequence goes on from DATGER010000126.1 coordinate 39,320, forward strand.
CATTCGACGTGCGGCCTGTGCCGCTGTTTCCCGCGCACGACGGCGGCAAACTGCAGCACTTCGTCACGGGCGGCCATCTCTGGGCGACCGCGCTCAAGAAGGGCACGCCCGAACGCACCAGGGAACTGCTGCGGATCATGAACTGGCTCGCCGCGCCGTTTGGCAGCGCCGAGGACCAGCTGCTGACATTTGGCCTGAAAGACGTGGACTACACCCTGGACGATAAGGGCAACCCGACGCTGACACCGCAGGGCAACAACGACGCCAACTACGTACCGTGGAAGTACACCGCGCAGCACCCGCTCGTGTTCTTCTCGCCCGACCTGCCCGACTACGCCAGGGTGATGGCCGAGACCGAGAAGCTGCTGATGCCGTGGGCGGTCTCCGACCCGACATTTGGCCAGATCTCCGCGACGAGCTTTACGAAAGGCTTCACGTTGACGCAGTCGCTCAACGACGGGCTGGTCGACATCGTCGTCGGGCGTCGGCAGTTGACCGAGTTCGACCAGCTGGTCAAAGACTGGCAGACCAATGGCGGCGAGCAGATCCGCAAGGAGTACGCGGAGTCAATTGCCACGTCCACCTAGGGCCCGGTGTTACAACGCCTCCACAGGAGTACGCCATGACTCAGCATGAACCGAACGAGGACACCAGCGTCGAGCCCGAGAAGCTGCCCCTGGGCGAGTTGCGTCCCGACGACCGCGGACAGGACGAAGTGCGTGAAGCGCTCGAGGAAAGCACCGGGCTCGGCCTGGCGCGGCCCCTCACGCGAGACGAGCGCGAGGCCGCCGAGCGTGACCCCGGCGTGGTCGAAACCGTGTACGCGCCGGCGTCCGAACGGGTTGCCAAACCGCCGCTGCCGGCCGACGAAAAATTGATAAACAAGCACAACCAGTAAGGACGACGCTGATGGCGAAAAAGGGTTGCACGCACGTGAAGGACGTGCGCGAGGTCAGCGCACGCACGCCCGAAGGCTGCGAGGAGTGTCTGCGGATCGGCAGCGGGTGGGTGCACCTGCGGCTGTGCTTGAGTTGTGGGCACGTGGGCTGCTGCGACAACTCGCCGAACAAGCATGCGACGCAGCACTACCACGACACGCACGACCCACTGATCCAGTCATTCGAACCGCGCGAAGACTGGGGCTGGTGCTACGTCGATGAGTTGTTCCTGGAACCGGCGCCGCTGCAACAAGCACGACGTTGATGTCCAGTCCGCGACGTGACGACGATGAGGTGTGGCCGGCACTGCCGTATGCGGACTGGAAGCCAACCTACACCACGCTCCACATGTGGACGCAGATCGTCGGTAAAGTCAAGCTCGGCCTGACGCCGTTCCTCAACGAGTGGTGGAATGTCGCTTTTGCGGTCACCGCGCGCGGGCTGACTACCGCCACGATCCCGTTCGACCAGCACGTGTTCCAGGTGGACTTTGACTTCATCCAGCATCGGCTGACGGTCAACGTCAGCGACGGACGCTCCAGGAGCATGCCGCTGGTCGCGCGCTCGGTGGCCGATTTCTATGTCGAGTTCCTGCACGTCGTGGAGTCGCTCGGCATCCAGGTGAACATCAACACCCAGCCGGTCGAGGTCGACGACGGCATCCCGTTCGAGGCGGACCGGGTCCACGCGGACTACGACCCGGTGTACGTGAGCCGCTGGCACCGCATTCTGGTGGGGGTGAGTCGGCTGCTCGAGCGGTACCGCACGCCGTTCGTCGGCAAGAGCAGTCCGGTCCAGTTCTGGTGGGGCTCGTTTGACCTGGCGACGACGCGGTTCTCAGGCCGGTCGGCGCCACCTCGCCAGTGGCCGACACGGTGGATGGCGCGTGGCGCGGACCAGGAGCAGGCTCTGGCCGGCTTCTGGCCTGGCAACGACAAGGTGCCGGAGCCCGCGTTCGTCGCGTACACCTACCCCGAGCCCCCCGGCTGCCGTACGGCAACCATTCAGCCCGATGCGGCGTTCTTCCATCCCGAGCTGTCGGAGTTCATTCTGCCGTACGCAAACGTCCGCCTGGCCGACGATCCGGACCAGTTGATCCTGGACTTTTACCGCAGCACGTACGAACTTGGTGCGACGCTGGCCGGTTGGGATCGGGCCGTTCTCGAACGCGGCGTTCACCCCGTCGGCGCTGCCTGAGCGACGCTTCGCCCCAGCAATGCGACGAGGCGGTCGATCGCCGGGGCGTCAGCGGCTACGGGCTGGGGCGGCGCGAAGGGCGAGCGGCCGGGCGGGAGATCGCCCAGCTTCGCGCGGCTGAAGGCGAGCTCTTGTTCGGCGAGGTCATCGGGAAAGGGCGCCGGGTGGCCGATGGCGCGCGCCACGTCCCAGCCGTGGACGAGCGCCTCCGTGACGCGCAGGTGCAGGGCGACGATGCCGGGCACCGCACCGATCGGCACGGTGACGACCTGCTGCAGCACGCCGGGTTCGCGGAATGCACCGAGCAGTGCCGCCCCCGACGCGCGATAGGCACTCACGAACTCGGGCCCGGAGGCCGGAGGCAGGCTGGCGGGTGCCGGTGGATCGCCGCGCAGGATGCGCGCAAACGCGTTGTTGCCGGCCACCAGATGGTTGACCACGTCATGGACCTTCCAGTCCGTACACGGACTCGGCGCGTCCCACTGATCGTCGCGCACCGCGAGAATGACACGCTCGGTGGCGTCCAGGGCCACAGCCAGCTGATCGACAGGCTCGGCGGTCATGGGTTCCTCCTTGTCTTAAGGCGTTTCTCGACGGCGACGAAGGCATGGGCCTCCTTGGCCAGTTGGAGCCACGGCGCCTCCGCGCGCTCCGCGCGCGTGGCAGGCAGGACTACCCATTCCTTCATCGGCGTGCCCTTGCCAGCGTCGAAGGGGATGCCGTCGCCACTGGCGACGAGCTCCGCCACGCGCTTGCTCGGCAGTTTGAGAACGAGGCCGCCGTGTCGCTGCATGGCGAAAATCCGACCATCGGCACACAGGGCGTCGGCCCCGAAGCCGCGTCGGCCGGCGCCCAGGGTGACACCGTCCAGAGTGGACAGCGCCTCCACGAGCGCGCCGAACCGCTGCTCGAGGGCCGTTGCGCTGTCGGCAGCGGGGAAGACCAGTGACTTGATGACGACCGGGGCGGCGCCCGATGTCGGGATCAGCTCCCCGATGTCGATGTAGTCGAACTCGCGCAGATCTACCCCGTCGATTGAAATGACTGGCAAGGTGAGGCGCATGGCGTCGCGAAAATGCAAGCCGAGCAGGCCGCCGATGTCGCTGTCGAACACCATGATCAGCGGGTAGCCGCGGGCCGCGTGGACGGCCATCGCTGTGACGACCCCGGCGCAGAATGCCTGGATCCGGCGAAAAGTGGCCGAGCCTTCCCATCGGACGGCCAGCGCGACCGGCGAGGCCGCCTCGAGGAGATCGAATCTGCGCAGCGCGTCGCAAATGACGCTGGCGATGGAGTCCGCATCGAAGTCGGCCATGTGCCACGGGAAGCGCGGCATCACCACTGGAATATTGCGCACCGGGACCACGTCCAGTGGCGATAGATAGATCGTGCTGCCCGAGACCTGGATGGTGTACTGGGAAGCGCCGATGACCGTGGCGCGAATCCCGCCGGGGGTTTCCAGAACCGGCGCGTTCAGGTCTCGAAGACGTGCCTCGAGTTGCTGCGCGAGCAGCGGACCGAGGTCGCCAAAGGTGCGCGTGGCGCGGCCGTGGATGAACTCGGCGACGCCGCCTGAAAACGTGATCGCGGCGATGTTCGAACGGTCCTGCAGCGGCCGTGTGCGCAGCAGATGTGAAGCGCTGGTCGAGCCGTTTACGGTCACCTCGCCAAGGAGATGGTCCACCATGTAGGTGGCAATCTGGCGCAGGTGGACTGGCTCAGCAATGCTGCCAGGCTGGAGGTCCAGTCCGAGCCGCTGGGCGATGTCGCGGCCGGCCGGCTCCAGGCGCGTGATGACCCCGCGGTGGTCGGTGGCGATCAGCCGGGCGCCGATGTCCATGGCCATGAGCTCGGCGGTGTGGCCGTCGCGGCAGATCACGACCTTGGTGGTGCCACCGCCGATGTCGATGTTCATGACGGCGCCTCTGGCGGCGGACAGGGCGACGGCGCCGGAACCGTGGGCGGCCATCGTGGCCTCGAGGTTGTCGCCGGCGCTGACCGCCACGAACCGGCCGGCTTCGCCGGCGAACAGGTCGGCGATCGCGCGGGCATTGTCTCTGAGGAGAGCTACGCCAGTGAGGATGAGAGCGCCGGTGTCGACGTCGCCGCGTTCCAGTCTGGCGGTGTGGTACTGGCGATCGATGAACGCGCCCAGGGCGGCGCCGTCGATGGTCGCGGCGCCGGTGTACGGGGTGAGGAGGATCTCGGACTGATACAGGACCTCGCGGTTGACGGTGACGTAGCGGCCGTCCTGGCGCTCCAGTTCCAGGCGTGAAAACAACAGGTGGGACGTGGAAGATCCGATGTCGACACCGACGCTGGTGAGGACAATCCGGTCCTCGGCGGCCATGTCCCGGCCGGGGGCGGTGAACGTTAGCGCCGCTGAATATCGCACCTCACCCCCGGTGCGCGGCACCTGGCTCGAAGGCGGAGTCGGGCATCGTGAACTCAACGCCGGCGAGGCTGAGCTGGCGGCGGAACTCCTGGCGGATGAAGGGGTCCTCTTCGTGGTAAAGGATGGTGCGCCCGCCTTCGTGGATGCCGAACAGGTTGCCCGCTTTGACGTCCTCGTCCTTTTCGTCGGTGATCCCCCAGCGCGCGTGCGGGCCGCCCCAGTAGTTGATCACCCGCAGCGGATCGGCGCCGACGCCGAAGTGCTGGTGGAACCAGTTGCCGCCACCTGGCGCCGCGGCCACCAGACCGCCGGGCACATACTCGAGCACCCGGACCTGGTCGCCCTTGCCGTTGAGCCAGGGCGTCGGACCAGCTTCGACCGGCCAGTTGTACGTATAGCCCTTGCCCCGCAGACACACCAGCACCGCACCTGACGCGTGGAAGTGGGCCTTCGAATACCGGCCGCTGGGATACTGAGAGATGAAGCCGCCGGTGCCCGCGTCCTGGATGAACCCGCTGAAGGTGGGCTGGATGCGCCGGTAGCCGGGGGCGCGCTGATTGTCGAGCGGTAGCTCGGCGTTGACGATGTCTGGAAAGACATTAGAGCGGATCGCCGCGCGGCCACGCACGGGTTCCATCTCGAGATCCGACCGGGGCTTGAAAAAGTCATCGGACATGTCGAAGCGCTCGTGGAAGTCCCAGTCGTTGTCGAAGATGAAGCGATGGCTCTGGAAGATGTTGAACACGCCGGGGGCGTTGTTGGCGGCCACCAGCAGGGCCGGGCTGCCGGTCGCATTCACGAGCCGGTACGAGGCGTTCACCGGAATCATGAAGAGCGTCCCGGCTTGCCATTCGAAGACGTGCCGCTTGCCGTCACCGCGCCAGACTTCCGTCGTCCCGCGACCCTCGATCACCAGGAAGAACTCGTCGTAGACGTGCTTTTCAGGGTTCGTCTCGCCCCCGGACGGCACCTCGAGCACGTACATGCCTTTGACGCCTTCGAGCCCATCCAGGTACAGGAACGCACCGCGCGCATTGCGCCGCCGCCAGTTGCCGAGGGTGACCTCCCGGGTATCCCGCACGCCGATCCCGCGCACGATCGGGATCTCCTCCTCTTCCATCCAGCGCTCGTACGGGCTGTGTGAGCGCCGGTACACGTAGTAGCCTGCCGGTTTGTCGCCGCTGGGTTCGACCCAGGTGCCGAAGCTGTCGTGATGGTCTGTCAAGGTGGTTCTCCCCTTCAGGAAGCGGTGATTCGTCGCGCCCGGCGCTGGTCGACATAGCGACCCGCCAGAATGATCAGCCCGGTGACAAGCATCAGGACGACGCCCGTCGCGGTGGCCTTGTTGACATCGCCGCTCTGCCACGTGTCCCACATCAGCAGCGAGATCACCCGGCTGCTGGGCGAGTACAGCATGAGCGCCATGGTCGTTTCGCGGACCGCGTGCAGCGCCACGAAGACCCACCCCGAGACGATCGACGGGAACAGCAGCGGCAGGACGATGTAGCGCATCGCGTTGCCCCACGAGACGCCGCCAACCTGCGCCGCCTCTTCAAGATCGTGGTGGAGTTGTAGCACTGCCCCGTGCATGGTGCGGCTGCCAAACGCCAGGTAGCGCGTGACGACGGCCAGGGTGATGATCCAGACCGTCCCGTAGATCGGAACGAGGCGCCACGGCACGGTGAGGAACAGGTACACGAGGGCCAAAGCGATCATGATGCTCGGGATGCTGTTCGGCAGAAATGCCAGCACGTCGAGCAGGCGTTTGCCACGCATCTGCGAACGCACCACGTACCAGGCCACCAGCGTGCACAGCAGCATCGTGATCGTCGGCGCGCCCAGCGCCAGCAGGAGCGTGTTGATCAGGGCAGTTGCGGCACTGGGCTGGGTGAAGACGAAGGCGTACGCATCGAAGGTGATACGCCCCAGCGCCGACAGACTCGGCACGGCATAGTACGGCTGAATACTGGCCCACAGCATGACCAGGAACGGCGCCAGCACGACGACCGCCAGGTACAGCCAGACCAGCGCGGCGGCGACGTACTTGAACGTACCGATGCGCATCACCCGCGGTCGATAGGCCTTACCGGTGACGGTGCTGTACCGCTCGATGCGGCGGGTGAGCCGGCTGTAGATCGTAACGAAGCCCACGGCGAGCAGAATGAAGACGACGCCGATCGAGCTGGCGATCGCCCCGTCGTCGGTCTTGTTGAGCAGGTAGATTTTGGTCGACAGCAGGTAGATGTTGCCGGGTAGGCCCATGATCGCGGGGACCTCGAAGGTCTCGAGGCTGGCCGTGAGCGAGTAGACGAAGGCGGCCAGAATGCCGGGCAGCATCAGCCGCAGGGTGATGCGCCGGGCGACCGTGCTGGCCGAAGCGCCCGAGACCATGGCCGCTTCTTCCAGCGACGGGTCCATGTTGCGGAAGATGCCGACGGTCATCAAGAAGACGACGCCGACGCCCCGGATCGCGTCGACGAAGATCATCCCGACCATGCTGTAGGCCTGGATTGGCGCCTCGGCAAAGCCGACGTGCGCCCAGCTGGTCAGGAGTCCGCCGTCCCGGCCGAACAGGCCGAGCAAGGCAAGGTTGAAGAGTCCGATCCGCGGGCTGAGCAGCAACACCCAGGCGATGCCGTACAGCAGCCCAGGCATGGCGATGGTCAGCGGCACCACGGCGTAGGCGAAGCCCTTCATCGGCATGTCGGTGCGTTCGACCATGAAGGCGAAGAAGACGCCGATGGTCATCGCCAGCAGCGTCGAGCCGATGGCGAAGATGGCGGTGTTGCCCAGGACGCTCCAGGTACCGGGGCTGGCCCAGGCTTGCGTGAAGAAGTCGAGGCTGAGCCCGGGCGCGGTGGCGGTCGGGCCCAGATTGAGCGCCGTAAGGGCCACCATCGCCAGCGGCGCGAGCACCAGGTTGGCGATCAGGACCAGCAGCAGGACGTAGACGACGAGCTGCGGAGACGCGTGCAGCGCTGGCCAGCGCCAGCTGTGTTGGGCCCTGCGTTCGAGGCGAACGGCCACCATGAGAGAGCTAGCGTAGCCGACTTTCGGGCACAGGCTCGGCGGGCCAATGACAGCCGACTGGAGCGGTACACTACGCCCCGGTACGGGGAGAGTTACCAACGGTGCCGGAACCAACTTCGCGTCGGCGATTTCTGCTGCTCGCCGCGGTAGCTTCGGGAGGTGGAGTGCTTGCCGCGTGTGCGCAGGCGGCGCCCGCGGTTGCGCCAACGGCAGCGCCCGCGGCGACCAGGCCCACCAGCGCCCCGGCCGCGGCCGCCACTCCGCCACCCACCGCTGCGCCGACCGCACCGGCCGCCGCGACTTCGGCCCCCGCGGCGCCAACGGCGCCGGTCGCCGCGACGACGGCACCCGCCCTGGTCGCTGCGACGTCGCCGCCCCTGACGGCGGCCATGCCCGGCAAGGCCGTGGCCAAGGACCACCCGACGATCGTCGCGCTGTACGAGGCGGCGAAGAAGGAGGGCAAAGTCTCCTGGTGGGACCAGCGCGACCCGACCGTTGCCCAGAAGTTCATCGACGCCTTTCAAAAGCAGTTCCCGGGCGTGACGGTCGAGTACTTCGAGGGTACCCAGGACGTCATCAAGGCGCGCACCATCCAGGAAGCCCGCGCTGGCCGAATCTCGTACGACTTCATCGACACGGCCCAGAACTGGCCCGATTTCCAGGCCAACAAGATCGTCGATGCCACGACCGACTTCACCGACCTGCTCACCCTCGCCGGCATCGACAAGGCGTTCATGGTGGATGGCACCTACTCGCCCGAATTCACGGTCTATGGCTCCGCCTACAACACCGATCTCGTCAAAGTGGCGGACCTGCCAGATACCCTGGACGGCTTCAGCGACCCCAAATGGAAAGGCCAGCTGGGGATCGAAGCCCGCCTGCGGCCGTACGTCTATGGCACGCCATTCCTCGGCGGCGAAGACAACGTCGTCGACATGCTCACCCGGCTGAAAAACAATCAGCCGCAGCCGACCGACGGCGACACCAAGAGTCAGGCGCTCCTGGTGGCCGGTGAATTTCCGGTCTTGATCGGCGCGTACTTGCAGCGCCTGATCATGATGCAGGACAAGCCGTGGGGCTTCGTACCGTTCAAGGAGGTCTGGTCCAACGTGCCGCGGCAGGGCCACATCGTGCCGAATGGCGCACCACACCCCAACGCGGGCAGGTTGTACCTGTGGTGGTTCCTGGGCCCGGAGGGGCAGGCACTGACCGACGCGGAACGCTTCAAGGGCAACCCGGCGCCAGGGACCGGCACCGGGCCGTCGAAGTACCTCGAGGATCACCACATGGCGATCCGGTTTGCGCCGATCGAGTTCGACCTGAACTACGACAGGTACGCGCGCAAATACCAGGCCGCGCTCGGTCTGCCCGTCACCTGAGGTTCCGCGGCGCCTACCATGGCGCGCCGAATGCATCCTCCCAAGCGTGCACAAGTGGCTGCTCGTGTGTCTGCTGATTGCCGAGGCGGGGTGCACGTCGCCCATCGAGAGCACCCGCCCTGTCCCGACTGGTGTCGCCGCCGGGCAAGTGCTCGCCCACGAACCGATCAGCCCCATTCCCGTCGCGGTTGACCTCGACGCGGCGAAGGTCGCGCTGGGGTCGTCCCTGTTTGAAGATCCCCGTCTGTCCCACGACAATAGCGTCGCTTGCTCGACCTGTCACCACCTGGACACGGGCGGTGTGGATCGGCTGCGCTTCTCGATTGGCATCTACGGCCAGATTGGCGGCCGAAATGCGCCAACGGTCTTCAACAGTGGCTTCAACTTCCGCCAGTTCTGGGATGGCCGCGCGGCGACGCTCGAAGACCAGATCGATGGACCAACTGCCAATCCCCTTGAAATGGGCTCGAACTGGCCAGAAATCACTCGGAAGCTGAATGCCTCGGCAGACTATTCGACGACGTTTGCCCGGCTCTACGGCGGACCGGCCACGGCGCTTTCCGTGAAGGACGCCGTAGCCACCTTCGAGCGGTCGCTGAGCACTCCCAACTCGCGTTTCGACAAGTTTCTGAGAGGCGACACAACCGCGCTCACGGCCGTGGAGGTCGAAGGGTACGACAACTTCAAGTCATTCGGGTGCGTCAGTTGTCACCAGGGCACAAATGTCGGCGGCAACATGTATCAGCGCCTCGGTGTGGTGGAGGCGCCCCCGCCAACGAGCCAGCTCATGGACGACATTGGTCGGTTTGGCGTGACCGGCGACGTCCTTGACCGGCACGTCTACAAGGTGCCGAGCCTCCGCAACGTGGCGGTAACCGCGCCATACTTTCACGACGGCTCGGTTTCAACCCTCGAGGGTGCAGTGACGCTCATGGGTCGCTACCAGTTGGGCCGCCAGCTCACCTCCGCTGAGATCGAGCGGCTGGTCGCGTTCTTGAAGACGTTGACGGGCGAGTACGCGGGCACCGTTCTCAAGTGACGCGCTCGGGCATCGCGGCGCTGGCCGTGACGCTCTGCGGCTTGCTGCTGCTGTCTTTGGTAGCAGTCAAGATGCAGTCGCTGGACTTTCAGGAGCACAGTCGGTACGAAGCCGGGTTAGTCCACCTGAGGGAGCTGGATGCGCGCCAGAATGCCGACGTGCTCGAGTCACGCTTCGAGCTCGCGACTTCGTACGACGCGCTGGTTGCGGATCTTGGGACGTTAGAGCTCACCGAAGGAGAGTTGCTCACAGCACCGGCCTTTGTGGACAGTGACGCGCGAGCGGAGCTCTCGCGGTTGCTGGCGAGTCACGACGCGGCGGTCGATGAAAAGGCAGCCCTCATCGAGCGATTCAAGTCCGAGAACGCGATCCTCAGGAACTCACTCCACTACCTTCCCGTGCTGTACGGCGATCTCGCGCCGGCGGATGCGGCTGACCGCACCCCACTCGGCGTGAGCGACATCATCCGCGACACGCTCCTGTACAACCTCAACGGCGATCCGGCAATCGCGAGCGCCGTCAGAGCGCGACTCGAACTGATGGCGAGTTCAAGCCCCGGAGTTGCGCCCCCGGCCGCCTACCAGCTACAGACTCTGGCTGCGCATGCGGGGATCATTCTGGCGTCCAAACCCGTGCTGGATAGGCTGGTCGAAGAGATTGTGGCGGTGCCGACACTCAGCCGGGCTGAAGCGCTGGAAGCGGCGTACACGGCCGAGTACAGGCGTGCGCTGGCCTGGGCGAATCTGTATCGCTTGATCCTGCTGGCGCTGGCGGTCATCCTGCTGAGCGGGAGCGGGTTCATTCTGGCCAGACTCCGGCGGGCAACCATCGAGCGCAACACCGCGAGTGCAGCGCTCGTCGCGAGGCAACTCGCGCTCCAGTATCAGGCGTACCACGACGGGCTCACCGATCTGCCGAACCGGACCCTATTGGATGAGCGACTCGAGGCTGCCGTCGCTGGCGCGCAGCAATCGGGACAGCCGCTGGCGCTGCTGATCATGGACCTTGACCGCTTCAAGGAGGTCAACGACACACTCGGGCATCATGCCGGTGACGGGTTGTTGCGTCAGGTGGCCGCGCGATTGCAAGCGGCTCGACGAGCCAGAGACACCGTCGCCCGACTGGGGGGTGATGAGTTCGCGATGCTTGTCCCAGACGCCAGCGCGGATGGGGCGCGCACGCGCGCAAGCGAGCTTCTGGAGGCTCTGGGACAACCGTTCAGCGTGGAAGAACGCGTGCTCGAGATCGGAGCAAGCATCGGCATCGCACTCTACCCCGAGCACGGGTCCGACGCCGAGACCCTGCTGCGGCACGCGGATGTCGCGCTGTACGTTGCGAAGCGCGAAAACGGCGGCGCGGTCGTCTATGGCCCGGAGCAGGATCTTCACAGCGCGACCCGTCTCGGACTCGTGGGCGCACTGCGGAGGGCCATCGAAAATGGCGAGCTCGTGCTGCACTATCAGCCCATCGTCGACCGCCGCACTCGACGCGTGAGTGGGGTGGAGGCACTCGTGCGATGGCAGCATCCACTCCAGGGGTTGCTGCTCCCGGATCAGTTCATTCCGCTGGCCGAGGAAACCGGACTGATCAATCTCCTCAGCCGCTGGGTGCTCGAAGCGGCGCTGCAGCAATGCCGCACCTGGCAACGCGCTGGCCTGGCCTTACCAGTGTCGGTGAACCTGTCGATGCGCAATCTTCAGGATCGAGGGCTGCCGGACACGATTGCGCCGTTGCTCGAGATCTACAACGTGCCCCCGGGCTGGCTCACGCTCGAGATCACTGAAAGCGCCGTCATGGCCGATCCGGATCGGGCCCTCGAGGTGCTGGGCAAGTTGCGTGGGCTCGGGGTCCGCATGGCGATCGACGATTTTGGGACCGGATATGCGTCGCTGGCGTACTTGAAGCGACTGCCGGTTGATCAACTCAAGATCGACCGAGCCTTCACTTTGAACGTCTGCGTCGACCGCAGCGATCTCGCCATCGTGAGGTCGGTGATCGAACTGGGCCACCACCTTGGCCTGCAAATGGTGGCCGAAGGGGTCGAAGATGCCGCCAGCTGGAAACAGTTGATCGACCTCGGCTGTGACCAGGCACAAGGGTACTTCTTTAGTCGCCCGTTGCCGGCCCACGCGCTGGAGCACTGGTTGCGCGAGTCAACATGGGGGCCACTGGGCGGCCTGCGTGCGACCGCGGCGTGAGCGTGCACCGTAGTCGAAAGCTTTAATAGTTAATTCACACGTTGGCAACGAACGACTGCCAGCGTAGACGCATGTTCTCTGTTTCTTTCGCCACGTTGCCACGTCTTCTAGCCTCCGCCGCCGCGGCCGGCGCACTCAGCCTGCAACCGATCTCCAGCTTTGCCCAAACCGCCCCAACCAGCTGCACCGTGCCGGTGCTGGACCTCGCGAACCCGGGCCCAGGGGCTATGGTGCTGCCGGGCGCGTACACCATCCAGGGGGCGGCCTTTGATCCAGAGGCCGCCCAGGGCAGCGGTATTGACCAGGTGTCGTTCTTCCTCGGCGACCGCAACGCGGGTGGGATGGCGCTCGGCGTGGCGCAGCCCGACAAGGGCCCGCGGCTGGATGATTTCAGCGTGACGGTGACCCTGCCGAGCACGAGCCTGGGGGAACATGAGTTTGTCGCGTATGCGCGTTCGGCGCTAACGGGCAATGAAACCCAGGTGAGCTTTCCGATCGTGCTGGGCGAAGATCCCAGCAAGACCCCGCTGAACGCGCTCGGCCCGGCCGCCGAAACGGTGTCCACCACGAGCGCCTGCGGCGCGACAGCCAGCAGTGCTGCGCCAGCGGCGGCGCCGGCCCCGGCGATCGTTGTGCCCGAGCCCGCGGTAGCCACCGCGCCCTCGGGGATTGCGGCGGCAGAGGCGTACGCAGCGGAAGTTCAGCTGCAGGTGCCGGATGAAACGACGGCCAGCAGTGGTGAGGCCGCCAACGGCGAGGCCGCCACTGGCGACGCCGCCACTCCAGTGGATACCACTCAGCCGTAGATATTCAGAGTACGTAGCAGCGTTCGGACGGGACGTGCACGCGCACGTCCCGTCCTTCTTCGAGCACGACGAACGGCGCTCCCTTGGCGCGCACCGTCCGGCCGCCCAGGTCGATGACGTACTCGACGGCGTCCCCGACGAAGCTCGCGGCCGCGATCTGGCCGCGCAGGCCGTTGTCGGTGTTCGCCGCGTCCACGGCGAGGACGACGCTTTCGGGGCGGAAGCCCACGGTGATCGCGTCGCCAGGCGCCATCGCGGGCGGCAGTCCACACGTCAGCACCCCCCAGGGCGTTTGCACCGTGCCCCCGGCGACGTCCAGAACGCGGCCCTCCAGCAAGTTCGTCCGGCCCAGGAAGTTGGCGGCAAACGCGTCGGCCGGCCGCAAATACACGTCGCGCGGCGCACCCTCCTGGACGATGGCGCCGTTGTTGATGAGCGCGACGCGGTCCGACATCGACAGCGCCTCCAGCTGATCATGCGTGACGTAGAGGGTCGTGGTGTCGAGGCGTCGCACCAGGGATTTGATCTCGTGGCGCATGTCTTCGCGCAGCCGGGCGTCGAGGTTGCTCAGGGGTTCGTCCAGCAGCAGGACGGCCGGTTCTGAGGCAATGGCGCGGGCCAGCGCGACGCGCTGCTGCTGCCCGCCCGAGAGCATCGGGGCTGGTCGGCTCGCCAGGGCGTCGAGTTGGACCAGCGCCAGGGCGCGCATGACCTTCTCCTCGATGATCTTGCGGGGTTGTTTGCGCGCTGCCATCCCGTGTGCCAGCGGGAAGGCGACATTGTCGAACACCGTCATGTGCGGCCAGATCGCGTAGCTCTGGAAGACCATGCCGATGTTGCGCTTGTGCGGCGGAACCAGCGTGTGGCTGGCACTGGCGTACACGACGGTCGAGTCGATCTCGATCGAACCGCTGGTCGGCGACTCCAGGCCAGCGATGCAGCGCAACGTGCTGGTCTTGCCACACCCCGAAGGACCCAGCAGCGTATAAAACTGGCCGCGTTCCACGGTGAGGCTGAGCCCCCGGATGGCGTCCACGTCCCCGTCGACGGTGCGATAGCTCAGGCGCAGATCCTGGACTTTCAGCATCGGCTTCGCGAAGTTCGCTCCTCACCCCCCCGGCCCCCCTCTCCGCCCGAGGAGAGGGGGGAGATAAATCCCATCTCGTAGCCTGGCGTCTAGACGCTCACGGGGGTGAACTCGTAGTCGCGCGACGCGTAGGCGTCAGGCGGCACGAGCGACGTCAGGCCGCGGGTGGCGAGCTCCGCTTCGAAGCGGTCGCGGACCTCGGGCGCTTCGTCGACGTACTCGATCTGGTCGCGCGCGCGATCCTCGATCCGTTCGGCGTGGCCGTCAAACTGCATCGGGGGATGGAATGCCAGATAGCGCGCGGGCGACTGGCCGACGTTGAAGTGCTGGTGGAACCACCGATTGGGGGGCGTGATCAGGCTGCCCGGCTTCCACGGCGCGATGACCCGGTCCTTGCCCTCTTCCCACATGACCGAGTAGCCCTCGCCCGCGGGAATGACGATGGCGCGGCCCGGACCGTGTCGGTGGGCCTTCTTGTACGTCCGCGCGGGGAACATCGACATGTGACAGCTGATCTCAGAGCCTGGAAACTCCATGGCCACGCTCCGGCCGCCAGCGCCACGCCGCGCGTTCACCTCGAGTCTGTCCCAGGCGCTCATATCGGGGAAGAAACTACCGACCCAGACCTGCCGGCGGCGCTTCCAGATCACGTCCGCGGGGTTGGTCGTCCGCAGCGACGGCGGCGCGTACAGCGCCTCCAGGTCGACGCGCTGGACCGGCGCAGCGTCGTCAGGCGCCTCGGTCGTGATGAACGCATCCGCGTCCGGACTGGCCGACAGCAGCAGCGGGAAATAGTTGTAGTGGAGGAGCCGCGCCGCTCGCGAGCCGTGCGTGTTGCTGAACTGGTGGAAGTGGTGGCGGGGCAGCAAGAACATGCTGTTCGGCTGCCACTCGAAGCTCTTGCGCGCGCCGCCGGCGGCCCACACCGACGTGGCGCCCCGACCCTGGACCACGTAGACGACCTCATCGAATGCCAGCCGCACCGGCGGCAGGACCCCCCGCGGGGGGACTTCGCTGACGCGTGTCTCGGTGATGCCCTGCTGGCCCTCGAGCTGGATGAATGCCGCGTCGCAGCCGCGCGCCGGCCAGTGTCCCAGCCGCACCGCGCCCAGGTCTTCGATGAAGTAGCCGCTGTGGATGGGCAGACCAAGGGACGCCATCCAGTGGTCGTGGGTGTACTTGAGCACGTCCGTCTCGCTAGATCTCGAGCGCGTTCGGGTTGATGCCGCGCAGCATCGTGCCCTGGCCGGGCGAGCGGTGCTGATCGGTCGTCGGGCGATCGTCGGGGGAGCGCATCTGGATCAGCAGAATGCGGCGCGGGCGGGTGCTGGTGTTGACGTATGAGCCGTGCACCGTGAAGTAGCTGAAGAGCAGGACATCGCCCGCCCGAGCTTCAACCGGCCGTGCGCGTGCCAGCGGCCACTCGTCCGTGTCGAGATAGAAGCTGTTGTCGCGACGGTGCTCGAGCGGGCCGAGGGTGTGGCTGCCGGCGACGGCACAGATGCAGCCGTTGTCGACGGTGGCGTCGTCGAGGTGGATGATCGCGGCGATCATGGTGTGCTGGGTG
The DNA here is from genome assembly GCA_035309865.1 of Chloroflexota bacterium. Classification (GTDB taxonomy): domain Bacteria; phylum Chloroflexota; class UBA6077; order UBA6077; family CF-72; genus CF-72. The sequence goes on from DATGER010000126.1 coordinate 54,956, forward strand.
TGCGGGAAATACGGATAGTCCTGGTGCATCGGGAACGGCGAGCCGACCGCCGGCGGCTTGTTATGCAGCTTGGTGTGGTGCAGCTGCACGTTCGGCCCGATCAGCTCGGCCGCCAGGTCCGTCAAGCGCGGATCGACCAGGGCTCGAGTAAAGACCGCCGAGTGGTTCTGGACGTTGTGGATGCTGTCGACGCGGGTGGCTGGCGGGGCGTCGGCGACCCCCACCCCGGCCGATTCACGCCAGGCGCCCTTCCAGGTCGCTTCGGTGGCCCGACCGCCGCGGCTGGCCCGCTCGAGCAACGCATCTGTCTCCTGTTGCAAGTCGCTGAGCGTCGCGGCATCAAAGACATGGCGAACGAGAGCGAAGCCATTGGTGTGATACGCGTCGAGATCGATCTGGGTCCCCATCTGGGCAGAATAGCACTCAGGTCGCGCTGAGGCCGTTCAGGAAAATAGCCGTGACCTCCTGCCCGTAGAGTTCGGCACGTGGAAACCCGGCGCCGATGACCGCGAAGACTTCGCGGCCCAGGAGGTAGACCACGAGCATGCCCATGAAGGCCCGCGCGGCCGCGCGCGGATCGTGCGGGCGGAGCCGGCCAAGCTCGACCTGGCGGGCGAGGTAGCGCTCGAGGAAATTCACGACGACCAGCGGCCCGCGTTTGGCGAAGAACTCGGCGACGGACGGATGTCGGGCGGCCTCGGAGAGCAGGATGCGCACGAAGCGACCGATCACGGGCTGCTGGACGGTGCGCAGGAAGCCGTCGACGATGCGTGGCAAGACCTGCTCGGGCGGCTGGTCGAGGAGGTTCTCGGCATCGGCGACCACCGCGAGAAAGGGCGCCATCTCGTCGAGCATGGCTTCGAACAAAGCCTGCTTGTCCTTGAAGTACCAGTAGATCAACGCGGGCGACTTGAGGCCGGCGCGCTCGGCGATGCGCTTGATGCTCGCGCCGCGGAAGCCGCGCTCGGCCATGACGTGGACGGCCGCATCGAGGATCTGGGCGCGGCGGCCGCCCTCGTCCGCGCCGGCGGATCCGTTCGCAGGGGCCGCTTGATTGATCATTCAATCCAGTGTACGATCGAAGCACCGGTGTCGCAAGTCCGATGACCCAGACGTTGCCCAGGCCCGAGCAGCCCGTCGCCACCAACGGCCACCTCGCCACCCCACGCCGCGGGCCGCATCGGCCGCCGCGGCGCGTCCTGGTGCCAGTTGGGCTGGTGGTCGTCGTTGCGGCTGCCGCGGCGTTCCTCCTGCGGCCCGCGGCGTCCGAAGGCAGCCTGACCGCCTCCGGCACCGTCGAAGTCGACGAGGTCATCCTGGCCGCCCAGGCGCCCGGCCAGATCTCAGAACTGCTGGTCGACGAGGGCGGTCGGGTGGTCGAAGGCCAGGTGGTCGGACGGATCACCGACCCGGTGCTGGACGTGCAGCTCAAGCAAACGACGGTTGACCCGGCCCAGCAACAGCTGATTCAGGCGCAGGTCTCCAGGCTCGAGCTCCGCGCGCCGCTGAGCGGTGTGGTCCAGAAGCGATTGGTGCATAAGGGCGAAGTGGTCGCGGCTGGCACGCCGATCCTGACGGTTGCCGATCCGACCGACCTGAAGCTGACGCTGTATGTCCTGGAGGCGGAGATGGGGCGCGTCTTCGTCGGCCAGACCGTCGGCGTGCACGCGGACGCGTTCCCCGATCGGACCTTTGCCGGCCGGGTGCAGACGCTGGCGACCCGGGCCGAATTCACGCCGCGCAACGTGCAGACCCAGAAGGATCGCCAGAATCTGGTCTTCGCGGTGACGGTGCGGGTGCCCAATCCGGACGGCGCCTTGAAGGCAGGCCTGCCGGTTGACGCGACGTTTAACCCGTGATCGAGCGCGTCTGGTCGATCATCTTCAAGGAGTTCATTCAGATCCGCCGCGACCGGTTGACGCTGGCGATCGCGCTGGCCATGCCGCTGATGCAGTTGATCCTCTTCGGCTACGCGATCAACACCACCGTCGACCACATCGCGACCGTCGTGCTCGACCAGGCGCGCGATGCCCAGAGCCGCACGTTCATCAACACCTTCTTCAACACCGGCTACTTCGATCTGATCGATCAGGTCGGCAGTCTCGAGCAGGTGCGCCAGGCGATCGATACCGGCAGCGCGCGGGTGGGCATCGTGGTGCCGCCGGACTTTTCGCATGACCTGGTTGCCGGGCGAGCACCGCAAGCCCAACTGGTCATCGACGGCTCCGATCCGAATACGGCCACCACCGCGCTGCTGGTCGGCGGGACGCTGGGCCAGCGCGCCGGGCTGGCCATCGACATCCGGCCGGTGGTCCTCTACAACCCGAGCCTGCAAAGCATCAACTTCATGATCCCGGGGCTGCTCGGCCTGATCCTGCAGTTCCAGACCCTGCTGCTCACCGCGTTCGCGGTGGTCCGCGAACGCGAGCGGGGCACGCTCGAACAACTGGTGGTGACGCCGGTCAAGCCCTGGGAGCTGATGCTCGGCAAGATCCTGCCGTATGTCGGGATAGGTTTCGCCAACGTCTTCCTGGCCAGCGCGATCGGGCGATTCTGGTTCGGGGTCGAGTTCGCCGGTAGTTTTGTGCTGTTGCTGGCGCTGGCGGCCATGTTCCTGCTCAGCTCGCTCGGCCTGGGCCTGCTGGTGTCGACCGTGGCGCGGTCGCAAACGCAGGCCATGCAGATGGCGCTGTTCATCATGCTGCCGTCGATTATCCTGTCGGGCTTCGTGTTTCCGCGCGAGGGCATGCCGCATCCGATTCGCGAGCTGGGGCTACTGATTCCGCTGACGTACTTCCTGCAGATCTTGCGCGGGATCATTCTCAAAGGCGTCGGACTCGACGTGCTCTGGCCGCCCGTGCTGGCGTTGGGCGCGTTTGGGCTGATCGTCTTCGGCTTGAGCGCCAACCGGTTCCGCAAGACGATGGACTGAGGCATGCCGGTGGCTGTCGAAGCGCGCGAACTGTCAAAGACGTATGGGCATCTGATTGCCGTCGACAAGCTGTCGCTCGAGATCAACGCGGGCGAAGTCTTTGCGTTTCTGGGGCCGAACGGTTCGGGCAAGACGACGACGATCCGCATGCTGTGCGGCATCATCACCCCCAGTAGCGGCGCGGGCAGTGTGCTCGGGTTCGATATCGCGACCCAGAGCGAGTCGATCAAGGCGCGCATTGGCTACATGTCGCAGCGATTTTCGCTGTACGAAGACCTCACGGTGTACGAGAACCTGGAGTTCTATGCGGGTATCTACCGGGTAGGCGGCGGGCGGCGTGCCGAGCGCGTGAGCGAGCTGATCGCGATGGCTGGGCTGACCGGGCGCGAACGACAGCTCGCGGGCCAGCTTTCGGGTGGCTGGAAGCAGCGTCTGGCGCTTGGGTGCGCGATCGTTCACCAGCCGCCGCTGCTGTTCCTGGACGAGCCAACCGCCGGCGTCGATCCGGTGTCACGGCGGAGTTTCTGGACGTTGATCTACGGTCTGGCCCGCGGCGGAGTGACGATTTTCCTGACCACGCACTACATCGACGAAGCGGAGCACGCCGACCGGGTGGCGCTGATGGTCAACGGGCGCATGGTGGCGCTCGCTCCGCCCCGGGAGCTGCGCGAGACGGGCCTCGACGGCACGCTGTGGGAAGTCGACTGTGAGCCCGCCGTCGAGGCGCTCGAGCTGTTGCCGGGCGTTCCAGGGGTGCGCGAAACGACGCTGTACGGGACGCTGCTGCACGTGCTGGTGGGGGACGATCTGTCGCCGGAGCGTCTGGCTGGCGTGCTGCGCGAGCGGGGCATCCAGGTCACCGCCGTGCGCGAGATCAAGCCGACTCTCGAGGACGTCTTCGTTTCCCGTATCCGCGCTGGCGATGCTGGTTCGCGCTAACCCGGGGCCGTCCTGACCAGGGGGACGTCCATGCACAGCCGTCCAGCGCGGACCGCCAGAGCGGCGTTCGAGATCACCCAGGGCATGGCGACCGGGCATGCCCATCGGCGTGCAGGTCGTCTACGTGTTCGATGGCAACATCGGGCTGGATCTGCCGAACCATCTGGCGATGATCGTGCTGTTCGAGGCGACGACCAGCGCCACCTGCTGCGTGATGGACGGGACGTACCTCACCGGCATTCGCACGGCAGCTCCGTCAGCGCGCATGCTCAGCCGTAGGGATGCCCGCGTCGCCACCGTCATTGGCGCTGGCGTGTAGGGCCGCGAGCACCTGCGACTGCTGCCGCGCGCACGCGCTCTGGAGCGGATCAACGTGTGCTCGCTGCATGCCGACGAGGCGCCTACTCGGTGACGCGGCGACGGAACGGGATTACGTTCGCGGGTAACGGCGTGGGGGACGCTGGCGTGGGCCACTCCGCGGCCAGCAAGCGCAAGGTTAGCGCGAGCTGGTCATGGAGTGACAGGCACCGCACGGCGCGCGCCACCGCCGGCTCGTCGGCGACGACCGCTTGCATCCAGAACAACCGTTGCCATGTCGCGTCTGGCGAAAGCACCCGCCACTCCGTTTCGTCGCGTCGGCCGAACGCCCGTTCTGGACTATATTCGGCCTGTCGCTGGCTGCACTACCCTGTCACACGCTATGCGCATTTCGCGGGTGCAGACATTCTTGTGCGACGCCGGGTGGCGACCGTGGACCTTTGTGAAGGTCGAGACGGACGATGGGTTGGTCGGTTGGGGCGAGTGCAGCGACACCCGTAATCCGCACGGCGTCGCGGGCTGTGTGCGTGATTTCGAGGGTCTACTCGTCGGCGAGGACCCGCGGGTCGTCGAGCGGCTGTACTGGGACATGCTGCGCGCTTCGCGTCAGAATCTGGGCGGGGTCTCGCACAAGGCCATCGCCGGTGTGGAGCTGGCACTCTGGGACATCAAGGCCAAGGCGCTCGGCGTGCCGGTGTACGAGTTGTTTGGTGGACCGCTCCGCGACCGCATGCAGTTGTATTGGTCGCACTGCGGGACCACTCGCGCGAGGTACGGCGAGGTGCTGGGACTCCCGCCGCTGCGCACCTACGACGACGTCGTAGCGCTGGGGCGAGAGGTCGTCGCGCGGGGGTTCAGGGCGCTCAAGACGAACATCGTGATTCCTGGCGATCCCGCGTCGACCTATTTCCCGGGCTTTGCGCGAGGTGCGAGTACCACCGACGGCGTGGTGAGCGTGGAGGTCCTGAACCAGATCGAGCAGCTCATCGCCGCGTTCAGCACGGGCGTCGGACCTGGCATGCAGATCGCCCTCGACCTGAATTACAACTTCCGCCCCGAGGGTGTGATCAAGATCGGACGACTGCTCGAACGCTTCCCGCTGCAGTGGATCGAATACGACACCTGGGATCCGCACGCCCTGCTCCAGGTCAAGGAAGCCATCCCGCACAGCCTGGCGTCGTGCGAGAGCCTCGTCAGCACGCGACAGTATCGCCCGTTCCTCGAACTGCAGGCGATGGATACCGCGATCATCGACGTCCCGTGGAACGGGTTCGGGCAGGCGTACATCATTGGCCAGATGGCCGACGCCTACGAGTTGACGGTCGCGCCCCACAACTACTACAGCCACCTGGCCGACCTGCACGCGATCCACCTCTGCGCCGTGCTGCCGAACGTGCGAATCATGGAGATCGACATCGACGACGTTCCCTGGAAACGCGATCTGGTGACGATCCCGCCGACGATCACGGACGGGTGCATTCTGGTGCCGACGGGGCCAGGCTGGGGCGCGGATATCGACGAGGAAGTCCTACGGGCGCATCCATGGGAGCCCGGGCCGCGACGGGTTGGGTACTGACTCAGCTGGTTACTGCGGGTGGGTGCGGACCCAGTCGACGTACTCGGCCAGACCGCGCTCGACACCGAACTCGGGCTGGTAGCCAAGCTCGGTCGAGATGCGGCTGAGGTCCATGTAGCGGTTGTCGGCGTCACCGCCGGGTAACAACTCGGCGTGGAACTCGGGGACGACCTCGCGAATCGCGCTGACGAGGTCTGCGTTGCGTGTCGCTTGGCCGCTGCCGACGTTGTAGATGCGGTGGCGCAGCGTCGGCGCGGCATGCACGAGCTGGATGCCGAGCGCGCTGTCCTTGACGTAACACACGTCGCCACCGTCACCTGCCTTCGGTGGGCCGGCGCGCATGCCACTGAAGTCGGGCGGCCTGGCGTGTGCGGCCGCGTGGACGAGGCGGCTGGGGAGATTGGACATCGAGTGGTACAGCGGGCCGAAGATCCCGGCGATGCGCAGCATCACGACGTCGAGACCGGTGCGCCGGCCGAAGTACAGCCCGAGCACTTCGAGGGCCTTTTTGTAGGCCTCGGTCGGATTGGTCGACACCGTCGACACGGCGGCGTCTTCATGCCAGGGTCGCTCGGCGACGTTGGAGTAAATCGCGACGGAACTGGTGACCGTGAGCCGGCGTACGCCCGTGGCGCGGCTGGCCTCGAGGACGTTCAGATAGCCCTGCGTATTGGTCTGGAATTCGTCGGCGGGCGAAACGCCCTGCAGCGAGGGCACCACCAGATACACCACGCCCTCCACGCCGTGGCGCTGAATGACGTCGGTCACCCTGGCGCTGTCGAGGACGTCGAGTTGTTCGACCTGGGCCCGCGCGCCGACGTCGGCCGCGAGAAAATCGGGTTCGCGTCGGTGCTGGTGGTAGGTCAGTACGACGTCCTGGCCAGCATCGAGGAAGCGTCGGGCGGTGTGCAGGCCGATGAAGCCCATGCCACCGATCAGCAGTGTTGGTCCAGCCATTGGCGAACAGCTCTCCTACAGATCGAGCGTGCTGGGGGCGAAGATCTCGTCCATCGGCATGACGCGCGGTGTCAGGCCCTGCTCGTGAGAGTACTGGGCCACGGTTTCCAGGACCTTCTGGTTGGACTTGACGCCGTAGGGGTAGGGATCGGCCGCGAGGGCCGTGCGCGCGTCCGGCCCGAGCAGGCCCAGCTCGACGTGGGTCGAGACCAGCTCTTGCATGCGCGCCGCGGCTCGCTCCTTGGCTTTCCGAAACGCGTTGAACAGGTTGAGCGGCACCCAGGGGTGTTTTTCGAAGATCGACCGTCGGATGACCATGCCGTGGTTGATCGGGAAAATCCCGGTCTTGGCGAAGTAGCGCTGCCCCTCGGCGACGGGGTTGGGAAACAGCAGGCGGAAGGCCGGGTTGCCTTCGAGGGTGATGCGGCTGCGATCGACCAGATTGTTGTCTGTGATATACAGCAGCGTCGCGTCGAGCTTGCCGTCCGTGAGCAGTGAGCCGATGCTCTGATCACCGGGTATGCGATTGAAGCGGATGCCGGCTGGCGGTTTGAAGCCCGTCGCACCGCCGTGGCTGCGCTCTTCGGTGCGTTCCATCCACCAGTCGAGGTCTTCGGCCTCGACCCCGAATTCGTGCTTCAGGACGCCGCGCGACCAGAGGGCGGCGGTCTGCTGGTACTCGGGCACCCCGACCCGCTTGCCCTTGAGGTCCTGTGGACGCTCGATGCCGCTGGCGGCGCGCACCCAGATGCCTGTGTGATAGAAGCGCCGTGAAGTGAAGATAGGCAGGCCAATCCAGTCGCGATTGCCGTTCGCCATTATCATGAGCAGCGACGACAACGACATCTCCGAGACGTCGAACTCTTGAAAGTGCAGTTGACGCCAGAAAATCTCAGACGGGTGGGCGACCGTTCCTGTGAGCTCGATGCCGTCGGGCTGCACGGTGCCTTCGAGGACGGGGCGCGATCGATCGTTGGCCCCCATAATAAGACTGAGCTGTAACGCGGCCATTGGCCCAGAATAGTCTAGATAGGAATGCGAGGGATTCGACGTGTCGCCTGAGGAATACCTGGCCATCCCGTACGTCCTGGTTGTCGAGTCCGTCGAAGGCCCGGACGGGCAGTGGTTCAGACGTGCGATGTACCCGGAGCTCGGCATTTCGGGCGAGGCGCTGTCGCCTCTGGACGCGATCGCCAAGCTGGAAGAGGCTCGCGTGTCCACGATTCTCGGCAAGCTCGAACGTGGCGAGCCCGTCCCGGTGCCACGGCCGCCGCTGCGTGAAGAGATCGGTGGTCTCGATGCGCAAAAGCTCGGCTTCGCCAAATGGCTGGTCGACCAGAAGCGCGTGGGAGATCAGTAAGCCCGAAATTCTCTTCAGCAGGTCCGGCCGCGGGCCGATGATGAACGTGTGCGGTCACGGCCTGACTCGAATTTAGCAACGCTCGAGGCCGTCTACGATCTGAGCGTCGCGGTCGGCTCGATTGCCGACCCGCACGAGGCGACCGCCTGGCTGGCGGAACGGGCCGCCGGTGTGGTCCGGGCCGACGCCGCGGCGCTCTACGTGTGGCACGCGCCGACCGGTCGGTTGCGCCTGCGGCAGAGAAGCGGCGCACTGCTGTTCTGGCTGCCGGCATCTGTCGCACCCGGCGATACGCTCGCGGGCGAGACGTTCGCGCGCGCCCGGCCAGTTGTGGTCGAACTTTCTCCGGGTCTGAGTCCGAGTCCGGGCGCGGTGGACCAGGATCTCGGGCCGGACTGCCTGCCACCCGGCGCGCAGGCGGCGATTGCCGTGCCGCTGCGGTCGGGCGCGTATGTCGCGGGCGTCCTGATCGTCTTCTACGCCGACCAGCGAAGGGTCCCCTCGGCAGCCCTGTACGCCGTGAGCCTGCTGGCGGTGCTGCTGGGGGCTGGCCTACAGGCTGTCGCGACGCACGAGACCGAGCTCCAGGAAGCGACCACCCGAGCCTTTCGAACCAGCACGAGTCGCGTGCTCGCCAATGCGCTGGACCTCGAGACGACGCTGGAACGCGTCGGGCAGTTGGCGGTGCCGCAACTCGCCGACTGGTGCACCCTCGACCTGGTGGCGCCAGATGGAACGATCCACTGGCTGGCGTTGGTGCACGGCGATGTGACCAAAGTGGCGCGCGAGCGCGAGTTGTTGCGCCACACCCCGCCCAATCTGGCCATGGCGACCGGCGACGCGGTGGTTGCGTTCCGGCGTGACGCGGTTCAGAGTGCGGCCGGACTCGGATCGCACTCGCTACTGGTCATGCCGCTGCGTGCCAACGGGAAGTTCCTGGGCGTACTCTCGCTCAAGCGCATCGGCGCCGATCGGCCATACTGCGAGAGCGAGCGCACCGAGCTGGCCGAGCACCTGGCCACGCGGTGTTCGCAGGCCCTGGGCAACGCGCATGTCTATCATGCGGCGCAAGAAGAGATCGCCGAGCGCCGCCGCTCTGAGCTCGCCTTGCGCGAAAGCCAGGGCCGCACCGCGGCAATCCTCGAAGCCGCCCTCGACAGCATCATCACCTTCGATCTCAGTGGCCAGATCACCGAGTTCAACTCCGCGGCCGAGCGCGCGTTTGGCCTGAGCCGAGATGCGGTCCTGGGCCAACCTTTCACGTCGGTTGTCGGGGTGGCCGCCGAGCACGGTCAACCCGGTCCTCCGCTAGACGGCTCCGCTCGGCGCGACGTGCAACTCCGCCGCAGCGACGGCACGTTGCGCTGGGCGGTTATCTCGGCCAGCCCGTTGCTGGGAGCGCTGGGAGAGCGGGTGGGGACCGTCGTGATGGTCACCGACATCTCCGAGCGCAAGCACGCTGAAGAGGCGCTGCGGGCCAACGAGGAACGCTTCCGCAAACAGTACAAGGGGTTTCCGCTGCCGACCTATTCGTGGTTGCGAGTCGGCGACGACTTCGTCCTGCAGGACTTCAACGACGCGGCCGAGGCGGTCACCGGCGGCCA
>DATGER010000127.1:0-36877 GCA_035309865.1 Chloroflexota bacterium
ACCGGCCACGGCTGCTGCGCCCGCGAAGCCGACGACCCCGCCGGCCGCGGCGCCCACAACTGCGCCGGCTGCCGCCGCTAAGCCTGCGGCTGCGCCCGTATCGGGCGAAATCGTGGTCTTTGCCGCGTCGTCCCTGACTGACGTCTTTCAGGACATGGCCACGACGTTCCAGCAGGCCAATCCGAATGCCAAGTTGACCTTCAACTTTGGCGCCTCGAGCCAGCTGGCCACGCAGCTCGCCCAAGGGGCCAAAGCCGACGTGTTCGCCAGCGCCGACCAGACCCAGATGGACAACGCCAAGAAGTCCGACGCGGTGGCAGGTCAGGATCGCGTCTTTGCCCGCAATCGGCTCGTGCTGATCACGCCCAAAGACAACCAGGGCAAGATCGACGCGGTCATAGACCTGGCCAACGACAGCATCAAGTTCGTAACCGCCCAGCCGAGCGTGCCGATCGGCCAGTACACCGCCCAGATGCTCGACAAAGCCGCGGCCGACCCGGCCTATGGCGCCGACTTCAAGACCAGAGTCGTCGCCAACACGGTCTCCCAGGAAGAGAACGTGCGCCAGGTCGTCTCCAAGGTTCAACTCGGCGAGGCCGACGCGGCGGTCGTGTACAGCACCGACGCCACGCCGCAGGTGCGGGACCAGCTCCAGATCATCCAGGTGCCGGACCGGTTGCAGACGCTGGCGACCTACCCTCTCGCCGTCGCCAAGGGCGCCAACGCCACCGGTGGCGAAGCGTTCGTGGCCTACGTGGTCGGGCCGCAGGGCCAGGCCACCCTGGCAAAGTGGGGCTTTCTGCCGCCGACGGTGACGACCCCGGCCGCGCCGCTTCAGACGACGCCCGGCAGCCCACCGCCGGCCGCGGGGAGCGCCGCCGCCGCACCTGTGATGGCGGTCGGGGCGATATCGGCGTTGCCCGGCGTGCGTGCGGCGGGCAAACGCGCGGCATGACCCGCCAGCGAGCACCGGCTGACGCTTGCCGTAAGAACGACGCAGCGGCGATGGACACTTCGACGGCGACTGGCACGCCAACCGCAACGGCCACGCCGACGCATACGGCAGCGGCGGCCTGAACGCCCGTGGCGGCCGGTCCACCGCCTGCGCCGGCGCGCGAGCTTGAACCGGGCGCCGGTTCGGCGTTCAGACGGCTGGTGGTCGACGAACGGGCGCTATCGGCGATGACCGTGCTCAGGCGGCGACCAGGTCAAGCCCGCCGGACGCCAGGCCTCGGCGTGTCGGCCGTGCCCGCGGCTTTGCTGGTGGCGTTTCTGGCCCTGCCGGTCCTCGGGATGCTGGTCCGAGCGACCACCGCGGGTGGCTTATGGGACGCGCTGGGACGGCCGGTCGTCCTGGACGCACTGAAGCTGAGCTTGCTCAGCACCAGCATCGTGCTGGTGCTCACCCTGATCCTCGGGTCGCCGCTGGCGTTGATCCTGGCGCGGCGACGTTTCTGGGGCATCGGACTGGTCGATTCGCTGGTCGATCTGCCGATCGTGCTGCCACCGGCGGTCGCCGGCCTGGCGCTCCTGCTGACATTCGGCCGCCGCGGCCTGTTGGGTGGACAACTGTCGGCGCTGGGTATCGAGCTGCCGTTCACCACCGCGGCGGTCGTCCTGGCGAGCTTCTTCGTCGCTGCGCCGTTCTTTGTCCGCGCCGCGCGCGCCGGCTTTCTCGCGGTGCCGCGCGAGCTCGAGGAAGCCGCCCGCGTCGAGGGCGCGACCGAATGGGCAGTCTTCCGCTACGTCACCGCGCCAGTCGCCGCGCCAGCGTTGTTCGGCGGGGCGGTGCTGTCATGGGCGCGGGCGCTGGGTGAGTTCGGCGCGACGGTCATGTTCGCCGGCCAGTTTCAGGGTCGCACGCAAACGATGCCGCTGGCGATCTACGCCGCCCTCGAAAGTGATACCGATGCGGCGCTCGCGTTGTCGATCCTGCTGCTCGGGATCTCGTTCGTCCTGCTCGTCCTGTTCCGGCGCTGGCTACAAGGCGCATCTGAGCCCGCGTGAGCCTCAGCGCGTTGCTGCCAGCGTTGGACGGGGCCAGACGTCCGCGGGCCCGAGGCGCCCGGCCCCTGAGAACTGCTGGTGCCAGTAGGGGTACAGGATGCGCGGGACAGTCGCGTCGTCGAGCCGCTGCAACTCCTCGGGCGTCAGGGTCCAGCTGGCAGCGCCGAGGTTGTCGACGAGCTGGTCCTCCGTGCGCGCGCCCAGGATGACGGAGCTCACACCCGCGCGACGGGTCAACCAGTTGAGCGCCACCTGAGCTGCCGACACCGCATGTGCCGCGGCGATGGCGCAGACCACGTCGACGACGTCAAATGCGCGCTCCACGTCGAAGCGCCCCTGATCGCCCTGGATGGCCCACCGCGTACCTGGCCGCGCGGCTTCTCCGCGCCGGAACTTGCCCGAGAGGAAGCCACCCGCCAGCGGACTCCAGACCAGAATGCCGACGCCCTCCGCGATGGCGATCGGCACCAGTTCGTACTCGGCCTCGCGGATCAGCAGCGAATAGTTGATCTGCTGGGTGACGTACCGCTCCAGCCCGGCGCGTTCGGCAATCCCCAGCGCCTTCATCAGGTGCCAGCCGGAGTAGTTGGAGCAGCCAACATAGCGCACCTTGCCCGACTGCACGAGCGCATCGAGTGCTGAGAGCGTCTCCTCGAGCGGGGTGTTGCCGTCCCAGGAATGCACCTGGTATAGATCGATCCAGTCGGTGCCCAGCCGGCGCAGACTGGCCTCGCAGCCGCGCAGGATGTGGCTCCGCGAGAGACCAGAATCGTTCACGCCGTCGCCCATCCGGCCATTTACTTTGGTGGCGAGCACGACGCGGTCGCGGCGCCCGTGCAGCGCTTCGCCCAGGATCCGCTCCGAGTCGCCACCGGAGTACACGTCGGCCGTGTCGAACAGGTTGACCCCGGCGTCCAGACATCGATCCACCAATCGGCGCGCCTCCTCGACGTCCGTTGAGCCCACGGCGCTCTGGCGCCCGCTGCCCGCGAACGACATCGTGCCGAAGGCGAGGACGGATACCTTCAGTCCGGTCGCGCCGAGATTGCGGTATTGCACGAACAGTTCTCCTCGTTCGAGTTGTGATCGGGTCCGGCGCCCGCGCCGATGTCCTCGGGCTGCGTCAGTGAGCGCTGCACCTCCAGCACGCGTGCCTCATCCGCGCGCTCGCGGTCGACCCTGAAGCTGTCGACGCTGGGCGGCGCGTAGTCGCGACCGGCCTGCCACGCGGGCTCGCGCAGCCGCTGGCTCTGTTCCTGATGGGCTCGAACCATGGCCCGCCAGCGCGCACCCGAACCCGTCTGCAGGGCGCTCTTCGCATCCGAAGTAGGCGCTCCGCCGGGACCCGACACGTTCCTAGTCTACGGTGAGCTCTTCGTTCCTCAGACGCGCCACGATCTGGCGCATGAAAACCAGGCCATTCAGGGCACGCTGATCGTCGGTGAGCATGCGGTGCGGCGAGCAGGTGATCGTGCGCTCGCCGTCCAGGTCGTACTGGCAGATGCAGTTGCGATTGATCGCCGCGGCCAGGTCCGTCGACTCCTGGTGCGTGCCGTTCCAGATCCCTCGCGGTCGCATGTTCAGACTATTAGACCAACCATACCCGCAAGAAGGCGCCGCCGGCTAGTGCGCCGGCGCCGGATCTTCGAGGCCTGACTCTGGCAGAGTGCACAAAAGCGCCAGAAAGAGGAGCCCATTTCAGTTGGGCCGCGCGCTCAGGCGCGGTAGCAAGGAGACGATCTGTGCCAGGATCAGCAAGACGATGCCCAGATACGGGTTGATCGCGCCCAGCCCAAAGCAGACCGCGTAGAGGGACTGATAGACCACGATCCGACGCTTGTGGAGCGCGCGCAATTCGTCAGTTGCGCTCTCTTTCAGCAGCCCGGTGCGCTCACCGTAGGTCAGGCTGGCGAACAACATCACACCCAGCAGCAGCAAGTTCAACCAGTACACGCCGATTGCCAGCCGCGAGCCGATGTACTCGGCGAGAAACGACGTCGAGAATGGCATCAGGGTGACCGCGCACAGAAAGGCGATGTGGACCCAGGCCAGGCCGCGGCTGCCGCGCTCGAAGGTGGCGAGTTGCGCCTGTTGGCCGAGCCAGAAGATGCCGAGGGTGAGGAAGCTCATCAAGTAGGTCAAAAAGCGCGGCCAGAGCGGCGCCAGGAGATTCCAGACGCTGATCTCGGCCTGCAGCGCCCCGGGGGTCCAGATGAACGCGGCGCCCAACTGGAGCGCAGCGTCGTGAGCTGGCACGCGCAGGTCGAGCGCCAGTAGGGTCATCGCGACCGCGAAGATGCCGTCGCTGAGCGCGGCGAGCCGCTCCAGACTCTGGCCCGCGACACGGCCGTAGTGCAGGGTCATGTTAAGGACGAAATGCTAGCGCCAGGGTCCCACGGGAGCCGCCCGCCGCGGCGTGGGCCACATCCTGGGCGCCACCTGTACTGGATCGCTCGGCCACGGTCGCACCGTTTACGTGATGTCTACGACAGAGCCAACCCAGACGCACCGCGGCAACGGCCAGCACCCGTCACCTAGTTTGCCAACGCCGCGGCACGCCGCCGAAATCGAGCGGCTGCACGCGATCTCGGTGGAGATCGCGAGCCTGCAAGAGTTGTCGCACGTGATGGATCGGGCGCTCGATTACTGTCTGGAGTTGACGGCCTCCGAGTTCGGCTTCGTCGGCCTGATGCAGGGCTCCGACCAGATGGATGTCGCTGCGATCAAAGGCTTCGTTCCCGACGACCCATCGTTCTACGCGGGACTGCGCACCGTCCCGGTGCGACCCAGCGTTTTGGCGTGGTCGTGCTGAGCGGCGCGCCGCACCTCTCGAACGACGTCGCGCACGCGACGCGCTGCGCGTCGGCACCCCGCGCGGCCATCCGCCCGTCCGCACCTTCCTCGGCGCGCCCCTCCTGTTCGGCACCGACGTGCTCGGCATGCTGGGTGTGGCGAATCGGCAAGGTGGTTACGATCGACAACAGGAGCAACTGCTGGCGGTCTTCGCCAACCAGGTTCCGGTAGCGATTCGCAACGCGCGCCTGTACGAAGAGCAGCGCGGCATGATCGGCCGCTTGCAGCAGTTACGCGTTCTCCTCGAGCGGCTCGGCGCACGCAGTCGGGGTCCACGCGGCGATCGTGGCCACCAAACAGGGCTTGATCTGACCGCACCCGCCGTCTGACCCCCAGGAAGACCCCCGGAGTGGCGGGTTGGTCGCCGTTGCCCACGGCGGTACGGTGTCAGCTCGCTGGGAGGTGTTCAGCTTAGATGATTCCCGCTGCGTTCAAGTATGCTTCGGCGGCCACGGTCCAGGAGGCGATCGACCTGCTGCAGCAGCCGGACGCGAAGGTCCTGGCCGGTGGCCACAGCTGGTGGTGCCAGGCGACCAGCGCGGTGGGCGGTACGCGAATCGCATCTGCCGGATCGTGGTGATGAACGGCGTGCTCGGCCTCGAGGTCGCTCAGGGGCCAGACTAACGGGGGCGGCGGCTGCCCACCGTAGGTCGCGGAGCTCGCCGGGACTATCGGACCGAACGTCAAAGTACCCGCGCCCGCGGCAGGTATGTCAGCAGCGAATCAGTCAAGAGAAGCCGCTAACCTCACGATTTGCGCACGAAATCGAGAACCTGGCGTCCAATCTGTAAAGAGATTGTGGATAACCGTCTTTCGGGACGGCCCGATCATGCTGGCATACTGTTTCGGCGGCAAACCGCGAGTAGACCCCCGCCGCGGATTGCAGCCTCGAGTACACCCGCTGCAAGCAGCGCAAAAGTTACAAGTAACAGGGGATAAGCATGCGCTCACTCATCGGCTACCGTTTGGTCGCACTGGCAGCTGCCATTGTTGTCGCACTCATTCCCATGGTTGCGTCGGTGTCGACCACGACGCATGCACGAATTGCCGTTAATGCAGGGAGTTTCGCGGGGCTTCAGCGCCCATCAAACATCGCTTGGGATTGACCCCCGCGGCTCAGACGGCCGGCAGGGCAGAGTGAAGCAGAAGGTGCTGCCCTGGCCAGGTCCCGCGGACTCCGCCCAGATGCGACCGCCATGCGCAGTCACGATGCCCTGGCAGATATACAACCCAAGCCCGGTGCCTTCGAGTTGCCGGATTCCCTTGGCCCGATAGAAACGTTCGAAGACGTGCAGCGCCTCGCCCGTGTCGAGCCCGACGCCGGGGTCGCGCAGTCTGACCGTCACGCTACGTTTGCCTGTACGAATGCTCAGCGTGATTGGGCCGCCGTTCGGCGAATACTTCACGGCATTAATGAGCAGGTTCGCGACCACCTGCTGTAGCCGGCGCTCATCCCAGCACCCCAGAACCTCGTGGGGCGCGCGAAATGTCACGCGGTGGCGATCCGTCATGACCTGGATACCTGCAATGGTCGATGCGACCAGCAGCCGCAGGTCCATTGGGGCGGGCGAGATCTCGAGCCGGCCCGCTTCGATCTGGGACAGGTCAAAGAGTAAGGACAGGAGCGTGGCGAGTCTGTCCGCCTGGCCAACGATCGTAACCAGCCCTGCGTCGAGCGCGTCGAAGTCGGTGAACTCGTGCCGGATGTCGCGCTGGAGCAGTTGGGCCTGGGTCTTGATCACCGTGACCGGCAGCCTCAAGTCGTGCGAAGCGATCAGGAGCATCTCGTCCTTCATGCGCTCGACTTCGTGCGGCCCCGTGATATCGCGCACCACGAGCAGTCCGCCGGTCACGCTTCCCAAGGGATCGAACAGGGCGGTACCGCTGAAGCTGAGAAAACGCCGGCCCTGTCCGCGCAGTTCGACCTCGATACCGTCGAGCGCCTGCCCGCGTCGCAGCACCTCGATCATCGGGGCCAGGGTTTCAGCGACCTCCTGCGCTCCCAATGGCCACTGCCCCCACTGCTCGCGATCCAGCGGCTGCCCAAAGACGATGCTGGTATTTTCGACGCACAGCAGTTTGCGCGCGGCGTGATTCAGCCGAACAATCCGACCGGCGGCATCCACCACCAGCAGCGCATCGGCCATCCGCGCGAAGATTGCCTCAGACTCGGATACGCGTCGCTGCACCTGCGAGTCGAGATGGCTGGAGCGGCGCAGATTGGCGATGCCAACCGCTACCTGGGCCGCGATTACCTCGAGCGTCAGCAGATCGTCGTCGTCGAACGTTTCCGGCTGGTAACTGGAGGCGGAGATCACCCCGAGCACCTGCTCACCAAACAACAGTGGCGCGATGATGGCCGATTCGGGCAGCCCGGGCGTGTTGCTTGCGTACTGCACCTGCACGGGGGGTCCCTCGAGCGACCAGTGGCGAATGAGCTGAGCCTGGCGGCTACGGATGACCTGACTCGTCAAGCCGCCGCCGATCGGGAAGGTCCCGCCTGCGAGCTCCATGCCCGACTCAAATTGCCGCACGACCTCGACGGTCTGACTCGCCTCGTCGTACAGCGCGAGAAAGAAGATTGGAGCGTTCAGGGCGCGGACCGTTTCACGCTGGGTCGCTCGAAAGAGTTCCACCACGTCGCTCGCCTGGGTGAGAGCATTGCTCAGGCCGCGCAGGGCACGCATATGCCCACGCAACGTTGCCAGCTCGGACACAGCCGGATGGGCCACGCCCGTGGACTCCTCGATCAGCAGCATGCCAAAGCTCCCCTCGCAGGTGACAAGGGGGTCATCGCGCGGTGGGTGAACACGCCCTGTTCGCACACATCATGGCACCCTGCAACTGGCCCGTCATGAACAATCGTCATGCGCGCGAACGGCGGCAGCGCCCGGCACGAGACTTGCAGCTACGGGCGTTGGACTAATGCTGAGCCGTGCGCCGGCACCGATCGTCGATCGAGCATGCCCGGCAACTATCGTGGTCGTCGAGGACGATCCGGCCATGAGCGCGATGCTCTCGAAGGCCCTGACAGCCAGGGGCTATCGAGTTTTTGTTGCCGCGAACGGCAACGACGCCCGCGCTCTCTTCGGCGAGGTCCGGCCTGACCTCATCATTCTCGACCTGATACTGCCCGACGCCGACGGCCTGTCCTTAACCACGTCTTTTGGGCGATTGACCGGCGCGCCAATTGTCATCTGCAGCGCGCGCCACGGGCAGCTCGACCGCGTGCTGGGATTGAAGTTGGGCGCTGCCGATTTCGTGCCCAAACCGTTCGAGCTTGACGAGCTCGAGGCGCGCGTCGAAGCGGTGCTGCGCCGATCGCGTGCGTCGGATGAGGCTCCAGCCGGTGACGAAATCGGACGCTGGCGCCAGAGTCATCGGGTGAAGTCGCGCGCGCATCGAACTGAGCGGTCTGACGATGCACTTGCCGACGACTGAATGTGGTCCGCTGAGTCGCAGGGGGATGAAAAATGGCATGGGACGAAAATCGGCGTAGGTTCCGTGTGGGCGCACCTGTTGGCTGGGAGGCGGCGCGGCGAGAGTTCGAGCACCAGGCGGAGCACTGGGACACGCCCGATCATGGTGAGACTGGCCACCTCATCGCTCAGGCACTGCGGGCAGCCGTCGACATTGCGCAGACTGGCGGCCTGCGATGTGCGCATCGCGACTGTAGCCCGTCAACTGCGGCGGCGCAGACGGCTGGCCATCGACGCCACCGGCCCGCCGCCTAGGCTTCAGGCTTAGCGGCGCGAGTCGATACGCACCCTGCCCTTCGTCCCGTCAACGGTGACGGTCATGCCGTCCTTGATGATGGCGGTGCCAATATGCGTGCCCACGACCGCAGGCAGGCGGAACTCGCGCGCCACGATCGCACAGTGACTCAGGATGCCACCCGAATCCGCGACGATCCCGCTGACCGTGGCGAATAGCGGCACCCAGGTAGGCACTGTCATCTCGCACACCATGATGTCGCCCTGCTGCAGCTTGCTCGCCTCGAGCAGCGAACGCACCACCTTCGCCGTCCCCTGCACCGTACCGGGTGAGGCCGCGACACCCGTGATGACGTCAGGATCGGTGCTCGGCTCGACGGGCAGAAAACCGAGCATCTTGTCGACGAGGGCGATGAAGAACGGGTCGTCGCTCGGGGGCGTCGGCGCGCCGATGTGGTCGGGGGGCACGATCCTGGCTGAAGCTTCCATCGACGCGCGGCGCTGATCGACGAGGGCTTTCCACTCACCTCGGCCCGCCAGCGCTTCTCGCAACTCGTGCTTGTAGAGCAGGAACACGTCGTTGGTGCGTTCAAGGACGCCTTTTTCTGCCAGGCGCTGGCCGGCCGCCAGCGCAAAACGGCGCAGGGTGGCGGTGCCCATCTGGTCGATCCAGAAGCTGTGATCTTCGGTCACGCGCAGGTTGTGCTTGGCGGCGTCCATCAACACGGCGAATTGCCGCAGCTTCGCGGGGTCGTTGGCGAGGACCGCTCGCGCGCCCGCGGCGAGAGCCTCGCGTCGCGCGGCGGCCTTGTCCAGCGCGAGCTCAGGGTTGTCGTCGTCGCGCAGGCGCAGGTAACCCTGGATAGTGTTCAACGGGATGGCTGGCTCTTCCCGCCAGGTCGCGTCTCCGATTTCGTAGATGCCGTCACTGCGCCAGCCGAACTCATCCAGATAGGCACGCAGCTCGACCAGAAACGTCCTGCCTTCGGCCGACCCTTCGAGCGCATCCATCATCGCCTGCGGTTCGACCTGTTCGAAAATCGTCGTCAGCGCGGGGCTGGCCTTCACGATTCGACTCAGCCGCCACAGGCCGTTGCCGGCATCGACCGACTTGGTCCGGTAGCCCTGGGTGAGTTGCCAACCCTCGTTCGGGTCCTGCGGTTTGACCTCGGCTTTGTAGAACTCCATCAGGGCCGTGGCGGGCACAAGTGACAGGTTGATCCACCCGTGGATCGTCCAGAAGTACACCTGGTTTTTGAGTTGCTCTTCAAAGGCTGCCTGGAGTTGCGCATCGGTCATCGACGCGTAGTCGGCGGTACGCGCTCGCTCCAGAATGGGCAGCAGCGACGGCTCCCACTCGTTGACCCAGCGCTCACCAATGCCGGCCGCGATACGCGTCAGGTCGCGCGTGTATTCGTCGATGTCGGTCGTCTTCGGCGTGAACGCCGGGTCGGGCGCAAAGGTCGCGTAGAGGTAGTTGCCGAACATGCGGCAGTGCAGCGCCAGCGATGACCCGAAGTCGTGCTGAGCGATGGTGAAGCCTTCGCTCATCGACATGACGACGCAATCACTCGCCAGGGGTGACAGGGGTCGTGGCGCGTGAATTTTGTCCCAGTCCCACGATCCTTCGACGTCCGTGGCTGCGGGAAACGCTGTCTGGGCCGCAGTAGTCACAACACATCCTCCCCCGAGAAGTGGCAAATACGGTGGGGCAGTGCCCCCGGAATGCAAGGGGGCAGTGTAGCTGAGTCTGATTGCGCTGTCTGTATGGCGCATCAGCACTACACTGCAGCGTATGCAAGAGTCCGCGAGCGGCACGGCTTTGAGACAGGCGGAGTTGGAACGGTTGGAGTCTGACTTGCGCGTCCTGTCGCCGATCGGGATCGAGCGCGCGGCCTGGGGCTGGGATCGGCACGACGCTGACCACCTCGAAGCGTTCCACGCGGCCGAGAGCGCGGCCCTGGTGGCGATCGAGGGCGCCCAACTGGGTCTCGAATGGGACGACCGGCGCCGCCGGCTCTTCTATGAGGTCGAGGGCAGGCAAGCGCTGCTCGCCTGGCGCGCCGAGCACCAGCGGCACCCGCCGCACGTCCACAAGGCTGAGCGGGCCGCGTTCGGCGCAGCCCTGGGCATTTTCGCCCGTGGAAAGATCAGCCAGGCGCAATACGCGACGCTGGTCAGCGCGATGAACGAAGCGCTGCCGTGGCTGCTGCCCGAGCACCCGCCGGCCATCCGGTGAAAGGAGGCACACGAGGTATGACATGGATTCGAACCATTCCCCGCGGCGAGGCGACGGGGACGCTCCAGGCGGCGTACGACTGGCAGGCGAAGCGGCTGGGCGAGCCGACGGAGTACACCCAGCTCGGGAGTCTCTATCCGGAGCTGGTCATGCTGCGGCTCCACCTCTACAAGACGGTCGAGGGGTGTCCGTCGGGGCTGAGCCCGATCGAGCGCCAACTGGCGGCGCTGGTCACTTCGGAACTCAACGCGACGCCGCACTGTTCGTCCGGACTCCACCTCAAGCTGCTGTCGCTGGGAGCGGATCGTGAGCTACTGCGCCAGGTCGGCGCGGACCCTCGAACGGCGCGATCCGGAATTCCGCGGCTCGACGCGATCATCGAGCACGCGGTCAAGTTGACGCTCCACCCAGGGGACGTCGATGAGTCGGACATCGACCGGTTGCGGGCGCACGGCCTCGAGGACCTCGACATCCTCGACCTGAACAATATGGTGGCGTATTACTGCTACACGAACCGTGTGGCGAATGGCCTGGGCCTCAAGACGCCCATCGGCTCCGCGCGGGAGGCGACCCTGGCGCTGCCCGTCTAGCTGCCCGCATCGCTTCGCTCACTCCCTCCCGGGGACTGGGCGTGTGGGAGAGGTGAACGTTGGCGCCGTGACCTTACGGGAGGGACGGATGCGTCAGCGGCCGGACAGGCCGGCGGTGCTGATGCCTTCGACCAGGTAGCGCTGAAAGAAGATGAATACGGCGAAGACCGGGAGCAGCGCCAGGCTGGCCATGGCGAAGATCGCGCCCCAGTTGCTGACGCCGGCGGGATCCGAATACGTTCGCAGGGCGACGGAGATGGTGTACAACCGCGGATCGTTCAGATATATCAGCGGGTGCAGGAAATCACCCCAGGTGAAATAGAACGAGAAGATCGCCGCGGTCATCACCGCCGGACTGATCAGCGGCACGATGATGCGCCAGAAAATCCCGAACTGTCCGCAGCCGTCGATCGCCGCCGCGTCGTCCAGTTCGCGGGGTATGCCGCGAATGAACTGCATCAGCAGGAAGATGAAAAATGCCTGGCCGCCGATCCGCGGCAGCAGCAGCGGCCAGAACGTGTTGAGCAGCCCCAGCTTGCTGAACAGGATGTACTCGGGAATGACCGTCACCTGGATGGGCAGCATCAACGTCATGAGCATCATCACGAACCAGAACCGGCGACCCGCGAAGTTTAGCCGCGCAAATCCGTACGCAGTTAAGGCGCTCGCGGAGACCGCCAGGAGCGTGCCCGCCACGGAGTAGATCAGCGAATTCCGGAAAAACGTCACGAAGGGAATGCCGCCGAACCCGGCCCAGCCCTGGACGTAGTTGTCGAGGGTGAACCGGTGCGGGATCAACGACGTGACATTGCTGAAGATTTCGTCGCTCACCTTGAAGGAGCTGGCGACCATCCACAGCAGCGGATAGAGCATGACGAAGGCGAACGCAATCACGGCGACGTGGTAGACCCCGGTCCTGATCGCCGCGGGGCCAAACGTCGGCTTCGCGAGGCTGCGTGGGACGATCATTGTCTGGCCTCGGTATCCGCTTCGTAGTGCACCCAGCTCGAGGACGAGCGGAAGATCAGGGCCGTGAAGCACGCCACCACGAGCAGCAACACCCAGGCCATCGCCGCCGCGTAACCCATCTGGAAGTCCCTGAAGCCCTTCTGGTACAGGTACAGCGAATAGAGCAGCACGCTGTCGAGTGGCGCGCCCGATCCGCCAGAAATGATGAATGGGGCGGTGAAGACGGTGAAGCCGAAGATCATCTGCAGCACGAGGTTGAAGAAGATCAGCGGCGTCAGCAGCGGGAGGGTGATGCTTCGGAAGCGCCGCCACACGCCGGCGCCGTCAATCGCGGCGGCCTCGTAAAACTCCTGTGGAATCTGGCGCAGTCCAGCGAGGAAGATCAACATCGGCGAGCCGAACTCCCAGACGGCGAGCAGGATCACGGTCCAGATGGCCGTTGCCGGGTCGCCGAGCCAGGCGGTGACGGGCAGTCCGAGCGCGCCGAGAACGCCGTTGATGGGTCCCTGTTTGCCGAACATCTCCCGCCAGACGACCGCGACGGCGACGCTGGCGCCGACGATCGACGGCGCGTAGTAGGCCGCCCGATAGGCGTACACGCCGCGGCGGGCGTTGTTGAGCAGCATCGCCAGGCCGAGCGCGAAGATCAGCTTCAGCGGGACTGCCGTGAAGGCGTACAGGAACGTCGCGCGGACGGCGCGCCAGAAGCGCTGGTCCTGATACATCGTGCTGAAGTTGTCGAAGGCGATCCAGTTCAGGCTGGACGACAGCACGTTGTAGTTGGTGAAGGCCAGAAACGCCGAGGCGCTGATCGGGATGGCGGTGAACGACAGAAAGGCGAACAGCCAGGGCGCGATGAACAGGTAGCCCGTCAGGTTGCGGCGCCAGGCGCGTTGCCGCGCCGTCGGGACCGACCGCGCCCGCGGCCGGACTTCGAGCGCGATTTCGCCAGAAGCACCCACCTCAGTGACGCGGGCCATGTGGTTACCGAGCCCCAGCGCTGGACGCGTAACCGAATGCAGGACTCCGGAACCGAGGGCTACGGAACACGGACCTGTGACGCGCGCGTCAGGGGGCCGCGAGGAGCGCGGTGGCGTCTTTGCGGTACTGCGCCACGGCGGCTTCGGGCGGTGTTTGTTTGAGCAAGACGGGATCGATGAGCTGCGGCAAGTAGATATTGTTCCCCAGGTTTGTCTGCGCGGCGGGATCGGGTGGCGGCAGGGGGCTGGCTTCCTTGGAGACGATGCCCAGGTAATCCTGGGTTTCGACCTGGGCCGGCGTCAGGAGCGGCTTGATCGCGTCGGCCACCACCGGTGAGATCGGTACCCCGCGTTCCCCGAGCAGGATCTTGTTGGCATCGATGTTATTGGTCATGAAGTCGATGAACATCGCGGCTTCTTTGGGATGCTTGCTGCCTTTGGTAATGGAGATGAACTGCGATGGTTTCGGGTAATTCTCGGCTTGTTTGCCGTCCTTCGGGCGCGGCAGCATGGTGAGCTTGAAGTGGCGATTATCACCCGCCGCGGTCCACGCCGCCACCAGCTGGTTGCTCCACAGGAACTGCATCGCGGCTTTGCCGCTGACGATCGGCAGCGCCTCGACGTTGCCCGCCCGGAAGCTCGCGATTTCGTCCTGCTGATTGGTGATGGCGCCGGAATCCTGCAGCCGCATCAGCATCTTGAGGTAGTCGACGAACTTCTGATCGTCGGTGTAGCCGAGCCCTTTGCCGTCAGCCGAAAACCCCCATTCTCCATACGCGAGGTACAGCGACTTCCACATCTGGATATCGTCGAGATTGGCGCCGCCGCCGTTGATGCCGAGCTTGGTGTGAATATCGGTGGCGATCTTCTCAAAGTCATCCCAGGTCCACGTCGTCGGTGGCAACGGGATGCCTGCCTTCTGGAAGGCATCGACGTCGAGCATCATCGCCTGCGAGTTGTTGCCCAGGTTCAGGGCGATCAACTTGCCGTTGATGCGGCCACCGTCGATCGAGCCTTTGGGCACGTCCTTCAGGTTGATGGTGTTGTCGTTGACGTAATCGTCCATGGGCAGCAGCAACCCGTTGGCGTTCCACTGGGTGATGGTGGCGTAGTCCTGCTGCATCAGGTCAGGCAGGTTGCCGCCGGTGGCGTAGGTCGCCATCTTGGTGAAGTAGTCGGTGAAGCCGGCGAACTCGTAGGTGATCGAGATATTCGGGTGCTGCTGTTGGAACAGCTCGATCACTTTGATGGTGCGGTTGTGACGATCCTGCGAGCCCCACCAGGCGAACCGGAGCTCGACTTTGTCACCCGTAGCGGCGGCGGGTGCAGTGGTTGGCTGCGCCGCGGCGGGCGCGGTCGTTGGCTGCGCCGCGGCGGGTGCGGTGGTCGGCGCTGCGGCAGGCGGCGCCGGCGCCGCGGCGGGCGAGCTGCAAGCGGCGACCAACAGCGCGACGACCGCCAGCAGGCTCTGCCATCCCAGGACAGAATCACGACGCATAGCTATGCCTCCTGAGTCGGATGAAAACGTTTTCAGCCAGACGGGGCTCAATTTATCAACGACCCCCAACACTGTCAATCAAATGAAAGCGTTCTTCAACTGCTCATTCGCGGAGCTGATCGCTGCACCTACCGGCGCGCAAACTTCTGGAACGTGTGCGTCCCTTCCGGCACGATGCCCGGCTTGACGCCGATCGTGTCGGTCACTTCAGCCATGTAAATGTCACCGCGCGCGTCGACCCAGATGCCGTGCGGCGCGACGAAGTTGCCAGGCTGCGCGGCATCGGCGCCACCCCAGCGCAGCAGCACGTTGCCCTCGATATCGAAGATGCTCAGTCGGGACGGTTCCTCGACCTCGATCGGGCCGCGCCGGAACGACCTGGTCCCGGCGCGCCACACCAGCTCGCCGACGTAGACGCGCTCATCCCGGTCGATAAAGATGTCCTGCGGGCGCTGCACGTCGAGCCATTCGGTGAGGTATGCACCCTCGGGGCTGAAGATCTGGATCCGGTCGTTCTCGCGGTCGCACACAAAGACGCGACCATCGGTATGCACCCAGGTGCTGTGCGGGACACGGAACTGGCCCGGCCCCGAGCCGGGTTCGCCCCACGATTCGCACAGCCGTCCCTCGGCGCTGAAGCGGTGGATGCGGGTGTTGCCGTAACCGTCGCTGACGAACAGGTCGCCGCTCGGCGCGACGGCCAGGTTCGTCGGCCGATTGAAAGGCCCCGCCGCGCGCGTGACGCTGGCTGGGGTGCGGCCATCGTAGCCGCCGGTGTCGGACGGCGTCTCGGACGGGCCGAGATTGAACAGGTGGTTGCCGTCGAGCGTGTACTTGCCGACGCTGTGGTTGGAGTCGTCGACCAGGTACAGAAAGTCGTCTTTGCCCATGTGCATCCCGTGCGTACGGTACGAAAACTGTCCCTCGCCCCACGCGTGGAGAAAGCGGCCGTCGCAGTCGTAGACCATGACCGGGTGCTCGCCACGACAGAACAGATACACGTTCCGCTTGGAGTCGGTGCACACGCCAGCTACGTCGGCGTGTTTGAACCCCGACGGAAGCTGCTCCCAGCCTTCGACAAGCTCGTATTGGAGCGAGCCACTCCCCACTTTGAACATGCCTTCCAGGGTATAGCCTCGCGAGTGACCCGACAGCCTGGGACACTTACGGCAGCCGAACTAACTGTGACGCGAGGTTCGCAAAGCTGCGCGCGGCGTCGACATTGCCGTCGGCCAGCGGGCCACCGTACTGCGCCGCGGCACTGCGCGAGACATCGATCGTGTAGCTCATATTGACGTTCGGCTCGTACCAGCTGAGCGACCAGAATACGCCGTTGCAACAGACCCGGTGGGTCGCGTAGGCGGGGAAGTCGCCAACCAGGCCTGGGCCGCGGAACAACTCGAGCCCGGGCGCCCCGGAGGACTGGCCTGGCACTGGCCCGGCGCAGTAGGCGCCGTCAGGGCTGCACCCGGCTGGTCCGGCGGCGCCGGCGTCGAAAGACGCGCGGCCGAGCCGGCCAGACACGCTGGCGCTGCTGGTGGTCAGGTCGCCGTAGTAGACGGCGTAGCCAGCGATGCCCTGGCTCGTGGCTTCGGTGCGCAGAATAGGCAGGCTGGCAAACGGCTCGAGGTTTGACGGCGCCACCAGCGCGGTCCCGGCGAAATTTCGCAGCGCGGTGTCTCTGAGCAGACGCTCGGGGACAGCTGCGTCGGCGTGCCCCGGCGCGATGGGCGGCGCAGCGCTCTGCTGGCCAGCGGCGGCGGTCGGCACTGGTGGTGGTGGCAGCACCGTCCTGACCTGGCGCGTCGCGTACGGAATAACGTTGGCCGTGTAGAAGGCGATGGCGATCAGCAGCAGAATGCCGATGATGGCGACGCTGCGGTCGACCCGACGCTGCAGTGGGGTCGGTGGGTTGGCCACCATCACCACGGGTCGCACGCGCGGCGACGCCGTCGGCTGGGCCGCTCGAGCGCGCGGTAAGTACCGACGGGCGTCGTACGCGGCGCGGCGCACGGGATCCGAGAGCACCGCGTAGGCCGCATTGATCGCCCGCATGTGCACCGCCGCCTCGGGGCGCGGGTTCAGGTCGGGGTGATTGGCACGCGCCAGCTTGCGGTAGGCGGCACGGATAGTCTCCAGGTCGGCACTGGGGTCGACCTGGAGCGTCCGGTATGGGTCCTCGACGAAGATTGCCACCCGCGCCAATCGGGCTCAGCCCCTCGTCAAAAAACCATCCTGAGCCGCCTGCCCCGGATCGGTTCCACCGGCTGCAGGCTCAGGATGACAGGTTTGCGGCTAGTGGCCGCCGCAGGAGCAGTTGCCGCCGCAGCCGCCGCCGCCACCCTCGGCCTTGTAGTTCGGGTTCGAGACCGTGAAGCCGCGGCCCATCAGGCCGTCGACATAATCCACCTGGGCGCCCTCGACGTACTGGGCGCTCAGCGGATCGACCAGGATGCGCACGCCGCTGAACTCGGCGATGTTGTCGTCCTCGCGCGGCTCGTTGTCCAGCGCCATACCGTAAGCTGGCCCGGAACAGCTCATCCCGCGCACGAAGATCCGCAGCGCGTGGTCGGCTTTACCCGATTCCTCGAGCAGCTCCTTGACCTTGGTGGCAGCGGTTGGGGTGATGTCGATCATGGTGGCTATTCCCTCGCGTGGCGATGACGTCATTGACAGCATACAGTACAACACGCCATAATTCCGAGTAAATAGGTCGGATTTATATGAAGGTATCGACACGCGTCCACTATGGCCTCCGCGCCATGACTGAGCTCGCTCGGTCGTATGGCGATCAGCGCTTGCTGTCCCTGTCGGAAATCGCGCGCAATGAAGACCTGCCGCTGGCGTACCTCGAGCAGCTCGTCGGCGAGCTGCGGCGGGCGGGCCTCGTTGAGGGCACGCGCGGGGTCCACGGCGGATATCGGCTGTCGCGCGGGCCGGCCATGATCACCGTTGGCGACATCTATCGTGTCCTCGAAGGCGAGGTGGCGCCGGTTGACTGCACGGCCGAGGACTACCTGCCCGGGACGTGCGCCCGCGATCTGGTGTGCATGTCGCGTTCGATCTGGGACCGGGTGCAGGCGGCGATCCTGGGCGTGCTTGACTCCACGACTCTGGATGACTTGCTGATCTCTGATGCGCTGCAGCACGCGGCGGCCAACTTTGTGCCACTCGAGTCGCTCGGCGCCACCATTCCGCCACGTAAAGGTGAATTAGCGCACGCATGACGCAGACCAACGGCACGCTGCATGGTGCTTCAGGCGCCCTGTTCGAAATCCACGACCTGCACGTCTCGGTCGAGGGACGTGAGATTTTGCGCGGTTTCAATCTGGAAGTCGGCCATGGCGAGGTCCACGCGCTGATGGGTCGCAATGGCTCGGGCAAGAGCACCCTGGCCAATGCGCTGATGGGTCACCCCAAGTACCTGGTCACGCAAGGCAGGGTGCGCCTGGACGGCGAAGACGTGCTGGCGCTCAGGCCTGACGAGCGCGCAAAGCGCGGGCTATTTCTGGCCTTTCAGAACCCGATCGCGATCCCCGGCGTTGGCACCGGTAATTTCCTACGGGCCGCGGTGAAAGCCGTCCGCGGCACGGAGAGCATCAATGCCCTCGCGTTCCGCAAGGAACTCGCCGAGCGGATGCAGCATTTACAGATCGACTCGAGCTTTGCGACGCGGGCCCTGAACGAAGGGTTTTCGGGCGGCGAAAAGAAGCGCGCCGAGATGTTGCAACTGGCTATGCTCAAGCCGCGAATGGCCATCCTGGACGAGCCCGATTCGGGCCTTGACATCGACGCGGTGCGCATCGTGAGCGATGGCATCAACCTGGTGCACCAGCAGCAAGAACGGATGGGCATCCTGCTCATCACCCATTACCAGCGCATTTTGAATTACGTCGTACCCGACCGAGTCCACGTAATGGCTGGCGGGCGCATCGTCGAGTCTGGCGGGGCTGAGCTTGTACAACAGCTCGAGTCCGAAGGCTACGACCCGATCCTGCGCCGCCTGGGCATCGAGGACGCAGAGGAGGCAACCAGCCATGGCCGTTAAAGCAGCCGATCTCAGCAAAGACTATAAATACGGCTTCAGTGATCCCGAGCAATACGCGTTCAAATCGCGTCGGGGACTGGACCGCGACATCGTCGAGCAGATCTCGGCCTACAAGCACGAGCCGGAGTGGATGCTCCAGTTCCGGCTACGCGCGCTGGACATCTTCTTCAAGAAGCCGATGCCCACCTGGCCAGCGGCCGATCTGTCGGAGATCGATTTTCAGAACATTTTCTACTACCTGAAGCCCACCGAAAACAGCGCGGAGAAATCCTGGGACGACGTCCCGGCCTACATCAAAGAGACGTTCGACAAGCTCGGGATCCCTGAGGCTGAGCGAAAGTTCCTCGCCGGCGTCTCGGCGCAGTACGAATCCGAGGTGGTGTACCACTCAATCCGCGAGGACCTCGAAAAGCTCGGCGTGGTGTTCCTGGACATGGATTCGGGCTTGCGCGAGTACCCGGACCTCGTCAAGGAGTACTTCGGCACGGTCATTCCGGCCGCCGACAACAAGTTCTCGGCGTTGAACTCTTCAGTGTGGTCCGGTGGCTCGTTCATCTACGTGCCCAAGAACACGCATGTCGAGATCCCGCTCCAGGCGTACTTTCGCATCAACGCGGAAAACATGGGTCAGTTCGAGCGGACGCTGATCATCGCCGACGAGGGGTCGCGGGTGCACTACATCGAGGGCTGTACCGCGCCGACGTATTCGTCCGACTCGCTGCATTCGGCGGTTGTCGAGCTGATCGCCAAGCCGGGCGCCCACATTCGGTACACGACGATCCAGAACTGGTCGAACAACGTCTACAACCTGGTCACCAAGCGGGCCGTGGCGTACGAAGACGCGACGGTCGAGTGGGTCGACGGCAACCTGGGGTCCAAGATCACGATGAAGTACCCGGCCGTCTACTTGCTGGGTGCGCGCGCCCGGGCGGACATCCTGTCGGTTGCCTTCGCGGGCGCTGGGCAGCTGCAGGACGCAGGTGGCAAGGTGATCCACGTCGCCCCAGACACGACCAGCACCATTACCTCGAAGTCGATCACCAAAGATGGCGGGCGAGCGGCCTATCGGGGCTTGCTCAAGGTGGCCAAGGGCGCCGTGCGGTCGAAGGCGTTCGTGCGGTGCGACGCGCTGCTCCTGGACGATAAGAGCCGCAGCGATACGTACCCGTCGATCGAGATCGACGAGGAGCAGGTCGATATCGGCCACGAGGCGACCGTCAGCAAAGTTTCTGACGAGCAGCTCTTCTACTTGCAGAGT
Source organism: Chloroflexota bacterium (assembly GCA_035309865.1). Lineage (GTDB taxonomy): Bacteria > Chloroflexota > UBA6077 > UBA6077 > CF-72 > CF-72. The sequence continues at coordinate 20,156 of DATGER010000127.1, forward strand.
CGCGGCCTGACCGAGACCGAGGCCAAGACGATGATCGTCAACGGCTTCTTCGAAGCGTTCACCAAGGAATTGCCGATGGAGTACGCCGTCGAGCTGAATCGCCTGCTGGCGCTGCAGATGGAAGGTTCTATCGGCTGATCACGTGCCCGGCGAAATACTGTCCGCACCCCGTCTCGCTTTGACTCGCGAGACGGTCGAAGAACTCTCGCGGCAGCGGCAGGAGCCTGAGTGGCTTCGTGCCGTGCGCCGGCGCGCCTTCGAGGCGTTCGAACGGCTGCCGATACCGGATCAGCACACCGAAGGCTGGCGGCGCACGAACCTGCGCGGATTGCCGATCGACGCGGTCGACCCGCTCGGAGGCAGCGACGCGCCCGTGGTGCCGAGGGCGCACGATGCACTGTCCGAGCAGGCCGGCGCAACCCTTTTCGAGTTCGGCCGCGGCATCCCAGTCCACCAGGGTTCAGGGCACCGGGTGCAGGTGCTGGAACTTCAGTCAGCGCTACAAGATCCTGACCTGGCGGCGCGCATCGAAAAACACTTTTCGACTGTGGTGCAGCCTCACTCCGACAAGTTCACAGCACTGCACTACGCGTTCTTCAACGCGGCTCTGGTCGTCCACGTCCCTCGCGGCCAGCGGAGCGACGCGCCGATCTGGATCAACCACGACTTCGGCAATGTCCACACGCTGCTGATCGCGGACGACGAATCCGAAGTGACGGTGGTCGAGGACTACCGCGGCGGCGCGTCGGGCATCGCCAGCGGGGTCGTCGAGCAGGTGGTGGGCGCCAACGCCCACGTGCGCTACGTGCAGCTGCAGCGCTGGGCCGCGGACGTGTGGAGCTTTTCATGGCAGCGCGCCCACCTCGGCCGGGATGCGTCGCTCAAGACGTTGAATGTCGCCCTGGGCGCCCGCACGGCGCGCAACACCGTCCAGGTGGTCCTCGACGGGCGGGGCAGCCAGGCGGACCTGCTGGGCGTGGTGGACGGGCATGGCCGCCAGTACGTCGACTTCCAGACCCTTCAGGAGCACTTCGGCGATGCGACGCGCAGCGATCTCGTTATTCACAACGCCCTGCGCGATCGATCGAGCGCCAACTTCACCGGGCTGATCCGGATCAACACCTCTGCGCACCAGACCGAGTCCAGCCAGGAACAGAAGAACATCCTGCTGTCCGAACGCTCGAAAGCTGACTCCGACCCCAAGCTGGAGATCCTGAATAACGACGTCATCCGCTGCACGCACGGCGCGGCCGTCGGGCCGGTCGATCAGGAAATGATCTTCTACCTCGAGAGTCGCGGCCTGGACCAGGCAACTGCTGAACAGCTCATCGTCGAAGGCTTTTTCCAGTCGACGTTGAAGAAGCTCGGGTTGCCGCGGGTTGAAGAGGCGCTGTGGTCGGCAATTGCCGAGCACGAAGCCGTGTTGAAGTCTGCGAACGCATGACGAGCTGGCAAACGGTGGCCAACGTTTCCGACATCCCGCCCGAGCGGGTCGCGGTCTTTCAGGTGGGCGACCATGAGGTGGCCGTGTGCAACGTGGGTGGGCAGTTCTACGCCATCGACGATCTGTGCACGCACGACGGCGGATCGCTCGATCAGGGCGAGCTTGAAGACGCCGAGATCGAGTGCCCGCGGCACGGCGCGCGGTTCGACGTTCGGACCGGCGCCGCGGTTCAGCTGCCCGCGTTTGAGCCGGTGGATACGCACGCCGTCCGCGTCGAGGGTGAGGCTGTCCAGGTAGGAGTTGAGCACCGGTGAGCATGCAAGATCTGTCGCGGGAGATCATCCTCGACCACTATCAAAACCCGCGTAACCACGGTCGGCTCGAGCATCCGACGCTCGCCAACCGGGGCCACAATCCGCTGTGCGGTGACGAGATCGAGCTGTCGGTCGGCATCGACGAAACCGACGACAGCATCCGCGAGATCTCGTTTACCGGGCGTGGCTGTTCGATCAGTCAGGCCTCGGCGTCGATGATGACCGAGATTGTCAAGGGCCACAAGCTGGCCGAGGCAGAAGCCGCGGTTTCGAGCTTTACCCAGCGGATGGCAAACCGCGAGCCTCCGCCGGCTGAGCTCGAAGAAGAGCTCGATGCGCTGCAGGGAGTGAAGAAGTACCCGGCGCGGGTCAAGTGTGCCCTGTTGCCGTGGACGACCCTGCGCGAAACTGTGGACCTGTACCGACACCGCGAGCAGTAACTTTGGAGTGATACTTGAACCATGACTGACCAACCCACCACCGCCGACGCCGAGACTTTGCCGACCGAGGACGAAGTGCGCCAGGCACTCAAATCGGTCTACGACCCTGAAATTGGCATCAGCATTCTCGATCTGGGTCTGGTGTACGGTGTGCAGATCGACGACGACTCCAAGAACGTCATCATCGATATGACGCTCACGACGCCGGCGTGTCCGCTCGGGCCGGTCATCAAGACGCAAGCGCATTCGGTATTGGTGAACCGCTTTCCCGCCATCAACGACGTCGACATCAACCTCGTGTGGACCCCCCGCTGGGATCCACGCATCATGGCCTCCGAAGAGGCCAAAGCCGAACTCGGCATCTGGTAGCCGGCCAGCATCGCGCCGCCCGCATCGCTTCGCTCGCTCCCGTTTTTGTCTCCTGGATTCCTTGCTCCGCGCGATTTCGAGGTGACTTACCGTAAGCGCGCTGCAACGTGGCCGACGCCGTCGCCCTGTGCGCCAGCCCCGCGGAGGCCAGCTGCGCGGCACGTATGGCCCGTGTATGGCTGATGCTCTCCTATCTGCCGTTTGCCTCCGTTGTTCCCTGCCTCCAGTAACTTCGAGGCGAGCCGAGCGAGCCTCTGATGTCGGCTGACAATCCGATTCCGTACCCGACGGATCGCGAGCAGATTGTCGAGGCGTTCCGTTGGCCGCTCGGGCGTCTCTGGCTGCGCGTGCTGGCGCGACTCATGGAGTGGCTCACCGACGTTCAGCCCAAACAGCTGAACTACTCGGACATCACGCTTCAACTCGCGGTCGGTGGCGCGTTTCGAACTCGGCAGATCAAAGATCTCACCTCGCGTGGCGTCACGGCCGTGGTGGACTGCCGCCTGGAGGCCCAGGATGATCCTGAGGCGCTGGCGCAGGCGGGGATTCAGTTCCTGCACGTGCCGACGCTCGATCGTCACGGCTTCAGCTATGCCCAGCTGCTGATGGGCGTCGAGTGGGTCCTGGACCACATCTCGGATGGCGGCCGCGCCTTCATCCACTGCGAGCACGGCGTCGGCCGTGGCCCGCTGATGGCCTGCGCCGTGCTCGTCGCCCAGGGCTACAGCGCGCCCGAATCCCTCCGCATCGTGCGCTCGGGCCGCTGGCAAGCGCTCCCGAACGACCGCCAGCTCGCCGTCCTGCTGGACTTCGAGCAACAGTGGCGCAAGCGGCCCGCGACCGTGCCGCACAGTCCGCGGGCCTGAGAATCCCCGCGGCCCGCATCGCCGCGCTCGCTCACTTACGACTCAGCGGAAGAGAGGCAGGGACTCCAGGCACGAGTTGGGGCACCTGAGGACAGAGCCAGCTTTTCCTTGAAAATCGCGGAGGGAGCGAGCGAAGCGATGCGGGCGCGCCTGACCACTAGGGAGCGGCCGTGGGTCGCGGCAGTGGCGTGGACGCGGGGCGCGGAGCGGTCTGCTGCGCGGGGGCGGGAGCTGTGGGCTGAACTTGCGGAGCGACGGGCACTGTGGGCTGCGCGGCGGGGCTGTTTGACCCGCCGCCGGTCGCGGTGTCCAACGGGACGCTGATCAGGGGTTGCTGCCCACCTTGGAACATGGGTAGGCGGCCGTCCCACTTCGTCCACCGCAAGTAGTCGATCAATTCGGGCGTGATGCTCGCCGTGCGCGCCCGGTTGGCGTCGGCTTCGCCCTGCGCGGCCTGGACGGCGGCGCGAGCCTTGCCATCCGCCTCGGCCACGGCCTGGTCGGCCTGGACCTTCTTCTGATCGAGGATCTGGCGCTCGGTTTCGACCGCCTGCTGAGCCGTCTGCTTCTTCTCGATCGCGGCCTGATAGTCCGTGGAGAACGCGATGTCCGAGATGTAGATGTCGTCGACGATGATGCCGTAGCGGGACAGGTTGTCGCCCAGCTTCTGCCTGGCCAGCGTGCGGATCTCATCGCGCTTGATCAGGATGTCAGTGACCTTGTACTGCGGTACGACCTCTTTGATGAAGTCGGAGAAGGCAGGATCGATGATGTTGGCCGCGAACTCGAGACCGACGTTCTGATAGAGCTCGTACGCCCGGGCGGCGTCCAGGTGATAGTTCATCGTGCCGGTGAGCTTGACCGTCTGCAGTTCCTGCGAAGCAGCGTCGATCTCCTTGAAGGTGTGCGGTGACACCCGCGTGTCGATCTGCACGATGCGCTGTGCGAATGGCAGCACGAAATGGAACCCGGGCTGCAGAACGACCGGCTCGACACTACCGAACGTCGTCACCACCCCGACGTGACCCGCCTGAACCGTGCTCGACGAAGTGAACAGCCCGACAACAAGCAACGCGCCCACCGCGGCCGCACCCATCAGGGCCCAGTTTCGCAAGCCAGATCGGCGAAGCTCGGGCAGACTCGACAGGTTGTAGCGCGAGGGTAGATCAACTGACATCAGAGAATTCTCCTGAGCGATGGACGATGCGTCCTGCTTGTACGACGAGCTGGATATTGGCGGGGTTGCACAGGCGATTGATGTCGGCCACGACGTCACCTGCCACCAGCACGAGATCGGCGGCTTTGCCCGCTTCTAGACTGCCAATCAGGTCGAGTTTGCCGAGCAGCTCGGCGCCGTTGCGCGTCCCCGCACGCAGCGCATCCAGCGGGTCGACGCCGAGCTTGACCATCAGCGCCAGCTCGCGAGCGTTCTCGCCGTGGCGGTTGAATGGCGTGCCTGCGTCCGTCCCGAGCACCAGTCGCACCCCAGCGTGATACGCGTGGCGGAAGCTCGCGTCAAGGGCGACGCGAACCTGCCCGGCCTTGATCATGGCCCAGTCGGCGACGGTATTCGGCGGCGCATCGAGGAACCCCTGGGCCGAGCACAGCGTCGCCGAGTAAAACGTCCGCCGCTCGCGCATCAGGCTGAGGATCTCATCGGTCATGAACGAGCCGTGTTCGATGGAATCAACGCCAGCCAGGACGGCCGCCTTGATCCCATCGGCGCCGTGAGCATGCGCGGCGACCCTGCGGCCGGCCTTGTGGGCCTCGTCGACACCCGCGCGTAGTTCGTCGTCGCTCAGCTGCTGCGAACCTGGCTGCACACCGGGCGTCATCACGCCGCCGGTCGCGATCAGTTTGATGCAGTCGGCGCCCGCCTTGAGCTGTTCGCGCACGGCCTTGCGGACGTCATCCGGACCGTCCGCCTCGCGACCGATCCACGCGCCATGGCCGCCAGTCATGCAAATCGCGAGGTTCGTGGCGACCACTCGTGGCCCGACGACGATGCCCGCGACTTGTGCGTCGCGCAACGCGGGATCGGCCCCCGGGCGACCGCCGAGCGTCCGCACCGTTGTGAAGCCTGCCTCGAGTGTCTTGCGCGCGTGGAGCGCCGCGCGCCAGCAGCTCAGGGCGTACGGCTCCTGCATCTCGGACAGCCAGTCCGGACCACCGCTCATCGCGAAGTGGACGTGGCAATCGATCAGACCGGGCAGCAGCGTCGCGTCGGGGGCTTCAACTCGCCGACTGCCCGGAGCGCTGCGCGGCTCGCTCGAGGTCACCTCGACGATGCGATCGTCTTCGACGCGTACCCAGGCGTCGTGCGCCAGCGGCTCACCTTCGGCGGCGGTAAAGACCTGCCCAGCATGGATCACTAGCTCGGTCACAGGACCATGCTACCCTTCGTACAGAGATAAACCATGCCCGGCAGTCACTGGCTGATCACCGTCAGCCCTGAAAATTACTCCATCACGCGCGGCATGCACTACTCGCTGCTTGGGCTCCGCAGCCGCCATCGCAAGAAGGCGGAGCGCGTCGCGGTCGGCGATCACGTCCTGTACTACGTCATGTACGAGCGCATCTTCCCCGCGACGGCGACGGTGACCTCGGCCTACTTCGAGGATCGCCACCCGACGTGGATTAACCACGAGCGCAAGGATGATCCGTTCCCGTATCGGGTCCACACCCAGCCGCAACTGGCGCTCGAGCCGGGCGAGGGCCTGGACGCCGAAGCCCTGGCGCCGCGCTTGCTGTATCTCAAACGTTGGCCGCCCGAGCAGTGGTATCTCGCGTTACAGGGTGACGTGCACCTGCTGTCGGCGCAGGACTTCCTGCTGATCGAGCGCGAGATGCAGCGCGTCTCGGAAACGCGCCGCTCACGTCGCGAGCGCGTACCGCACGGCGAAATACGCGGTCACTGGCCCCAGGCGTCGTAGACCAGCTTCGAGACGGCGGCGACGATCTGGTTGCCGGTCTCGGCGTCGGGCAAGTTCTCGGTAAAGACGGCGATCGTCCAGCGCGTCGGCACGCGGTCGACGGTGACGATGCCGACGTCGTTGGCCACACCGTCATACCAGCCGCTCTTGTGGGCCACCGTCGCATCCGCTGGCAGCGAGCGGACCAGCTTGCTGCGATCGACGTTGCGGGCGAGCAAATTCTTGATGTCGGCGCTCGCCTGCGGGCTGACCACCTGATCGGTAGCGATCAACTCGAGCAGGCGCGCCATATTCGACGGCGTGGTCTGGTTTGAGCCCGGGTTCGATGGGCCCCGGGTATCGGTGAACAGGTTGACAAAGTGCGTGCCGCCCAGGCCGAGCCTGGCCATCGTGTCATTGACGGACTGGGGATGAATGGCTTCGGCAATCTGATTGGCCGCGCTGTTGTCTGAGACGGCGATCATCGCGCTGGCTTCGGCGCGCAAGCTCTCGGTCCACGGCAGCGTGCCCGCGGTCGTCTGACGCTCGAGCTCGACCAGAATCGGCAACTTCATCACACTCGCCGACGGAAACGTGTCGTCGGCGTGCACGCTGAGGCGCTCACCAGTTGTCAGGTTGTACGCGGCGGCGCCGACGTGCACCTGCGGACCACCGAGCCGCAATACCTCGGCAGCCACGCGCAGCTGCAGGCTCGCGCCCGGCGCCGCGCTCGCGGAATTGGCCCCGGTGGTCGCGGCGTTCGCGGAGCTGCTCCCGTTGGCCGCGGCGGTCGCGGAATTGGTCGCGTTGCTCGCGGCGGGTGAGGCAATCGTCCCATTCGTCGACGTGGCTGCCGGGGTTGCCGCCGAGTTCGCTGCGCGGGCAGAGGCCGAGCTCGGCTTTGCTAGCGCTGCGCCCGGCGTGGGCTTCGGCTTCGCCGTCGGCATCGCGGCCGAGCGCTGGACCACGGCTGTAGCCGGAAGTCGGAGCACCTGGCCGATGCTGAGCTGATCGACGTTGCTCAAGCTGTTCAGCTGGACGACGCTGTCCAGTGTGACGCCAGTTGCCAGCGTGATGTCCCACAGGGTGTCACCGGCCTTCACGGTGTAGAGCACGTCCGGCGTGTTCTGCACCGGCCCATGGACTGTGCCCGGCGGCACCGTTCCGTCGAGCGAGAGCGAGTCACCAGCCACGATGAAGTCGGGGTTGGTGATGCCGTTCATGCTGACCAGCCGATCCATCGAAATGCCCGTGGTCTGCGCGACGCCGAGCAGCGTATCGCCGGGTTGGATCAGATAGACGCTCGCCCCTTCGCGGGCCGACGCAAACGATTGGGCTGAGATGATCGCCGCCGCGACTGCCAGGGCGGCGCCAATGAGCTGCAAACGCCAACTTCGGAGTGGCACGAAGAGATGGGCTCGGTCGCGCAGCGTTGGCCGGATTGGCGCACGACGGCGTGAGTGTGTTCGCCTCGACACCTGTTCAGCCTATGTGTGCGTGCGTCACAGGCACGTTTCAGGCTGGGCCGAGCACATCACGGGCGGGTCTCAAGACTGGCATTTTGAATCTGCAAGTGCGCTGCGCGCGTACCTCTAGAGAGGAGGGCGTAGGGGGTCATGGGCCAGGCCATTTCGGTTCCCCTTGCCCCGTGCGGGGGCTATACTCCCCTGGCTTTGGAACTCGGGCTCACCTTCGGTGCACGTGGGCCAACGGCCTCTGCCCGGCCCGCCCCCAGCGAGGCCCCGGACGACGATGAGGCGCTCGTCGCCTGCCTTGCCCACGGTGATTCGCGAGCCCAGCGTGCCCTGGAGCTGATCTACGAACGGCACAGTCGCGGCGTGTACTCGCTGGCGTTGCGTCTGCTCACCGACGGACCAGCCGCCGAAGAGGTGGTGCAAGAGACGTTCTTGAAGCTGTGGCGTCAGCCGGCCGCGTACGAGTCGAATCGCGGGCGCCTCCTGCCGTGGCTGCTCGGAGTCGCCCACCACCGCGCCATCGACGTGTTGCGACGGCGGCAGCTTGAGCAGCGCCACCGCGTCCCGGCGCCGCCGCAACCCAACGGCGATGGGCTCGCCGACCTGCTCGACAATTCTGGGTTGACCTCGAGTGACGGCGATCCGCAAACCCGCGCCGGGGCCATCGAGCAGCGCGTGGCCATCGGACGGGCCCTGGCGAATTTGCCCAGCGAACAGTGGCTGCCCCTCGAGCTCGCCTATTACCGGGGCATGACCCAGCTCGAGATCGCCACGGTGCTGGGATTGCCGCTGGGCACAGTCAAGACCCGCATGCGGCTGGGTCTGCAGCAACTGCGCAAAGCGCCCGAGCTGTCGCGGCTGTGGAGCGAACGCTGATGGTCGATCATCCAACCGTCAGGTGCGATGAGTTCCTCGACCGGGCGGCCGCCCTGGCGCTCGACGCCGTCGACGCTGACGAAGTCAGTCTGGTCGAAGCGCACGCCGCCGCATGCGCGGACTGCGCGCTGAGCCTGCGGGAGTTTCGTGAGGTCGCGGCGGTGCTCGGCTCAGCTGTGCCCCAGGTTGATCCGCCTGAGGCGCTGCGCGGTGAGGTCCTCGAGGCGGCGCGCCGCACGCCGCGGCCGCTGGCGGCCGCGCCGCGCCGGCTGTGGTCTGGGGCGAGGCGGCGGCTGCGACTCAACCCGGCCTGGATGGTCGCCGCCGCGTCGCTGGTGTTCTCGCTCGTCGCGTTGATCCGCGTGATCGCGATGCAGGGACAGGTCGTGGCCCTGCAGCACGACGCGCTGACCGCTCGCGAGCGCGCCGCACGGTACGACCATGTGGCCGAGGTGCTGGCTTCGGATCAACTGGCGATCCGACCGCTGCAACCGTCGGAGCAGGCGATGCCGTGGCGGGGCATGGTGTACATGGATCCACTGTCAGGCACGGGCATGGTGATGTGCCACGACATGCCGCCGATCGCGCAGGGTCACGCCTACCAGGTGTGGTTTGTGCGCGGCAACGAGCGGGTCAGCGGGGGCTTGATCTGGCCCGACAAGCAGGGCAACGGCTACACCCTGATCCAGGTCCCGACGGATCTGCAAACGTTCGATTCTGTCGGCGTGACCGACGAGCCCGGCACCGGTTCGGCCTGGCCGACAACCCCGCGGGTCATCGGTACGCCCCTCAACTAGGCGGCTAGTGGCAGGGCTTGGCGGCGCCGCCGCCGAAGGTCGTGTCGAAGCTCTGGCCGCACGAGCAACTCTTGACCGCGTTCGGGTTGACCACCGTAAAGCCGCCACCCATCAGGCTATCGACGAAGTCGATCTGCGCGCCGCTCAGATATTGGAGCGAAAACGGGTCGACCACGACCTTGACCCCGGATTGCTCGACAACCTCGTCGTCATCGGCCGGTTCAATCTCGAGCGACATGCCGTAAGAGAATCCAGAACAACCGCCGGGCGAGACGAACACGCGCAGCGCACCGTCAGGCGCCTGCTGGTTGTCGAGAACACTCCGCAGGCGGACAACCGCCTCGTCGGTAAGGGTCAGCGAGCTACTCATCTTGCTTCGAGCAAGTATACGCAGACTGGCGGCCGCCCAGGCCCATTCTGAGCAGTACCATCCGACCATGACGCTCGCCCGGTCGTACACCCCGTACCACCCGGGCTTGTTCACCGACCTGTATCACCCGGACTCTGCCTATGTTGCCTGGCGGGCCGGACGCACCGCGGTGACCACGTTTGACCTCTACTCGCGGCGCGCACCGTTCAACGGGGCGTACCTGCTCGTCGCTGGGCTCGAGATGGCGCTGGAGTTCGTGCGGAGTTTTCGTTACGACGCCGAGGACATCGCGTTCCTGCAGCAGATTCGCGACTACGATCCCGCGTTTCTCACCCATCTGCAGGAGCTGCGATTCACGGGCGAGATCCTGTCCATGCCTGAAGGCTCGATCGCTTTTCCGAATGAACCGCTGCTCCGCGTCACCGCTCCGTTCGACGAGGCGCTGTTGCTCGAGAGCGGCCTCCTGCAAGCCATCAACCTGGCAACGCTGATCGCCACCAAAGCAAGTCGTGTGGTCTGGGCCGCGCAGGGTAAGCCAGTGGCCGAATTTTCGCTGCGCCGGGCACAGGACCCATTTGTGGCCACGCGTTCGTCGCGGATCGGTGGCTGCTTCAGTACGTCTTTCCTGGGCGCTGCCTTCCGCTTCAGGCTGCCGTCGACCGGCACGGTGCCCCACGCGCTCATCCAGCTCTTCGATACCGAGCGTGAGGCCTTCGAGGTCATCGCCGACACCTACAACCGCTACACCTTGCTGCTCGACACATACGACCCCCGCGCCGCGATCCGTACGGCCGTCGAGGTCGCGCATTCAGCTCGCGATCGACTGGGCCACGTCCTGGCGGCTGTCAGGCTGGACAGCGGCGACCTGGCCAGTGATGCGCGCTTTGTCCGAGACGTCCTCGACCGAGGTGGCCTGGAGGAGGTGAGGATCGCCGCATCGGGCGACCTGGACGAGTTCTCGATCCAGGACCTGCTCGAGTCGGGCGCGCCGATCGACTCCTTTGGCGTCGGCACCAGCCTGGGGGTCGGCGCGGGCTCGGTCGAACGTGACATCGAAGGCGGCGCGCTCGGCGGGGTGTACAAGGAAGTGTTCTGCGTCGACGCCCGAGGTGGCCACCCTAAAGTCAAAGTCGCCGGTGACAAGAGCACCTGGCCGGGCGTCAAAGAGGTGTATCGGATCGGACACTTTGTCGAGGACGTCGTCCAGCTCGCCACGGAGCCCAAACCGCCGGGCAGTGAACGCCTGTTGAAGCCGGTCGTGCTCGACGGTGAAGTCGTGCCCGGGTCGCTACCGCCACTCAGTGAGATCTGGGAGTTCGCGCAGAGCAATCTGCGCCGATTACCCGCGGAGTACCGACAGCTCGTGGAGCCCAGGGTCTACCCCGTCCACATCAGCGACGGCATTCGCCACCTGTGGGATCTCGCCGTGTCCGAGCAGGGTGGCGTGATCGACGGCCAGGGACGCTTCGACGGCATCGCCAGGGACACGGTGGCCGAGACATGAGTGCCACCGTGCTCGTCGAGCGCGAGGGCCATCTCGCGCACCTGATCCTGAATCGGCCCGAGGTGCTGAATGCCATCGACAATACTCTCGCCGAAGAACTGGGGGCCGCGTGCGTGGCGCTGTCCAGAGATGACGACGTCTGGGCCGTCATCTTGCGCGGCGCGGGCGAGCGGGCGTTCTGTGCTGGGGCCGACCTCAAGGCGCGCCGCGACTTCACGCCCGAGCAATGGACCGCGCAGCGCGGCCTGTTGCGTCGCATGTTCAGCCAGATGCGCGGCGTGCCACAGCCGATGATCGCGGCGGTGCACGGTTTTGCGCTCGGCGGCGGAACCGAGCTGGCGATGTTGTGCGACTTCGTGGTGGCAGCCGAGGATGCCGTCTTTGGGCTCACCGAAGTCAGCCTGGGCATCATCCCGGGCGGCGGCGGGACGCAGAACCTGCCGCGCCTGATCGGCCGCAACCGGGCCAAGGAATTGATCTTCACGGCGCGCCGGATCTCTGCTGTTGAGGCGAAGGAGCTCGGGCTGGTCAACCATGTCGTGCCGCGTGCGGAGATGCTGGCCCAGGCGAGCGTGCTAGCCGCAGAGATCCAGCGCAACAGCCCGTTCGCGGTCCGCCAGGCCAAGTGGGCGATCGACAACGGCGCCGATCTCCCCTTCGAGGACGGCCTCCAACGCGAACACGAGGCCTATATGCGCGCGATCGCCTCCGCGGATCGTCGCGAAGGCATCGCGGCGTTCAACGAGAAGCGCCCGCCCCGGTTTGCGGGTCGCTGAGCCGCGCCGCTCGCAGGAAATCGGCGTCCGGCGTCGCTCGCCCGGTCATGGCCAGGTCGGCCAGGATCTCGCCGACCACGCTCGCAAACTTGAACCCGTGGCCTGAGAACCCGCAGGCGTACACGACAGCCGGATGGGCGGGGTGGACATCGATGAGGAAGTGCTCGTCAGGCGTGTTGGTGTACATGCAAACCCGACTCTGGGCGATGCTGCCCGCGAGGTCGGGCACGCAGCGCTCAAGAAAGCTGCGCAGCGGCGCCTCGTCGGCGGCCGAAACCTCACGCTCGACCGTATCGGGGTCGACGTACTGCAGGGAGTGGTGCTTGCCAATCTTGACGCCCGGCCACGCGACGTGCGGGGTGGTGAAAAAGGCGCCGGCCGGATCGTGCCAGATCCAGATGGGCATCTGGCCGAGATCGAACTGGTGGGGATCGCGCAGCGCTTCGAACCAGAAGAGCGGGATGCGTTCAGGCTGCAACGGCAACTCGAGCTCGCGCAGCAGTTTCCCGGCCCAGGCGCCGGCGGTCAGGATCAGCCGCGCGCCCGCGAAGCGCTCTGCGGCCGTATCGACCACCACTTCGCCTCCCCGTGCCGTCCAGCGCTCTACCGCCGCCGCGTGGCGGAGGTCGGCGCCCGCGGCCGCGGCCAGGTCGAGCTGCGCGTCGATGCACCGCTCGGGCAGCAAGACGCCGGCGCGTTCTTCGAACACGCCAACCTCATGGCTCTGTGGCCGCAACATCGGAAAACGGCGGCGGATTTCGTCGGCGTCCAGGAGCGCGTGCGGCAGGCCGTGCGTTTGTGCGCTGCGGAGCGAACCGGCCACCAGGTCCCCTTGCGGCGGGCCGATAAAGAGGCCGCCGGTCAGGTGCAGCAGTTGTGTGCTGGAGGCCGCCGCGGTCTGGTCCCACAGCTCATAGGCGCGGCGCAGCAGCGGCACGTAGTTCGGGTGCTCGAAGTAGGCCATGCGGATGATGCGCGTCTCGCCATGCGATGAGCCGAGCGTGTGGCCGCGTGGAAAGGCGTCCAGGCCCAGGACACGTTGCCCGCGGTGGGCCAGCTGGTACGCGGCCGCACTGCCCATGGCCCCCAGGCCGACGATGATGACGTCGTACGGTGGGTCACTCACGCGCGACCGATTTCCGCATGCTCCAGACGCGGTCCGGGCCGCGCGGGTGCGGGTCGATACTGACCAGCTCGTAGCCCAGCGACCGGTACAGTTCTACATTGCCTGGCAGCGAGTCGCGCACTTCGATGAGGATAGCGTGGCGGCCCTGACCGGCCGCGACGTCTTCAAGGAAGCGCATCACGGTCGAGGCCACGCCACGGCGCCGGTGGGTGGGCAGAACCGCCACCCGGCCAACGTACAGCCCGCCGTGCACGGGTGTGAACCTGGCCGATGCGATGGCTTCGTCTCCGGCAAACGCCAGGACTGCCCCGCCTGCGCGGATCGCGGCGCTGACGTCCTCCAGCGACTCGGCGTTGGCACCCGATTCCACGGGCAGCGCACCTAGGTATTCGGCGAACGCCTTGCGCATGATCGCGCGCACGAGTGGCGCCTCGTCGATCGAGGCGAGCCGGACGCTCAGCGGCACGCGGGTTGAACGCGACAGCTGCTAGCGACGGATGCCGTTGGGAAAGACCTGCTTGAGGAGGCGGTCGGAGATTGAAAACGTCCGACGCCGCGCATCGACCTTCCGCGTGTTGTTCCAGGCCCGCAGTGCCACGATCGCCCACGCGGCGCCGGCAGCCAGCCAGAGCAGTGACTCCACACCTCGAGCCCTGTCGCCGGGTCGGCGAGTAGAGAATGCTGGGTCGCGGTTCATACGCTGCAGGTTTCCTCGGCGGGGCCACTATACGGACCCCCTGCGCCACCGACAATATAAAGCGACCCACGGTGTAACCAGGTTGTGACCACATTGCACCGCGGTAGCGGGTGCCCCGGTGAACTCTAGACTAGGGGTATGGACCGAGACCGTGTTCTGGCCGTGTGCCGAGGACTACCCGGCGCCGCCGAGGGCTTTCCGTTTAGTGCGACGGCGGCGGTATTCACCGTGAGCGGCAAGATGTTTGCGCTCGTCGACATCGGGGACGGGCCAGCCAGCGTGAGCCTCAAATGCGACCCTGGCTACGCCGTCGCCTTACGCGAGCAGTACCCCGCGGTGACCGCTGGCTATCACCTCAACAAGCGGCACTGGAACACGGTCAATCTGGACGAATCCGTGCCCGACGACGTCCTCCAGGAATGGATCCAGGACTCCTACGACCTGGTGGTGGCGGGCCTGCCCCGTGCCAGGCGGGCAACTTGAGCGGTGCCGCGAGCCGTGTTACGTTCCCAGGGGTGTTCGCCGGGCTTTCGACCAGACTTCTGGCTGCCGGCAGTCTGGTGCTCGTTGCCTGCCAGCCGGCTGCGCCAGCGCCACCTACGTCTGCGGCGCAGCCAGCAGCCGCGCCCGTTTCGACTCCCGTAGTCGCGGCGGCGGCGCCGACTGTTCCCGCGGCCACCAGCCAACCGACGACGGTCGCGGCCAGTACGACCGCGGTCCCGGTCAAAGGCGGGACGTTCGTCGACACCTCGATCGTCGACGCCAAGACGATGCAGCCGCTCCTCGCCCAGGACACCGGCTCGCTCGCGTTTATCGCCCTCCAGTACGACGCGCCATTGCTCCGCACCGATCCGAAGACGCTGGACCCGATGCCCTTTGCCGCGCGGAGTTACACGATCTCGGACGACAAGCTGACCATCACGTACAAGCTGCGCGACGACCTGCTCTGGTCCGACGGGCAGAAGATCACGTCGGCCGACTACAAATTCACCTGGGATCGCATGATGGACGAGAAGGTCAACTTCCCGTACCGGAAGCTTTTCCAGGACTATTTCACCAGCCTCACCGCGCCGGATGACGCCACGCTCGTGTTCCAGCTCAAAGAAGTTTTTGCGCCGGCGCTGCTGTACTCGGGGATCGACGCGATCCCCAAGCATGTCTTCGAGAACCTCGACATCAACGACAACCCGCGGAACAACAATCCGACGGTGGGCTCCGGGCCGTTTCTCCTGAAACAGTGGCGCAAGGACGAGTTCGCCGAGTTCGCGGCCAACGATCATTTCTTCCTCGGACGGCCAAACCTGGACAGCTACTTGATCAAGATCGTGCCCGACGTCACGGTCGAGTACTCCCAGTTCAAGTCTCAGGAGATCGACGCCGTTGCAGTGCAGCCGCAGGACTGGGAGGAAGCGAGAAATCTGCCCTTCGCGCAACCACTGAACTACTACTCGGCGAACGCCAGCTGGTCGTATCTCGCGATTAACCTGCGCAATCCGATCCTGGCCGACCGACGCGTGCGCTACGCGATCAGCGGGGCCCTCGACCGCCAGTCGATGATCCAGGCGGTTCGGCTCGGCCACGCCAAACCACTGGACGGTCCGTACGCGTCGGCGTCATGGGCGTATGAGCCGGACGTGCTGCACATCGCCTACGACCCCGCGGCTTCGGGCAAGTTGCTCGACGAAGCCGGTTGGGCCATCAACCCCGCCACTGGCGTGCGCGAGCGCGACGGCAACCCGCTCAAACTGCGCATTCACTACGGCCCGCCAGGCAACAAGCAGCGCGAGCAAATCGCGACCATCGTCCAGCAGCAGCTCAAAAACGTCGGTATCGAACTGGAGATCATCCCCGAGGACTTCAACGCGTTTCTCGACCGCACCGGCAAGACGCACGATTTCGACCTGACCGTGGCCGGGTGGGGGGCCGGCATCGACCCGCACGCCTCGCGCAACCTGTGGGTCTCCGACGGCGGCCAGAACGAGACCGGGTTCCAGAATCCCGAGGTCGATCGGCTCTACGACCAGGCGGTCCGGGTCTACGACCAGTCCGAGCGCAAGAAGTTCTACAGCCAGATCCAGAAGCTCATCGCCCAGGAGCAGCCCTACGTCTTCCTGTGGGAAAACGAGTCCCTGTTCGACCTCAACAACCGCATCGTCCTCCCCTACGCCGCCGGCGAGACCAAAACGTCGCCCATCGTCGACCCCTGGCGCTGGTACAGCAAAACCGGCCAGTGAGGTCGTACAGGTCGGCCTGGAAGTTGTACGGGTCGGGCTTGCACCTGTATGGGTCGGCCTTGAACTCGTCCGGGTCGGCCTTGAACGCGTCCGGGTCGGGGGAGCCTGCGGCCCCCCGCCGCCAGTCGCTGCTCCGCTCGCAGGCTCGCTGCGCGCTCCTTTCCGCGGCGACCCCCCGCGAGGGGCGCTTCGCGCCTTGTTGCCGCTCGTACCGGTCGAGGGCCGCGCGTTTATTGATCCGCTTCGCGCCGCCGTAGCGACAGGCATGTGCTCAATGCGTTGCCTTGCTCCAGCTGGTCATCCTCAAGGCCGGCACGGCAGCCCTTGCCGAATCCGTGCGCAACCATGTCGGACTTGCCGTGGCGGGTCTACTTACCACGTGGCTTTGGACGGTACGCGCGGCAACAAGGCGCGAAGCGCCCCTCGCGGGGGGTCGCCGCGGAAAGGAGCGCGCAGCGAGCCTGCGAGCGGAGCAGCGACTGGCGGCGGGGGGCCGCAGGCTCCCCCGACCCGGACGCGTTC
>DATGER010000128.1:0-10226 GCA_035309865.1 Chloroflexota bacterium
CGGTTCTGGTCAAGCCACCAGACAAACCATCTTTCCCGAGCGCTGAACTATGGCAAATAGGAAGAGGACGCCTTCGTGCTGCGCCATCGTTGAAGTGCTACGGCTGACCGGGCTCACGTGCGAGGAGCTGCTCGAACTGACACACCTCTCGGTCCGACAGTACCAACCTCCTGAGGGAGAAGTC
Organism: Chloroflexota bacterium; assembly: GCA_035309865.1. Taxonomy (GTDB): domain Bacteria; phylum Chloroflexota; class UBA6077; order UBA6077; family CF-72; genus CF-72. The sequence goes on from DATGER010000128.1 coordinate 185, forward strand.
GTCCTGCTGCTCCAGGTTGCACCCTCGAAAATGGATCGCGAGCGCGTCATCCCGGTCTGTCCGGAGTTGGCTCATGCGCGGGGCAGGATCGTCGCTCGGGTCCGTGGCGAGTCCGAAGCCGTTCCGCACGCACAGCTATAGGATCCGCACGAGCAGATCTTCAGCCCACCGCTGCCGTTCCTGTTCCAGCGCCGGCAGAACGGCAGCCATTGCGTCATGGGGTGATCGAGCGTTGTCGGTCTGCTCGATCGCGCGGCTAGAAATGCGGGGCTCCGCGATGTGGACGGCCAATCGCTTGTCTTCCGACCCCACGACTTGCGTCGGATCTTCGCCACCGACGCCGTCAACGGCGGCCTTCCCGTGCATATTGCGGCCACGCTGTTGGGTCACCTGGACCTCAACACCAGCCAAGAGTATGTGGCCGTGTACGACGACCAGGTCATCCGCCATGTTCAAGCTCACCTCTTCGGGTGCCTGCCCGGCGGCTCCGCGAGCCGACCCGCCCGGCGAGCGACAGCGTTGTAGTGAGCGGTGCGGTGCGGTGCGGCAACCGCAGCTGCAACAGCACCAGTACCAGTCACACCGTCTCCAGCATGCCCTTGCGCAGGCTGACGTTGGCCAACTCAAGGTCTCGCGTACGCTCGCAGATGAGGTCTCCAGGCGCGCATGAGGGTCGGGAGCGAGCGACGCGGCGAGCCGTCGCCAGCCTAGCAGCTGGAAGGGGCGACAATCACCATGCCAGGACTCGCGCGAAGGAGCGGTATAGGCGATCCGCGGTCAGCCTGAAACGGCGCCCAACCCCGGCTGGCGATGATGGAGTCGGGAGGCGTTTCGCTCGATGGGGCGCCAGCCGGACGTCGAGGACAGTCTGATGCGCGTCCCATGGGTCGTGCGCGCCGTACGCGCCGCAGTGGGCGCACCACACACCTGACAAAGCTCGCTCCACCGTAGACCCCCCCGACCGGTTGTTCTGACCACAGTAGGACCGCAGCCGACCGGAGTGAATACCAGAACCACAAAGTTATCCACAAGATCAGATGTGAGAACAGTTTTGTGGTATTTTGGGCAAGTAGGTTTGGTCGGACTGCCAATCGGGCTCGGGGGAAACGGTGATCGCGGCGCAGGAAGTCGCAGTGTTCGGAACGCTGTTGCGGCAGCATCGGCTTGCCGCCGGCCTGACGCAGGCTGACCTCGCCGCGCGGGCGGGAATCAGCGAGCGCGCGGTCCAGCACCTCGAGCGGGGACTCGGACAGCCCCAGCGCGAGACCATGCGCCGCCTGAGCGCGGTGTTGCGGCTGACACGCGAGGACCACGCGACATTCGAGGCAGCCGGCCAGCCGGCTCCGCGTCGGCGAGGCGAGCCGGCACGCACCGGGAATACGACCTTCCAGCTGCCGCATGTTGAGTCCACGCGCGCTGCCCCTCGCGCGGGTCACCCGGCCGAGCGAGAACCAACGGCCTCGGCCGCGCACGGCCTGCCCGCCGAATTGAGCAGTTTCCTCGGCCGCCAGGAAGAACTCGCTCAATTGACTCGGCGCCTGGCAACAACACGGCTGCTGACCCTGACGGGGCCGGGCGGTGTGGGCAAGACGCGCCTGGCGCTCGCCCTGGCTGCCGCCGAGGCTGCGGCCCAGCCCGACGGGGTGGTGTTCGTCGATCTGGCGCAGCTGCGCGACCCGTCCGTGGTCCCAGCGACGATTGCCCGCAGCCTGAAGGTGGGCGAGTCCGGACAGCGGAGCGCCCACGAACTGTTGCTGGAGTATTTGCGCGAGCGTCAACTCCTGCTGCTGCTGGACAACTTCGAACACCTGCTCGGCGCAACCTCGTTAGTGGCGGAACTGCTGCACTCGTGCGCGCACGTGGCGGTGCTGGTCACCAGCCGTACGGCACTACGTATTCGTGGCGAGGAGCGCTTCGTCGTGGCGCCGTTGGCCGCTCCCACACCTGAGGTGGTGGCCGCCGACCAGGACCTGCTGGCCTGGCCGGCCGTGAGGCTGTTTGTGGAGCGCGCCCGGACGCACGCGGCTGAGTTTGCGCTGAGCGCGACCAATGCTGCCGCGGTCGCCGGCATCTGTCGACGACTCGATGGTTTGCCGCTGGCCATCGAGCTGGCCGCGGCGCGGGTGCCCCTGTTGCCACCCGCGGCATTGTTGCGCCGGCTGGACCGGAGCCTACCGGTATTGACAGGTGGCGCGATTGATCTACCTGAGCGACAGCAAACGCTCCGCGCCACACTTACCTGGAGCTACAACTTGCTCGACGCAGCCGACCAGCGGCTCTTCCGGCGTCTGGCTGTATTCGCCGGCAGCTGGACGCTTGAAGCCGCCGAGGCGGTGTGCGCCACGATCGATCTCGAAGCCAACGAAGTCCTCGATCGCCTCCAGGCACTTGTCGACCATAGCCTGGTGCGTCGTCTGGATCAGGCCGGGGATGAGGCGCGGTTCAACATGCTCGAGACAATCCGCGAGTATGCAGTCGAGCAATTGGAAGCTTCGGCCGAAGCTGACACAGTGCGGGACCAGCACCTCAACTGGTGCCTTGCATTCGCTGAGTCGGCCGAGTCCGAGCTGCGTGGCCCTCGACAGCAGCACGTGCTCGCCCGCCTCGAGCTCGAGCACGACAATCTACGGTCGGCGCTGAGCTGGTCGTTGGTCCGCCGTCCAACAGATACAGGGTCAGCTGGAGTTGCGCTTCGGCTTGGCGGGGCCCTGGCTCGTTTCTGGTCGGTTCGGGGATTCATCGTTGAGGGCTGCGCATGGCTCGAACGCGCCATAGTCGCCGCCGATGGAAGGAGCCCGGCTTTGCCTTCGGCGGGACCCGGCGCGGCCCACGCCAGAGTGCTGCTTGGGCTTGGCTGGCTGTATGCGGCGCGCGGTGACTTCGACCGCGCACTGGCGCAGGACCAGGCGAGTCTCGCGCTGTACCGTCAGCTCGGGGACCGTCGCGGCATAGCCGGGCCGCTGCTCGCGATGGCGCACCTGGCCGACTACCAGGGGGAGTTCTCGCAGGTCCGAGCGTTGCTCCTGGAAAGCATCGAGCACGCGGCGGCCGTCGGCGATGACAACCAGGTTGGCGAGGCACTCTGCTGGCTTGCGCGGAACCTGTATCAAGGCGGTGAGCTCAGTGCGGCGCGTGCCGCCCTCGACGAGAGCGCAACTCTCTTGCGCGGCACCGGCGATCTCGCGCGGCTGGCCGGTACACTGTACATCCAGGGGGTGATCGAGGCCGAGCAAGGCGAACACCGGGCGGCCAGGGTCGCCCTGGCTCGGAGTAGCGCCCTGTATCGGCAGGCCGGGGACCGCGTCGGCGAGACCAAGGCCATGGGCTGGCTGGGTTACGCCTGCCTCCACGCCGGCGACCATCCCGCCGCGTGGCAGTATCTGTCGGACTGTCTCGAACGCGGGCGCCACGACGGGCTCAACGAGCTACCCAAGTGGCTGTGTCTGCTGGCGATGCTCGAGTCTGCCGCGGGGTACCCGGAGCGCGCATGGGCGCACGCGCGTGAGAGCCTGGAGCGGTATCAGCGGATGGGCTGTCCTGCGCCAATCGTGCGCGTCCTTGAAGTCGCGAGCGAACTCCTTGCGGCGACGGGCACAGCGTCGAACGTCGAGCTCGCCGCACGCCTGCTCGCCGCCGCCCACGTAAAACGGCAAGATAGCGGCCTCCGATTGCCCGATGCTGAGCGCGCGGATTACGAGCGGGAAGTCGCCCTGGTGCGCACGCAGTTGAAGCGCGATGTCTTTGTGAGCGCCTCGAAGCGAGGTCTGGCGATGAGCCTCGAGCATGCCGTTACCGAGGCACTTGCGGCGCTGATCGATCGCACCCTCGAGCATACGGAGGTGGAGGCGGGCGGCGTTGCGATACTGAGCCGATGACTGCCTTCCTGGTCACCGGCAACCCGGGTTCGGGAAAGTCGACGCTCGCCGAGGTGCTGGCCGGGCGGGGACAGGTCACTCTCGACCCCGACTACGACCCGGAGCTGTCCTTCTGGGAAGACGCCGCCGGCAACCAGCTATCAGCGCAGGGCGGACCAGCAGCGCCGGACGAGCAATGGCTCAAGGCGCACCGCTAGTTTTGGGAATCGATCGCGGCTCCAGGACCTGTTGGCCCAACAGCCAGCGCCAGTGATTGTCTGCGGCATCGCGCTGAATATCGACCACGTGCTCGACGTGTTCGACCGGCTCTTCTCGCTCCGCGGTGCGCAGTCGTCCCGTGCGTCAATCAGCGTTTTCGACAAACCGGCCGGTCCAGGGCTATGCATCGCTGGCGGGGTCACGGACACGGGCGTCCCAGTCGAGCCGCGTCTCAACCACGGTTGCCGGCCAGTTCCTCGGCATTCTGGATGAACCGCGCTGGTGGACTCGGCCGATCAGCACTCGGCGATGGCTCTCCAGAAATGGGCACACGAAGCGTGAAGGTGCTGCCGCTTCCCTCCTCGCTGTGAACCTCCATTGTTCCACCGTGCTGCTCGACGATCTGGCGTGTAGAAGCCAGGCCGATGCCGGCGCCGGTCCAAGGGAGGTGACTTGTGCCGTCAGTCCTCGTATTCAAGAGTGCGGGCGCAGACGATGGCCTGCTCGGCCGAGGTAGCCTGCCCTGCCCTCCAGGCGATCACTGCCACGTCCTCGCCCAGGAGGCGGCGGGCTGGCGCCAACCAGCGTTCAAGCACTACGTGTTCCCCAGGAGAGATCGGATGATGGAGAGAGGCACGCAGCGCGGTCGCGGCGCCGGCCAGGCGGACGGCTTGTTCCGGTCGGTTCCCCGCCGCGGCGAGGATTGCGAAGCCCTCCAACGAGTAGGCCAGGGCTGCTCCCGATCCGAGCTGCTGGCTAAGCGCCAGCGCTTCCGCGAGGAGAGCGCGCGCCTGAGTCAGGTCCCCCTCCACCACCGCCACGCAGCTCAATCCCACCAAAGCCCCGACAGCCGGACGGGACCGCGCATCGCCGATTCCTCGCCAGTGCGCGAGGTTCGCCTCGAAATGCTGCCGCGCCGACGCATAGTCACCGGTGCAGAGTGCGACGCGCCCCAAAATGTAGAGCGTGATGTTCGCGTCTACCCTGAGTGGTCCGCTACCGCGGTCCAATGCGTTAACGATCGCGAGGCTCGCCTCCGCGAGGGTGCGCGCACGCTCGTACTCGCCCTGCAGGTACGCTCCGGCAGACCAGGCCTCGAGGCTTATGGCCTCGTAGCCTCGGTTGCCGGCCGTACGGTCAATGGCCACGGCCTCCTGATGAAAGGCGTCCGCTGCCGCGAATTCGCCACGAGCGCTGGCGACCAGCCCGGCGTGGTCCAGCGCCATCGCCAGGCCGCGTTCAACTCCGACCTGGCGCTGCAAGTCCATGGCCTCCAGTAGCAGGACTCTGGCGACGTCGACGTCGCCTAGCTCGAACGTCATCTGGCCGGCGACGGTGAGTGCATCCGCCCGAGCAGCCGGGTAGTCGACCGCACCCGGCAACGCTAACAAACGCGCGATCCACTCTGTCCCTTCGGCCCAGGGACCGCGAAAACCCCACAGCACCCACAGTCCAGTGGCCAGACGTAGCCCCGGCTGAGGCTCTCCGCGCTCCAGCGAGAAGCGCAGCCCAGCTCTGAAGTTCGCCTGTTCCGGCGCCAGCCGCTCCCACCAGCCGAGCAGGTCCGCGCGCAGCCAGTAGCCCCGGAGCGCCTCCTCACCGAGGGTCAGGTACCAGGCTCGATGGCGTCGCGACAGCACCTCTCCAACTCCGCGTCGTTCCAGGCGCTCCGCGGCGTACTCGCGGATCGTCTCTAGCAGACGGTAGCGAAACGAGCCGCTCGTGCCCGGCTCAGCTACCACCAGCGACCTGTCCACCAGCCGACTGAGCAGGTTCAGCACATCCGTGCGCGCGATGCTTTCCAGAGCGCAGACCGCCTCTGCCGCTTCGAGCGTCCAGCCGCCAGCAAACACGGCCAGCCGCTCGAGCAGCAGTCGCTCGCTCTCGCTCAGCAGGTCGAAGCTCCAGTCGATTGCTGCCTGCAAGGATTGGTGCCGGGTCGGCGAGCTGCGGTTTCCGCCGGCCAGCAAATGAAAGCGGTCGCTCAGCCGGTCGGCGATCTGCGCCGGCGCCAGCATCCGCACCCGCGCCGCCGCCAGCTCGATCGCCAAGGGCATCCCGTCCAGTTGGACGCACACCTCGGCAACCGCGCGCGCGTTCTGCTCGGTGAGCGCGAACGCGGGCCGCGCGGCGCGCGCCCGCTCCACAAATAGGCGTACCGCCTCCGACTCAGCGGTCTTCTCAGGAGGTGACGCCGCCTGCTGATCCGGCAGGGTGAGCCCCGGCACGGGCCAAACCACCTCGCCACCGATGCTCAGCGGCTCACGGCTCGTGGCCAGCACGCACAACTGGAGGCATTTCCGGAGCAAGGTACCGGCCAGCTCAGCGCAGGCCGCGAGCAGGTGCTCGCAGTTGTCCAGCACCAGCAGCAGGCTCCTGGCCTGGAGGGCAGAAGCCAGCGTTTGGAGCAGTGGTTGTTGTGGCTGCTCGCTCACGCCAAGGACGGAAGCAACGGCGTGGGGTACCAGGGCTCCGTCTGCCAACGGGGCGAGCTCCACGAACACCACCTCGCCCTCGACGTCTCGGGCGACCTCTTGCGCCAGGCGGGTTTTGCCGACCCCGGCGGCGCCGGTCAGCGTGAGCAGTCGCACGGAGCCCAGTAGGCGCCGCACTTCGGCCCGCTCCTGAGCGCGTCCCACGAAACTGGTCAGTGGCACGGGCAGGCGCGGAAGCACCCCTTCAGCGTCCACTTGCGAGACCGCCCGCGCGGTGCCGGTGGCGCCAACCAGTGCGGCGCGTTCGGCTGGCGTGAGGCCTAGGGCCTCCGCGAGCATGAGCACCGTTGCAGGCCGTGGCGCCCTTCGGCGGCCGCGCTCGAGGGAGGCAATTGCGCTAGCGCTAAGGCTGGCGCGCTCCCCGAGCGCCTCCTGCGAGAGACTCGCTGCTAGCCGGTACTGGCGTAGGCGCATCCCAAAGGTCTCGGGCTCACTCATGATCGCTCTCGGCCCGCCCCCTTGTTCCGAGCTCGGATCACGATAACACCTGCTAGCGGGCCTGCTGAGGCACGGAAGTTTGACCTGTCAGGGTCATGTCAGGGTGCTGTGCCTGGGAACGGCCGGGGACCGTGCCGCAGGCTAGGACGAGCCCGCCACGAGAATCGAGGAGTCAGGCGTAATCAGCAAAGGAGCGTATCCATGGTAAGCGAAGCGCAGAAGACCACGACCGACGTCACACCCGATGGTATTTTCCAGATCGCACTGGGTTTCATGGCCGCCAAGCATCTGTTCGTCGCCAGCGAGATCGATCTGTTTGGCCAGCTCGCTAGTGGGCCGATCACTCTCGACGCGCTGGCCAGACGTACCGGCGTCTCCGCTCGCACGGTTCGAATCTCGGTGGACGCGATGGTCGCCCTGGGCCTCGTGGAGCGGAACGGAAATCAGTACTGGAACGCGCCCGCCGCTGCAAAATATCTGAGCGGCCAGGGCGCGGCCGATCTTCGTCCGATACTCCGCTTCTGGAACCGGATCAGCTATCCCACGTGGGTGCACCTCGAGGAGGCGATCCGTTCCGGTCAGGCGCCAAACCGCCAGGGCGGAGGCTTTTCCGAGGCGGACCAGCGGATCTTTTCGGAAGGGATCGGAGCGTTCGCAGCGGTGCCGGCCGAGGTACTGGCCGTCACCTGTGACTTCAGCAAGCACCGCCGGCTGCTTGACCTGGGCGGAGGCGTCGGATCCTTTCTCCTCCCAGTGCTCCGCCGACACGCCGGGCTTCAGGGCACGTTGTTCGAGCTTCCGGGCGCCGCCGCGGTCGCGCGTCTGCACTTAGACCGGGAGCCGGAGGGGAAGCGGGTCGAGGTGGTGGCGGGAGACTTCTTCAAGGACCCCATTCCCACGGGCCATGACGCCATCATCATCGCGAATGTTGTCCACCTCTTCTCGCCGGAGCACAACCGAGCGTTGTTCCGGGGTGCGCGTGCGGCGGCGACGCCAGAGACCCGGCTACTGATCGTTGACATGTTGACCGACCCCACCCATACCCAGCCGGTGTTTGCTGCACTCGCGGCGGGCGAATACCTCCTCATCGCGGGCGAGGGGGACGTGTACAGCAAAGAGGAGCTGAGCGAGTGGCTGGTGGACACCGGCTGGCAGCCTCTGGGGGCCACACCGCTTACCGGCCCGACAACACTGCTGGTGGCCGAGGCCAAGTGAGCAAGTAGGGAAGGTCCAACGCCTGCCCGCCGGATCGCCGCAGTTGGACACAAGTCAGGCGCTCCATCTTGCACACTGGCGATTGGAGCCTCGGACTCTGACCTCGTGACCGCACTGGCACCCCCACCCCCTGGGTAATCTCGTCGGCATGTTCGGCGTCGACTCCGGCGGCCGGACAGTCCGCGATGATATCGACGGCAGCCGCCTCAACGTATACAACGGACGGGCTGGAAGTGCTGCGCCTGTTTGAGACTGGCGTCGACGAACAGCGCGGCCTATTGTTCACCGCGGAGGAGGTCGACAGACACAGGCATGTCACCTGACGGGCCCACTCGAGCGCCCACGTCAGATACCAAGGCATCGCCGTTGCTCGCTCTGGCTGCGCATCTGGAGCGGGTCGCCGATGAATTGGAAGGGACGTGTCGTTGTCCACCAGCAAGCTACGACCAGGGCAGCGCCCACGCGCCAACGTGTCCTCAGAGCAAGGTCAATTCCTACGATCGAGCGTGGGCCGCGCATCTGCGGCTGGATGCGCGCGGGCCGAGGCTGCTGGCGCTGACTGATCGGCACCGAGCCGCGGAAGGCTGATGCCGCTCCAGGATAGTCCGCTGAAGTGCTCGAGCGCCCACTCGCGGTTGCACGTGGTCAACTCTGCGCCGCCCGTCCGGTCTTCGATCCCTCAATCGTTTGATTCCGCGACGAGCACCCTCTGTGGCCGAGTCGGTCTGGTCTGCGCCGGCGGAGATTCGAGCTTGTGCCGTGACAGCGGGTGGTGCAGGCCTGGCGCTCTGGCACTGCGCATCCTTCCCCCTGCGCGCGAGGCGTCTACTCCATGGTTCATCACTCTTCGAGCCGGCTTGGCGATGGAGCGCGACTCGTGACCGATGACGCGGGTATTCCGGCGGATTGGGTCAAGCACATCTCGCAGGGCTCCACCCGACCTGTTATCTGGATCCGATTGCAACGTTCTTCGCGAACTAGCCCCGACGTTTCTTCGCCATCCCGAACTGCACGCGGCGGATGGCGAGACACTAGCGTGTCGCCTCCGCGGAGCACGGGCAACTCGCAGACCGCCTTTGCCGATCCGGTTTGTTGATGTGTTGTACGAGCCCCACGCCTGTGCGACCCACACCTCTGAACACCCAGCACGTGAAAGGGAACGCGTGCCGTCGGGTAGCCTGTCGCTGGTCGCATGCACCGGGGCGAACGGGACGTGGCAGGCTGGGCCGAACTGCGCGCGTGGCAGGATGATGACCGACTGGGTACGCATGTACGACGACTGCGCATCGCGTACCAAGCCGGTGACGACGCCGCTGTTCGTGCGGAGGCACACCACTTGATCGTCGACCTCCCGCGCGAGTATACGGCGGCGCACGACCTGTTGCGTCGGCTGCGGGACGTCGGCGAGTGAGTGCTCTTCACGCGGCCGTATCCGCTTCCGTGGGCGACTTCCCGCAGACTCACCACGGAGCCGGACGACGGTCAGAGGTTCGTCAGCTCTTCGCGCGGGATCGCCGGCTTGCCGAGGACGCGGCACTGGTTTTCATCGACATCGGAGCCGCCGCGCAGCTGCGTGCTGATTGTCATGCGGGTGATCTGGTATGCCCGTTTCCCGGCTGCCCCGATTCGCGTCTGATCACCCGGGGCGGCAGTCGTCGCGATCACTTCGCCCACCGTCGCGCAGGTCAAGGACGATCAGGTCGGGCTCGTGCTCGCGCAAGCGCTCGAGGGCCACCCGACCATTTTCCGCGTCGTCGACCAACCAACCCTGACGCTCGAGTCGGACACCCTAATCGTCTCTGAACAGTGCCAGTTCTTCGA
>DATGER010000129.1:0-29004 GCA_035309865.1 Chloroflexota bacterium
CCCGAAGCGGCCTTCGGCCCTGGCTAGTAGCTCTCGGGCGCGAGCGCGGGCGAGGCTTGCGACGCGACTACGCGGGCTCGGCCGGCGTCCTTGGCGCTGTAGAGCGCTTCGTCGGCCGAGCGGTACAACGCGTGCAGGTCGGCCCCGTTGTGGGGGAACTCCGCCACGCCAGCGCTGAAGGTGACGCCGAACTCACTGCCGTCTGGGCCGACGAATACTTCGGCGCGCACCGCGTCGAGCACGCGGTAGAGCCGCGTGACACTGTCGGCGGTGCCCACCGCGTACATGCCGATGACGAACTCTTCGCCGCCCCAGCGGGCAACGACGTCCTCCTCGCGGAATGAACGCCGCATGGTGGCGGAAATTCGTCGCAGCACGTCGTCGCCGGTCGTGTGCCCGTAGCGATCGTTGACCTGCTTGAAGTGATCGATGTCGATGACGACCAGCGACAGCGGCATGCCCTTGCGCCGCGCAAGCGCCAGATACTGTGTGATCAGTTCGGTCGACTTGTGCCGATTGGCCAGCTGGGTCAGCTGATCGACCTCGGCCAGGGCCCGCAGGCTGACGTCTTGCTCGGCGAGCCGCTTGTGCACGCCGGTGACCCGCTCGGCAGCGATCAGTCGCAGGTGCAGGTCGTCGGCGTCCAGCGTCTTGGACAGGTAGTCGTCAGCGCCGGCCCGCATGCCTTCGAGCGCATGCGAGCGATCGCCGAAGGCGGTCAGCAAGACGAAGTACGTGTACGGCCCGGGGTTCGCACGCACCATGCGGCACAGCTCAGGACCCTCGATGCCAGGCATGAGCCAGTCACTGATGATCACGTCGGCGCCCTCGGCGCGGAACAGATCCCAGGCCTCCGTGCCGTCGGCGGCGGTGAGACAGTCGTGCCCGAGGCGCTCGACCGCCGACTTCAGCATCTTGCGCGCGGTTCTGCCATCCTCAACGACGAGTACCTTCATATCCCATTCGGATCATCGGCTATGCGGCTCATCCCCTAAAGCCATTTGGGAGCGTTCTCCTGGGGGAAGGTGGACGTCATCGCCATGCTGCGCCAGTTACGCATTGTTCTCCCCGCGGACGAAGACACCGAATGCGGCAGCGACCCGTCGCCGGCCACGTTCAGAGCCGAGAAGTTGCTGCGCGAGACCTGGCTTGCCGCCAAAGGCATCAAACGCCTGCCCGTCAGCGTCTGCACGTCCCTCAAAGACCTGTGCGAGATGTAACTTACGGGGCGAGCCGGACGCGGTTTCGGCCGTCGGCTTTGGCGCGGTAGAGCGCCTGATCGGCCGACCGCAGTGCGTCGACCACGGCCTTGCCCGGGGGCACCCGCAGCGCCCCGACGCTGGCCGTCACGTTCACCCGGGGAAACGCCTCGGGTCGCACCACCGCAATGGCATTTCGAACGCGTTCGGTGACCTCGAGCAAGTCCGCGTCCGTGCCGATATCGGCCAGCAACACGCAGAACTCTTCACCGCCCATACGGGCGCAGAAGTCGTCGGGCCCGAGAATCCCCCGAATCGCGTGCGCCACATGAACCAGCACGGCGTCCCCGGCGTCGTGACCAAATTGATCGTTGATCAGCTTGAAGTGATCCAGATCGATCATGACCACCGCCGGCCGCGGTCGTGGGGCCTCGAGCTCTTCGCCCAGCGCGTGTCGATTCGGGAGCTGGGTGAGTGGGTCGAGTCGGGCACGGGTGGCCTCGGCTTCGGCGCGCCGGCGCTCCCCCTGGGCCTCCTCGCGGGCCACGGCGGTCGCCTCGAATTCGGTGAGGAGGCGTCGGCTGGTCGTCGCCTGACCCACGATCAACAGGGCAACGGCCCCGATGAGCGCCGGGTGGCTGTGCCAGGCGAGGACAGCGAACAGCATCAAGATCGTTTCCTGGGCGCGCAGCCAGACATCGTTGGTCAGGGCCAGGCGCACCCCGTCCGCCCAGGACTTGCGCTGGCCGAACGCGACCATCGGTCCAACCAGCAGGCCATTGACGAGCCACCAGGTCGCCCCGACGATGAGCGGGGTCCAGATCGCATCGGGGCTGTGCATGCCCGCTGCCCAGGCGCACGCCAGCGCCGGAGCGCCCCAGGCCAGGTTGAAGATCGAACGCGTCAGGGCGGGTCGCTGGCCGCCCGCGTTGCGCACCAGTGCCGCGGCGAGCTTCTCACCGGCGAAGGCGACCAGCGCGACCGTTGGCCCACACAGGACGAGCACCGTCACGGTGGCCACCCCGCCGTAGTCGAACGTCGGTTCCAGGCTCGCCTGTCGACGGCGGTGCGCGGTGACCACGACGAGCAGCGCATTCAGGAGCGCGACCAGCCAGGGCACCACCGCGGGCGGGTGCGGCTGCTCGACGGCGAGCAACCAGGGCAGGACCGCGAACGCCGCCAGGACGATCGCCGCCCACCACCAGCGGGCGGCGACGGGCAGCGCACGCAGGCCGCCGGGCAGCAAGCCACGGATGCCTGGTGGCCCGGGGCGTATTTGAGCGACGGCGCGTTGAGACATGTCTGTGCGGGGGTGCGGGCCTGCGCGCGCGGTCCCTCACGATGAGCATCGGCACACGGGCCGCGCCAGCACAGCCCCACGGCCCCGGCCGCACATGGGGGGGACGAAACCCCCCTGGCGGTGGATCCCAAACAGTACCTTTGGGCTGATCATCAATGCAGCTACGAAGTCAGGCAAACAGACCGCCTGGCCAGTGAAATCCAATCAAGGAAGTCCCCTCCAATGCGTAAGTTCTCCCGTTTCCTCCGCGTCGTTCTGCTTCCCCTCGCCGCGCTCGCCATGGTCGCGGGCACCAGTGCCTCGGCCAGTGCCGCGTCACTGCCAGTCGCCACCGTGGTTGCGACCACCACGGCCGCCGCACCCGCCAGCGTTGCCGCCAATATCAAGTTCCTCTCGATGAACTACTAAATTGAACTAGAAGGTCGAGGCCGGGGCCGCGACGGCCTGGTGATCGACGCCGAGAGCGGCGTGGTCGTCCAGGCGAACCCGGCCTTCTGCCGGATGAACGGGTATGACCGGATGGTCGGCCTGCATCCCACGACGTTTTACCCACCCCGCGAGCCTTGCCCGGGCACCCGACGCCAGCCTGCGCCTTGGGCCACCGGGGCGGCGCTGCGCGTCGCGAGCACGCCCGCCGTGCTGATGGACAGGGTCATGCCCGGCATGGATGGCGCCGCCGCGACGCGGGCGACTGAGCTCCCTGGCTGCCCTCAGGCGAACATCAGGACCGAGCGGGCCACCTCGCCCGCCTTCATCGCCCGAAAGGCCTCGTTGACGTCTTCGAGCTGCAGCCGCCGCGTGATCATCTCGTCCAGCTTCAGGCGGCCCTGCATGTAGAAGTCGATGTATTTGGGCATGTCAACTTTGAATCGATTGGAGCCCATGCTGCTGCCCTGAATCTTTTTCTCACGCAAGAACACGCTGCCTTCGAGCTCGAGCTTCTGGCCGACTGGAATCATGCCGATGATGGTCGCGGTCCCGCCGGGTCGAAGGCATTCGAAGCATTGTTCGGCCGCCTTCTTGAGGCCAATCGCCTCGAACGAGTACTCGACGCCGCCGTTGGTCAACTCCTGAATCTCCTTGACGGGATCCTTCCGCGAGGCATTGATTGTGTGCGTCGCGCCGACCTCATAGGCCGTTTCGAGCTTGTGATCGTGCACGTCCACGGCGATGATCATCCGCGCCCCAGCGATCCGGGCCCCCTGGATGGCCGACAGGCCCACGCCGCCGCACCCGAACACCGCGACGATCGAGCCGGGCTCGACTTTTGCCGTATTCAGCGCCGCGCCGACTCCGGTCGTGACGCCGCAACCGATCAGCGCTGCGCGGTCGAACGGCATGTCGTCGCGCACTTTCACGAGCGCGTTGGTGTGCACCAGGATCTTCTCGGCGTAGGCGCCGAGATTGGCCATCTGGGTCACTGGCTGACCCTGCCAGCGGAGTCGCGGCGGCGCATCCTTGCCGCGGACCGGCCGAGTGGAACACAGATTCGTGCGGCCCGTCAGGCAGTAGTCACACCGGCCGCAGAACACCGACAGGCAGGCGATGACGTGATCGCCCGGCTTGAATTCGTCAACCTGCGACCCCACCGCCTCGACGATGCCGGCGGCCTCGTGACCCAGGATCGCCGGCGCCGGCATCTCGTAGAAGCCGTCGACGAAGTGCAGGTCACTGTGGCAGACGCCACTGGCCACGATCCGCACGAGCACCTCATGCTCGGCCGGAGTATCGATGTCGACTTCTTCGACGGTCAGCGGCTGATGGGCGCCGTGGAAGATGGCAGCCTTCATAGGTGTACCCCCAGAGAGTGGAGGTGCCATGGTACGTGCCCGGCAAGAACGTGCCGTGGCCTGCCCGGCAGACCGTGCCGTGGTTGGAAGCTTCAGCGCGGTTCCGGGCTGATAACCTGACGAGCAGTGCCTGTCATATTAATCCTCGTACTCTTCAGCGCCATCGCCCTTATCCTCCTGGTGCCGGCTGTCAAAGGCATGGCCCGCCCCGTGGTCGTACCGTCCGACGAAGGTCGGGAGCAGCCGCAAATACCTCCTGCGTGAGCGAGGATCCCGTGCAGCAGCCATCAAGTGAATTCTTCAAGTACCGCGACCCGCGTAGCCTCGTCGGCTACTCCGTGCCCATGGTGGTCGAGCAGACGAGCCGCGGCGAGCGCGGCTACGACATCTTCTCCCTGCTCCTCAAAAACCGCATCGTGTTTCTGGGCACGCCCATCGACGATGTCGTCGCCAACCTCATCGTCGCGCAACTGCTGTACCTGTCCCAGGACGACCCGGATCGCGAGATTCAGATGTACATCAACAGCCCCGGCGGCCAGGTCGACGCGGGTCTCGCGATTTACGACACCATGCACCTGATCCAGCCGCAAGTTGCTACCACGTGTATCGGGATGGCCGCCAGCATGGGCGCGGTGCTCCTGGCCGGCGGTGCCAAAGGCAAGCGGTCAGCCCTGCCGAACTCGCGGATCCTGATCCACCAGACGTCAGCTGGCTTCCAGGGCACCGCGGCGGACATCGAGGTTCAGGCGCGGGAGATCATCCGCATGAACGCCCGCCTCCAGGAGATGATGGCCGCCGACACCGGCCAGTCCGTCGAGCGGATTGGCCTGGACATCAACCGCGACTACTGGATGAGCGCCCACGAAGCCCGCGACTACGGCGTGGTCGATATGATCGTTGGCCAAACGGCGGCCACCGCGGCGGCGGACCGCGCGGAGGCCGCGGTTCAGGAAACCAGCGAAACGGGCGGCGCCTCGTCCAACGGGAAGCACTGATCGGCAGCGGCTAGCCGTTCGTCGGCGCGCAGGATCAGGCGCGGCAGCCCCGTCGCGCAGGTGTAGCACAGGCCCGGCCAGACGATCGGCTTGCGGCAGCGCCGGCACCGCGTTGCGAGCGCCGGTGCGCGCGGCTTGCTCTCGGTCATCGGGCCGGCCGCAACGGTCGCGGACCGCGGAATCGCTTGGTCCGTCGCCGAGCGGCCGCTTTGGCCTTCTCGCGCTGCAGCTCGCCGTTGCTCTTGAAGTAGCGCTTGCGCTTGTACTCGCGCAGAATCCCTGACTTGTCCATGCTCGTCTTGAAGCGACGCAGGAACTGGTCGAAACTTTCGCCTTCGCGGGGTTCGACGTGCACGTTAGTCGCGCCCTCGGCCGCCTGAGCGACCCGCGCCGTACCCGCCGCCACCACCCCGGCTGCCGCCGCCGCGCTGCTGGAAGCAGGTCGAGCAGTAGACGGGCTTGTCGCCACTGGGTTGGAAGGGCACCTGGGCCTCGTTGCCACAACTCGAGCACGTGGCCGTAAACATCTCGCGTGGTCCGCGGCTGCCGCCCCCGCCGTAGGATCCGTAGCCGCCGCCGCCGCCCCCATCGCGTTCGGCCTTGCGCGCGGCTCGGCAATCCGGGCACCGGCTGGGCTCGGAGTAGCCGCGCGAGGCGTAGAAGTCCTGCTCGCCGCTGGTGAATGTGAATGCTTGGCCGCAGTCGCGGCAGGTCAAAGTGGTATCGGCCGCCATCGCCAGACGGACCTCCTGCAGACTCGTTCGACCGTGGCTGGCATGGGCCGATCGCAAGGCTTGGGTTCCGTCGCGACGAAGTAGGCAACGCAACAGCGGAACGCGCCAGCCCGCATAGTGTGCCATACCGTCGGCGGGTAATGCCCACGATAGGCTTTCCCTCTCCTGCCTAGTCCGGGTCGGGGGAGCCAGCGAAACTGCCTGTTGCGACGCCGTACGGGTCGGGGGAGCCAGCGAAATTGCCTGTTGCGACGTCATACGGGTCGGGGGAGCCTGCGACATTGCCTGTTGCGACGCCGTACGGGTCGGGGGAGCCTGCGACATTGCCTGTTGCGACGTCGTACGGGTCGGGGGAGCCTGCGACATTACCTGTTGCGACGTCGTACGGGTCGGGGGAGCCTGCGACACTGCCTGTTGCGACGTCGTCCGGGTCGGGGGAGCGCTGCGCGCCCCCCGCCGCCAGTCGCTGCTCCGCTCGCAGGCTCGCTGCGCGCTCCTTCCCGCGGCGACCCCCCGCGAAGGGCGCTTCGCGCCGCTGCGGACGCCCGAAAGGCCTCGCGCGATCCCGCCTGCCGAGTTCAGAGCCGCGGGGTCGTCGAAGCCGCCTTGGGCGGGGTCGGCGGGGTCGGCGGCGTCGGCGCAGGCCGCGTCGTCGCAGCCGCTGGCGCAGACATTGCCGGTGCAGGCGCAGGTGCCGCCGCCGCAGGCTGTGCTGCAGGTGCAGGTGCAGGGGCCGCTGGCTGTGCTGCCGCTGGCTGTGCTGCCGCAGGCTGTGCTGCCGCTGGCTGCGACCCGGGTGCGGCCCCCGCAGAACCTCCCGAAGGGGTTGCTCCGGATGCCGTGGACGCGCGCGTCGCGCCTGCCGGAACGGGTGCCGACGCGGCCGGAGCCGCGGGCGTCCCCGCTGCCGCTGCAGGCGCAGGTGCCGCTGGCGGCGCGCCCGGTGCTCCCGCAGGCGACCCTCCCGAAGCTGCCACCGCCGCGGCTGGTGCGGCGGGCGCGCGCGGGGCGGGTGGCCTTGGCGCGGCCTCGTCTCGCGGCGCGGCCTGGGTCGCGACCCCGGCCCGCCCGCGCGCCAGAATCGCAAACATCGCCCGACCCTCCATCGACGGTGGCCTCTCGACAATCGCAATGTCGGCCACGCCCGCGGCGATGCGCCCGATCTGGTCCCGCGCGACCTCGGGGTGCGTCGCTTCACGCCCCCTGAAGCGGACTTCGACCTTGACCTTGTGGCCCTCCTCAAGGAATCGCCGCGCGGCTCGCACGCGCACTTGCAGGTCGTGGTCGTCGGTGCGCGGCCGGATCCGCACTTCCTTGACCTCAGAGACATGCTGGTTCTTCTTGGCATCCCTGGCCCGCTTGTCCGACTCGAACTTGAACTTGCCGAGATCGGCGATGCGACACACCGGCGGCTCGGCCGTCGCGGCGACCTCAATGAGGTCGAGCCCCGCCTCTTCGGCGCGCTTGATGGCCTCTTCGGTGGACATGACGCCGATCTGTTGCCCCTCGGCGTCTAGAACTCGTACTTCAGGGACGCGTATCTGACGATTGGTCCGCGGACCAGTCGGGGTCGGTGGTCGTGCAACGAATGGTGGACGAGGAATCGGCGTTCTCCTTCCTGATGGGCTCCACTAGAGCGAATGCTGACAGAAATGTAAAGGGTCAGAGGGGCAGCGCGCATGCCATCCTGAACTGAACGACGCGGTAACTTCGGTGGAATCGGCTATAGTGCCACAACTCGTACGAATCGGCGGCCGTCAATTTTCCCAGCCCTGTACAGGATCGCACTATCAGGTTCTCACCAGAGCAATTCGCTCTCCTGTACTGGGCCCCGTCGCGCTGACCGTCTCGACCTGGGTCATTTTCTCGGCTTCAAAAGGCCGACACGGAGACAGCGCTCACACATGCCTTCTGCAACCCCTACTCGGGCAGATTCCCCGATCGTTCCCACGCGGACCACACCACCCCGGGCGGACACCTTCGCTCAGCTCAACATTCACCCTGGCCTGCGCCAGGCGCTCAGCCAACGCGGCATCGTCACCCCCACCCCGATCCAGGCCGACGTCATCCCGCTCTTGCTCGACGGCCGCGACGTCATGGGCCAGGCCCGCACCGGCTCCGGTAAAACCCTGGCCTTCGGGCTGCCCTTGCTGCAGCTCTGCGACCCCGCCCGCGGCGGCGTCCAGGCCCTCGTCCTGGTGCCCACGCGTGAACTGGCCATTCAGGTCGGCGACGTCATCGGCCAGCTCGCCGGCATCATGCGGCTGCGCCTGACCCTGCTCTATGGCGGCCGCGGGCTCGGCCTCGAAAAGCGCGCCCTGCCGACGGCTCAGATCGTGATCGGCACCCCTGGCCGCACCCTCGACCATCTGCGCCAGGGCAGCCTGACGCTGAAAAACCTGCGCATGTTCGTCCTGGACGAGGGTGACGAGATGCTCGACCGCGGTTTCGCCCCGGACGTCGAGCGCATCCTGGCGTACAGCCCGACCCAGCGGCAGACGGCGCTGTTCTCCGCGACGCTCCCCGACTGGGTCGCCGGGACCGCCAGCAAGCACCTGCGCGCGCCGGTGACGGTGGCGGTGAATGCCGGCGAAACCTCGGCGCCCGAAATCGAGCACGTCGTCTACGATGTCGACCCCGCCGCGAAGTTGGGCGCCCTGATGACCCTGCTCGATCGGCGTGGCGATCAGCCCGTGATCGTGTTCGGCCGAACCAAGCACGGCGTCAAGAAGCTCGCGTTGCGGCTGGTCGAGCTGGGCTATCCTGCGGCGGCGCTGCAGGGCAACTTGAGTCAGAACGCTCGCGAACGGGTCATGGCCGACTTTCGCGCGGGCCGCGTGCCGATCCTGCTGGCGACCAACGTCGCGGCCCGAGGTCTTGACGTGCAGGACGTCGACACGGTCATCAACTACGAGCTGCCGGAATCGGCGCAGTGGTTCACCCATCGGGTCGGGCGGACCGGGCGGATGGGTCGCAGCGGCCAGGCGATCACCTTTCTGACGTCGGAAGACGCCAGCAAGTGGCGCGAGATCGAGCGCGCGCTCGGGCGCAAGCTGGTGCGCCGGACGTGGACCGAGGTCCGCCACGTGGCGCCGCCAACCACCCGGGAGGTGGCCCGCGCGCCTCGCGCCACGTACGCCCCGCCGCGTGCGCCTCGGCCGGCGGCCCCGGTCTCACGGCCGGCGGCATCCGCAGCCCCGCTGGCTCGCCCGGCGCAGTCGGCTCGCCCGGCGCAATCCGCGCAACCTGAAGCGCCGCGGGCAGCCCGCCGCCGCAAGCAGAAGGCCTGGTACCCCGGCCCCCGCGCCAATCGTCTCGCCGCCAGGGCCGCGTCCGCCGCGGCGTAGTCCAACCGCGCGGCCTCCGAACGGTACGCGCGGCAACAAGGCGCGAAGCGCCCCTCGCGGGGGGTCGCCGCGGGAAGGAGCGCGCAGCGAGCTTGCGAGCGGAGCAGCGACTGGCGGCGGGGGGCGCGCAGCGCTCCCCCGACCCGGATGAGTACGGGGCACGCAACTGCGCAGCGCTCCCCCGACCCGGACGAGTACGGGGCACGCAACTGCGCAGCGCTCCCCCAACCCGGGCGGGTCAGCGGCACACAACATCGCTGTAACCAGTAATTGCGTAGCTCTTAACACCTCTGCGCGACACTTAGAACCAGAGGTTTTTCAAAGCTACGATGCTTCCCAACAATCAAGCAGACTGGGATGCGCTTCCAGGCCCGCAGCGTCGCGCGCCCGGACCACCCCGACGTGGTGGCATGGCCGCCATCGTCATCGTCTTCGCCCTGTTCGGCGCGCTCATCGGGTTCGCGGCCGACCACTGGGCCATGAGCAATGGCGTCGCCACGCCAACGCCCGTTGCCTCAGGTCCGCGGACCGGCCCGCTGGCCGCACCCGACGGTCCTGCCACGGCGGTGGCCGATCCCACGCAGCAGGCCATTAAGCAGGTCATCCAGCGCGGTGACGACGAACAGGCGCAGGCATTTGCCGCCAGTGACCCATCGGTCATGGCCGACACCGCGACCCCCGACTTCTACCAGCAGCAGGTCCAGATCGACCACGACCTGCGGACCAACGGGGTCTCGGACATCAAGCTGGTCACCATCGAGTGGGGACCGATAACGGTCACCGGCACCAGCGCCACGGCCACGGCCTACGAGACGTGGAGCACCACGTACTCGGACGGCTCGACCGAGCAGACGCGCGACCGCAACGAATACACCCTGGTGCAGACCAACGGGACCTGGCTGGTCTCAGCCGACGACCATCCCGACGACAACGTGGGCGTGGGAACAGGCGGCGCGCCGGGCGCGTCGAGCCCCGGGGCGTCGACGCCTGGCGGCCAGGGCGGCAACCCCGGCCGGGCCCGCCCCACCGCGATCCCTGGCGGCCAGCCACAGCCGTCGCAGCCGCGCGTACCGCGTGGCCAGGACACCTCGCAGAACTGGTCCGGCTATTCCATCTCGGGTGGGACGTTCACGTCCGTCACCGGCACCTGGACCGTCCCCGAGTTCACCCCCGACTCGCCCACCGGCGCCGACGCGACCTGGGTCGGGATCGGCGGGGTCGACTCCCGCGACCTGATCCAGGCGGGTACTCAGCAGACCGTCTCGCGCACCGGCGCCACCCAGTACGAAGCCTGGGTCGAGACGCTCCCGCAGACGTCGCACCCCGTGCCGCTGGCGGTGAATCCGGGCGACTCGGTGACGATTTCGGTGACGCTGCAGCCACAAACGCAGGACCAGTGGCAGGTGTCGTTCAAGAACGAAACCACCGGCAAGACGTACGCGGTCACCGAGCGCTACACCTCGTCGATGAGCTCGGCGGAGTGGATCGAAGAAGCCCCCAGCGCCGGGCGCGGTCGCCAGATTCCGCTCGACAACTTCGGGACGGTCACCTTTGCCAACGCCGCGGCGACCAAAGACGGCCAGACCGTCACGCCGGGCCAGGCGGGTGCCCAGGCCATCACGATGGTCGCCCGCGGCGGCCAGACCCTGGCGAAGCCCTCGCCGCTGGGCGCCGACGGCGCGAGCTTCAGCGTGACACGCAGCTAGCTGCTAGCTGCTAGCTAGCTCCCTTGCGAAGACGTCAAAGTGACGTCATAATGGTGTCATGGCCGAGACCACGCGCCTGACCCTGCGCCTGCCACCCGAACTCCATCAACTCCTGCTCGACCGCGCCGCCGCCGACCACCGCAGTCTCAATCGCGAGATCGAGTTCCTGCTCTGGCAGGTGTTCCAACTCAATCTCGACGCCTTCTCGAATACGCGCTTCACCGCCCCAGCGCGGCGCTCGAGCTGATGCCCGCCTATCGGACGCAGGAGCTTTCGGCGGCGACGTGGCCCGACTTCGAGAAGCTTTTCTCGCGGGGGCACGGCTGGGACTTCTGCTGGTGCATGGCGTTTCAACAGACTCAGCGGGCTTCCCGCAAGCAGTTCCGCACCCGCGCGGAGGTGAGCGTCGTCAATCATCGAAACAAACTGGCGCTCGTCGACCAGGGCCGCGCCCACGGCATTCTGGTCTACGCCGATGGCGAGCCGATCGGCTGGTGCCAGTACGGCCCCAGCGACGAGCTACACGCTATGCGCGGCGCACCGCCGGCCGACAGCACGCAACGGCTCTGGCGGGTGACGTGCTTCGTCGTCGACCTGAAGTACCGCCGCCAAGGCGTGGCCGGGCTGGCGCTGCGGGCCGCTCTGGAATCGATCCAGAGGCAGGGCGGCGGGCTCGTCGAGGCCTATCCGGTGGCGATCTGGAGCCACGGGCGCGACGCCTCGCCGGGCGCCGTGTACGTCCAGGGCGTCGGCCCGGTCGGTCCGGCGCATGGCGGCTTCGGCAACGTCTCGACCTCCGGCACGGTCTCGATGTTCGAGAAGCAAGGGTTCGAGGCGATCGCCGTCTGCGGCAGCGCCTCGCCCCGCGTGCGCGCCCTCGGCGCCAGCGGCTGCCAGGTGCTCATGCGCAAAGCCATTGGCTGAGGTCCAGCTACGCCGCGCCGACGCGACTGACCGGCCGTTTCTGGTGGAGATGGCCCGCTTTGGGCCACGAGGCAGCGTAATCCAATCCGGACGAACTTGCGTGGTGGTTCGGCGTGGCGATGACCCGCCCGTTGCTCTGAGCTAGCTCGGTCGCGCGCTGGCGCGGACCTTCGCTGGACCCGCGTACTGCAGCCGCGCCTCGCCGAGCAGCGTCTCGGGAACGTGGCCGTGCCACGCGTGGGGCAGGTCGGGCCCGGGCCGCGGGCCCATGTCCACGTACACCTCGTGGTATTTCCGCATCACCACGCCGCGTGGACCAAACACCCACAGCAGCAGCGGGCCCTGTTCGCGGTGGGCGGCTTTTTCGATCGCGTGGCCCGACACCTTCAGTTGCTCAGCGGCAAACTCGACAGTCACCAGGTTGCGCGAGGCAAACAGCGCATCGCGATCCCACTCCGCGTCGATGTAGTGCCGCGGCATGGGGCTACATCGGTCCGGCTGCGAACCGCGCTCGGCTCACGTGCCGCCTGCCAGGCCGAGCGCCCGTTTGGCCTCGGCCAACTCGCGGGTCGCGCGCCGATACTCCCGCAACGCGTCTGGCGATGGATCCTCGAAGGCCACCTTGTCGGCCGCGTCGCGCAACTGCTCCAGGTCGCGCACGAGCGACTCCAGGCGCTCGGGATCGCTGCCATGGACCGAGAGGACCCGTCGAGCACTGGCCTCGAGCGCCCCCGAGTCTTCGGGGCCTTCCTTGCGCTCACCCTTCCTCGGGCGAAACGCCGGCCGCCGCTGCTGGCGCCGGGGCACTAAACGGCCCTGCCCCAACGACGGCGGATAAGAGTAGCGTCGGCTGACATCGCGGACTGCCCTCCTCGAACTTACAGTTTGCCACAGTGCTTCGGCGGATGCTGCTCACGCCTGCGGCGGCTCCATCCCCAGCGACTCCTCGGCCGGGTAGCCGGCGCGTCGAATCACCTCCAGCACGCTGTCGGCGTGTTCACGGTCGCGCGTCTCCACGATCAGGTCCAGCCCGACCCGCCCGAGCGCCGTGTAGGGGCCGAGGCGGTGGATGCCGACGTGCAGAATGTTGATCCGAGCCGTCGCCAGCAACTCCGTGAGCGCGTGTAGCTGGCCTGGCTGATCGTCGAGCCAGGTCCGCAGCGCGAGGTACCGCCCGGCGCTCGCCAGCCCGTGCTGCAGCACCTTGCCCAGCAGGATCGGGTCGATGTTTCCGCCGCTCACGATCACGCCCACGCGTTGCCCGGCCGCCGGAATGCAGCCGCCGAGGACCGCCGCCAACGCCGCTGCGCCGGCGCCTTCGGCGAGCTGTTTGTGGCGCTCGAGCAGGAGCAGGATGGCGCGCGCAATCGCCTCGTCTTCGACGGTCACGATGTCGTCTACGAGGGCTTGAATGACGGCGAACGTGCGCCCGCTCGGGGCCCTGACGGCGATGCCGTCGGCAATCGTTCTTGCCTCGGCGGTTCCGAGTTGCCCGCGGCGAAAAGATTCGGCCAGGGCGGGGCTGCCGGCGGCTTGCACGCCAAAGATGCGCACGTCCGGGCGCAGGTGGCGAACGGCGGTGGCCACGCCGGCGATCAGGCCACCGCCGCCAACCGGGATCACGAGGGTGTCAAGATCGGGCACGTCTTCCAGCAACTCCAGGCCGAGCGTGCCTTGACCGGCGATCACGTCCGGGTCTTCGAACGCGTGGACGTAGGTGATCCCTCGCTCTTTACTCAGCGTCAGGGCGTAGGCGTGGGCGTCGTCGTACGCCACACCCTGGAGCTGTACTTCCGCGCCATGGTGCTGAATGGCGGTGAGCTTGGTGAGCGGCACCCCGACCGGCAACACGACGGTCGCCGGGACGTTGAGCAGCTTTGCCGCCAGGGCGACGCCCTGCCCGTGGTTGCCAGCCGAGGCTGTGAGCACGCCGCGGGCGCGGCCCGCGGGCGGCATGGCCAGCAGCCTGGCGAGTGCGCCGCGAATCTTGAACGCGCCCGTCCGCTGCTGGTTCTCGAGCTTCAAATACACGTCGCGCCCCGCCCGACTGCCCATTTCCGCCGAGTGCTCAACCGGCGTCCGGTGGATATACGGCGCCACCCGCGAACGCGCCACCTGCACCCGCTCGAACGTCAGCGCGTCGTCCATCGCACCACGATGGTATCCGTGGCCGTCGGCGATGTTCGCCGCCGGCATCGCTGCGCTCGCTCCAACAGCGCAGCCGAGCGTCCCCCTGGAATCCTTGAACATCGTGGCCATCGAGCCGAACCGTCCCGGAGGAACTGACCACCACGCTGCGGCCCTCGCTCTCGGGCGTCTGCGGCACGCGCTGGACGCCGCCGCGCGCCGTGACGGCGGCGGTGAGCTCGTCGCGGCCGACTTACCGGTACCCGAGGCGCTGGGCCAGCAGCCGCGCCAGGTCCTGCGTGCCGCTGTGCGCCTCGCGCGAAAAGGTTATGACCGCCACACGTCTCCGCTGCGCGTACTTGACACGACTGCCGCCAGCATCGCAAGGCCGGCGAGAAACAGCAGTGTCTCGTGGAACGCGGGCAGCAGCGCGGCGATGGGCGCGTCGATCGTGGTCTGCACCTGCGCGCCGAGCCGCGCCGACAGCCGGACTGCGAGCACGGCGCCAGTCACGCCGACGCCGACGCTGGTGCCCAGGCTGCGGGTCATGTTCAGGATGCCGCCCGCCACACCCAGGCGAGTGGCCGGCGCGCTGCCCATCACCGCGCTGTTGTTCGGCGGCGTGAACAGGCCGATGCCGATGCCGAGAATCGCCAGCAGGCCCAGCGTCACGACGAGCGACAGACTCGGCGCCAGCGCCAACCCGGCCAGCGCCAGCGCGGCGATGGCCATCCCCGCGACCGTGGGTGGGCCCGGGCCGATGCGGTCGGTGAGCGTCCCAGCGATCGGCGCCATGATGCCCAGCGCAATCGGCACCGGCGTCAGCAACAGCCCGGTCTGGGCGGCCGTCTCGCCAAGCACACGCTCCAGGTAAAACGGGATCAGGAACAGGCTGCCAAACAGGACCGCGTATGCGAGCAGCCCGGCCGCCAATCCGCGGCTGAACGACCGTACCCGCAGCAGCTGCAGGTCGATGAGCGGCGACGCCGACCGCAGCTCGACGTACACGAGCAGCGCCAGGCAGGCCGTGGCGAGCCCTGCCGCCGACAGCAGCGCCGGGCTGGCCCAGCCCCAGCTGTTGCCGTAGGTCAGGCTGAGCAGGATCAGTCCGACCAATGGCCCCAGGAGCAGGGTGCCGAGCCAGTCGAAGTGTTCGACGTCGCGGGCTGCGTCGGCATCTGAGGTGCGCGGGGTCCAGGGCAGTACCAGCCACGCCAGGATGGTCCCCAGCAGGCCAAACGGAACGGCAATGAAGAACACCCAGCGCCAGCCAAGCGAGTCGATGAGCAATCCGCCCACCGACGGTCCGATCGACAGCCCCACCGCCTGGGCCGCGCCCTGCACGCCGATGGCTCGGCCCAGCACCCGCCGCGGGACGGCCGCGGTAATGATCGCCACGCTGTTGGCCTGCAGCATGGCCGCCCCGACCGCCTGCGCAACACGGAAGACGATCAACCAGCCGAGGCCGGGTGCAAACCCGCACAGGGCCGAGCCGGCCACAAACACCACGAATCCCCAGGTATAGAGCACCTTGCGGCCGACCAGGTCACCCAGCCGGCCAAGCGGCACGACCAGCGCCGCCAGGGCGAGCAGGTAGGCAATCGCGACCCATTCCACGCTGGCGACGGGTGCGCTGAAGACCCCCTCGAGTGTCGGTAGGACCAGGCCGGCGATGCTCGCGTCGAGCTGACCCAGGAACGCGCCAATGCACACCGTGCCGACCACCAGCCAGCGGTACCCCGGCCAGGCGGCCAGGCTCGCCAGTGGCGGATGCTCGGCGAAGCGGGTGTTATGCGAGCTCAGGAGGCGTGAGCAACCTCGGTGCAACGCGCGCAGAGACAGTCCGGTGGCATGGGTTCGGTCTCAGCATACGTCTCCGAGAGCGGCGTCCCCTGGCGCGGCTCGCCGCACAGCGTCCGGCCGCGCACGCCGCGTTCGCCGGGCGGCACCATGTGCCAGCATTCCCCGAGACGATCGCGCCGATAGGTGACTGGTTCGACCGTGGGCAGGCTCATTGGGGTTGCCTGGGGACGCGGGCAATGGTGCTGGGTGGAGCGGTCTCGCGACAGTCGCGGCACACGCCTCCGACCAGCACGTGCACACTCCGGCACGTGCGACAAATACCCATCTGCGGCTTGCTGCGCTGCATATCGGCGCCTTTCTGTTAGTCGGCGGCCAGTTCCAGGAGCATCGTGCCGCCGCACGTCGGGCATCGCCCGGGCCGCAGGGGCGCCGCGGCGGATTCCGTGGAGCGTCCACAGGAGAAGCAATACAGGCGAAAAACCCGCCGCGCAGCCCGCCGCTCGGCGGCGCGTGCCTCCGCGGTGGGTTCATCCTGGACGTCCAGGTGGCTCATGCGCGTGCGCCGCACCGGAGGAGCGAACGGAACAGCCTCAGCATCCGGCAGCGCCGCGGTCTCGTCTTCGGGCTCGACGGCCATACCGGGCATAACCGACACCATACAAGCTGGCTCTGCCCCGCCGGCCGAATTAGGCGGGGTCCAGCGTGTAAGCTGAGGCGCATGTCGAAGAAGGGTGGCAACAAGACCAAAGCGCCGGCCAAGAAGCCCGTCATGGAGAACAAAGGACCAAAAAAGAAGTAGAAAAAAAGCTAGAGTGCGTGTGCGCCAGGAGGCGGGCCATCGATGTCAGATAGAGCGATTCGGTACGGCATGATCTTGCTTGACGGGGACCCGTCCATTTTGTGTGTGCGCGGCACGCCGGTGATCTTCCGCTCGATGGACGAGACTGTCGAGTACGCGCGCATGCACGACGTGCAGCGCTGGATGGTCTTTGGCGACCCCGAGGGCTGGTGGCCGCTGTATACCCAGGAGGGTCCCGTGAACCCACCCCCGCCAGCCAAAGAACGGGTCGATATTTCGCTCACGCGAGATCGGAAGTCATAGCCGGGCGGCTCGAAGTCCGTCAGCCGCGGACGTATACTGGGTGGCCAATTCTTAAGACTTCCGTAGGGACGGGTGACTTCCGCACACAGTTCCAGACCCCAGTCCACGCGCTGGCCGGCGCGTGTGTTGCTGGTGCTCGACCGGCCAACGCTCGTCGAGCTCGTCAAGCTGACGCTGAACCACGGCGTGTACACGACCCGAACCGTCGCAACCGCCGCGGAGGTCGAAACCAACGTCGCCGAGTGGCAGCCGCACCTGATCGTCCTGGACATGGACCTCGACGGGACGCAAATCATCGCACTGCTCACCGACGGACAGACCGAGCGCATGCGGTTGCCAGTGATCGGGCTGACCCGTCGCGGTGACTTGCGGGCGAAGCTCGCCGCTTTCGAAGCCGGTGTCGACGACATTCTGACCATCCCGTTTGCGCCCGAAGAGTTGCTGGCCCGGGTGATCGCCGTCCTGCGGCGGTCCTACCGGGACGCGGTGACCTTCTCGCCGGTGATCAAGATCGGCGAGCTGCAGATCGACATTCTCAAGCGCACGGTCCAGGTCGGCGCCTCGGAGCTGCACCTGACCAGCCTGGAGCAGAGCTTGCTCTACCTGTTAGCTGCCAACGCCGGGCGCGTCGTCACCCGTGAAGAGATCCTCGACACGCTCTGGGGCGTGGACTACGTCGCCGAGAGCAACGTCGTGGACCGTCAGATCCGCAACCTGCGCGCGCGCCTCCAGAACGACTGGCGCGAGCCGCGCTTCATCGCCACCGTGCCGGGGCGTGGCTATCGGTTCTTGCCGACGACGCCGGCGGGCGGCTCCGCGGCGCGAGCTTCCTGAGCCGGCGTACGTCGTATACGCGACGCGCGTGACGCCGCCGCGCAGGCCGATAACGCCCAGGAGCCAGGTCATTAAACTGTTAGCATACTACGAACAAGACACTAGCGTAGCTATTGCACGCTGCTAACGTTGCGTACGGCTGCGCACAGTCATGAGGGTGGGGGACTCGCCATGAAAGCCAGCGTGCCGATCATTCTCATTGCCGGCGCGGCGGGCGTATGGCTGGGGCTCGTCCTGGTCGTCCTCACGTCGCTCGGCATCCACATCCCATGAGCCAGCGAGGTTTGTTGAAGTATGGATACCGCTACCCGCCCCGATGACGACGCGCTCATCGGCGCCGAGATCATGTTCGGCCCAACCCAGCTCGGCCACGTCGAGGGCGTCGTCCGCGATCCCGTCTCGAGTC
Source organism: Chloroflexota bacterium (assembly GCA_035309865.1). Classification (GTDB taxonomy): domain Bacteria; phylum Chloroflexota; class UBA6077; order UBA6077; family CF-72; genus CF-72. The sequence continues at coordinate 18,268 of DATGER010000129.1, forward strand.
GCGTCCGCCGGCTGATCACCACCTACGGCCCGGCGCACCGCCGGGTGGCGGTCCCCATGGAATGGGTCGTGCAACGTACCCCGACGCGCTTCGTCCTCGGCGTGGGCTCCCTGTCGCTGGATGACCTGGCGGAAGACTGGCAAAGGAGTAATTGACGTGTCAAAGAAGGGCGGCAACAAGACCAAGACCGCGCCGAAGCCACCGATGGCCAACAAGGGACCCAAACAGAAAGGTGGCTAGCCCATGTTCAGCTTCCTGAACCGATCCGCGCCGCACTACCTCACCATCCGCGAAACCCTGGCCCGCGCCGGGGTACCGTCGGCGGCGGACCCCGCCGGGCTGACCGTCCTGGAGCGCATGGGCTCATACTCGGGTCGGCGGGTCAACTTCTTCCGCGCCTTCGATCCGACCCGCGCCGAAGCCCGCGCGCTGCACGTGCAAGCCTTCCGCGATCTGGATGGCCACCAGGAGCTCGTGCTCGGCTCAGGCCACGTGGAGCGCGAGGGCCTGGTCATGCTCGACGGCCGGCCCGAGGCGGAACACGCCACGCCGCCCCGCGAGCTCGCCGACCGCGCCGTGCACACCGACGACGAACGCTTCGTGTTTCGACACGGTTCTGTTAAGAAATGATGTTTTCTTCACAACAAACAGGTTAGGACCGCTTAACCTCGGGTAGTTGATCGCCGGCGGGCGCGCGAGTGGTGTCTCGCGCAAGATAGCGCTACCCATCTCCTCAAACCTCCGGGCGGGGCCCTGACGCGGTGTTCGCCCAGGTCGACCCCACCCCGACCCCGGAGCCCGGGCCGACTGGGCCGAGTATCCACATTCCCTCGGCTGAGGACATCGCGAACTCCTTGCTCAGCGGGGTCATGGGACTCCTGGGCGATTTGGTCCACAACGGTATCCACGCCGCCCAGGGACTGTTAACCGACGTCGCCAACAGCCCGGTCAACATCTATACCCGCACCCCGCCGGACCTCACGTACGCGCACCCCGCGGTGATCGAGATGTTCGGCCACATGCGGCTGGTCGCACTTGGCGCCCTGGGATTCCTCATCGTGATCGCCGGGTTCACCCAGATGGCGAGCCCGGTGATGGGCATCGACCTCCCCCTGCGCAAGCTCGCGGTGCGGGCCGCCTTCGCCGTGACCGCGGGCGCGACCGCGCTGTTCTGGAGCGCGCGGCTCATCGACCTGGTCAACGCGCTGAACGCTTCGATCATGTCGGTGTCACTCGGTTCGATGCTGCTGCCGTGGCCGACCGGGTTCGATCCCATTCAGCTGGCGGCCGCGCTGCTCTACGCCATCGTGCTGCTGTGGCTGTTCTTGAAGTTCGCGGTGCGGGTGGTGTGGCTGCTGATCCTGCTGGCCATTGCACCCGTGGCCTTGATCCTGTTCACCGTTCCTCAGCTCGCGTTTGTGTCGGCGGCCTGGGCTCGGCAGTTCTTCGGGAATCTGTTCGGCCAGCCGTTGACCCTGGCGGTCCTGCGCGTCGGCACCGCGGTCCTGGTCGGCCACGACACCGCACCCTGGGACTACTTCATTGGCGCCGCCGTGGCCCTGGTGGCACTCCAGATGCCGGACTGGTTTGCCAACATGACGTTTGGTTTCCGGTACGGCGGCCCGCTGGCCGTGCCGTCCACCGCCCGGTTGGTGATCCCCGCACTTGGCGGGGCCGGTGCAGCCGCCCGGACCGCGCTCGGCGGGGCCGTACGGCGCGTCGGGGTCGGACCAGTGTCGAGAGGAGGATTACCCGGTTAGCTGTTCTTCGCGCCAATTCTGGGACCCCGTTCACAAGGAGCGCTGCAATGGAATCTGCGATCCAGTCGATTTTCACTACCCTCATCCAGATCGGCACCACGGTGGCCGTCATCGTGTGCGCATTCTTCGTCCTGATCGGCGGCTATCAGTGGCTGACCGGCGGACATAGCGGCTTCGAGCACGCCAAACGCACCTGGATCGGTGCCGCCGGCGGGCTCACGGTGGTCTTTCTGGCCAATCAAATCGCTGCCAGGCTGGCGAGCGCGGTCCCCCACTGACCTGTGCCGCGGTTGCGTGAGATTCCGACCAAGCTCGGAGTCGCCGATACCGTTCTCCCGCTACCGCTGTTCCCGGTTACCTGGCGCCATCTGAAAATCCTGGGGTTCTTCGGCCTGTGGTCGGCATGGGTCTGGATGAGCCTGCCCGACGACAGCGCGCCGTTCGCGGCTGGCGCCGTCATGCTCGTCGCCCTCGCGTTCTGCCCCGTCATCGCCGGCAAGGGCGTCGACGATTGGCTGTGGGCGGTGTTGCGGCTGACGGCGGTGCCGCGCCGCACCGTCTGGGCGCGACCGGTGGCGCCGCCAACCAGACTGGCTGGCGATGGTCGGCCCCCGAGCCGCCGCCGCTTTCGCTCGGCCCAGCTGCAGCACGTCGAACCCGCCGATGTCCGCGGCGGTGTGGTGCGCCTGGCGGACGGGAGTCGCCGCGCCGTTTGCGAGGTGTTCGCCGTCGATACCTCGCTCTCCGACGACGAAGAGAGTGAAGAAATCGCCGACGCGTTCGGGGCATTCCTGAACACGCTGCGGTATCCCATCCAGCTCGCGGTCCGCGCCGCGCCCTTTGACATGGCGAAGTACGTGGACGCCCAACGCGCCACGCGACCGCCGCTGCCGCCGGCGCTGAGCCGGCTGACCGACCTGGAGGATGAGTTCTGGCTGGAACAGGCGCGGCTGCACCGGCCGACCCAGCGGCGCTACTTCATCGTCGTGCCCGCCGATCCGTTCCCGCCTCGTCCGGGGGTGTTGCGAGTGCTGGCCGGGGTGCCTGTCCTTGGCGCACCGCTGCGTCGGCCCCTGCCGGACCGGGCCGTCGCCGATCAGTTGCGGGCGCGTTGCGCCGAGATCGAACGCAACCTCGAGCCGTGCGGCGTGACCCTGCGGGTCATGGACGAGGCCAGCTTGCTCGCGCTGTACCACGCCTGCTACCAGGAGGAGCGTTCCCGCCTGTACCGACGCTCGCTCGAGACCAGTTATCCAAAGCCGGTGCTCACTCGGGCCCGACGGTGACACTGGTCGTGAACCACCGATGACGTTTGCCGCGCGGATCCGTCGCCTGTGGCCGTGGAGGTGGGGGCACGATCGGGACGTGCTTGCCGAGGGCATGCCCCAGCTGCGCGATCTGATTGCGCCGACGGCCTTCGAAACCAGCGGCACCAGCGTCGTGGTCGATGGCCAGCACATTCGCACCGTTGCGCTGATGGGCTACCCCCGGCATGTCTGGCCGGGCTGGCTGGACGCCTTTACCAATGGTGACCTGCCCGCCGACGTCGCGGTGCACGTGGAACCTCAGGAAACCGGGCCGGCCGTGCGCCGCATCAATTCGTTGATTGGCCAGCACCAGAGCTCGATCAATATCGCGGTCGATAAAGGCAACCGTGCGGATGGCGACCAGGTGCAGGCGCTCGAGGACCTGACCCAACTCGAAGAACGCCTGCGGCGCGGCGAGGATCGCGTGTTCTCGGCCGCGCTGTACGTGTCGGTGCGCTCGCGCGCGGCCGACGCCGCCGCGGCCGCCGCCGAGACGGACGGCCTGGCCACCCGGGTGCAACAGGAGTTCGACCGTTTGCTGGCCGATGCTCGTGTCGCCGCCCTCGAGCAAGACACCGGCTTGCGGACCGTGCTGCCGCTCGGCACCGACCTGCTGCGCGTCCGCCAGAACATGGACACCAGCTCACTGGCCACCATGTTCCCCTTCGGTGGCTCCGGCTTGTCGAGTCCATCGGGAGTCCGCCTGGGGTTCAGCCTCGGCAAGAATCAACTGGTCGCGCCGGACCCCTTCGATCCGTCGCTCGACAACTGGAACTGGGCGGTGTTCGCGAAATCCGGCGCCGGCAAGAGCTATCTCATCAAGCTGCTCATTGCCCGTTGCGTCCTGCGCGGCGCCGGGGCATTCGTCATCGACCCCGAAGGTGAATGGCAGATCCTGTGCGAGGCGCTGGGTGGTCAGTACGTCCGCCTCGGGGCCGGCGGCGAACACCGCATCAACCCGTTCGAGCTGCCACCCAGGGACCAGTGGACGCCAAATCCGCTCGCCGAGCAGGTGTCGAGCTTGCTCGTCCTGCTGGACCTCTTGCTGGCCGAGCCAGGCCAGCATCTGGCCAGCTACGAGCGGTCGATCCTGGACAACATGCTCTACCAGACCTACCGACGGGTCGCGGCCGAACCCGGCCGCGCATTTCCGGTCATGGCCGATCTCCACGCCGACCTGGAGGGCGGCGGCAGCGTGTGTGCGCAACTGGCGGCCCGCCTGTGGCCGTTCGTCCACGGCTCCCAGGCCGGCCTGTTCGACGGCCCGACCAACGTCCGGCTCGACAGCGCCCTGGTCGTCTTCAACACCGGTGGCTTGACCGGACCACTTGGTCGGGCTGCCTCACACCTGCTGACGTCGTATATGTGGAACCGCGCGCGGCAAAGTCCGCGCCCGCGTCTGCTGGCGGTCGACGAGGCGTGGTCGCTGGACCCGAGCTTTCTCGAGACCGTGGCGCGCCGGGCCCGCAAGTACCAGCTCGGACTGGTGACCATCACGCAGGCCGTGCGCGACTTTCTGGCCGACCCGGTCCGCGTGGCCGTGCTCGACAACGTCAGCACGATTGCCCTGCTGCGGATGCGCAGCAGCAGCCTGGCGGCGGTCGCCGACGTGTTCAGCCTGAACCCGCGTGAAGTGCGCTTCCTGAGCGGGCAGAAACGCCGCAAAGGCGACGTGCTGCTCTTCCACGGCGATGCCCGGACCGCTTTTCACGTGGAGGCATCGCCGGAGCTCGAGCCGCTGGTCAGCACCAGCAGCCGTGCGCGGCTCGACGACGACGACGACGAATCTCCAGCGGCCCCGCGCAACGGGCGGACACACCTCGAGAAGACTGCCTTGATCTTGTAAGAACATTCGTGTATCTTCCAAGATAATGGATATCACTTTCGCGCGAGCGCTGGCGGCCGCCGCCCGCGCCTTCGCCGACGAGATCGACCGCGGGCTGCCTCAGGAGGTCGTGAGCGCTGGCGGGGCGCCCGCGCCAGGCACTGCCCGGAGCATGCACCAGGTGCTGCAGTCGGTCGCGGCCATCAACGAGCAGCAGGCGCGCGGGGTCAGCGACGAGGAAATCCGGGTGATCGCCCGGCGCGCTGGCATGGATCCCCGGGGTATGGCCGGCTACTACGCCGCAAGCCTGCTGGAAAAGCGCAGCGACGGCACCCGCTGGGTCTCCCAGGCCGGCCGCGATCGCTTGATGGCCCTCCACCGGGTCCTGCTCGTCGACTCTCCGCTCGCAACCGAGTCGACTCAACCGCGCGCCAGCCGCGGCCCGGAGCACTTCGATGCCCTGTACGCCGGGGCCCCGCCGCCCTGGGACATCGGCCGTCCACAGCCGGCCTTCCAGCACCTGGCGGAATCCGGCGCGCTCCGCGGGCGAGTGCTGGACAGCGGCTGCGGCACGGGCGAGCACGCGCTCATGGCGGCGGCCCTGGGGCTGCCAGTCACCGGGATCGACGCCTCGCCGACCGCCATTCACCTGGCCGAGTGCAAGGCCGCCGAACGCCAGCAGGCCGCCGAAGGCCAGCCGGGTCGGCCACTCGACGTTCGGTTTCTCGTCTGGGACGCCCTGAACTTGCCCGCGCTGGGCGAGCAATTCGACACCGTCCTCGACAGCGGCCTGTTCCACGTCTTCGACGACGCTGACCGGTCGCGCTACGTCGACAGTCTGCGCGCCGTCGTGGCGCCGCTCGGCCACTACTACCTGTTGTGTTTCAGTGAACGCGTGCCGGGTGCGCGCGGTCCGCGACGGGTGAGCCAGGCCGAGATCCGGGCCAGCTTCGGCGTCGGTTGGCACGTCGACTCCATCACGCCAGCCACCTTCGAAATCGGCATCGTGCCGAACGGTGCCCCCGCCTGGCTCGCCTCGATCATTCGAGCACAAGACACCGAAAAGGTCCGCGCCGAGTGAGGCCGACCAGCATAATCCCCCCGGTGACCACCCGCGCTGCGCCCGCCCGACGCCGACGGCAAGGTCCGAGCTCCGGGATGCTGCTGCGCGCCATCCGGTACGTCGGCCGCCACCGCCGCCTGGCGCTGCTGGCGTACGGCTCGTTGTTTGTTGCGACGGCGGCGCAACTGGTCGTGCCGCAGTTCGTGCAGAACATTATCGACGCGGTTGTGCGCGGCGGCACCGGGCAGACCGGCGGGCCCCAGGCGCTCGTCGCGGCCATGCTCGCGATCGTCGTGTTCAGCGTCGTGCGCGCGGTCTTCGCGTTCGGCGAGCAGTACAACGCCGAGCGCGTCTCGCAGAACGTCGCCTTCGATCTCCGCAACGAACTGTTCGCCAAGATCCAGCGCCTGTCGTTCAGTTACCACGATCGTAACCAGACCGGTCAACTGATGATCCGCGCCACCGACGACGTCGAGAAAGTCCGGCTGTTCATCGGGCAGGGCCTGGTCGTCGCCCTCCAGTCAGTGGTGCTGCTGGTCGCCACGCTGCTGGTGCTGTGGTTCACCAATCCGGCGCTGACGCTGGTGATCCTGCCGATTCTGCCCATCGCGTTCTCCGTGTTCTTCGTGTTTGGCAGGATGGCGCAGCCACTGTTCATGGCGGCGCAGATCCGCCTGAGCGCACTGAACACCGTGTTGCAAGAAAACGTCGCCGGGCTGAAGGTGATCAAGGCGTTTGCCCGCGAACCCGAAGAGCAGGTCCGCTTCCGCACCGCGGCCGACGCCGTCCTGGCCCAGCAATTGAAGGTCGCCCGAATTTTTTCGTTCCTGTTTCCGGTGATCTTCCTCATCGCCAATCTCGGTCAGGCGGCGATCCTGTACTTCGGCGGCACGCAGATCATCAATGGAAAGCTGACCCTGGGCGAATGGCAGAAGTTCAGCCTGTACCTGGCGTACGTCTTCATGCCGATGGGGCAGCTGGGTTTCATCATCAACCTGATGTCTCAGGCGTCGGCCTCAGCCCAGCGCATCTTCGAAATTCTGGACACCCGAAACGAGATCCAGGACAAGCCAGGCGCGCTCGAGCTGGCGGAGATCAGTGGCGCCGTCGAATTCGACAATGTCACCTTCCGCTACTTCAGAGGCGGCGATGCCGTCCTGAACGGCGTCTCGTTCGTGGCCGAACCTGGCCAGACCATCGCGCTCCTGGGCGCCACCGGCAGTGGCAAGACGACCATCATCAATCTCCTGCCGCGCTTTTACGACGTGAGCGAAGGTCGGGTGCTCGTCGACGGCCACGACGTGCGCGACGTGGCGGTCGAGAGTCTGCGCGCCAATATCGGCATCGTCCTCCAGGAAACGACGCTGTTTTCCGGCACGATCCGCGAGAACATCGCCTACGGCCGGCCCGAGGCGAGCGACGCCGAGATCGAGGCCGTCGCCCGCGCCGCGGCGGCCCACGCCTTCATCAGCGAGTTTCCGCTCGGCTACGCAACGCCGGTCGGTGAAGGCGGCTCCACATTGAGTGGTGGCCAGAAGCAGCGCATCGCGATCGCGCGAGCTCTCCTGGTGAGTCCGCGCATCCTCATCCTGGACGACTCGACGAGCAGTGTCGATCTCGCCACCGAGTCCCAGATCCAGCACGCGCTCGACCGGTTGATGGTCGGACGCACGTCGTTCGTCATCGCGCAGCGCATCAGCACCGTCCTCAATGCCCACCAGATCCTGGTCCTCGACAAGGGTCGCATCGTCGCGCACGGGACGCATGCGGAACTCCTGGAGTCGTCCGAGATCTACGCCGACATCTACAGCTCGCAGCTCGTGGACGACTCGTCGAACGCTCGCCAGCAACCCGAGGTGGTCCCGCGTGCCGCTGCGCTCCACGCGGCAGGCCCACGTCTTGTTGCCCTGCACGAGGCAGGCGAAGCGGGTGTCGGCCGATGATCGGGGGTGGACCGCGCGATTGGTTGCTCCAGAGCGAAGTGCGCAAGCCGACGGCCGTCCGCGAGACGCTGCGTCGGTTCGCGCAGTACTTTCGCCGCTTCACGCCAATCTTGCTCTGCGTGGCGGCGCTGGTGGTTGTCGGGACGTATCTGCAGGTCAGTATTCCCAACCTGATGGGCCAGGCGGTGGACTGCTACCTGTCACCGGAGGCCGCGACCACGACTGTCGCCAACGCGTCGGCGGCCCACTGCTGGTATTCGACGCTGGGTTCCCAGGCCACCCCGGCGGAGTACGCGGCCGGGCTCGGCGGGCTCGTCGCACTGATCGTCGGCATGTTCGTCGCCAGCTCACTGATCACGGGCTTGCAGTTCTTCTTGATGACCTACGCTGGCCAGAGCGTCCTGCGGGCGCTCCGCGTCGAGGTCTTTGCGCACATCCATCGTCTGTCGCTCGGCTACTACAGCAAGCACGAAGCCGGCGACGTGATGAGCCGCATCACCAACGACGCGGACACGATCCAGCAAGCCATCTCCTTTCCGCTGATCAGCGTCATCCAGGGCTCCCTCCTGATCGTGTGGATCGCCTACAACATGCTCCGCGACAGCTTTGCGCTGGCGATCGTCGCGCTGGCCGTGACGCCGGTGATGTTTGGCGCCACGTCCTGGTTTTCGGGCCAGGCCCGCAAGGCCTTTCGCCAGGTGCGGAGCCGCGTTGGCGACGTCAACGCCAGCCTGCAGGAGAACCTGTCCTCGGTCCGCGAGGCCCAGGCCTTTAATCGCGAGGAACAGAATATTCAAACCTTCTCGGAGTCGAACGCCGCTTCGCGGGACGCCAGCATTCGCGCGGTCGCCTTTACCAGTGCGCTCCAGCCAACCCTGGAGGCGCTCGGCTACGTCGCCGTCGCGCTGGTCGCTGGGGTTGGCGGCCTGGTCCTGCTGAACGGGCAGAGCTGGTTCGGCACGACGGTGTCGCTGGGCTTGATCGTGGCGTTCATTGCCTACACCCAGCGCTTCAACCAGCCGATCTCACAGATTTCGGCCATGTGGACCAACCTGCAGAGCGCCATCGCCGGCGGCGAGCGCATCTTCAGCTTTCTGGACCTGGTGCCTGACCTGCAAGACGCGCCCACGGCTATCACCATGCCGCCCATTCAGGGTCGGGTCGTCTTCGACGGAGTCTGGGCGGAGTACGAGCCTGGCCAGCCCGTGCTGCGGGATCTCAATCTCACCACCGAGCCGGGGCAGATGGTCGCGATCGTCGGACCGACCGGTGCCGGCAAGACGACGATGGCCAATTTGATTGCACGTTTCTACGACGTCACTTCGGGATCCATCACGATCGACGGGACGGACGTGCGCGCGGTCACCGCCCGCAGCCTGCGGGCGCAGATTGGCACCGTGCTCCAGGACTCGTTCCTGTTCAGCGACACGGTGATGAATAACATTCGCTATGGACGGCCGACCGCCACCGACGCCGAAGTGATCGCCGCCGCGCGCCTGGCGCGTGCGGATACCTTCGTCGATCGCTTGCCCGAGGGCTATCAGACCGTCCTCGGCGAGCGCGGCAGTGGACTCAGCCTGGGCCAGCGTCAATTGCTGGCGATCGCGCGCGCGGCGCTCGCCGATCCGCGCATTCTGATCCTGGACGAAGCCACCTCGTCGGTGGACACGCGCACGGAGCGGCTGATCCAGACCGCGCTCGAGGAGCTCTTGCGCGGCCGCACCTCATTCGTCATCGCTCACCGCCTGAGCACGATCCGCCACGCTGATCAGGTGATCGCGCTCAAAGACGGCCAGATCATCGAACGCGGCACGCACGATGAACTCCTGGCCGCCCGCGGCTTCTATTACGCCCTCTATATGAGCCAGTTTCGCCGCGACCTCGAGTTTACCGAAGCGATTCCCGCACGCGCCGCCTCTCGCTGAGATCCGCGCTCATCCGCGTCGCTGCGCTCGCTCCATTGCAAGTCCCGAGGGAATGACTGCTGCCGCGCGGGAGCAAGCGATTCCTGACTGCACTGCCATCACGCTAAGTGGTGAGTTCCGTTAGTTCGCGCCCCTGTCCGCGCCGCCGTCCCGTGATCGGCCGGTCCCGGCGATAGGGCCTGGTATTTAGGGAACTCAGCGCTAAGATTCGTGCTCCCCGCTTCGCTGCGCTCGCTCCCGTGCGATCCCAGGGAAAAGAGAGGCATTTCGCTTGTCGAGCAGCGGCCGCTTATCGGAATCCCATCGGTGCAATTAAAGAGGATCGCGAATGTCACTTAACTCGAAAAGTGGCCGCGGTCGAACCATAAGTTGGCCGATCACAAGCCGATGATTGGCTAGGGCTTCCGTTCGGATTGCTTCTTCTCCGCTTGTGGTTCGCGTCACTAACGTCAACGCACGCGCGAACGAAAGCATAAGTTGGCCGCGCGTGCTCGACGTCGCTAGAGCGCCATTACTGCAACTAGAGCGAAATCGTCGTCTCCGCTTTCGTAGTCTCATAATTCTCGCCCCCGACGAATACCGACACTGTCATCGATCCGTCGGCCGGGATGTTGGATGACAGGCGCCCTCCCGCTACGCCGTCGGAATTGGTACTGACGTTCGGACTTTGCGCGTACATCGTGGTTTGCTGGGATGTGTTCACGGCCCGCCCGGTCATGACCATGAGCAATGGCCCTGGGGCCGTGCGACCATTGGTATCCGTGGCGCGCGCGCACCATTGCTGGCGGTCAGCGCGCAACTCGATCTTCAATTGCTGGGCGGGTCCTGCCGTGGTCAACTTCAGCGGCACATCCGCCGTTATCGTGGACCCGCTCGCGCGGACCACCGCATGCACCTGCACGGCCTGCGCGCCA
>DATGER010000130.1:0-43185 GCA_035309865.1 Chloroflexota bacterium
TTACGCTGCCCAGGCTGGCTGGCTATCGCGCAGCAGGACGCTGAGTTTTTCAACGGCCGCCGAACGGATCTGGCTGACGCGCGACTCGGACACGGCGATCTCGCGACTGATCTCTTTGAGCGTCAGCTCCTGCTTGTAGTAGTGGTTCAACACCAACTGGTCGCGTTCCGAGAGCGACTCCATGGCCGAGCTCAAGCGGCTCACGATTTCGTCCGGCTCGAACAGCTCGTCGTCGATGGCGGGTGCGTCGGGATCGTGCAGCAGCTCGCGCATCGACGGCGCGTCGCTGTCGTCCTCGTTGCCGCCGTCAAGCGAGACGACCATATGCGCGGACTGCACCAGCATCCGCCCCAGCTCGGCCCGAGCGACGCCTAACTCGTGGGCCAATTCCTGGCGGGTGGGCGCACGACCGAGGTGTTGCGCCAGGCTGGCCGTCGTTTCCTCGAGCAGTCGCATGCGTCGCAGGGCCGTGCGCGAGATCGGGCTGAGCGAACGAATGGCGTCGATGATGGCGCCCCGGATGCGCTGCAGCGCATAGGTCTCGAAGCGGACTCCCTGGTCGGGGTTGAAGCGATCCACCGCGTGCAACAGGCCGATCGTCCCCGCCGCCAGTACGTCATCGGCATCCATGGCGCCGGAGGGACTGATGGCCATCCGCCCGATAACGTATTTGACGAGCGCTGTATAGCGCACCACCAGCTCGCCGCGGGCGCTGACGTCGCCATCGCGCAGCCGCATCCAGATGGGATAACTCGGCTCTCGCCGAAGGTCTTCAGGGGTATGTAGGGAGTGTCGCGTGGACGATGTTTTCAGCGTAGATTGCAAGGGATGCCAACTTTGCGCCAGATGGATTACATTGGGCGACCGGAAACGTTGACCGCAGAGCCGATAGGCCCGGTCCGCGCTGCCATTGGGCCCCCCCATTCAGGGGAGTCCTTCCGAGACTCACGCGAACGCAGGGGGCTCCCGATACTCGAAGAGAGATGCCACTGCTTGCCCGCGCCCGTGCGAGCCTCACGTTTGATCGCATCGGACCACCCCGCGAGCTGGTCAGTCTCGTCCGCTGGGCCGCGCTGTTGGTGGTCCTGCTCGTCGGCGCGCGCCTGATCGGCACCGTCTTCTTATTCGGCACACGCGGCCTGGTGCCAGACGCCCTGGCGAGCCTCGCTCTGGCCTGGCTGGGTTGGCGTTGGCTGCGTGGGTACGCCGCTGGCGGCTTTTCGGTCGCGGGCTGCGTGTCCGAAGGCGCCGCACTGCTCGTGTTGGGTCTGGCGCTGAATGACCCCCTCGACATCCTGGGCGTCCTGTACATGGCGCTCGCGTTCCGCTCGCTGTATGGCTCGGTGAAGGACGCCCTGGGCGTCTCGCTCGTCTATCTGGCGGCCCACCTGGGCGGCGTGGCCCTGTCGGCCGCCGCCGGGCCGGACAGTCTGTTGCGTCCCGAAGTCTGGCAGCAGGGACCGGGCGTCCTGCTCGTGGCTGGGTTGATGCAGTTCCTGGCAGTGACACTGACCCGCAACGGCCGCGCGGCGGCGTGTGACCGCACGCTCGAGGTTGCCCGCGCGGCACTCAGCGTGGCGGTCGACGAGACCGGGATCTACGCGGCCGCGCTCGACGCGAGCCTCGCCCTGCTAGCCAGCGGCTGCGCCGAAGGCAAGTCGGTGCGCGACGCGGGTCTGTTCGGCGAGAACCGGCACGCGCTCGAGGCCCTTGGTGAAGAGGTCACGCGGGCACTCGAGGCCCGTGAGCGCGCGGCGGACCTGCACCGCCGCAAGAATGAAGCCCGCTTTCGGTCGCTTGTCCAGAACTCATCAGACGTCATTCGGATCATCGACGCCGACAGCACCATCCGCTATCAGAGCCCGTCAATCGAACGCATCCTCGGGTACTCGCCCAGCCTCCACATCGGGACCGCGCTGTTCGAGCTGTTGCACCCGCAAGATCTGCCACAGGTGACCGCCTTCCTGGCTGAGACCGCGCTCCGGCCGGGCGTTGCCCCACCAATCCAGTACCGGGCGCAGCATCGTGATGGTACGTGGAGGCACGTCGAAACCCTGATCAACAATCTGCTTGACGATGTGAATGTTGGCGGCCTGGTGCTGACTACCCGCGATATCAGCGACCGCAAACGGCTCGAGGACCAGCTGGCGCATCAGGCCTTCCACGATCCGCTGACCAACCTGCCCAACCGCGTGCTCTTTCGCGACCGCGTCGAACAGGGCCTCGAGCGCGCCCGCCGTGAGCACGACGGAATCGCCTTGCTCTTCGTCGATCTCGACAACTTCAAGACCGTCAACGACAGCCTGGGCCACGCGGTCGGTGACGAGGTGCTCATGATCGTTGCCGAGCGACTCCGGACGTGCGTCCGGGGCGGTGACACGATCGCCCGATTCGGCGGCGACGAGTTCGCGCTGTTGTTGTGCGAAGTGTCTGCCCCAGACGCCGCGTCCCAAGCGGCTGAGCGGATCGCTGAGCTCTTTCGCCTGCCCTTCAGCGTGCAGGGTCGCGAAGTCTTTATCAGCTGCAGCATCGGCATCGCCCTCGCCATCCGATCGGACGAGGGCCCTGACGAGCTCCTGCGCAGCGCGGACGTGGCGATGTACAAAGCCAAGCGCCAGGGCAAGGGCCGCTACGAGGTCTTTGAACCTGGCATGCACGTCCAGGCCCTCGAGCGTCTCGAAATGGAGGCTGGTCTCAGACGTGCGATCGAGCACGAGGAGTTCGTCGTCCACTACCAGCCGACGATTCTGTTCGAGACGGGAGAGATGGTGGGCGTCGAGGCCCTGGTGCGCTGGCAGAATCCCGAACGTGGCTTGATCGCCCCAGGCGAGTTCATCCCGCTCGCAGAGGACACCGGGCTCATCCTGCCCATTGGACGCTGGGTGCTGGAACAGGCCTGCAAGCAGGCGGAGGTGTGGCACGCGCAATACCCGGACGATGCGCCGCTGTCGATGAGCGTGAACCTCTCGGTGCGGCAGTTTCAGGATCCTGAGCTCATCGATCGCGTCGCCGGGCTGTTGCAGGCCTGGAGCTTGCCGCCGGAGAGTCTGGTCCTCGAGATCACCGAGAGCGTGATGATGCAGGACCTCGAAGCCAGCACCAGTACCCTGCGCGCCCTCAAGGCGCAGGGCCTGCTGCTGGCACTGGACGACTTCGGAACCGGCTATTCGTCGTTGGGCTACCTGCAACGGTTCCCGCTCGACATCCTCAAGATCGACAAGTCATTCGTCGACCGCATCACCGATCGGTCGGATCGCGCGGGCCTGGCCCGGGCAATCATTCAACTCGGCAAAACGCTGAAGTTGCGCGTGGTCGCCGAGGGTGTCGAACAGCCGGAGCAGGCAGACGTGTTGCGGGCGCTCGGCTGCGACCTGGGTCAGGGCTACTACTTCGATCGGCCGCTCGACGCCGCGGCGCTGTCGGCGCGGCTGGCCGAAACCCGCTTGCCGCGCCGTCGGGCGGCGTGAATTGCGGCGGCGGCGGCGGCCGGTCCCCGATGATTGAAAGCAACTGGGGGGTACCACATGCCGTACGGGCAAGCTGCTGGCGCCAGGACGCCGGCCCAACTGTTTGCATTGGCGATGGGGGTCGTCTACTTACTGGTCGGGATTGTCGGCTTCGCGGTGACCAGGTCGGACGTCGCCGGGGGCGGCCGCGACGGCGTGCTGATCATCTTTGCGGTGAACACGCTGCACAACTTGCTGCACCTTGCGGTTGGCGTGGTCTGGCTCGTCGCGTCCCAGGTCAGAGCCTGGGCGAAGACGGCCAATCTGCTGCTGGGTATCACGTACGCCCTGCTGGCGGTGCTGGGCTTCGCCGGGGTGCTGGGGTTCCTGGCCATCGGGCGCTTGCTCGACCCGGACAATATCCTGCACCTGGGGACCGCGGCGATCGCGATCTATTTCGGCTCGACTGGCGCTGAACACCTCCGCGGTGTTACGCTACGCAACCCATGGTTACGCTTAGCGACGCATCCCAGGCCGTCGCGCTCGAGGTAGCTGGCTCCCCGCCGGCCCGCGCCTACTACAGCATTTCGCAGGCGGCCGAACTGCTCGGCGTCAGCCGCGTCAGCATCTGGCGTTGGGTGCGCGCCGGCCGCCTCTCAGTGGTGCGCCTCGGCCACCGGACCGCGCGGATCAAACGCGAGGATCTCGAACGGCTGCCGGTCCAGATTGGACCCTCGGGCTATCGGTCGTGGTCAATCCCGCACACCGACGCGGATCGGCGTTCCGATGCGGATGGCGCACTTGGCACTGCGACCGAGCACTTTGTCCAGTTTTACGAATCTGACGAGTTCCTGCTGGACGCCGTCAGTGAATTTATTGGACCCGCGCTGCGGACGGGCAACGCCGGTATCGTGGTGGCGACGAACGTCCATCTAGCGCGCCTTGAAGACGCCCTGACGGCGCAGGGATTTGACCTGGGGGCCGCGCGCGCTGCCGGCCAGTACGTGAGCCTGGATGCGGCCGAGACCCTGGCCCGCTTTATGGACGACGCCAAGCCCGACGCGGGCCGATTCGAGGACGTGGTTGGCTCGTTGGTCGTCGGGGCGGCGGCCGGTCAGCGGCGCGTTCGGATCTACGGCGAGATGGTTGCGCTGTTGGCGGGGTCGGGCAACCACGTGGCCACCATTCGCCTCGAACAGTTGTGGAACGACCTGCAGCACCGGCACCCGTTCTCACTGTTCTGTGGCTACCCGATGGATCGGTTTGGCGGTGAGGCGCTCGCCGAGCTGCTTGGCGACGTGTGCGAGGAGCACTCGCGCGTCGTCCCCGCGGAGAGCTATTCCTCCCTGGCCGATCAGGACGACCGGCTGCGCGCCGTCGCCGTCTTGCAGCAGCAGGCCGAGTCACTGCAAGCGGAGATTGCCGAGCGCAAGCGCGCCGAAGGTCAACTGCGGCTGGCCCTGGAGGCGGAACGCGTCGCGCGCGCCGCGGCCGAAGCCGCGCTGCGATCTCGAGATGAGTTCCTGGCCACGGCTTCCCACGAGCTCCGGACGCCGATCATGGTGCTGTCGGGGCAAGCCCAGCTTGCGCTGCGCCGGCTCACCCGCCAGGGGCACCTGGAGCCTAAACGAGCAGTGCGCACGTTCGAGGCCATCAACGATCAGGCTGCCAAGCTGGCCCGGCTGGTCGGTCAACTGCTCGATCTGTCGCGGCTCGAGGCCGGCAAGCTCCGGCTCGAGCCAGAAACCACCGATCTGGCCGGGCTGGTCGAACAAGCCGTCCGCAACGCCCGTGACTGGAGCGATCAGCACCCGATCAGCTTCGACGGTCCGCCATCGCTCAGGGCGAATGCGGATACATTGCGGTTCGAGCAGGTGCTGACGAACTTGCTGGACAACGCCATCAAATACAGCCCGGACGATGCTGAGGTCGAGGTGCATCTGCTGCGGAGTCCCGACGGAAACGTCGAGTTGGCGGTGCGCGATCACGGCGTCGGGATTCCGCCCGACAAGCGGGACCAGATTTTCGAGCGCTTTTATCAAGCGCACGGCGACGGCTACCAGAGCGGCATGGGCCTCGGCCTGCACATCAGCCGCGAGATCGTCGAGTTGCACGGCGGCCAGATCCGCGCCGAGTTTCCCGATGACGGGGGTACGCGCTTCGTCGTCAGTCTCCCGCTCTAAGCGGAACTGCCGATACTCATCGCGATGAACAACAAGCCAACCGCGTCGGCATCAACCCTACAGAAGCTGGCCGCGATTGGCCATCGGCGTCGTCTGCGTGCGGGGGCGCTCCTGGTGCGCCAGTTCGACCCACCCGGGCCGATGTACGTGCTCGAATCGGGTCTGGTGCGCGTGCTTCGCATGCAGCCCTGCAGCGACATGCTCCTGGCTCGGGTCGGCAAGGGCGCGCACGTGGGCGAATTGTCGGCCTTGCTCGAGTCCCCGCGCAGCGCCACCGTGCACGTCCTGACCGACGCGGTGGTGATCGAGATTTCGGCGGTGCAGATGCGCGAGCTCATTCGGACTGAACCCGCGTTCGCGCGGACGATCACCGAGAACCTGGTCGAACGCGCGGGTTTATCCAGCACCGCCGCGGCGGCGCTGATCGACGACCGGCCCTAAGCTGCAGTTGGCGTCGCGTGATAGCGCGCGACGCTGAGGTTGAGCCGACGCGCGAGCTCGATGAGTGAGTCGGCTGCCTGACGCGAAGCCGAGCCGGCCATGCCGTTCTGTTCGGTCACACCCTGAATGTCGATCATCGCGGCCACGATCTGATCCATGCCAAGCGAGTGTTGCTGGACGGCGGCCGTGATCTGTTGTGCGGAAGCCGATCCGTCCTGAATGACGTCGGCCAGCCCGGTGATGGTCGCGCCGGCGCGGTCGATGAGTCTGGCGCCGGCATCGACGCCCTTGGTGCCCTGCTCGGTCGCCATCACCGCGGCGTTGGTGACGCGCTGGATGTCGGAGAGGATCGTCCGGACCTGAGCGGTCGCGAGCTTCGATTGTTCGGCCAGGACGCGAATCTCCTGGGCGACGACGGCGAACCCGCGCCCGTGCTCGCCGGCCCGAGCGGCTTCGATGGCCGCGTTGAGTGCGAGCATGTTGGACTGATCGGCGAGCTCGCCAACGGTCGTGATGATCTCGCCAATTTGCTGGCTCTGTTCAGACAACGCCAGGATCTGGTCGGCGATGGACTCGACCCGCTCGCGGATGTGGGTCATACCGACAGTCGCGTCCTGAATGGCCGAGACGCCCTCGGCCGCGATGCGATCGGCCTCGCGAGCGGTGGTCGCGACGGATTCGGCGAGGTGCCGGGCGTGCTGGGCTGAAGCTTTGACTTCTTCCACGGTCGCGGTGGTTTGGGCCACGGCCGCGATTTGCGCGCCGACGCCCGAGGAATGCAGGGCCATCGCCGCCAGGATGGTCTCGCCCGCGCCGACCAGGTCGTGGGCGCAGACCTGGACCGCGACCACCAGGTCGCCTTCGGCGACGTCGGCGAGCCGCGACGTGCCCGCCCGGGTGCGCCTGACCCGCCGTCGAGCCAGCGTCTCGTGGACGTTTAGCGCGAGCGCGACCGCGGCCACGACCAGCAGGGCCAGGGCCGGCAGCCCGGTGCGCAACAGCGTGTCGTCCATCGCTCAAGTATCGGAAGACGTCGGCCGTTCTTTAGACGCCCGCACGTATATGACAGGAGTTCATGACAACGGCCTGGCCGCTGCTGAGACTGGAGTAACGCCACAGCATGGGTCGTTATTGAGCAGGACGTCACGGGTTGCGCCGACAACGCGGCTGCTTGTCGTCGGCCGCATTGGTTCGGAGCGGTACGCGTGGCCGGCCACACATGTCGAGCGCGTCCTGCCGATGGCCGCCGTGACTCGCGTCGCCGACCTCCCGGCGGGTGTCGCGGGCCTCCTCGACGTGCACGGCGACACCCTGGCCGTGGTCGATCCACGGCCGCGTCTGGGGCTGCCAGCGCAGGCCGCTCGCCCCGAACACCACCTGCTGCTGTTGAGCGCGACCGGGCGCTATCTGCTGTGGGTCGACTGCATCGAGACGATCGTGGCGGTGGATGCAGCCACGCTCGAGGAAGTTGTGAGTGACACTGACGATGGGCCGGTGAGCGCACCGTTCATCACGCGCATTGACGGGCAGCTGGTGCCGGTGCTGTCGCCGGCCACTTTCGATCCCGGGCACGTCGTCCAGGCCGCGACCGGCCCGCGATGACTGGCCCGGAACTCACTGCCTCGATGCACGCGGCCTATGTCCACCTGCTCGAGCAACAGTTCGGCCTGCGGCCGGGTCGCGACGCCAGCCAGGCCCAGCACCTCGATGAAACCGTGATGCAGTTGCTCGCGACCAGCCCGCACACCGACCCAGCCGACCTCTACACCGCGCTGGCGGCCGGGTTGCTGCCGCAGATGCTCGAGGTTCTCGCGACCAGCATGACGATCGGGGAGACCCACTTCTTTCGCGTCACACCGCAGATCGAGGCGCTGCGGCGGGTGGTGTTGCCCGACCTGATTGGCCGCCACACGACCGATCGTCGACTGCGCGTGTGGTCGGCCGGGTGCTCGACCGGCGAGGAGCCCTACACCCTGGCGATGCTCATCTCTGAGCAGCTTCCCAGACTTCAGGATTGGGATGTCCAACTGGTGGCCACCGATCTCAACCGGGCCGCGCTCGAGGTGGCGCGCCTGGGCGTCTATGGTGAGTGGTCGTTCCGCGACTCGCCGCTCGATCTGCGCACGCGGTTCTTCACGCTTCTATCCGGCGGAGCGCAGCGGAGCCTGGGCACCGCACCGCAATGGCGGCTGAACGATCACATCCGCGGCATGGTGCGCTTCGCCCACCTCAACCTGGCCGAAGACCCGTTCCCGTTTGTATCGGGTGGCGAACGCCTTGACCTCATCCTGTGTCGCAATGTCACGATCTATTTCGGCAAGGACGCTACCCAGCGTCTGTATCACCGGTTTGCGGAAGCGCTCGATCCCGCCGGCTGGCTCGTGTTGGGGCCGTCCGATCCAGTCCCGACGCACGCGTCGGCACTCGACGTGACCGCCCTGAACGGCGCCCTGGTCTGGCGCCGGCGCCAGCTGGCCAGGCTGGTGCCACCTCGCTCGCCTGCCCGGGCAGCCGCGGCCCGGCGGCCGTCGACGCCCCGAGTGCCTGCCCGCGTCAAGCACCCGTCTGCCGCCACCTCGGAGCAGCGGCGTAACCCAGCGAACGCGTCAATGGACCCACTGGTGCATCTGCAGGCCGGGATGGTCCAGCTCGGCGATGGCGCCCCCGCGGAAGCGATCGATAGCCTCCGGCGAGCCGCGTTTCTGGACGAGACGAGCGCCCTTGTCCAATTCAGCCTCGGTACCGCTTATCGCCAGATCGGGGATCCATCGCGGTCGCGGTCAGCGTTTTCCCGCGCCCGCCGCCTGCTCGCTGGATTGGCCGACGACCAGCCGCTCGCCGGCGGGATTGGAGTCACCCGTGAGCTGCGCAACGCGGTCGACGCGCAATTGGCGGACCTCGACAGGACCCGCTCGTGACGGCGACTCACGACGCGATGACGACCGTGGCCGAACAGGCGGCAATCGACACACGGCTCAATGACCGCGCCCGCCGGCTGGCCGAGGTCCCGCCCGCCGCGGACGCCAGTCGGGCCATCGAGGTGCTGGTGTGCCGACTTGGCAGCGAGGAGTACGCGATCGAGCTGCGCCTGCTGCATGGGGTCTATCCGGCCATCGGACTGACGCCCGTGCCGTGCACGCCCCCGTTTGTGGCCGGGCTGCTGAATCTGCGGGGGGAGATCCTGACCGTGCTCGATCTCGCCGCGGCAATCGGCCTCAGGCTCACCCTCAGCGCACATCCACCGTCGGGCGCCGCCGAGGTACACCTCAGGAACACCCTCAGCGCACAGCCACCGTCGGGCGCCGCCGAGGTACACCTCAGGAACACCCTCAGCGCACCTCCACCGTCGGGCGCCGCCGAGGTACACCTCAGGAACACCCTCAGCGCACATCCATCGTCGGGCGCCGCCGAGGTACACCTGACGGGGGCGGAGCGAAGCGAGCAGCGCGACGTGATCCTGGCAGAAACCCAACTGGTGCGCGTCGGGCTGCTGGTCGACGAGGTGCTCGGGGTGCGCCGGATCGCGCTCGATTCGCTGGATCGGGCACTGACGGGTGGTGAGTCCACACGCGGGATTGCCGAAGCCAGGACAGTCCTGCTCGATCTCGAAGCTTTGCTGGCAGACAGGCGGTTCGAGCCATGAGCGCAAGACCAGGAGTTATCCACATGACCAGCGGGATTAGCGCCAAACTGTGGGCCGGTTTTGGCGCCGTGCTGGTGCTGCTGGCCATCGTCGGCGGGATCGGTTGGCACAACACCGTGACTTCGTCGGCGGCGTTCGCCAACCTGTACGACGACGAGCTGACGCAACTCGAAGATCTGAGTACGGCGTTGCGCTTGCTGTACGAGCTGCGGCTTGGGGCAATGTCCGTGGTGTATGCCTCGTCCGACGCGAGTCAGCGCGCCACATTGATCGCCGCGGACAATCAACGTCTGGCGCTCATCGACGAGACGATGCGGCGAATAGCGTCTTACGACGTATCGAGCCAGGAGCGCCAGGCCATGCGGACCTGGGACCAGGCCTATCCGGCCTTTCTGGCTTCACGGCGCCAGGTCATCACCCTGGTTGACCAGTCACGCATGGACTCGGCGACGCTGCTCCGCAACGGCGACGCGAGCGACACCCTGGGCCCGGCCGTGGATGCCTTGAAGGGCCTGATCGGCCTCCAGATCGACTCGGCCGCCGCCAAGCGTGCAGATGTCACGGGCGCTAGCGATCTGGCGGCGCACGGGATCCTGGTCGTGAGCGCGCTCGCGCTCGTGGTCGTCGTCGCGGTCGCCTACCTGCTGTCGCGGCACATCGCCCGCGGCGTCAGCCAGGTCGCGCGCGCGGCCGTGGGACTGGCCCGGGGAGACCTCAACCAGACCCTCGACGTGCGCTCGGGAGACGAAATCGGACAGATGGCCGACGCCTTCCGCGACATGGTGAGCCGCCTCCGCACGGTGACCACCGACATCCAGGCCGGCGCCAGCGGACTCTCGGTGGCGAGCAATGAGATCCTCGCCGCGGTCGCGCAACAGTCCTCGGGCGCGAGCGAGCAGTCGGCGGCAATCGCCCAGACGGCCGCGACGGTCGCGCAGGTCAAAGCCTCGGCCGAGCAGGCGGTCCAGATGGCAATGGTCGTCTCGGACACCGCCCAGGAGGCCAGTCGAGTCGCCGGCGACGGTGTTCAGGCCGCCCAGCACGCGGCCGACGGCATGACCGACTTGCGCGACAAGGTCGAATCTATCGCCGAGAACATCCTGGCACTCTCCGAACAGAGCCAGAAGATTGGCGAAATCATTACTACCGTCAGCGACCTGGCGGACCAGTCCAACTTGCTCGCGCTGAATGCCGCGATCGAAGCCAGCCGCGCCGGTGAACAGGGCAAGGGCTTCGCCGTGGTCGCCACCGAGATCCGCAACCTGGCCGAGCAATCCAAGGCCGCGACGGCCCAGGTACGCACCATTCTGGGCGACATCCAGCGCGCCACCAACGCGACGGTCCTGTCGACTGAGCAGGGCACGCGCGGCGTGGACGATGGGATACGGCTGGTCGAAAAGACCGGGCAGACGATTGGCGAGTTGGCGCACGTCATCGACCAGGCGTCGCAGTCGGCCCACCTGATCGCGGCTTCGGTCCGTCAGCACTCGGTGGGCATGGAGCAGGTGGCCGCCGCGATGGTGAACATCAACCAGGCCACGACCCACAATCTCGCGGCGACCGCCGACACTCGGAAGGCCGCCGAGCACCTGACGACGCTGGCTGGCGGCCTGACCCGCACCGTCGCGCAGTACAAGGTCTGAGCATCGCGATGCAGCCTGACTCGCGGGAAGAGCAAGTCCGCGAGACATTTTCGGCCGAGCTCAATGCGCGCGTACCGGCGCTGAACCGGGCGCTACTGCGCCTGGAGCGCGCCGAGTCAGACGCTGGGCTGCGTGCGGCCGCGTTTGGCGACCTGTTCCGTGAGACGCACAACCTCAAGGCGGCTGCCCGCACGGTGGCCCAGGCTGGAGTGGAACGCGCCGCGCACGCTCTGGAAACGAGTGTGGCGGAGGCGCGCGGGTCCGGCGAGAAGCCGCCGTCCGCCGCGTGGTTCGACAACGCCTACGCCGTCGTCGACACCCTCGCCGGCCTGCGCGCGTCCGCGCTGGCGGAGCCCGCTGACGCCGTCGACGCGGATCAGCCCCCGCTCGCCCCGGTTCAGCTACCGCGCGCGGCGGTCGAATCGGTGCGCGTGGCCGTCGACAAACTCGACGCATTGCTGGCCCAGGCCGGCGAGCTGGCGGTCGCACACCTCCGCGTTCGCCAGCGCCAGAGCGAGCTGCGGAGTGTGCGAGATGAGGCCGACGCCTCGCAGCGCGACTGGCGCAAGACCCGCGGCTTGCGCGCCCGCTTGCGGCGCGGGAGTCGCCCGGGGCGCCAGATGGAGACGCTGCTGCATCTGGTCGAGCTGGCGGAGCAGCGCAGCATGGTGCTGCTGCAGCACATCGATGAGCTCGCCGCTGAGCTCGGCCGCGACACGGCACAGCTCGGGATGGTCACGCGTGCCGTCGCGGGTGAAGTGATGGCCGTGCGGCTGCTGCCGATCGCCACGGTCTCGACGTTGCTCGAGCGCACGCTGCGCGATCTGATCCGCTCGACGGGCAAGGAAGTCGAGCTGATTGTCGACGGTGCGGAGACGGAGATCGACCGCAAAATCCTCGAGCACATTCGCGATCCGTTGATGCACCTGCTCCGCAATGCCGTTGACCATGGCATCGAGCAACCGGCGGTGCGGTTCGCGGCCGGTAAGCCGTCGTGCGGAACGGTGCGTCTGACCGCGGCGCTGCACGGCGGCTTCGTCGAGGTCGAAATGTCGGACGATGGGGCCGGTCTCGACCGACTGCAGCTGCGGGCCAGCGCGGTGCGCAAGGGGCTCCTGACCGACGACCAGGCATTCGCCCTGGACGACGCGACCGTGCTGGACCTCATCTTCCAGCCCGGGTTCTCCACCCGTACGGTGGTCACCGAGCTGTCGGGCCGCGGCGTCGGGTTGGACGTCGTCCGCGAACATGTCCAGCAACTCAACGGCCAGGTGTCGGTGCGCAGCGACCCAGGTGTTGGTACCCGCTTCACCTTGCGGGTGCCGCTCACACTGGCCACGACGCGCGCTGTCCTGGTAGAGGAATCCGGACAGCTCCTGGCGCTGCCCACGACGTTGATCGAGCGGAGCGCGCGCGTCCGCCACCGGCACATCGTCAGTTTCGAGGGCCGCCGCGCAGTGCCAATCGAAGGGCGGCCAGTCCCCGTCGTGGAGCTCGCCACCGTCCTGGAGCGACCAGCGGTCAACGGCCACCAGCCCGACGAGTGGCGGCCGTTGGTCGTCTTGCAGCAAGGCGAGCGTCGGCTGGCCGTGCTGACCGACAAGCTCGTCGGCGAGCAGGAGATCGTCGTCAAAAACCTCGGTTGGCCCTTGCGGCACGTCCCCAACGTGAGCGGCGCCGCCGTGCTTGGTTCGGGCCAGACCGTGGTCATCCTGAACCCATCGGAACTGCTCAGCAACGGCACCCGGCTCGCGGCCGTAGCCCTCGGGTCGGGCGCGGCCGCGGGGGTTGCCGAGACGCGCCGCGTACCGCGCCTGCTGGTGGTGGACGACTCGCTGACGACCCGCACCTTGCTCCGCAACATCCTCGCGGCCGCGGGCTACCAGGTGGTGGTGGCGACCGATGGTCTGGACGCGTTGACCCAGCTCCAACAACAGCAACCGCGCGACGCCTTCGACCTGGTGGTCGCCGACGTCGAGATGCCGCGCATGAATGGGTTCGAGCTCACCGAGGCGATCCGGCGGGACGAACGCCTGCGAAACACGCCGGTGGTCCTGGTGACGTCGCTGGCTGGTCGAGAGCATCGCGAGCGCGGCGTCGCGGTGGGCGCAGATGCCTACATCGTCAAGAGCCTTTTTGAGCAGGGGCTGTTGCTGGATACGGTCGGTCGTTTCGTGTGAATCTCCCCACGCGCGTCCTGGTGGTCGATGATTCGGTCACCCAGCGCAGCGCGCTGGTCGCGCTCATCAACGCCGACGCCGACTTGACGGTGATCGGTTGGGCCGCCAACGGCGCCGACGCTGCGCGCGCGACGGCGCTGCTGAAGCCGGACGTGATTGCCATGGACCTGCGCATGCCCGTCATGGACGGCCTCCAAGCCACCCGCCGGATCCTGCAGGAGACGCCGACCCCCATCGTCCTGGTCACCGGCGAGTCCGCCGGGGCGTATGGTGCCGAACAACGTCTCGCATTCGAAGCGCTCGAGGCCGGCGTGCTCGCCGTGCTCCAGAAGCCATGTCACGGTCCAGCCGGACAGGCCGCGACTCAGGAGCTGTATCGAACCCTCAAAAGTATGGCCCAGGTCAAGGTGGTCCGACGGTGGTCTGACGAACGGCTGCATCCGACCACCGCCCAGAATCGATCGGCCCTGACCGTGTCACCACCCGGCGTGCCGCTGGAGGTCGTCGCCATTGGCGCCTCAACTGGCGGACCGCCAGTGCTCCGCACGATTCTGGTCGGACTGCCCGCGACGTTCAGCGCGCCCGTGTTGATCGTTCAGCACATCGCGGCAGACTTCGCCCTCAGCCTGGTCGACTGGCTGCGCCCCCAGTGCGCGCTGCCAATCGAGATGGCGGTGGATGGCCAGGCCCTGGATCGGCCGGGCATCTTTGTCGCCCCGCCCGGAAGACACATGGGGGTCCGCGGGCGGACCGTCGCACTCGACGAGGGTCCCCCCGTCTCGCTCCACCGGCCGTCCGCGACACACCTGTTCCAGTCCGTGGCGCGGGAGTATGGACCCGCGGCGATCGGCGTGCTGCTCACCGGCATGGGCGATGACGGCGCGATCGGCTTGAGAGATTTTAATCGCGCAGGGGCCACAACTATTGCCCAGGACGAGTCCACCTCGGTGGTCTTCGGCATGCCATCCGCGGCGATCAACCTGGGTGTGGTTGACCACGTCATGCCACCGCAGGCGATCGTGGCGATCCTGCTGCAGAGGAGTCCGTATCGGCTATGAGCATTGACCCAGTGGCGTTTCTCGCCGAGTTCCGGGCTGAGGTCACGGACTACCTGAACACGCTCGACGAACAACTGTTGCGCCTCGAACGAGATCCGGTCGACCCGCGGCCCGTGCGGGCCATGTTTCTAGCGGCGCACTCGATCAAAGGTGGGGCAGCGATGCTGGGCCTCCTCGAGCTCCGCGAGCTGGCGCACGGACTGGAAGACGTCCTGGCCATTCTCCGGGACGGGAACCGCCCGCTGGAGCGGACGGTCGCCGACGTCCTGTTCCGCGG
Organism: Chloroflexota bacterium; assembly: GCA_035309865.1. Taxonomy (GTDB): domain Bacteria; phylum Chloroflexota; class UBA6077; order UBA6077; family CF-72; genus CF-72. The sequence continues at coordinate 14,872 of DATGER010000130.1, forward strand.
TGTGGACCAGTTGCGGGCCCTCGTCGCCAACGCGGACGGCACGCCCCAGAAGAGCACGCCCCAGACCCTGGCAATGGTGGCCGAGCTTTCGGCCTGCACCCGGACGTTGATCCCGCGCGTCCCGATCGCCGGGGCGGCGCCGCGGGTGCTGCTCGTCGAAGATTCTCCGAGTGTCCGCCAGGTTGAGACCTTCTTGCTGCAGGACGCGGGTTTTGTCGTCGATGCCGCCGAAGCCGGCCATGAGGCGCTGGCGCGGGCCCAGGATGTGCAGTATGTGCTGGTCGTCGCCGGGGTCGAGACGCGCGACCTGCGGGGTCCAGATCTGGTCCTCGCGCTGCGCGCCGGCCGCTCAGGTCCCCCGGTCCCGGTGCTCCTGACAATGACCGACCACGGACCCGCGGCACCCGCCTCCACAGCAGACGTCGCGTTCGCGCCAAAGGGACGGCTCGGCAACGCCGAGTTCCTCAGCAGCGTGCGCAAACTGACCGAGCAGGCAGCCGCGTGAGCCCAACCCCCATTCATGTCCTGGTAGTGGACGACAGCGCCATGACCCGCGGCATGCTTTCGGAGCTCATCGGGGCGCAGGCCGACATGGTGGTCGTCGGCACCGCGGCGACGGGACACGAGGCGGTCCGCCGCGCCACCGAGCTGCAGCCCGACATCGTGCTCATGGACGTTCACATGCCGGACCTGGATGGCATCCAGGCGACGTGGCTCGTCTCCAGCAAAGTCCCACTCGGCGCGGTGATCATGGTGACGTCCGAAGAGCGCATCGACTTCCTCCAGAAGGCGATGATCGCGGGTGCGTACGGGTACGTCTTGAAGCCGTTTGGCGATGGCGACCGACTCCTCGAAACCATTCGCGACACGTACCAGCGGGTGCTCGGTCGCCAGCTGCAGCCGGCGCTACCGCCCACCAACGGTCAGGTTGCCGAGGCTGCCCCGCGGCGCATGGGCAAGCGTGTCGCGATCTTCGGGGCTAAGGGTGGGGTGGGGCGTACCCTGGTCGCGGTCTCGCTGGCCCTCGCGCTGCGTCAGCTCACCCGTGAAGCGGTCGTGCTCATGGACTGCGACTTCCTCTTCGGCGACGCGGACCTGCACCTGAGCCTGACCAACGAGCGCAGCATCCTTGACCTGTTGCCGCATATCGAGGCGCTCGACTCGAAACTCGTCGATCAGGTGCTGGGTAAACACTCGAGTGGCGTGCACCTGCTGGCCCGACCACCCCGACCGGAACAGGCGGATGCGATCAAGGACGACGACGTTCGTACCCTGGTGACCTCGCTCAGCATGCTGTACGAGTGGGTCGTGTTGGACACACCGCCCTCGTACGACGATCGCATGCTCGCCGTGCTCGATATGGCGGACGTCTACGTGGTGGTGCTGATGGCCCACGTGGGCGCCCTGCGGAACACGCGCCACTTCCTCGAAGTGGCCCGCAAGCTCGGCTACTCGGAGGACCGGATGTGCTTTGTGCTCAACCGCGCCAACTCCGCGACCAATCTGGCGTTCGACGACGTAGCGTCAGTCCTCGGGACGCGGCGTATCTTCCAGCTGCCCAGCGCCGGCCCGCAACCGACGCAGGCCGTGAATCACGGCCGCGCTTTCCTCGAGGATCAACCTCGCAGCCCATTCGCCAGAGCCCTTCACCCGCTGGCCGAGCACGTCCGCATGGTCGCCACTGACTCGGTCGCGCTCCGGCGCTGAGAAATGGCAGTGTCGAACGCCTGAACGCGTCCGATAGTAGATATGTGACCGACGGCGCCTTTCCAGCCCTGACGCTGTACCGGCTCGGCAAGTTGGTCACCGCGAGTCTCGACCTCGACAGCACGCTAAAGGCGATCGTCGATGCGGCGCACCAGCTCATCGAGAGCGAATCGACCGCGATCTTGCTGCTCGAAGACGGCGCGGAGCTCGTGATTCGGGCCGGGTGCGGCGCCATCGGTGGTGCTATCGGCGAGCGCGTGCCCGCCGGCACAGGCGTGGTCGGCCGCGCCATACTCGAAGGCCGCCCAGTCTGTGTCGACGATATGCTGACCGAACCGGGTCGGGCCCGTCCCGATCTGGACGTGCGCTCGGGCATCCGCTCATTTCTCGCGGCTCCGCTGGTCTGGCGCGGCGTGTCGCTCGGCGTCATCACCGCCGCCGCGCGCAAACCTGGCCTGTACGGGCCGGCAGAGTGCGAGCTCGCCGGTGAGCTCGCCGAACAGGCGGCTGCAGGCGTAGCGCACGCGCACGCCTACGCGGAACAACTGGAGCGACGGCAGGAGCTCGAAACCCTGAATCTGGCGCTCGTGCAAGCCGAACGGCGGCTCATGCAAACCGAGAAGCTCACCGCGATTGGGCATCTGGCGCATGGCATCGCCCATGAGCTGAACACGCCGCTCGGGGTCATCATTTCGAACCTCGCGGTGCTGACCAGCTATGGCGCGTCCCTTGGTCAGCTCGCGCTGGTCTCGCGCCAGGCGGCGGTCGACCTGCGCGCTCACAAGACGCTCGACGCCGTGGCGGAGGCACTCGAGGCCGGACTCGGGGTCAATGACCTCGACTACCTGCTCGAGGACCTGCCAGCGCTGACAAACGAGTCCTCGGCCAGCGCCAAACGGATCGCCGAAATAGTCCGCAGTGTGTCCATCTTTGCGCAAACCGGCTCGGAAGGCATGGGCCCGATCCATCTCCACGACGCGCTGGATGCCGCGGTGACGCTGGCGTCGACCGAGATCAAGCAACGCGCCCACGTCGTGCGGTCTTTTGCCGAAGTGCCGGCCGTCATGGGCAATGCGTCCGACTTGACGCAGGTCTTCGTGCATCTCCTGCTGAATGCGGCGCAAGCGCTGGCCGAACGGGGCGGCGTCGTCACCGTCACCACGGCCGCCGAGAACGGTCAGGTTGCGGTTCGGATCGCCGACAACGGCCACGGCATCCCGCCTGAGAATCTGGCGCGCGTGTTCGAACCGTTCTTTACCACTCGACCTGTCGGCGAAGGAACCGGTCTCGGTCTGGCCGTGTGCCACGGCATCATCAATCGGCATGGGGGAACGATCGACATTGAGAGCGTGCCGGGCGTCGGCACGACCGTGACCGTGCGACTGACGGCCGCCGCGAGCGAGACGATGCGTCGATGACCGCGGCGTTTGAGGCGACGCCGACGGTGCTCATCATCGACGATGAGCCGACGGTGCTGAGTTCCCTCACCCGGCTACTTCGCCCGGACGGGATCCGGCTGCTCTGCGCCGGCAGCGGCGACCAGGCCCTCGCACTGCTGGAGGAGTGCGGCGAATCGGTGTCGGTGGTGATGACTGACTACACGATGCCCGGCATGGACGGTGCGGACCTGTTGCACGCGGTGAGCACGCGCTGGCCGGACATCACCCGGATCTTGCTCACCGGCAACGCCGACATGCCAGCCGCCGCGCGGGCCGTCAACGAGGGCCATGTCTCGCGTCTGTGTACCAAGCCCTGGCGACCGGATGAGCTGCGCCAGGCGATCAACGAGGCGATCCACCAGAACACGGTCATCCGCGAGAACCGTCGCCTGCGCATCCTGGCCGATCAGCAGGCGGTCCGGCTCGAGCACTGGAACACGCGCCTCGAGACGCTGGTCGCCGAGCGGACCAGCGAGCTGAGCAGCGCCAACGCCTCCTTGCAGCGTTCGCTGCTGGACTCGGTGCGCTTGCTCGTCACCTTCCTGGAGCAGCGCTTGCCGGATCAGGCCGCGCGCGGCCGCGAGGTCGCGCGTCTGTCGGGTCGACTCGCGGAGCGAGCCATGCTCTCCGCCGAAGACGTCCGCAAAATTCAGGTCGCGGCGATGATTCACGACATCGGGCTACTGAGCTTGCCGGAGTCACTGTCCCGTCGGGCGCCCGCCGAGTTGACCCATGCCGGGCGACTGCAGTGGCAACAGCACGCTGAGCTCGGTCAGAAACTCCTGTCGAATGTCGAGCGCCTGGGCGACATGGGCCTGTGGATCCGGCATCATCACGAACGCTACGACGGCACCGGCTTTCCAGACCGGCTCGGCGGCGCCGCGATTCCGTTTCCGGCCCGCATTATGGCGCTCGCCTCGGGGTATCTGGACGTCGCCCGCGCGCCGGCGACGGTCACGCAGTGGTTGCAGCAGCAGTACCACGTTGGTGAGTTCGATCCCGATCTGATCGAGCTCCTCGGGGCTGAGCTACGCGGCGAGCGCGTGCGGGTCAAAGAGCTAGCCGTCCTGGTGGCCGACCTGAAACCGGGCATGGTTCCCGCCGACACTATCCGGGCGACGTCGGGAGCGATCATCATCAGCGCCGGGCAGGCGCTGACCGCCGAAGTCCTCGAACGCGTGCAACGGTTCGTCGTCGCTGGCGCCCTTGAACCCCTTTCGGTGATGCTCGAGGACCGCGCCGAAGACGCCGCCCAGCCGGCGGAGGATGCCGCATGAGCCGATTTACCGTGCTGCTGGTCGACGACGCGCCCACCGTCCTGGCCGCGGTGGGCCGGCTGCTGCGCAAGGACGACATCAAGGTCCTGTCAGCGGAGGGCGGCGAACTGGGGCTGGCCATCCTCGAGGCCAGCGCTGACACGATCGACGCGGTGGTCTCTGACTACGAATGTCAGCCCGGCGTTGTGTTTCCTGGATTCCGCCAGCAGCGAGCGCAGCGATGCGGATAGGCGAAACGCTAGCCAGGGTTGCGGCCGCCGTAGATGACCCAGTCGAGGCGTTTCCAGAAGACGTCGATATCCACGAAGCCGGCTTCGCGCAGCCACTGTAACTGCGGCTCGAGCGGGATCATGTACCGCACGTGATTCTCGTATCGCGCCTGCTCCAGAGCGCTGCGATTGGCCCGTTTGAATGGACCCTGTGGGTCATACCGATCGTTGACACGCTCCCAGTTCGCCTCGATGGCCGCGTCGGGCGCGCGGATCGGGTCGTAGTTGACGTACCAGCCATTCGGCTTCAGCTGGCGGCGAATTTCGCGAAAGATGGACTGTTTGCGAGCGTCGGGCAGGTGGTGGATGCACAGCGCCGAGACGATGGCATCCAGCGGCGCGGGAATCTCGGCCGGCCACTCGGACGAGAGCATGTCGAACTCGACGTAGCGATACCGTCCCCGGTACGGCGCCAGCTGGTTCTCACCCTCGGCCATCATCTGCGTCGAAAAGTCGGCCAGGACCGCGGACGCGCCAGGGTACTCTGCGAGTAGGGCGCGCGACGCCGCGCCGGTCCCCGCGCCGAGGTCCAGGAACGTGAAGGCGTCGTGTCGGCCGAAAGGCAGCAGCCGCGCGAGCAGCGTCAACTGGTCGGCGCGCTCGCGTTCGCGCTGTTCGGCCTGCGCGGCGAACGCTTTGACGACCTCGTCGGACTTCCAAATCGCCGCATTGGTGTCGGCCTGGCTGGTCATGACTGGCAATCGTACTCCTGTACCAAACGCTATACGGAAACATCACAAAGTTGTAACAGGGGCCAACCGGCCCGCCGCGTCCCGGCCCGGCGTTCTCACCGCAGATGGCGGACTCGCCGCGGGGAGAACTCGATCTCTTTTGACAATAGCCCTTTTTGCCTAAAACCAGCCAACCGTGTCGATTATGAGCTTGCGCGCCCTGCCGTCTCCTCAGCGAGCCCGCGACTATGCCTACACCGTCGGCGTCGCCGCGTGCGCGCTGGCGACGATCTTTGTGCTACCCGGCACGCTCCCCAGCACCGATCCGATCTACGCGCCCATGGCGCTGGCCCTGGTCGTCGGGCTGCTGCTGACCGTACGCCTGGCCCCCGATCGGGTCGGCTCGGCGCTGGTCCTGCTGCCGGCCATGGCCGTCGACGCGCGCTTCGGGCTCGCCGCGCTACCCGCGCTGGCCTACGCGGCGCTGCTGGTGAGTCTGCTTCGCGGTCCCCGCGGCGCGCGCGTTGTCTCGGACGCCAGCCATCTGGTGCTGGCCTTCGCCGCCGCGCATCTGTGCACCCAGCTCGTGCCGGCCCTGCCCAACTGGATCGTCTTCGCCGTCGTCTTCGCCTTCGGGCGTCAGGCGCTGTGGTACGTCGCCGCCCGCTTCGACGGGACGCCCGTCGATCCGCGCGCGGAACGGCCGGAAGTGCTCCTGTCGCTCCCGCTGGCGCCGATCGGGCTGCTGCCGATGGCGGCGGGCGATCGACTCGGCGACGGTGCGCTGCTCCTGACGACGGCGGCGCTGCTGGCGCTGTTGTTCGTCGTCCGCGAAGCGGCCAACCTGGCAACCGCTCGCGCCGAGGTGGAGGCCCAGCGCGACAAACTCAAGCGCGCCAACGCCCTCCAGGACGATCTGATCAATCTGCTCACGCACGAAGTGCGCAACCCGCTCACGCTGGTCATGTCGTACGCCCAGATGGCTCGCCGCGCGGCGCTGGACAAGAGCTACGAGCACATCCCGACATACGTCGGCCACGTCGAGCGTGCTGGCCGGTCGATCCAGCGGCTCATGGACAACCTGATGCAGTTGACGGCCCTCGAAGGCTCGGATGAGCTGCCAGTCGAGCCCGTGTCGGTCACCGGCATCGTCGACCAGGTGGTTGCCGACCTGGCGCCGCTGGCCAAACAGAAGCAGCAAACGCTGCGGATTGAAGCGAAGCAGGCGATCGAGCCGGCGCTCACGGTGCCGCTGCTGCTGCGTGAAGCGCTCAGCAACCTCATCAGCAATGCCGTCAAGTACACGCCAGAGAACGGCGAGATCAGTGTCTGGGCCGAAAGCGGCGTCGAGCCGCACACGATCGTCCTCGGGGTACGCGACAATGGCATCGGCCTGAGCCAGGCGGACCAGGACAAGCTGTTCACCAGATTCTTCCGGAGCGCCGACCCACGGGTGCAGCGCGAGCGTGGCTCAGGCCTCGGCCTGGCCGTGACGCACGCGCTGGTGAAGCGCATCGGTGGCACGATCACCGTTGACAGCCAACCAGACCACGGGACGACCTTCCGTCTCACGCTGCCCGCGGCGCGTGCGGCGTGACCTGGTTGGCGCTGGCCGCACTGGTGGCCGGTGCGCGCACGCCCATGCAGGTGGCGGTCCTGGCATACGTCGGCGCCGCCGGGTTGACCGGTGTCACGGTGGTCGCAACGCTGATGCTGACTCCCGCGGGCCACGTCGTCCAGGTGGCGATCGAGCCGGCGCGCGAGCTGGTGCAGACCATCCTACCCGTGAGCCTGTCGGCGATCTGGGAGCCTGATCCACGCCACGAGATAACTGCCGGCTCGGCCGCGACGTCAGTCGCCATCGCCACTCAGGTCCCGCTCGTCGCGGATGCCGCTCCGGAGCTGGGGCTGGATACGAGCCCGGCATCAGAACTGAGCGAGCCATTGCGCGTGGACCCCGCGGTGTTCGCTTCACCGGACGCGCCGCCCCGGCGGTCGCAGAACGTTGGCGCGCCAGCCACGGACTCGACGCTGCCGACGGAGGCCGTCCAACCCGCCCTGGAGGTCGGCGCCGAGGCCGTTCGGCCAGTCGCGGTCCAGCCCGCGGCGCCCGCCAGTGTGGCACCGGCTGCCCTGAGATTGGCGATGGACGGGCCGGTTGCCGCCGCGGCGATACCGACCCCGGCAGTGCTGGCGGTGACGGTTGCGCCACGCGTCGCCGTGCGTCTTGCAAGTACGCCCGTGCCCCAGGTCGTCGCCGTGGCGGACCTACCGACCGCGGTGAGCGTCAGGTCCGCGTCTGTCCGCGTGCGGGCCGACACGCAGACGACCGCGCTCGAACCGGCGGTGGTTGCGATCGACCCGCCGCGAGTACCGGCCACCGTGGCGACAGTGGTGGCGGCGGCGCCGCCGCCGCACGCTGCGTCGACCGAGGTCCCGGTCTCGACCGCGAATCCCGTCGCGCCACCAACCCACCAGCCGACGTCTGAACCGACCCAGCGACCCGCGCCGACTGCGACGTCCCGCCCGACCGGGACGTCGGTGCCTCCGAGCCCGACGCAGAAGCCGACGCAGACCAGCGTCAGGACGAAGTCCCCGACCTATACGCCCGTGTCGCGCGCGACCCCGAAGCCGACCGTCAAGCCGACCGTCGAGCCAACGCACCCGCCAGCAACCGCGACACCCCGGACGGGCCGCCGGCCGCCGGTCAACCCGCCCCCCGAAGGCTAGGCCCGAGCTCGCACATCTCGCTGAGCACGGCCCGAAGTAAGTAGACTCCCGTTGGTGGTCATGCCGCCCGCTACTCGTCACCTACCTCCCGCGGAGCCTCCGCGCGGCCCGGATCCCGCGGACGTGCCGGTCTATCACTACGACCCCAACCTGGGTAATCCGCGCGACGCGTACACCCGCGCCGACCTGACCCACCGCGACGCGCGGGGGCCCGAAGTAGCGGGCACGTTCATCGCCATTGTCGAAGGCGAGACCGTCATCAACACCATGTGGGGTCGCCGCATCGTGAAGTGGCGCGCCGAGCCCGGGACGCGCTGCGTCATCCTCGGCTACTGGTCGGACGGCACTGTGCATCTGAAGTGGCCGGCGATGGCCGGTGTGTATCGGGTGGATGGCCGCTTTCCGGCCTGGGTCGTCGCCGAGGACAAGTCCGTGACCCTGGTTGGTGGCGGACTTCTCTTGTTGGCGAATAACCCGGTGGTGCGCCGCACCGGGCTATCACTGCGCGTGCTGGGCATGGTGCTCATGGTGCTGTTCCTGGTCCTGCTGGCGGTGTTGCCCCAAACACGTGACACGCTCGGCGCCCTGGTAGCCGATTTGCAGCGAGTGGTCGGCGACCACTGATTACGGACGCCTGTGCCCCGGCCCGCACCCCGACGATCGACCCGGCGCACGCAAACGGCGCCACCCTCCAACGGCCGCGGCCCGGGCCTCCGCGAGCGGCTCAAGCGCGACCGCTTCCTGTTTCTCATGTGCCTGGGCGCGCTGGCGTTCTTGACCGCGGTCTTTGCGCTGACCTGGTGGGTCACCGGCGGGTTCGTCGCGCTCGCGCTGGCGCTGGCGTCGGTGATCCCGGCGTTCTTTCTGTTCTACTTGCGCGACGCCTGAGTACGCAGTCGGGGAATCGAGTCCAGCAACAGGCGTGTGTACGGGTGCTGGGGCGCCCGGAACACGTCGCGCGTCGGACCTTCCTCGACGATCTTGCCGTGCCGCATGATCAGCACCCGATCGGTCATGTGGCGCACCACCGACAAGTCATGGGAGACCAGGACCAGCGTCAGGTGGAAGCCGACGCGCAGATCTTCGAGCAGATTGAGTATCTGCGCCCGGACCGAGACGTCCAGCGCGCTCACCGGCTCGTCGCCGATGAGCACCCGCGGCCGGGGTGCGAGCGCGCGCGCGATGGCGATCCGCTGACGCTGCCCACCCGAGAACTCGTGCGGATAGCGCCGCGCCGAGGTGAGCGGCAGACCGGTTGCTTCCAGGAGCTCGCGCAGTCGCTCCTGGTGATCACCCTCGATCCGGAGCACCCGGAGCGGCTCGAGGATGATCTCGGCCACCCGCATGCGCGGGTCCAGTGCGCTCGAGGGGTCCTGAAAAACAACCTGCACTTCGCGCCGCTGCGACTGTCCTGTATAGGTGACTCGACCCTCGTCCGGCCGCTCGAGACCGAGCAGCAGCTTCATCAGCGTCGTCTTGCCTGAGCCGGACTCGCCAACCAGGCCGAGGGTTTGATCGCGAGTAAGGTCAAAGCTGACGTCGTCGACGGCCGTCAGCACGCGGCGCGGCTCGAACAGCCGCGTCCGCGGGAGCCGGAAGCGGCGGGTGAGGTGTTCGGCGCGAAACAGCACTTCCTCGTTCACGCGAGTGGGTGCCAGCAGGCAACCCGTTCGTCGAGCGGGGGCATTGCCATACACGCCGCATCCGCTCGCGGGCAGCGGTTGCGGAACGGACAGCCCGGCGGAAACTCACCCAGGCCGGGCACCGTGCCGGGGATCGCCGGTAACTTGCGGCTCGGTTCGTTGTCGTCCAACGGTGGAATCGCGTCCAGCAGCGCGCGGGTGTACGGATGCCGGGGATCTGAAAAAACCTCGTCCACGCTGCCTGTCTCGACGATGTGTCCGCCATACAGCACCAGCACGCGCTGGCAGACGTTGGCGACCACCGGCAGGTCGTGCGTAATGAGCAGCAGACTCGACCCGCGTTCTTCCACGAGCCCGACCAGCAGGTCCAGGATCTGGGCCTGCACCGTGACGTCGAGGGCGGTCGTCGGCTCGTCGGCCAGCAGCACCGCTGGCGAACAGGCGGTGGCCATCGCGATCATGGCCCGCTGACGCTGTCCGCCCGATAGCTGATGCGGATAGGCATGCATCTGCGCGGCGGGATCGGGGAGTTTGACGCGTTCGAGCGCCTGCAGCGCGGCCGAGCGCGCCGCGCTGCCCCGCAGCTGACGGTGCAGGCGCAGCGGTTCGGCGACCTGCGCGCCGATCTGCATCACGGGATTGAGCGCGGTCATCGGCTCCTGAAAGATCATCGCCAGCCGATCCCCGCGGATCGCGCACAGGTCCCGCTCGGACATCGCCAGCAAGTCGCGGCCCTTGTACAGCACGCGTCCGGTGGCCGACAGCCCGTCCGGCAGCAGTCCCATGATGGCCAGCGCCGTGAGGGTCTTGCCCGATCCTGATTCCCCGATGAGTCCCGTCCGTTGCCCCGCCTCCAGCACGAAACTCAAGTCATGCACCGCCTCGATCGGCCCAACGCGGACCGACAGTTTCTCCACCACCAACGCCGCCGGCCCGCCGCCGCGCCGCTCCGCGTCGGAGTTCGAGTCCCTCATTGGTTCCTGCAACCCGGATGGCGCGAGCGCCGCGATGCGGCCAGCAGATTGCTCATGGCTTCGGATCCAGTAGATCCCGCAGCCCGTCTCCCAGCAGGTTGAACCCCAGCACCGCGAGCGCGATCGCCACGCCTGGCCAGACCGCCAGCAGCGGCGCTTGATTGAGAAACGTCTGCGACTCGCTGAGCATGCGTCCCCAGGACGGCGTCGGCGGCGGCGTGCCGAGTCCCAGATAGCTCAGCGCCGCCTCAGCCAGGATGGCCACCGCGAACGCCACCGTCGCCTGGACGATGAGCACCGAGCTCACGTTGGGCAGCAGATGCCGGACGAAGATCCAGACGCGGGTCCCGCCGTACGTGCGGACGATCGTCACGTAGTCCTGTTGCATGACCTGCAGCCCCGCGCCGCGGACCACTCGCGCAAAGACCGGCACCAGCGCGATGCCGATGGCCGCCATGGCGGTCAAGCGGCTCGGCTGGAACACGGCCGCGAACAGGATCGCCAGCAAGATCGCCGGAAACGCCAGCAGGACGTCGCTCAGCCGCATCGTCGCGTCCTCCAGCCGGCCGCGATACAGGGCGGCCACGCCGCCCAGCGGCACGCCGATACCCAGGGCGATGACGACCGTGACGATGCCGATGATCAGCGTGTTAGTAGCGCCGGCCATGAGTCGGCTGAGCTCGTCGCGGCCCACCTGGTCGGTCCCGAGCAGATACCCGGGCATGGGGCCCTTCAAACGGTCGCCGACCTCGACGTGGGTTGGGTCGACCGGCGTCCAGACCACCGAAACGAGCGCGGTGAGCACCACCAGTCCCACGAGCAGTCCACCCACTAGCAGCGTGGGCGGGAGTTTCATGCCGAGCTCCGAATGCGCGGATCCAGCAAGCGGTAGCTGAGATCAACCAGGAAGTTGACGATCAGCACGACCGCGGTCAGCAGCATCACCAGGTCCTGCACCACGATCAGGTCGCGGTTGCCGACCGACTGGAACAGCAGCCGCCCGAGGCCCGGCAGCACGAAGACGTTTTCGATCACGATCGCGCCCACCAGCAGCCCGGTCAACTGGATGCCGAGGATCGTGACCACCGGGATGGCAGCGTAGCGGAAGCCGTGCCGTCGCAACGCTTGCCAGCGCGTCAGGCCCTTGGCCCGCGCGGTGCGGATGAAGTCTTCGCGCTGCACGTCGATGATCGCCGACCGGATGTAGCGGGTGAGCACGGCCGCCTGGACCAGGCCGAGCGCGAGCGCCGGCAGGACCAGGGAGCGCAGGGCGCCGATGGGACTTTCCGACCAGTCGACGAAGCCCCCGGCCGGGAGCAGTTTGAGTTGGATCGCAAAGACCGTCGCCAGCAGCAGCCCGGCCCAGAAGGCCGGGACGGCGATGCCGAGCAGGCTCAGGGCCGAGATCAGCGCGCCTGAAAAGCGCCGATAGTGCACCCCTGCCAGCACGCCGAGCGGCAGCGCCACGGCGACCGAGATGACCGCGGACCCCAGCGCCAACGGTCCGCTGACCGCGAGCTTCTGGACGATCAGCGGGCCGACGTCCGAATGTGAGAGCAGCGAAGTGCCAAAGTCGCTGCGCAGCATGCCGCCGATCCACTGCACGTACCGCAGCCAGGCTGGCTGGTCCAACCCCAGCTGATGCCGCAGCGTCTCCAGCGACTGCGGCGTAGCGCTGGTCCCCAGAATCACCGCCGCCACATCGCCCGGCAACACGTTCACGACGGCAAACACCAGCAGCGAAGCCAGAATCAAGCTCACCACCAGCCACGCGAGTCGGTTCAGGATCTGAATAAGCACACGCGCCCCAGGCGAATAACAAGTTACGGTTTTTAGAAAAGTTGGGGCGGGGTCGTGCGTGGGGCGGGCCTCGCCATCAAGCCACTCAACGCGCGGCCATGCAAAACCGTCTCTTCTTATCGCGCGTGTGCTTATGCGAAGTACGCATCTCCGAGGAAGAGCGCGGGGGAGATGCCTTGCACTTGATAGCCCGTCAGGCCTTTTTTGAGGATGCCGAGGTTGTTTGGCGCGGCCACCCAGAGGTTCGCGGCATCGTCGGCGAGCTGCTGCTGGATCTGTTTGTAGAGACCGTTGCGCTTGGTCAGATCAGGCTCGGCGTCGGCCTGCTTGAGCCAGCCCGCGACGTCGGCATTGTCGTAATGCCAGTAGTACTTTGGGTTGGCGTAATTGCCAATGTCGCGCTCTTCGACGTGGTTGATGATCGTCAGGTCGTAGTCCTGCGCGTTCAGAAACACCTGCTGGAGCCAGCGCGGGAATTCCATCGGCTGCACGTCAAGCGTGACGCCAACGGCCTGCAGCTGGCTGCCGAGGATATCCGTGAGCGCCACCGCGTACGGAAACGCGCTGATCTGAGCCAGGCGCAGCTTGAGATTGGTCTGGCCGGCCGCCGAGAGCAGCTGCCTGGCTTTGGCTGGATCGAACGTATTGACGCTCAGCATGTCGGCGTAATACGGCTCGCCGTCATTGGGCGTCGCGTGGCTCCCGATGGGCACGGCGAGGCCGGCGTAGACCCCGTCGATCCAGGCCTGGCGGTCGATAGCCGCGTAGAGCGCCTGCCGCACGCGCTTGTCGGCCAGCGGACCGGCAGTCTCGTTGACCGACACCTGGACCTTGCCCGAAGCTGCCCCTTTGACCACGGTGAAATTTGGATCCTGCTGAAATTGCGCGACCTGGTCGAGTGCCCCAACCTGGCCGATGGCGTCGATGTCGCCGGCCTTGAGCGCGTTGTTCATTGCGTTGCCGTCGCTGATGAAGCGGAACTCGACGTCGGTGAGCCTGGCTTGGCTGCCCCAGTAGTCGGGATTGCGCATCAAGGCCAGACTGGAGCCTCGATTCCAGCTGCCAAACTTGAAGGGCCCGGTGCCGACTGGATTGGTGGTGTTGGTGGCCGCCGTTTTGCTCGAGATGATGCACGCCGATCCAGCGGCCATGTGGAAAAGCCAGTTGTCGCTGTAGCTGCTCAGGGTCACTTTGACCGTCGCGTCGTCGATGGCGTCGATGGCCCGGACCGGCGCCCAGTAGTCCCGGTGCGGGTTGGGCGGCTGGGTGTTCGCGTCCGCGGCGCGCTCCCACGAAAACTTGACATCCTGGGCGGTGAAAGGCGTGCCATCGTGCCATTTGGCCCCACTCACCAGGTGGAACGTGATGACGGTTCCGTCCGGGCTGACATCCCACGTTTTGGCCAGCGAGCCGACCAGTTTGCCCGAGCCGTCCAGGCGGACGAGGCCCTCGTAGAGATTGTCGCGCAGGGTCGTCGCGATGGATGCGGTGGCGTCGGCGGTCGGGTCCATCGACGTCGGTTCCTGAATGATGCCGACGATGGCCCGGGGTTTCGAGGACACCGCGGCGGACGCAGTGGGTGCCGCGGCAGCGACCGGCGAAGCGGCGGCCACCGGTGAAGCCGCTGGAACCGCCGAGGCGGCCGGAACCGCGGAGGCGGCCGGCGCGGCCGAAGGGGCCGCCGCAGGCGAGGTCGCCGGCTTGGCAGCCGTCGCCGGCGCCGTGGTCGGTGCAGCCCCCGTGGTCGCCGGCGACGTCGGCGCAACCGCGGTGCTGGGACTGCACGCGGCCAACACGCCCGTGGCGAAGCCCAACAGACCAAGGCGGCGCAACGCCTCTCGCCGCCCGACGCGCCCGCCGCCCACGAGGCCAGCTACGTCGCGGTCGCGCGCGCTATCTTCGGAGTCAGAACTCATCCGGTGGCCATCCAGGGTCGGGAAAGGTGCTGGTATGCTAACGCGCCCGTGATTGCCCGGCGCCCGTGAGGCGCGCGAGCCTCGCCGTCCTTGCGCTCGCGGCGCTGATTGTGGCGCTGGCGGTCTGGCATCCCTCGCGCGTGGCGGTGCAAGCGCTGGTGCTGCTGCCAGCCCTGTTCCCGTCGGCGCCGGTCGACCCGCTGGGTCTGCTGACCGCGGCCCCAATCAGCGAGCACCACACCTACCCGTATGCGGGCGGGACCGTCGAGGCCGATCTGTACCGACCGGCTGGCGGCGAACGGCACGGCGCGATGATGTTGCTCCTCGGCGCCGGCGCCCTGAACCGGAACGAGGTCGTGGTGCACTTCGCCGACGCCCTGGCCCGACTGGGCATCGTGGTCCTGGTCCCCGAGTCCTCTGGGATGCTGGCCGAGCGCTTGACGTTCGACGAAGTCGACGTCGTCCGCGCCAGTCTCGACGTGCTGGCCAGCCAAGCCGACGTCGACACAACCCGCGTGGGGCTGCTCGGATTCTCGGCGTCCGGCGGGGTGAGCATCGTCGCAGCCGCCCAACCCGACCTCCGCGACCGGGTGCGCTTCGTTAACAGCTTCGGCAGCTATGACGACGCCCTGACGTTGCTCGTGGATGTGTCGAGCCGGTCGATTGACGTCGACGGCCAGGAGCGAGCCTGGCAGCCAGATGTCCGCACCCAGGAGGTGATCTCCCTGGCGTTGAGTGCAGCCGCCGCGGATCCGGCCACGAGCGACCCGGTCAACGAGCTACTGAATGACACCCCCAGTCGCGACCGCGCCCAGGCGCTGATCGCCCAGCTTCCGCCGGCCACCCTTGAGCAACTGCGCGCCGTCTCGCCTGCGACGTACCTGGCGCAGCTACGCGCGCACCTGTACCTGATGCACGACCTCGACGACCCCTTCATCCCGTTCACCCAGAGCCGCGACCTGATGGCGCGCGCGCCAGCGGGGGTCGTTCAGCGATACACCGAGTTTTCGATCTTTGCGCACGTGATCCCCGAGCGCCCGGTGCCGTGGCAAACGTTCATTCCCGATGTGTGGCGGTTGTTCTGGCACGTCCATGCGGTCCTGCTCGAAGTGCTCTGACCGCCCCCGGTATCCCTCCCCCTCTCCTCGGGAGGAGAGCGGGGCCGGGGGGTGAGGTGCGTTACACTCTGTGAAGCCATGGCCGTTCGGAACGTGGCCGCCATCATTCTTGCAGGTGGGCAGGGAGAGCGGCTGAGTGTCCTGTCGGCTCAGCGGGCAAAACCCGCCGTTCCGTTCGCCGGCAAGTACCGGATCATCGACTTCACGCTGTCGAATTGCGTCAACTCGGGCATCTACCGCGTGGCCGTGCTGACGCAATACCGCCCGCACAGCCTGAACGACCACATTGGGATCGGCCGGCCCTGGGATCTCGACCGCATGCGCGGCGGCGTTCGCATGCTGCAGCCGTTCCTCGGCCGCAAAGGCAGCGACTGGTACAAGGGCACCGCCGACGCCGTGTATCAGAACCTGCCGGCCATCTCGGACTGGCGCTCCGAGACGCTGCTGGTCCTCTCGGGCGACCACGTCTACAAGATGGACTACAACAGCATGCTCGCCTTCCACGAGGAGCGGAAGGCCGACGTCACGGTCGCCGTGATGCAGGTGCCGATGGAGGAGGCGCATCGCTTCGGAACCCTGGTCGCCGCCACCGACGGCCGGGTCGTGGGCTTCGACGAAAAGCCCGCCCAACCCAAGAGCAACCTGATCAGCATGGGCATCTACGTATTCGACCGCGACGTGCTGGTGCGGCGGCTCGAAGAAGACTCGCGGCTGGCCGGATCGAAGCGGGACTTCGGCCGCGACATCGTCCCGCGGATGGTCGAGATCGACCGCGTCTTTGCCTTTCCGTTCCGCGGCTACTGGCGCGACGTCGGGACCATCCAGACGTACTGGGAATCGAACATGGGGCTGCTCAACGAGCCCCCCGACTTCGACCTGTATGACACGGACTGGGTCATCCATACCCGGTCGGAGGAGCGTCCACCCGCGCGCGTCACGGAGCGGGGCCGCATCGTCTGCAGTTTGATCTCGCACGGCTCGATCATCAATGGGACCGTCGAGCACTCGGTGCTCTCGCCAGGTGTCTTCGTCGCCGAAGGCGCGATTGTCCGCGACAGCATCCTGTTTCCAGACTGCATCGTGGGTCCGGGCAGCGTCATTGATCGCGCCATCCTGGATAAGAACGTGGTCGTCGGCGCCGACGTGCGGCTCGGCGAGGGCGACGACACGCGGCCCAACCGGACGCAGCCCCGCAACCTGCTGTCCGGCATCACGGTCGTCGGCAAAGGCGCGCGAATTCCGACTGGCCTGGGCATTGGCCGCAACTGTCTGATCGCCGCCGACGTCATCGAGCGCGACTTTCAGCGTTTCCTGTCGACCAACGGCCACGTCGCCAACGAGCTGGCCAGCGGTGAGACCATCGACGTGGCCTCACGTCCGGAAGCGAGCCGGTAAACCGGGTTACCAAGTACGGTTTTGGGAAAAATTGGGGCGGGGTGATGCGGTTCAGCCGACGGACCGGCGAGGCGGGTTCGTACGTGGGGCGGGCCGTGCCAAGATGTCCCTTCGAGCGCGTCCGAATCCTGAGTTGGGCTTGTCCGTTTCGCTGCGCTCGCTCCCGGGCGGAGCCGAGGCACCGGCTCTGGCGACGAGCCCGGCTGACCGCATCGCTGCGTCCACCCGTGCCGAAGGTACAAGGCTCGCTCCTGTCCGATTTCAGGCCGACAGGGATCGACGTGGGGTGAACAGCCGAAGATCGCCTGTTCGGCCGGAGCTCGAGGCGGTGCTCCAGGCGGCGCTGGCGGCCGTGGAGCCGGGACAGGCCGTACGCCGGGCGTTCGGTGTCGAGGGCGGCGAGCTTGTCGTCGACGGGCGCCGCTATCGGTTTGCGGAGTTCCGGCGCGTGCTGGTAGTGGGCGCCGGCAAGGCCTCGGCGCCGATGGCTGCCGCGGTCGAGGACGTCGTCGACGGCCGCGCGCCGGTCGAGGGCAGCGTGACCGTGCGCTACGGGCATGCGGCGCCCACCCGCCGGGTGCGGATCCGCGAGGCGGGCCATCCCGTGCCCGACGCGGCCGGCGTGCAGGCGACCCGCGCGATCGTCGAGCTTCTGGAGGAGACCGACGCGCGCGATCTCGTCGTGTGCGTGATCTCCGGCGGCGGCTCCGCGCTGCTCACCTTGCCGACCGATGGCATCGCCCTCGCGGACCTGCAGCAGACGACGGACGCGCTCCTGCGCAGCGGCGCGTCGATCAACGACGTCAACGTCGTCCGCAAGCACCTGGACATGGTGAAGGGCGGCGGTCTGGCCCGCCTGGCCGCGCCGGCCCGAGTGCTGACGCTGGTGCTCAGCGACGTGGTTGGCAATCCGCTGGACGCGATTGCCTCGGGTCCGACGGTGCCCGACACGTCGACCTGGTCCGACGCGGCAACCGTCTTCGACCGCTACGGGCTGTGGTCTGGCGTGCCCGCGTCAGTCGCCGATCGACTGCGTGCCGGCCTGGCCGGGCACCTGGCCGAAACGCCCAAGTCGGGCGACCCGATTTTCGAGCACACCCAGACCGTCGTCGTGGGCAGCAACCTGGTCGCGGGCGAGGCAGCGGTACGTGCGGCCGAGCGCCTTGGGTGCCACGCGGTGGTGCTGACGAGCTTTGTCGAGGGTGAGGCGCGCGAGGTCGGCCGCGTGCTGGCGGGCGTGCTGCGCGAAGTGGACGCCAGCGGCCACCCGCTGCCGCGACCGTGCTGCATCGTCGCCGGTGGCGAAACTACGGTTACCGTGCGCGGCCAGGGCCGGGGCGGACGCAACCAGGAGCTCTGCCTCGCGGCCGCCGCCGGGCTACGCGGTCTGAAAGATGTGCTGCTGGCCAGTATCGGCACCGATGGCAACGACGGTCCGACCGACGCCGCGGGGGCGTTCGTGGACGGCACCACGTTCGACCGCGCCGCCGCGCTCGGGCTCGATCCTGCCAGCTTCCTGGCCAACAACGACAGTTACACGTTCTTCGATCGCCTCGGCGATCTGATCCGCACGGGCCCAACGAACACGAACGTCAACGACCTGTATCTGCTGTTCGCCTTCTAGTCGTCGGTTGAAGACGCCAGAGCAGGATCGCGTCCTAAGCCCTGTATGAAGGTACCTCAATACAGGGCCGACTACACGAAGAACGTGAATGCCCGGCTGCAGTTGCGGCACCGATAGACGCCCGGCTCCCCACGGTATTCACGGTTTCGGGCGAGCGTGAGCAGCCAGCGCAGGAAGAATGAGCCCGCCGCAACGATCAGCCAGACCCATTCCCACTGGCCTGGCTCGCGCGCGGTTCTGTCACTACCGCAGTACGGGCATTGGACGGGCCCCACCTCACGCCTACCGTACGGAACTTCCGACCGGACCAACGGGCGTGATCTCGATGACGGGCAATGTGGTCCCGGCCGCGACACCCATCGTAATCTCGCCGTCGTAATCGAACATTCTGAGGAATTTCAACACGGGCCGGACCGGTTTTGGCGGGCCGCAGCGCCCGGACCGGGCTTGCTGGCGCAGCATGAGCGCCCGGCGCTGCTCGGGATCCTCGACCAGCCTGGCCAGGGCGCGCATGCGGCGCCGGCCGACGGTGATCGTCACCTCTGGGTTCGCCCGCACATTGCGGTACCAGTTCGAGTTGACGCCCCAACCGGAAAAGACGATGAAATGGTTGTCGACGGGCATGAAGCTCACCGGCCCCGTCCGCGGCCGACCGCTGCGTCGGCCCCGCGTCGTCAAGAGCATGACGCAGCGCGCCCGCAGCAAGTCCGCGATCGGCCCCCGGTACAGGAGCACTGGCACTTTGAGAAAGAAGCGCAGCACCGGACTCGCCCGCCGGCGAGCGAAACTCGGCTCAGCGCTCACGACCTGCAGAGGCGCGGCATCCGGCGGCTCGCTAGCGCGTACTTCAGCGGGATCGGACTGCTCGTGACGAACAGCGCATCCAGCAGCGGCATCAGCCGATGATGCATCTCGGCGGCCCGGGCGACGTCACCCGCGACGTAGGCGCGCATGGGTTGCCCGTCAGTTGAAAGAGAGCGAGCGAAGCGATATGGGCCCCCGGCTCGCTCACGCGCTCAGGATGAGAGTTGCTGGCCGCGTCGCGGGTTGGAGAGGACGGCACCGCCACGCGCGCAGTTCGGGCAGTGGTCCGGCTGCGCGGTGATCCCGCGTAGGCGGTAGAGCTCCTGCTCGCCCGCGGTGAAGACGAAGCCGTCTCCACACGCGGCACACCGCAGTTGCTGATCGGCGGATTCACGCTTGCTCATGCCAGGCGGATCCTAGCAAATCGCGCAAGCTCCTTGGAAGCGCTCCCAACCGGCGTGCAGCGCCTACGCCGGGACGCCCGCGGCCATGTCGACGCGCGTGCTCGCCAGCGCCGCGTCCATGATTGCCTGGCTCTTGGAGTCGATCGCGACGAGCGGCAAGCGCGTGGGCCCGACCGGCATGCCGATCCGGTTCAGCGCGTACTTCAGCGGGATCGGACTGCTCGTGACAAACAGCGCATCCACCAGCGGCATCAGCCGATGATGAATCTCCGCCGCTCGAGCCGTGTCACCCGCGACGTAGGCGCGCATCAGCTCGGCGATCTGTGGTCCGACCAGGTGCGCCGCGACCGAGACCACCCCGTAGCCACCCAGCGCCAGGATGGTCAGGATGTCGGCGTCGTTGCCACTCCACACGCGAAAACCTGGCGGTGCGTCGCGAATGATCTCGCCGATCTGCTTCAGGTTGGCGCTGGCTTCCTTGACGCCGACGATGTTCGGCACCTCGCGCGCCAGACGCAGCGTCGTGCTCGCCTCCATGTTGCGCGGCGAGCGCGCCGGAATGTTGTAGAGGATCACCGGCAAGTCAACCGCCCGAGCAATGGCGCGGAAGTGCTGGAAGAGACCCTCTTGCGGCGGATTGTTGTAGTACGGGACGGTGCCCAGGATGCCGTCGACGCCGAGGTGCGCCGCCTCGCGCGACAGCTCGACACTTTCGGCGGTGTTGTACGTCGTCGTGCCGGCGATGACCGGCGCGCCGCGCGCGTGCGCCACGTCGACCATCGCTTCGAGCAGCGCGAGCTTTTCGTGGTTGCTCAGCGTGGGCGACTCGCCGGTCGTCCCGCACACGACCAGACCTTCTGTCCCGGAGTCGAGCAACGCTGTCGCCAGACGCTTAGCCTGGTCGAGGTCCAGTGACCCGTCCGCGTCGTTGAACGGGGTGACCATCGCCGTGAGCAGACGTCCAATTTGCTGCGTCATGCGTGCACCTCCTGCCGGATGGCGGGTGATCGCCAACCATTGCGGGCGACCAGCTCGAACACCTGAATGGCGTTGAGCGCCGCGCCCTTCCTCAGATTATCACCGACGACCCATAAGGCAAGGCCGCGGGGATGCGACGGATCCTTGCGCACCCGCCCGACGAACACGGGATCGCTGCCCGCCACGCTCAGCGGCATCGGATACGTTGACGCCCGCGGATCATCGAGCACCACGATGCCAGGCGCGGCGCGCAGGATCTCGCGGGCTTCGTCGGGCTGCATCGGCCGTTCGAGCTCGAGGTGGATGGCTTCGGCATGGCCCACCGCCACCGGGACGCGGACGCAGGTCGCGCTGATCGCGAGGTCGGCGGCGTGGAAGATCTTGCGCGTCTCGTCGATCATTTTCTGCTCTTCGCCGTAGACGCCGTCGCCTTTGTAACTGCCGATTTCGGGGATGACGTTGAGATGGATCTGATGCGGGTACACCTCGGGCGACAGGCCACCGTCGGCGATCTGCGCGTGTAATTCGTCGACGGCCCGCCAGCCCGTGCCCGAGACCGCCTGATAGGTGTCCACGATGATCCGCCGGATCGGGTTGGCCAGGTGAATTGGCCACAGCGCGACCACCATCTGGGTGGTCGAGCAATTCGGGCCGGCGATGATGCCGTGGTGCCCGCGCGCGTCGTCGGGGTTAACCTCGGGGACCACCAGCGGCACCGACGGATCCATGCGCCAGGCGTTCGACTTGTCGACGTTGAGCGCCCCACCGCGCGCGATGGCCGGTGACATGAGCTTGGCGTGCGCGTCGCCGATGGCGCTCAGGACGAAGTCGAGGCCCTGGAAGAGCGCGGGGTCGGGTTCCGCGCGCTCGACGACATGCTCCTGGCCGCGGACGGTGATGCGCTTGCCGGCGCTCCGCTCAGACGCGAACAGCCGCAGGCTGCCGATGGGCAGACCCGGCCGATCACCCTCGTCCAGGATGCGCAGGAACTCGCGGCCAACCTGGCCCGTCGCGCCGACAACTCCGATGGCGTAGCTCATGTGAGACCCATGAGTGTATCCAGTCCCCGCACCAGGCCAACGCGTTTCGGGACTTCTCGGACCGCCAGGGCCACGCCGGGCAGATAGGCGTCGCGCCCGAGCGCGTCATGGCGAATACTCAGGATCTGGCCCGACGCACCGAACAGCACCTCCTGATGGGCGTTGAAGCCGGGCAGCCGCACGCTGTGAATGCGGACGCCGCCAACGACCGCGCCGCGCGAGCCCGGGAGCGTCAGGCGCTGGACCTCAGGATCGGGCAGGTCGCTGCCGCGCGCCGCGCGGATGTCGCGGGCCGTCTGGACAGCGGTGCCTGAGGGCGCGTCGACCTTCGCATCGTGGTGTAGCTCGATCACTTCGGCGGCCTCCATGAAGCGCGCCGCGACGCGCGCGAAGTGCATCATCAGGGCGCCACCGATCGCGAAGTTGGCTGCCCAGAGGCCGCCTCGGCCCGCCTGGTGGAGGGCCGTGTCGAGCGTATCCAGCGCCTCGGACGGCAAGCCACTGGTGCCGCTGACGACGTGGAGTCCCGCGGCAACCGCGGCCGCAAGGATGTCAGGCGCGGCGTGGCCGGTAGTGAAGTCGACCAGCACGTCGGCATCCGGCGCGAGCCGCGCCAGTTCCGCCTGGGCGTTGGCCGAGCCAAAGCCGCCGACCACCGACAGCTCGGGCTGTCGACCCAGCCCGTCGAGCATGACCCGGCCGACGCGGCCAGTGGCGCCGGCGACGATGAGCCTGATCAACGTGGACTAGGCGGACGCGGGTGGATCGCCACCCGCGCCGTTGTCGGTGCGCAGGCTCGCCCGACGGCCGGTGGACGAACCGCGCGGACGATCGCTGCTCGAGCTTTCCCGACGCGGTCGCTCGCGCTCGGGCTCGCGCTCGCGTTCGCGGAAACCGCCACCGCCGCCCGCGGATGGCGCACCCTCACGGCGCGGGCCATGATCGCGGTCGCGGCTGAACCCGCCGCCACCGCCACCGCCCCGGCCGCCTCGGTCGCCGCCGCCCTCACGGCCGCGGCGCTGGTCGAACGGGCGTCGGTCTCCACCGCCGCCGCCACCATCAGCGTCGTTGTTGCGCGGAGGTTCCTCGCCGCCCTCGTGGCCGTTTTCGGCCGGTTCGAGCAGCGCCCGCCGCGACAGGTTGACCCGCCCCTGACGATCGATCTCGGTCACCAGCACCTGGATCTCATCGCCGATCTTGACGACGTCCTCGACGCTCGGCACGCGGTAGTTCGCGAGCTCCGAAATGTGCACCAGGCCTTCTTTGCCCGGCACGATCTCGACGAACGCGCCGAAGGGCAGGACGCGGGTGACCTTGCCGGTGTAGATCTCGCCGGCCTCGACCTCGCGGGTCAGCGAGCGGATCCAATCGACGGCTTTCTGCGTGTTGTCGGCGTTGTTCGAGCCGATATTCACCGAGCCGTCGTCCTGAATGTCGATGGTGGTCTTGGTCTCTTCGGTGATCTTGCGGATCATCTTGCCGCCTGGGCCGATGATCTCGCGGATCTTGTCGGGGTTGATCTTGATGGTGGTGATGCGCGGAGCGAAGCGGCTAACTTCGGCGCGCGGCTGCGAGATGACGGCTTCCATCTTCTCGATGATGACCAGCCGGCCCTCGCGGGCCTGCGCGAGTGCTTTGCCCAGGATTTCCTCGGTCAGCCCGTCGACCTTGATGTCCATCTGGATCGCGGTGACGCCAGTGCGGGTCCCGGTGACCTTAAAGTCCATGTCGCCGAGCGCGTCTTCGAAACCCTGGATGTCGGTCAGGATGGCGTACTTGCCCTTGGCCGTGCCGTCCTCGGTGATCAGTCCCATGGCGACGCCGCCGACCATTGCCTTGAGCGGGACGCCGGCGTCGAGCAGGGCCAGCGTGCTGCCGCAGGCCGAGGCCATCGAGCTCGAGCCGTTCGAGGACAGTGTCTCGGACACCACTCGAATGACGTACGGGAAATCCTTCTCGCTGGGCAGGACGGCCACCAGCGCTCGCTCGGCCAGGGCACCGTGGCCGATGTCGCGGCGGCTGACGCCGCGCAGTTGCCGAGCTTCGCCGACGCTGAACGGTGGGAAGTTGTAGTGGTGGATGTAGCGCTTCGGCTCGTCGAGGCCGATCGAGTCGATCGACTGCTCGTCGGAGTTCGTCCCGAGCGTGGCGACGCTCATCACCTGGGTTTGCCCGCGGGTGAAGAGCCCAGAGCCGTGTGCGCGGGGCAGGACGCCGACCTCGATCGAGATCGGGCGAATGTCCTTCATGCCGCGACCGTCGGCGCGCTTGCCGTCCTTGAGGATCTTGGTGCGGACCAGGTCCTTTTCGAGGCTGTCGAACAGTTTGCTGATGGCTTTCGGATCGGCGCCCTGTTCGACGAACTCGGCGGTGACTGTCTTGCGCACCTCTTTGGTGGAGTCTTCGCGGCCGGCTTTGTCCTTGTCCGGGCTGAAAATGGCGGCCTCGAGCTCTTTGCCGAGCCGTTTGACGAGCTTCTTCTTGAGCGCTTCGTCGACCGGCGGCGGCGCGACTTCCTGCTTGGCCTTGCCGACCAGTTTTTGCAGCTTTTCCTGGGCATCGATGATTGGCTGCATCGCGCGATGGCCGGTCATGATGGCCTCGAGGATCACGTCTTCGGGGAGCTCGTGCGCGGCGGCCTCGACCATGAGCACGGCATCGCGCGTGCCGGCAACGGTCAGGTCGAGCAGCGACTCGTCGTAGAGCTGGCGCATCGTCGGATTGACGACCAGCTTGCCGTCCAGATACCCCATCTTGACGGCGGCCACCGGGCCCTGGAAGGGAATGCTCGAGATGGTCAGGGCGGCGCTGGCGCCGATGATGCTCAACAGTGCGGGGTCGTTCTCCTGGTCGGCCGACATGACCAGGTTCACGATCTGAATATCGTTGCGGTAGTACTTGGGGAACAGTGGCCGGATGGGCCGGTCCGTCATGCGGGCGGCGAGGGTGCCCTGTTCGCCGGGCCGACCTTCGCGCTTGATGAAACCGCCGGGGATCTTGCCCGCGGCGTACATGCGCTCTTCGTATTCGACCGTCAGCGGGAAAAAATCGATGCCCTCGCGCGGTTCGGGCGACGAGACCGCCGTGCCGAGCACCGCGGCTTCACCATACGTGACCAGGACGGCGCCGTCGGCCAGACCGGCGAGGCGACCGGTCTCGAGCGCCATCGTACGCCCGGCGAGTTCGAATTCTATTTTGTGGGTAGCCACAGGTTCATGTCTCCTGAAATAAGCAAGCAGTCAGCCGTCGGCGCACGGCCGTCAGCACTGACGGCTGAGGCCTGATCGCGGATAGCTACGGTTCGTAACAAGGGAGGCTCGCCAGAGGGCGAGGGGCGCCTCTAGCGACGCAGACCCAGATCGGCGATCAGCTTCAAGTAGCGGTCGTGCTCGGTGCGAGACAGATAGTTGAGCAGTCGGCGGCGGCGGCCGACCATCTTGAGCAGTCCGCGGCGTGAGTGATTGTCGTGCTTGTGGCCGCGCAAATGCTCGGCCACGCTGTTGATGCGCTGAGTCAGCAGCGCGACCTGCACATCGGCGGAGCCGGTGTCACTGGTGTGGAGCCGGTGCTTCGCAATGACGACGGCTCGGTCCGCCTCGGCGAGGGCCATAATTTAAGTTCTCCTCCTCGACGGGCGCTCAGTGTTCACGTCGCCGCAGCAGCCCGGCGAGGGCGCCCGCACTTTGAATAGCATCCTTCTGTTAAACGAATGGAGTATAGCAAGGGCAGGATCGCCATCGCCGCTGAGTGGCGGGCTCTGGTGTTCATTTGGCACGGCGCTGCGCGCCGGAGGGGCTCCGCCCCTCTACCCCGCTTGGAGTCGGCATCGCACGGGCGTGGGGCCGGACAAAGGCGGGGGCGCTGCCCCCACCGCCCCCGGGCCTTCGGCGGCTGCTGACCTGCCGGATCCGTTCAGGCGCGGCGCGCGGGATCGGGCGCTTCGTCGGCGTTGTTGCTGGAAGTTTCGGCTGGCTCTTCGACGGGCTCGGCGCGGCGGGGCTTTTTGAGTGCGTCGACGGCAGCGCGCAGATCGTTGATGCCTGGACCGACGTCCGCGACCGGGGGCGTCTCGGAGGACGACAGCCGCGGAATGGTGGGCCGCGGCAGCGGGTTCGTCCGCGGCAGGGCTTCGACGACGCGTCCAGCCCCGGTCGTCAACTGCTGGCGGACCGTGTTCAGCGTGGCGCGAGCGAGCTCAACCTGACCGCTGACGGAAACGACCTGCTCCTCGATCTGCGCTCGGGCGAACTCGAGGTTGTCGCGCACTTCAGTCAACTGTTGCTCGATCTCGGCGACCCGCTGCGCGGCCTCGACCGAGATCTGCTTGGCGCGCAGCTCGGCGTCGGCGAATGTCTGGCGGGCGCGCTCTTCTGCCTCGGAGATCACCTGACGGGCACGCTGCTCGCTGTCGATCGACAACTGCCGCGCCGTGCGTTCGGCGTCGCGGACCATGCGCTCAGCCCGCTCGTGCGCTCGCTGCTCGAGCGACTGCAGGGCGTCCAGCAGCGATTGTCGACCAGCAGCGAAGCTGCCCTCGTCGTCCTGGGGCCCGGGCACGCCAGGAGCGTAGGGACGGGCCGGGTGCAGTGTCAAGCCGCCAGGCGCATTTCGGGCCGGCCAGCCACGCGCGGGCGGCCTACTTGGGCGTGGGCGTGGCCCGGTTGGGAATGAAGACGAGGTCGCCCGGGTGCACGTCTGGCGACGAAAGCATGCTCGCCATGAGCAGCTCGTCGAGGCTGACGCCAAACCGCAGGGCAATCTGCTCGAGCGTATCGTTGGGCTGGACGCGGTACAGCCAGCCTGAATTGCGCGGGATGGTGAGCGTCTGGCCTGGTTGGAGCAGGTTGGGGTCGGACAGGCCGTTGGCCCGAACGATGCTCTCGCCAGTCACCCCGAACGCGGCGGCCACCCGGTTCAGCGTGTCGCCAGGCTTGACCGTGTAAGCCGAGTATGCGGTATACGCTGCGACGATCGGTCCCTGCGGGCTGAGTGAATCGGGCGGCGCGACCGGCGCCGTCGGCGGAGCCTGGGCAGGCGGGAGCGGGTTGGGCTGGCGCGTCGAGGCGACGGTCGGCGTCACGCTCGGCGGGGTGGCGGTCGGGCTGAGAGCGGCGGCCTGAACGCCGCCGACGGTGAGCGCTGGGGTCCTGGTCGGAGACTGGGACGGGGTCAACTGGGGTACGGAGCCGGCGGCGACCACGGCGATCGAGGTGGCAATGGACGTCGCCGCGGCGACGGTCAGCTGGGTCCCACTGGTGGGCGGCAGGGGCGTGCTCGGCGCCACGCCGAGGGCGAGCGCGTCGGGGGTGGGGGTCGACGTCGACTGGGCGTCGCCAACCAGCGAGCGCGCGCCGCCCACCGCATCGACGTTGGCCGCGACCAGGCCCGCGGCGGCGAGCAGGAGGACCACAAAGGGGAGCCAGGGTGGCAGCCAGCGGGGTCGGGAGCCGCGTTCGCGAATGGCCTGCTGCGCGGCCGCGGCGTTGGACTGGCGCCCCCAGCGCGGCGCATCGGCGGCCTCGCCAGAGCCCGCGGACGGTGCCGCGTCTGCCGCAGCGTGTTCGTCATCGTCGTCATCGTCGTCATCGTCGTCCAGGTCCTCGGCGCCGGGTGCAGCGGCGCCAGGAGCGGCCGAGGCCACGGGTCCGTGAGGGATGGCGTCCGCAGACGTGTTGTCCTCGCTGGCACTCGGCGCGGAAGCGCGCGATACGGCGCCACCCGGCGCGGAAGACGTGTCGGCGGCGGCTGGAGCTGGGGCGGCAGGCGCGGCCGCGGGCGCGGCGGGCACGGGCACCGCCGCGAGCAACGGAACCACCCCCTCGGTCGCCGCGGTCCGCGCGCTCCTCGGCGCGGCCGCCTGACGAGCGTCCTTCGGCGCCGCCTTCAGCTCGGCCAGCTCCTTGCGCGCCGCGGCGACCTCGGCGCGCAGCGCCGCGACCTGCTCTTCGAGACTCACGCGCTGCTGCTCGGCCGCGGCCGTGATCTCCAGCGCCCGCTCGCGCGCCTCCTCCGTGATCGCCTGCGCGCGATCGCGCGCGCGCTGTATCGCCGCGTCCGCTTCGCGCGTGCGATCCTCCAGGAGCTGCAAGCCTTCCTGAAGCAGGCGCGACGCCTCCGACATTCCCCCACCGCCGGATTGTGGTTGGGCTGGCCGCACGCGCCGCGATTGTAAGCCGCGTGTTTCAGGAGAGCCAACGCGCTACCCTTTTGAGCCTGACAGAAATGCTCGCCTGGGATACCGATCGTCTTCGCGCCACCCTGCGCCTGTACCTGCTCGCGGACGCTGGCCTCGTGCCTCCGGAACAGCTGCCACGGATCGTCGCCGCCGCCCTGCGGGGTGGCGTAACCGCCGTCCAGCTGCGCGCCAAAGAGGCCACCACGCTCGAGCTGCTCGAGCTCGCGCGGAGCTTGATGGACGTCTGCCAGGAGGCCGACGTGCCCTTCATCATCAACGACCGCGTCGACGTGGCGCTTGCGGCTGGAGCCGACGGCGCGCACGTCGGACACATCGGTGAGGAGGATCTT
>DATGER010000131.1:0-26829 GCA_035309865.1 Chloroflexota bacterium
CCACTGCTGGATCGGAATGTCGGGCAGCTCCGGCAGCCAGATGGCCATGGCCCGCTTGAACTGGTCAAGCAGCTTCGCCTGGTCGGTCGACAGCGTCACCGCCATTTCGTCCACGATCTTGTCGTAGTCGGCGTTCTTCCACTTCGAGAAGTTCACCGAATGGCCGCCCGGAATGGCCAGCGACGAGCTCTGGTAGAGCTTCATCGTGTCGTACGGGTCGCCATTGACGCTGCCACCGTGACCGAACAGGCAGCCGATGAAGTCGCCCTTCTGGAAGCGGGTGAACATGTCCGGCGGATGGACGTACGTGGCGTCGATGCCGCCCTTCTTCAGTTGCTCGGCCATCACCGGGCCGATGTCGTCGAAGATCGCGTCGCCGCCGATCTCGAGCGTCAGGTGGCCACTCGCGTTTGCCCAGAAGCCGTCGCTACCCTTGGTGTAGCCCTTGCCGGTCAGCTTGGCCGCCGCCTTGTCGAGGTTGTACTCGTTGGTGTTGTACTGATCGAGCAGTGGCTTGGCGGCGTCCCAGAAGGGTTTCAAGCCAGCGTAGGACTCCGCCGCCGGCAGCGGAAGCTGGGTGGTGGTGCTGGCGCCGCCGAACGCGACGTCGATGAGCTGCTGCCGATCGATGGAGTAGCTCACCGCCCAGCGCATGTCCTTGTCGGTCCACGGGTCCTTCGTCGTGTCGACGTACAGCGACGTTGGCCACCAGTCCGTGTAGCCGTAGGGCGGGCCGCTGCCGTTCCAACCCTGGATCTTGGGGTTCTGGGCCAGGATCTGCTTGATCGTGTTCGGGCGCATGTCGAGCGAGGAGTCGATGGCGTTCGTGATGTGCGCCTGCGCGGTCTGGGTCTCGCCTGGGAAGGGCAGGTACACGATGCGCTGGACTGCCGGCATGGCCTTGACCAGACCCGCCTTGACCGCCCACCAGTCGCTGCGCAAGTCGATGATCTTCTGGTCGGGCGACGAGAACACGACCTTCCAGGGCCCGGTCGTTACCGGCCACCCCTTGGCGATGTCGAACGCCGTGAACGTCGACCAGTCCGACGACTGGCTGTAGATGTGCTGCGGCACCATGTACAGCCCGAGGTCGTAGCGATACATCATCATGTACATGAACTTCGGCGACGGCACCTTGAAGTTCACGACGACGGTGTTGTCGTCCGTCGCCGACACGTCCTTTAAGAACGTGGCGACGTCGTTGCCAAATTTGATCTTGGCGCCCTGCTTGGCCGACTCGCTGATCGTGAACGCGACGTCCTTGGCGCTGAAGGGCTGGCCGTCACTCCACATGATGCCCGAGCGCGTCTTGATCGTCAGCCGCGTGTAGTCGGCGTTGTACGCGTAGCTCTCGGCGAGCCACGGAATTTCCTTGTTGGCGAACGCGCTATAGAAGAAGAGCGGCTCGTACAGGATGCCGGGCCCATTCTGGTGGTTGGCATCGGGCGCGAACGGGTTCCAGAGCTCGGCGTCGATGTACTTGCCCTGCTGGCCCGCCCACATCAGGATGAGCTGCTTGTTGCGCGGCACCGCCGCGGGCGGAGCGACTGGCGCGGCGGCGGCCGCTGGAGCCGCGGTTGGCGTCGCGGCGGCCGCTGGGGCCGCGGTCGGCGCGGCCGCGGGTGCCGCGGTCGGCGCGGCCGCCGCAGCCGGGGCGGTGGTCGGCTTGGCCGCGGCCGCTGGGGCAGTGGTTGGTGCCGCGGCGGCCGGTGCCGCGGTCGGCGCGGGCGGGGCTGCTGCTGGCGCGCACGCCGCGGCCAGTGCCGCGGTGCCCCCCAGGGCGGCCAGTCGCAGGAAGTGTCTGCGGCTAGCGATACGTTCAGGTTGCGGATTATCCAAGATGAACCTCCCCACGCGTGCGAAGCCTACTCAGAGGCCTGCGTCGACTTCCAGTAATCGACTCCGAGCATAGGTGGCGCTCCTGCTCGGCGTCAAACAGGAGCGCTCCCAAACGGCCCGGGGAGGGGGCGCCCGCGGGGTTCAGGACCAGGCAGTGCGTGGCGCCGGTTGGAGCTCGTCGTCCACCTGAAGGGCGTCGACCCGCTCGTTGAAGAACGCGATCAGCCCCTTGATCCTTGGACACTCCGCGATGGGATTCTGGTACGACCAGGCAACGTCTCGTCCCGCGGGATCACCTGCCAGACGCCAGTACGACGCCTGGCCTTTGTACGGGCAGACCGACGTCGTCTCGGTTGCCTCGAGCAGGTCCATCCGCACGTCCTCAACGGGCAGGTAGTAGCGGGTGGGCAGGCCGGTCTCGAACAGCAGCCGCGGGCGGCGACTTTCGGCCACTGTCTGGCCACCGATCTCAACTGTGATGTGCCGCGAGCTGTCGACGACGTCGACGCGGTGGTACGGATCGCGCGGGTGCGCGAAGATCTGCTCGTCCTCTTCGTACCAGGCGTCCATCTTGCCCCAGTACAGCGCCCGGTAGCCGCGGATGTCGGCGCGCTCCTCGAGCGGATCCAGGTAGGCCCACATCACGTTTTCGGCGACGGCGTCGCCAACGCGCAGCGTCCAGTACGAGGCCTCACCTTTGTAGGGGCAGCGCGTGTGCAGGTCGGTGGGCTCGAGCAGGTCCTGCCGCACGTCCTCGGGCGGGAAGTAGTACACCGGCAGATGCCCGGTCTCGCGCAGCAGCACCGCGCGCTTGCTATCGGCGATGAACTCGCCATTGAACTTCACCCGCACCCGCCGCGGACTGGCCTCAACGTGGACCCGATGCTGCCCACTCCGCAGGTTCTCTTCGCCAACCACTGGCCGCTGTGTCGCGACAACCACTTTTTTCATTCCCTCCCTGTTCGGGCAAACCCTAGAACACCCCGCCGCACCGCATCATTCCCGCCTGCCCGCACCGTACCGCTGGCTTCCGCACGCAGGAGTGGCTTCCGCATCGTAGCGCTGGCTTCCGCACCGTACCGCTGGCCTCCGCACGCTGCGCTGGCTTCCGCACGCTGCGCTGGCTTCCGCACGCTGCGCTGGCTGCCGCACGCTGCGCTGGCTTCCGCACGCTGCGCTGGCTTCCGCACGCTGCGCTGGCTTCCCTTCGCTGTACGAGCGTCAGCCGGACGTAAAGACCCCCCTCAATCTTTTGGATACCGGAACGGAGCGAGCGAAGCGCCGCGGGCAACCGGGACGTACGCGAGTGGCAGATCGGCACGCGGCCCGCGAACGCGCAAAAGCCAACACCTAGCCCCAGACTTTGCGCGCAGTGTCGACGACGAGCTCGAGCTTGCGCCGCTGCTCGTCCCACGTCAGGGGGTTGCCAATCAGCGTCGACGCAAAGCCGCATTGCGGACTGAGCGCCAGATTTTCGACCGCGACGTACTTCGCGGCCTCCTCAATGCGTTGCAACAACAGATCCTGAGACTCCAGTTCGCCGGACTTGGTCGTGATCAGCCCGAGCACGACCGTTTTGTTGCCAGGCATGAACCGCAGCGGCTCGAAGCCACCCGCGCGCTCGCTGTCATACTCGAGCAGGAAGCGATCGACGTCGATGCCGCCGAAGACCTGCTCGGCGATCCGCTCGTAACCGCCCTCGGTGTGCCAGCGCCCGAGCGGACCGTTGCCGCGGCACAGGTGCATGCCGACGGTCACCTTGCTGCGATCGACCCCGGCAAGCGAGGCATTGTCCGCGGAAATATCGTCGCGCAGCGCCTGGTCGGGGTCGACGCCAAGCGCCCGCCACTGATTGCGGCGATCCTCCGAGATGTAATCCGGATAGTGCGGGTTGTCTAGCTGCAGGTACTCCACGCCCTCGCCAACCAGCGCCTGCAGCTCGGCCTGGATGATCGCCGCCGCATCGCGCAGGACGTCCGCGCGACTGGCATACGCCTGGTCGGTTACTCCGGGCTTATACCCGCGGGTTACCACATAGGTCGCCGCCGGCATCGTCATCTTGAACGGCCCGGTCGCGTGTTGCTTCAGGAAGCCGACCTCGTGCTCGGTCAACCGCCGCGTCTGGCGCAGCTTCTGGCCGATGACGCGGGCCGTGCCACCGGTCCCCGCGGGCTCAGCCGTGGCCTCGGCGCCGCTCGGCGAGTGCCAGCTCATCACCACCGGCGGCGATCCCGGCACGTAGCCTGAGACAGCGTCTTGAAAGTCGCTGGCCCAGCCGCCGCGCCGGTACTCCCCGTCAGACAGCACGTCGATGCCGACCTGCCGCTGCATCTCGAGCACCTTCAGGATTTCGCGGTCCTCGATCTCGCGCAGACGCTCCAGCGGCAGATTGCCCTGTCGGTAAGCCGTGTAGGCGTCTTTCAGTTCCTGCGCCCGTAAAAAACTACCGACCTGGTCGGCGGGATATCTGGCTGCCATGCGCCGACCAGGCTACCGCCTCAGGCTCGCCCTGGGCGCACATCCACCTGCGGCGCCGCCGAGGTGGACCTCAGGCTCGCCCGGGGCGCACATCCAGCGTGCGGCGCCGCCGAGTGTGGACCTCAGGCTCGCCCTCGGCGCACATCGACGACAGCGTGGGATCGGTCCCAAACGCGGACGGTGCGAGGTCGGCCAGCTCCCACACCTTGGTCCGGCACCAGGCCCACCCCCGAGCTGCCGGCCAGCATCGCCTCAGCAAACTCACTGCGCCCGAGCGATCCTGGCTGGCCAGGTCGTATTCCCCGCGGTCTTCGGACAGCAGCGGCCGTAGACCGCCACCCGCGAGCGCGGAGCGAGGTGGGAGCAAGCCGGGGTTGACGGCTCCGAATGTACAGCCGTAACATTGTTCTGTCCGTGCTGTCCTGGAGTCACGCCCGAAAATGAGTGCAAGTCTGTTCACGCTCGTGGTCGCCGCGCTGCCGGCTTTTCTGGCGAGCGTCGTCGAGTGGGTCGAGGCCTTCACCATCGTCCTGGCCGTCGGTAACACCCGCGGCTGGCGGTCGCCGATCTGGGGCGTCGTCGGCGCCCTGACCACCCTGGCGGTCATCGTCGGCGTCTTCGGGACGCCGCTCATCGTCTATCAGGACGAGGTCAAGCAGAGCTTTCACATCGTTGTCGGCATCTTGCTGCTGCTGTTCGGCATGCGCTGGCTCAGAAAGGCGATCCTGCGCTTCGCCGGCATCATCGCCCTGCACGACGAAGAGTTGATCTACCAGCGTGAAGTGGCCGAGCTGCGCGAGCAGGGCAAGACAGTGGAGCGCTGGGACAACATCGGCTTCTGGTTCTCCTACAAGGCCGTCCTGCTGGAGGGCCTCGAGGTCGCGTTCATCGTGATCGCTCTCGGCGCGCAGGGCGGCATCGCCCTTCAGGCCGCGGTCTTCGGCGCCCTGGCAGCTTTCGTGGTCGTGGTGATCGCCGGCTCGTTGCTCCACAAGCCGCTGGCGTTCGTCCCCGAGAACTTCATGAAGTTCGTGGTCGGCGCGATGCTGACGACGTTCGGCATCTTCTGGGGCGCCGAAGGTTTGCTAGTCGACTGGGCCGCCGGTGATGGGACCCTGCTGTTCATCCTCGGCGGTGTACTCCTGACGAGTTTTGTCGCGGTGCGCATGCTGGCCCAGATCGCCCCGCAGGGCGCGCGGGTCGCCACCCGGAATATCTAGAGGAGGCTGACGGAGATGCAGTTTCTGGCCGCCACCTGGGAGCAGATCTACGGCTTGCTGGTCGAAGATGGCCAAATCGCCATCGGCACGCTGGCCGCGTTCATCGCCTGCGCCGCGGTGTCGGCCGCGGCCGGTCGCGTGGGCGACGCCGCACTCCAAGTGTCGCTGCGCAATTCAGCCGGGCCGCTGTTGTTCGTGTTGCTGATGACCCTGCTGCTGGTGAATCTCTACACCACCGGCCGCAAAGCGCTTGCCAAGCGTTCCCGCGTCGGCTAGCTGACCACGCCGGCTACCCCGAGCGCTGCCGGCAGCAAGGTGCCAAAGAAATAGCCGGCGACGCCCGCGACGGCGCCCAGGCCAAAGATCTCCAGCCCACTCGGGAACCAGTGGCGTCCAGTCCAGCGGCTCTTGAGCGCACCCATGGCAAACAGCATCGCCGCGGATGCCAGCACCGACACCCACACGGCGATATTCACCACAAGAAACAGGTACGGCAGGATCGGCACCAGCGCCGCGAGTCCGAAGCTGCCGCCCATCACGAGTGCCCCGCGCAGCGCATTAGCGTCGGCGGCGCCGATCCCGAGCTCCTTCTCGACCATCGTTTTCAGCAGGACCTGCTTGTTGCTGGCCAGATCGTGGGCCACCCGAGCAGCGGTCTCGTGGCTGAGCCCTTCCTGCTCGAGGAGATATGCCACCTCGGCCTGGGCTTCTAGAGGCCGCTCCTCGACCTCGCGGGCCTCGGTTGCAATTTGCGCTTCGAAGATCTCGCGCTGGCTCTTGCTCGACATGTACTCGCCCGCGGCCATGCTGAAGATGCCGGCGAGGGTGGCCGCCAGACCCGCGACCAGGACGGCAAACGGCTGCCCGGTCGCCCCGCCGACCGTGCTGACAACTGCCAGCACGCTGGTCAGGCCGTCCTGGGCGCCGAAGACCGCCTCACGGACTTCGCTGAGGACGTCCGCTTCCCGACGCTCGCCCTCGAGGTGCTGGCGGAGCCACTCCGGATCGTAGTCCGCAAGGGCTGGCGTGGCGCGTTCGGTCGGCAGCGTCAAAGCGTTGTCGTCCCGCCCGGATCGGGCTTGAGCAGCCGGCTGCCGCCGGCCCTGGCTCGCAGGGCGCGCGGGCGCACCGGCCGCAAGGCCGTGATCGGCCTGAGCAACGGGACTGGCTTCACGCTCTCTGTCTCCGGGTCCACTTGAGCGCCGGCCTCCGGACTGTCGGATCCGGTGCGCCGATAGACCTCTTCCTCAAATTGCGCGAGCAGCCCTTGACAGCGCACCAGCCAGGCCTCGACCTCATCGCGCCGCTGGGCTGCAAACCAGTCGCGTCCGCGGACCCGATCGAACCAGTGGCGGATCTTTTCCAGGTCCTGCTCGATCTCTTCGGCTTCCTCGAACGTGTAATTCTGGCGGAAATGTTCGAACTCGATCTCCTTGACGAACTTCGTTTCGCACTCTTCGATGATCTCGGCGTATTCGCTCGCGCGGAGGGCGCGGAACGAGTCGACGATGCGCGCTTCATCTGCCGGCTCCAGCCGCGGTACCTCGAGCAGGAACGTCTCACCACCGAGCGCCGGGATCTTGGCCGCCACCTGGTTGACCGCGTCAGTGACCCCCGGGAGATCGGGGAAGATGCACGCGCACTGCTGCAGGTAGAGCGCCCCTAGTCGCTTCAGATCGCGCCAGACGCCGACCCGCTTGCTGGCAGGTTCGGTCGGCACGCGATAGATCAGCACCCGCCAACTCAGAGGCGCGCTACGCCTGACCGAGCGCGGCGGTCGCTTCTCGTTCACCCTTGCTCCCTCCTCGGCCCAAACCCCGCGTCACGCCCGTAAGAAAGTAACACGTGTAGTTTTCAAAGTGTACCGGAAATCACGCCACCCCATATGGGAAGCACTCAGCGCGCCAGGGTGTTTTAATGCATGAAAGTCTCGGGTCACGGCCCGCCACCGAACGGGTATGTACTGAGACGGAAAGTCAGGTCACCAGGCCATGTGGCTCTGGGTCGGTTTACCAGTATCGTGGTTCTTCGGGATTCCGTTCAGCGGGGTGTACACCCCGACATTGTTCTTCTTTGGCTCCCCATCGGTCCAGCTCGTCCTGGCGATGGTCGTCGTGCTGGCGGGTGCCGGCGCGCTCGCGCGCAGAGTGCTGAACTCCTAGATTCAGGCTGGTGTCGACCGGCGTCGGCGGCAAACGGGTGGTCATCACTGGCGCGACCAGTGGTATCGGCCTCGCCGCGGCCAGACAACTGGCTGTCCTTGGCGCTGAGCTCGCCATTGTGGCCCGCAGCCCGAAGCGCGCCGTGGCCGCGGTCGCCCAGATCAAAACCGCCGCCAACAACGCGACGGTCGACGTGCTTATCGCCGACCTCGCGTCGCAGGCCGCCGTGCGCCGCCTCGCCGACGAGATCCTGGAGCGGTATGCACGCGTCGACGTACTGGTCAACAACGCCGGCGCGATTTACGCGGCACGCCAGCTGACCTCCGACGGCGTCGAGCTCACCTGGGCGGTCAACCATCTCGCGCCGTTTCTGCTGACCACGCGGCTGATCGAGCGGTTGAAGGCGAGCGCGCCGGCGCGGGTGATCACCACGTCATCCGGAGCGCACCATGGTGCCCGCATCCCGTTCGACGACCTCAATGCCGACCGAGCCTACGGCGGGATGGGTTTTACAAGGTATGGCGAGACCAAGCTCGCCAACATCCTGTTCACCGCCGAGCTCGGCCGCCGCCTCGAAGGTACCGGTGTCACCGCGAACTGCTTTCATCCCGGCTTCGTCGGCACCGAGTTCAACCGCAACAATGGCGGACTCATGCGCCTGGCCATGCGTGCCGCGCACCTCTTTGCCCGCCGCCCCGAACAAGGCGCCGAGACGCTGGTCTGGCTAGCCGACTCGGCCGAAGTCGCCGGCACGAGCGGCGCCTACTTTGTCGACAAACACCTGGCAACGCCCGACGCGGCCGCGCGCGACGCGGAGGCCGCGGAGCGCCTGTGGCGGGTGAGCGAAGACCAGACCCGCGAGCCGGCCCGCACCACCGGACACTGAGGTACGCGGGTCCGGGTTGATCGACCCAACCCCGGAGTCCGGCCGCAATCCGATCCGCGGGCCGCGGTGTATTGCTGGCATGCAGTCATTCACTTCGTCCTCTCCAGTAGCCGGCCGCGGACTGCGCCGGGGCCTCCTTGCCGCCGGGCTTGGCGTCGCCGCCAGCCTGCTCGCCCTCGGCAGTGTGCCGGCGGCGGCTCAACAAGCCGCGGCCGCGGTCGCGCCCAAGGCCTATATCGGGCTCTTCAAAGACAACGCCGTCGCCGTCCTCGACACCGCCACCAACAAAGTCATGAAGACCATCCCGATTCCCGCCGGACCGCACGGTCTGGTGGTCACGCCGGACGGCCGCTGGGTCTACGCCAGCAGCGACGGTGACTCGGTCGTCTCGGTCATCGATACCAGCTCCGACAAAGTGACGGCCACCATCGACGTGGGTTCCATGCCACATGGCCTGGCCATCACCCCGGACGGCAGCCGGGTGCTGGTCGCCGGCTTCGGCACTGACCAGGTGGAGGCCATCGACACCAGCACGAACAGCGTGGTCTGGCAAGTCCCGGTCCCCCAGCCGCACAACATTGGCATCACTCCCGACGGACAGACCGCGTACGCCGCGAGCCAGAAGACGGGCGAGCAGGCGTTGGCCATCATCGACGTTGCCGGCGGCACGGAGACGGGCACCATTCCGCTCGACAAGACACCGCGCGCGTTGAACGTCAGCCCGGACGGGGCCGACGTGGCCTTTACGCTGGCGGGCGCCGATGCGCTCCAGATCGTTGACCTCGGCTCGCAGCAGCTCACCACCCAGATTCCGACCGGCACCTCACCGCACCACCCGCTGTTCACCCCCGATGGCAAGCTCGGGCTGGTGGTGAGCCAGGGCCCCGGCACCCTCGACGTGTTCGACCCCGCGACGTTTCTGCCGACCGGGTCCATCAAAGTCGGCACGATGCCGCACTGGATCGGCGTGACCTCGGACAGCCGCTGGGCGTACGTGACCAACGAGAACTCCAATGACCTGTCGGTGGTCGACCTGTCGGATCGCACGGTGAAGGCGACGGTCCCGGTCGGCAACGCCCCGCGCAAGATCGTGGTGCAGCCCACCCCCGCCGCCGCGGTTGCGGCCGCGGCGAGCGTCACCATCGACAAGTTCGCCTTCGCGCCCGCGACGCTCACCGTCAAAGCTGGCCAGGCGGTCACCTTCACCAACAACGACTCGATCACCCACACTGCGACCAGCACGTCCGGTGCCTGGGACTCCGGTGAGATCCCCACCGGCGGGTCCTTCACGATGACCCTCAACAAACCAGGCACCTACGCGTACCACTGTTCGATCCACCCCTTCATGACCGCGACGGTGACCGTCCAGTAACGACTCCGCAAGAGTGAGGCTGGACAGACGCCGGTACGGAGCGAGCGCGGCGAGGCGGGCAGGCAATGATTCCGCGGTACACGCGGCCGGAGTACCCCAGTCCGCCGCCATACGGCCACCGAGCGCGCAGTCGACGTAGCGCAGATCGACCATCCTGGAAAGGTCAATCCGCTGCGTCGGCTGGCAGCTGTTCTGGCAGCTGTTTTCGTTTCCGACGCGACCGCGTCCATTATGGTGATCGACAATGACCTGGACGTTCGGCTTTGATCCGCTGATCGCCCAGGTGGGGCCGTTCCAGCTCGGGTGGCACGGCATCTTCACGGCGCTGGCGGTGGCGGCGGGGTTGTGGCTCGCCGGGCGGCTGGCGGAGCGGCAGGGGATCTCGCGGGAAGTCGTCTACAGCGTCGGCGGCTGGGGCGTCGTCGGCGGCATCATCGGCGCGCGCCTGTTCCACGTGGCCGATCACTTGAGTCTTTACCTCGAAAACCCGCTCCTGATCCCGGCGATCTGGGAGGGCGGCATCGCCGTCTACGGCGCGTTCATCGGCGGTCTCGTCGGAGGTGGCATCGCCGCCTGGCGAGCCGGTCTGAGCGCCTGGCCCCTGCTGGACGTCGCGGCGCCGTGCATGCTGGTCGGTCAAGCCATCGGTCGCCTGGGGTGTTTGTGCAACGGCGACGCCTGGGGGGCGAATGCCACGGGCTGCCCAGTCTGTCTCGCGATCCGCTACACCAACCAGAACGACCTGCTGCCGGCTGACCTCAAGGGCGTCCCGACCTACGCGTACCCGGTCTATGAGATCGCCGCCGAGGTCCTGCTCCTGGCGGTGCTGTGGCTGTTCCGCGACCGCTTGAGGGCCCGGCCGGGCCTGACCTTCCTGGTCATGGCTGTTGGCTATGCGGTCATTCGCTTCGGGCTGACGTTCTACCGCCAGGAGGCCATCATCGCCTACGGGCTGCAAGAGGCTCAGGTCATCGCCCTGGTGACCGGCGTGCTCGCGCTCGGCGTGCTCGTCTGGCGCGCGACCCGGCGCACCCTCAGCCTGGCAAGCTCCGCCTAGCGGTTGGAGAGTTGTGATCGCCTGGGGCGCGGGAGAAGAATGAGTCCCGATGAAAATGCTCGTGACCTCTTTCGACCGCAATCCGGAGCGTCTCGCCGCGCTGGCACAGCAACACGGGGTCGAGTTCGTGGTCCCGCCGCGCGACCAGCCGACGGCGCCGTTGATGGGCGACGTCGACGCCGTCTTCGGCCAGTTGAAGGCCGACGAGTTTGCCAACGGGAAGCAGCTGCGGTGGGTCCAATCCTCGAGCGCGGGCGTCGAATGGATGTGGGAGGTGCCCGGCATCGCCGAGTCCGACGTCGTGGTGACCAACATGCGCGGCGCACACGCCGCGACCATCGCCGAGCACGCCTTTGCGATGTTGCTCTGCCACACTCGCGGCCTGCGAGCTTTCGAGCAACGCCAGCTGGATCACGCCTGGCGCGGCGCCGAGCTGAGCCTGAGTGGCATCAAGGGCCTGACTATGGGCATCGTCGGCTTCGGCAACATCGGGCGGGCCATCGCCCGGCGCGCCACCGGCTTTGAAATGCGCGTCCTGGCGGTTGACATCGAGCCCGGCCCGCCCGGCGAGGGCGTCGAGGAGGTGTGGCCGCTCGCCCGATTGAACGACCTGTGTGCGGCGGCAGACGTGCTGGCCATCTCGGCGCCGATCACCCCCGGCAGCCGCGGCATGATCGGCCAGGAGCAGCTCCGCAAGTTGAAGCGCGGCTCGCATCTGCTGGTGATGTCACGCGGCAAGATCGTGAACGAAGCGGCCCTGGTCGACGCGCTGGAGGAGGGCCACCTGGCGAGCGCTGGCCTCGACGTCACCGCCACCGAGCCGCTGCCGGTCGGAGACCCGCTGTGGACCGCCCCGAACCTCATCATCACCCCCCACAGATCGGCGAGCTCGCCCCTCACGTCGGACCTCACGTGGTCCATCCTCGCCGAAAACATCGGCAGGTTCCTCCGCGGCGAAACGCTCACGAATCTGGTCGACAAACACCGCGGCTGGTAAATCGCCCGCATCGCTTCGCTCGCTCCAGGGTGGGCACGCATACGGTTGCTCAACGCCCTGGGCTGGAAGCACCGGGACGACGATCGTTGGAAGCAATCGGCTGATCGGAAGGCGTGGAGTTGACGCGGAGCCATACGCTAGGACTTCGTGAAGCGCTGCAGCCAACGCCTGGACTTGTGGAGGGTCGCCGTTCATGCCGTATGACGTGGTGATCAAGGGCGGGCACGTCCTGGACCCCGGACAGGGTCTCGATGGCCCCATGGATATCGGCATCACCGGGGGTCGCATTGCCGCGATTCAGCCGCGTATCGCCGACGGTGAGGCGGCGCGGACCGTGGAAGTCCGCGGTTCGAATCGCTACGTACTGCCGGGGCTGATCGATCTCCACACGCACGTGGCCTACGGGGCGACGACGCCCGGGGTGGGGATGGGCTGCGTCGACCCCGACGTCGGCGGCGTGGGCTCCGGGGTCACGACCCTGCTGGATGGCGGGTCAGTGGGCATCGCGAACGTTGGCGTCTTCGGCGCCCACATCCTGCCGCATGCAAAGACGAGGGTGCTTTGCTTCGTCAACGTCGGCACGTTCGCTCACACCACGCCGGCCGCGGCCGACGTCACCCGCATGGAAGACATCGACCGCAAGGCGATTGCGAGCTGCGTCCAGGCCAATCCGGGGCTGATCAGTGGCTTCAAGCTGCGGTTGGTTGGTCCGGTGGTCCAGGAACGCGGGGAAGACGTCGTCCGTCTGGCCAAAGACATCGCGTCCGAGCACAAGCTGCCGCTGATGGTCCACATCGGCGATGGGCGCGCGCCTGACGGCCAGCAGGCGTCCGACCTGACCCGCTACCTGCTCAAGACGTTTACCGAGGCAGACATTCTGACCCACCTCTGCACGCCGAATCCGGGCGGGGTGATGGATCCGTCCCAGGCTGCCAGGCAGGCCATCCCCGAACTCCAGGAAGCCCGTGCCAACGGCGTCGTGCTCGATTCTGCCCTGGGTCGCGGGAACTTTGGCTATGAGGTCGCTCGCCGCCAGGCGGAAATCGGCCTGCACCCCGACACGATCAGCAGCGACCTGACCGCCGGCGGCCGCACCCTCGGGGTCGGGCTTCTGGACAGCATGTCGAAATTCCTGTCGCTGGGTTACACACTGTCGGACGTCGTGCGGATGACGACCTCCAGAGCGGCCAGCGCGATCGGTATGTCCGACACGATCGGCGCGCTCGCGGTCGGGCGCGAAGCCGACATTTCCATCGTCGACGTCGTCGACGGCAAGTGGGCATTCACCGATACCATCCAGCAACCGTTCACCGGCACACAGGCGCTCATCCCCGTTCAGACCGTGCGGGCTGGCGAGTTTTTCTCGCCCGACTGGGGTCCGTATCCCTGGGGCTGGTTGCCAGCGGAAGCGTAATCCC
Organism: Chloroflexota bacterium; assembly: GCA_035309865.1. Lineage (GTDB taxonomy): Bacteria > Chloroflexota > UBA6077 > UBA6077 > CF-72 > CF-72. The sequence goes on from DATGER010000131.1 coordinate 13,430, forward strand.
GGTGGACCCGCATCGCTTCGCGCGATCCTCTGGAAGCCTGAATCTTCAGGAGACTTCCGCTGGGACAATCGCCGCTGCCTTCGGCAGACCGCTCCCGTTGGCGGGGCCACATCCGCGCTCGGTCCGCGTCGGGCTGGAGTGAAGGCCGCAAAAGTGATCAGGTTCATCTTCAGCCGGCTCGTTCAGGCGCTGCCGGTGATGTTTCTGGCGAGCGTCGGCGTCTTCATGCTGCTGCACCTGCTGCCGGGTGACCCGGCCATCCTGATGGCCGGGTCCGACGCGCCGCAGCAGACCATCGACGCGGTACGCCAGGACATGGGCCTGGACCAGCCGCTGCCGGTGCAATATGGCGTGTGGATCGCGCACATCGTGCGCGGCGACCTCGGCAGGTCGGTCTTCAGCCATCTACCCGTCAGCCAGCTCATCGGGCAGCGCGCGCCGGCGACACTGGAGTTGGCCACGGTTGGTGAGATCCTGACCATCCTCATTGCCCTGCCGCTCGGCGTCACCGCCGCCGTGAAGCAGCGAACCGTGGCCGACTGGGGTATTTCTTCGGCGATCAGCCTCGGGCTGGCGGTGCCGAACTTCTGGCTCGGCATTCTCATGATCCTGCTCTTCGCGGTGGCGCTCGGGTGGCTGCCGCCCGGTGGCCACGGCGATCTGCTGCGTGACCCGTTGACGGAGCTGAAGTTCCTGGCGCTGCCGGCCATCACGCTGGCGCTGCCGCAGGCCATGAATCTGTCGCGTTTGACCAAGGCGTCGGTCCTGGAGATGTTGTACGAAGATCATGTGCGCACCGCGCGTGCGAAGGGTCTGTCCAATGTCGCGGTGGTCAACGGCCACGTGCTGCGCAACGCGCTCGTCCCCATCGTCACGGCGATCGGTCTGGATGTCGGCCGTTTGCTGGGGGGCGCCCTGATCGTCGAAACCATTTTCGCGTGGCCCGGGCTGGGGACGCTGCTGCTGAGCGCGGTCGCCAATCGGGACTACGTGATCGTCCAGGCGTGTCTGCTGTTGCTGGTGACGGTCTTCATCGTGGTCAACCTGCTGGCAGATATTTCGTACGGCTTCCTGGATCCGCGCATCCGACTCGCGGCTGGACGGAGCCGCTAGGCGTGGCCGCGGCGTCGCCCGTGCCGCGCGTGCTGGCGCCCGGTGAGGTCCAGCCGGCGCGGTTGCATCGCGTCCGGGGGACGCGCAGACCAATCGTCCGGGCGGTGCTGCAGATTCTGCGGAACCCGATGGGCGTGTTTGGCCTGGTGGTCGTGTCGCTCCTGGTCGTCGGGGCCGTCGCGGCGCCGTTGATCAGTCCGTTCGATCCCATCGAGCAGCACCCGGGTTCAGAGTTGTTGCCACCCGGGGGACAGTTCCTGCTGGGCACCGACAACCTCGGCCGCGACCTGCTGTCGCGGGTCATCTACGGCAGCCGCAACTCGTTGCTCATCGGCATCGTGGCAGTCGGGCTGGGCGCCGGCATCGGTATCGCGACTGGCCTGGCGGCCGGCTACCTGGGCGGCTGGGCGGACGCGGTGATCATGCGCTGTTACGACGCCCTGCTGTCGTTCCCGGCGATTCTGCTCGGGATCGGGGTGGTGTCCGTCCTGGGCACTGGACCACTGAGCGTGGGGTACGCACTGGCCATCGCGACGGTGCCCACGTTCGCGCGCTTGATGCGCGCCCGGGTCCTGAGCGAGCGGGAGCGAGATTATGTTCTGGCTGCGCGCTGCATCGGCGCCCGAGACGGACGCATCATGCGGCGGCACGTCCTGCCGAATGCGATGGCGCCACTGCTGATCCAGATCAGTCTGTCGATGGGCTTCGCCGTCCTGGCCGAGTCGGCGCTGACCTTCCTGGGCGTCGGCACCCAGCCGCCCAACCCGTCGTGGGGCGGCATGCTCAACGATAGCCGCGCGTACCTGCGCACGGCCCCCGGCTTCGGCATCTTCCCCGGCCTCGCGCTCGCGCTGCTTTTGTTAGGGCTCAATTTTCTCAGTGATGCACTAAGGGACGCGCTCGATCCGAGGCGCACGAACGCCTGAGCAAGTGCAGACCACAAGCTCCCTCGACCTGAGCCAGTACTGACCACAGTTCCCCCGACCCGAGTCTCCGTGCGGTCCACCCGCCACGATGTTCTTAAGCGGGGGGTCGCCGCGGGAAGGAGCGCGCAGCGAGCCTGCGAGCGGAGCAGCGACTGGCGGCGGGGGGCCCGCAGGGCTCCCCCGACCCGGACGAGTACGAAGCAGGCAACGTCGCGGGCTCCCCCGACCCGGACGAGTACGAAGCAGGCAACGTCGCGGGCTCCCCGACCCGGACGAGTTCAAGGCAGGCAACGTCGCGGGCTCCCCCGACCCGTACTATTACAGCAGCGGGAGGATCGTTACTTTTTGGAGCTACGCCAGCTTCAGTACCTCGCCAGGATCGCGCGCGTGGGTGGCTTTCGGCGGGCGGCGGACGAGTTGGATATGAGCCAGGCCACGCTCTCCGAGCAGATCAAACTCCTCGAACACGAGCTCGGCGTGCGGCTCTTCGAACGGGGCAGCCGCACGCTGGCCCTGACCGAGCCGGGCCGGGTGCTGCTGGAACGCGCGGAGCGCATCCTCGAGGAGGTCAAGGCTGCCCAGGAGGAGATGCTCGAGTTCGCGCACCTGAATCGTGGCCAGCTGATCTTCGGCACGATGACCGGCGTCGGCTCGGTCTGGCTCCCGGGCTTTATCGCGGCGTTCATGCGGCTCCATCCGCACCTCGACGTCGCGCACGTGGAACGGGCGAGCGGTGTGCTCCTCCGCCTGCTGGAAAATCGGGAGATCCACGTCGCCTGCCTGCTCGTGCCACCCGAGGGCGGCGACCTCCCACCGGGCATCTCGACGCGTCCGCTGTTCGTGCGCGACCTCGTGGTCGTGGTGTCGCCGCAGCACCCGTTCGCCCGACAGGCCAGCGTTACCCTCGACGAGATCGCCGCCGAGCGGCTGATCCTGACGTCGCCCGACGAGGCGCCGCGACGGATCATCGAGCGCGGCTTTCGCGCCCATGGCTACGAGCCGCTGGTGAGCTTCGAAGCCGACGACCCGGCGACGCTCATCGGACTCGCCGCCGAAGGCGTCGGCATCGGCATTACCGGTGCGAACATCGCCCGCCGCAACGCCGACAAAGTGGTCGCGCTGACGATCGACGGCCCGCGCCTGCGCTATGCTATGGCGCTGGCATGGTCCGATGGCGGCCCGCACACCCGCGCGATGGCCACCTTTCTGGACTTCGCCGCGGTGTTCCTGGCGGACTGGGGCGCGCAAACCCGCGCCGAGACGGTCACATCGGCAGAAGCGATCAGATGATCGGCAGGTGCGGATTGACCGCGCCCGTCGCGGGAGTCCAACGTTCGCGTGTCCGGGGAGAATGATATGCGGGATACGGAGCCAATGACGCAGCCGAACAGCGTGACGGTGAGTCGACGCGCGGCGCTGGGTTTGCTGGTGTCGGCGACGGGGGCAGCGCTCCTGGCGGCGTGTGGCCCGGCGGCCCCGGCCGCCCCAGCGGCGCCGACCGCCGCGCCGGCCGCCGCCAAGCCCGCGGCGACGACGGCGCCACCTCCCGCCGCCGCGGCCACGACCGCTCCGGCTGGGGCCGCCACGTCCGCTCCAGTCGCCGCGGCCACCGTGGCGGCGCCCGCCAAGCCAGCGCAAGCGATCAAGACGGGCGGCACCGTGCGCTGGGGCCAGGTAGGTGACCTGGTCACCATCGACGCGATTCTGTGGTCGCCTGTTTCAAACAACACGCTCGGTCAGGTCAACGAAATGTTGATCGACTACGACGATGACTTGACGATCATGCCGCGGCTGGCCGAAAGCTGGGAGCAGAGCACGGACAACACCCAGATCAAGTTGAACCTCCGCAAGGGGGTCCAATTCCACTCCGGACGCGAGTTCACCAGCGACGACGTCGAATATAACCTGTTGCGCGCGCGGGATCCAAAAAATGGCTTCGCGGCCGTGGTGGCGGTCGGCAGTGCCTGGTGGACCAGTTGGGACAAGCCAGACAAGAACACCATCATCCTGAAGTCGGAGAAGCCGCGCCCGGGGGTGTTCGATTTTCTGCAATACCTGCGCATCCTCGACAAGGACACCATGGAAGGCCCCGACGCGACCACCAAAGTCGTCGGCACGGGTCCCTTCAAGTTCGTCGAGTGGGTGCCGGGCGACCACTTCAACCTGGTCAAAAACCCCAACTACTGGGAGAGCGGCCACCCGTATGTGGACGGAGTCCAGATCAGCATCTACCGCGACGCCCAGGCCATGGTCGCCGCGCTGGAGGCGGGTGCGCTGGACCTGGCCGATCTGGTCCCGATCCCAGACGCCGATCGCCTCAAGGCTGATCCCAAGTACAAGCTCTACCAGACGCACGACCTCGGCCAGTTCTTCTACGGCACCGTGAATGCTGGCAAGCCGCCGACCGACAACAAACTGCTGCGCCAGGCGATCAACTACGCGATCGATCGCAAACGCTTCACCGACACCGTGATGAAGGGCTTTACGGGCGAGCCGCGGGCCCTGCCCTGGGCCAAGTCGTCGCCGGCGTTCGATGCCGAGAAGAACAAGGCCTACGCGTACGACCTCGACAAGGCGAAGTCGCTGATCACCCAGTCGGGCCTGACCGGCATCGAATTCGACATTAGCTGGGCCCTGGCCGGCTACGCCGCGGAGTACGAGGCCCTGGCGACGATCATCCAGGGCGACCTGGCCAAGATCGGCGTCAAGACGAACCTCAAGCCGACTGACCCGCCGACGTTCACCCAGCAAGGCCTGGGCATGAACCCCCCGTTCGGCGGGATGCGCCTGAGTGCCGGGGCCTTCTGCCAGTTGTCGGAAGCTGGGTCCGAGTTTGCGCTCAGCCGGACCTTCGGCTACGCGTCAAACGGCGGCGGATTCTACGATGACAAATGGACCCAGTTGGCCTCCGGCGTCGCCACCGAACCGGATCCAGCGAAGCGGAAAGTGCTGTACGGACAGATCAACGACTTCCTCCTCGACTCGTCGTTCGCCATGGCGATCACGGCCTATCCGGATATCGACATCATGCGACCAAACGTGATGGATATGAAGTATTTCCTGTCGACGGCGACAAACGACCGCAATATGTGGCTAGCGTGATTGCATTTACTCACAGGGAGCACGATCGATGACAACGCAGCAGGACACCGCTGAATTGACCCTCACACCGACCCAGATCGAAGGCCCGTACTACAAGTGCGCCTCACCGCATCGCGCGTCGCTCATCGAGCCCGGCATCACCGGCACGCGCCTGCTGCTGACCGGCCGCGTGCTTAACGAGCGTGGCGTGCCCATTCCGGGGGCCGTCCTGGATTTCTGGCAGTCGGACGACGTCGGCAACTACGACATGGTTGGCAATCATCTGCGCGGCCACGTCTTTACCGATGAGACTGGCACCTACAGCGTGGAAACAATCATGCCGGCCTGCTACGAACCCCGCCAGGCCAAACACATGCACGTCAAGGTGCAGGGCGTGAGCCGGCCATATACAACCCAGTTGTATTTCTCGGACGATGCCGCTCGGGTCAAGGACAACTTCTACATGCGCGAGCTCGAAGTGCAGGTCGAGGACCTCGCCGACGGCAGCCAGCGCGGCACCTTCGACTTCGTCATCCACCAGGTGACCGAGAAAGAAAACGTCACCCCCGAGAGTTTGGCCGCACGGGTATAGCGCGTGCTGCAACCTCGAGTGCGCGCGGTCGAGGCATACCTCAAGGCGCTACGAACAGGCGAGAACTCGGCCAGCGAGAGCGCTGCCCGGCACCTCGCGCCGGATGTCGTGCTCGACACCATCGGTGCTCACATGTGGGGCAATGGCCACGAGGAATTCAAGGGGTACGACGAGACCGTCAAGATGATCACCGGCATCGGGGTCATGACGGGTGTGTATCGCTCCGCGCCGTGGTCCAACCCGATAGCCGACGGCCAAGCCGTGAAAGTCACCGCCGACATCGGCGGGGGTCTGCTGAGTTCCGTCAGCCTGACATTCTTCTTCAACGACCACGATCAGATCACGCGAATCGAGCAGGTCAACACGGGTGGTGCGCCGGCGCCGACCACCGATCGCATTCCTGAGTTTGTCAAGGGCCTGGTCAACTCAGCGCTGGCCAACAACACGCCGATGATCGTGGCGTACACCGATGAGAAGGGTGCGCCGAATCTGTCACTGCGCGGCAGTACGCAGGCCTACAGTGACACCCAGTTGAGTATCTGGGTGCGACATGCCAACGGCGGCATGGCCAACGCGCTCAAGAAGAACCCGCAGATGACGTTGATGTATCGCGATCCACCGGCGCGCGCGAACCTGACCTTCGAGGGTCGGGCCCACTTCGAGTCGGACCCGGAGGTCCGCGACCGGGTGTTCGAGCTGAGCCCGGAGGTCGAGCAGAAACACGATCCGGGCCGCATCGGCGCCGCGCTCATCATTGATATCAGCCGCGTCTCGGGCAACACGCCGCGCGGTGGCGTCCGCATGCAGCGGGCCGAGGGAAACGCCTGAAATAGCGTGAGTCGGCCGTTCCGTTTCGGCATGCAGGCCGAGAACGTCCACGACCCGCGCGCGTGGGCTGCCCTGGCGCGCCGTGCCGAGGACACCGGCTATGCGTCGTTTCTCATTCCGGACCATCTCAGCCGACTCTCGACGTTCCCGGCGCTCATGGCGGCGGCAGCCGCGACCAGCCACATCACGCTCAGTCCGTACGTGCTCAATCAGGACTTCCGCCCACCGGGCGTGCTCGCTCAGGAGGCCGCCAGCGTGCACCTGTTGACCGGGGGCCGCCTCGAACTGGGCGTCGGCGCCGGCTGGGCCAAGCGCGAATATGCCCAGGCGGGCCTGCAGTATGACTCGGCGGGCGTGCGCGTGGCGCGCTTCGAAGAGTACCTCCAGGTCCTGAAGGGCCTGCTGTCCGCCACCGAGCCGTTTACATTCGAGGGCCGCTTCTTCCAGTTGCACGCGTACCGGCCGCTGCCCAGGCACCCCCGGCCGATCCCGATCCTCGCGGCGGGTGGGTCCCCGCGCATCCTGGCGATCGCCGGGCGTCTCGCCGACATCATCAGCGTGTCGACTCCAGCCACCGCGGACGGTCGCGTCGACATGCCCAAGATCAGCCGCGCGGCGGTCGACAACAAGGTGCGCTACATCCGGGAAGCGGCCGGGGACCGGTTCAGCCAGATCGAATTGAACATGACGCTGCGCGACGTTCGGCTGACCGACGACCGCGCCGGCACCGCGCGCCAGCTGCTGGCCGAGTGGGCGAGTGTCCCGGATCGTCTGGCGGACGTCGACCAGATCACCGTTGACGACGTGCTCGAGTCGCCGCACGTGGCGATCGGCACCGTCCAGCAGATCGTCGAGCAACTCGAAGATGCACGCGAGCGCTGGGGTTTCACGTACCTCGAGATCAGCAGCGGCGACGCCGACGCGGTCGCGGCGGTGATGCCCCGGCTGGCTGGACGCTAGCGCTCCGGGCGCAAATAGACGTCGCTGTGTTTGAAGAACAGCCGGTAATCGCCATACGTTGAGGCGATGAACTCCGACTCGGTGGTGATGGCGCCGATCGTGCGCGCGTGCGGAATCAGCTCGTCCACTGACCGGACATTGAGCGCACGTTCCTCCGGCTCATCGAGGCTATACACCGTGTAGATCGTCGTCTCCGCTGGCAGGTTGGCGGCCAGGTCATCACGGAAGTCGAGGCGCGGATCGCTGGCGTTGCGCGCAGCGTCGGTCGGCACCAGGATGAGTCGATACGGCGCCGTCGGTGGTGCATCGACGGGCAGTCCGCTGACGCGGATGCGCGCAAAATTGTCCACCGGTTGATGCAGGCCGTGGCCGTCGGTGACGACCGTCTCGAAGTATTCGTTGACCAACTTCATTGTCACGTTGAGCGGACTCGGCGGTGGCAGGATATTGGTGAACGGATTGTGGAAGACGGAGTGGACCGATTGTGGATCGAGCATCCGCATCACCACCACGTTAGCGGACGGACGATCCCCGTCCACCGGGAACTTGAGCCCCAGGCCGGGCACGATGCCGATCAAATCCACCGGACCCGCGTACGAGAATCGAGCCAGCCCATGCGCGAGCTCCTGGAAGATGCCGGTGTACGGGGTGCTGGACTCCGGCGTGAAGCGGATCTTCGCGGTGGTGCCGAAGCTGTGGAAGAGCTTGTGCTTGGGCGTCTCCAGTTCGTCGCTGATCCGGGTGACGGTGTCGCGCAGTAAATTGTGGACGACCGAGGCACCCACCGCCTCGGCGCCCGCAAACAGCCCCAGGTGCACATCCGGCAGTCCGTTCGCGTACGCCGTCGCCCGAATACCGGTGTCGAAGAGGTAGTCACGTTTTTCCTCACCCGTGAGGTCCGCATAGCGCAGCACCTGCCCGCCGCGAAAGCGCGTGATGTCCAGATCGACGATCGACGGCGTGTCCTGAATGTCGGTCATGACGTCGCGGCGACGAGCATACCCGGAGCGACCCGGTAGCGGCGTTTGTCGGCGGTCTCGACGAGCAGGCGGGTTCGCCCCAGGCCGGTGATGCGGACCCAGGCCCCGGCCAGGGCGCCGCGGCGGGTACTGATCCGAGCGACGGCGCCGACACGCCAGGCTTCCATGGCGGCGCGGTTCGCGCGGGCGCGCTCGCGGCGGGCCTGTCGAGCCGCCAGCGCAATTGGGCGCGCGGCCGAGCCGGCGAGCTTCTCGTCGCCGCGCGCGCGCTCGGCGGGATCCCGATCGGCGGGATCGTACAGACCGGCGGCCGCGGCGCGATCGACCAGCCGCCGGTGGAGCGCCCAGAAGCGCGGGCCGTGGGACCGATAGCGAACGTGCGCCAGCTCGTGCAGCAGCGTGCCCACGATGGCGCCGCGGGGCCGCCAGCGCGTTCGGTCGCCATCGACCGTACAGCGCACCGAGATGACGGGCGGCATGCCCGGAGCCGTCCAGGTGCAGCGCCCAAACGTGCGGCGCAAGCGAAGCCCGGGCTGAACGCAGAACGCGAGCGATATATTCTCCGCCAGAATCACCGGTTCGAGCGCGGCGCGTAGCTGCTCCAGGAGGGCCGCCTGCGCTGCCGGTGACGGTCGCGGAGTCAACCCGGCTACTGAGTCGCCGTGGGATGCCGCGGCTGGTAGATCGTCAGCTCGGCTCCACCGGGAATCTTGAAGGACGTCATCCGGCCGAACCCAGCCTCTGTGATGGGCTTGAGGAACTCCACCCCTTTGGCCTGCAATTCTTCGACGGTCTTGTCGATGTCGTCGCACATCAAGTACAGCTCGTGATTGCCCGCCGTGTCGGTCGGATGGATGCCGAGCTCGGCCGGCGGCAGCGCGAAGATCAGCCAGCCACCCCCCGCGTCGACCGACGGAAACCCCAGCGTGTCTCGGAAAAACGCCCGGACGCCGTCCGCGTCCGGGTTGAAGATGATGGCATGGACGCCAGTGATCATGTCGTCCAAGCGTAGCAGGGATTGATTGGCCGCTAGCTGGCTTTGAGAAGCGTGCGCTGGGCGACGTCCTGGTGGTTGACCACAAACCGTACCAGTTGTTCGCGTCGGTCGAGGTCCGCTTCGCGGAACTCGCAGCCGGCCTCCCAGATCTCGGGTGATTCAATCTGCAGGTGCTGGACGTGCCGTACGTCGGCGCGCATGCTCAGCTCGGCGCCCCCTGGCGTCCGGAACAGGAACTCCAGCTGCGTGCCAGCCACCAGTTGCTGCTGCGAATGGACCAGCAAGCCGTGGGCGCTGATGTTGCGGATCGTCGCGTGAATCGGCGTCCGTTGATCGCCCGCCAAGTGGACGGTGCCCTCGGGACGGATCATCACCGCCAAACGCAACCGGCGGCGCTGGCTGCCCGTGTGCTCGCCGTTCCAGTGGGTCATGAGTTGCGCGCGGTCGGTGACGAACGCGGTGAGGACACCCGCGACGAGCGCCCAGAACGCCGAGGTGATGCCGAACAGGGCAAATGGCGTAGCCGCGACCAGAAACGAGACCAGGGCGCCAAAGCGCAACGTGCCCCCAAAGGCGCGCTCGATGGCGTCCTGGAAGGAGGGCAGGATGGCCAGGCCAGCCAGCGTGATGATGTAGCTGTGCGGCAGAATGGCGAACAGCGAAGTCACCGGCGCCGCCGCGAAGGCGATGACGAGCATGCCCGGGGCGACCAGTAACGAGGCCCAGTAGCGTCCGTTCATCGGGCCGGCTTCGGGGCTGGCCATGATCGGAATGCCGTTGCGCGAGACCTGCGCGGTGTGCCCACCAAAAAGGGCGTTCACGATGGTGTTCAGGCCGAGGACCAGAGTGACCCGATCGGCGGACACCTTGTAGCCTTGCTCGCTCAGGTAGCCCAGGCCCTGCACGTTGCCCAGACCAATCGACAGGACGATCAGCGGCAAGCTGACCGCGAGGAAACTGCTCACCGAAAAATGCATCGTCGGCACGACGAGGCTCGGGAGCGTCCAATCCACCGGGACCGGGGTAGCGGTGTGCATCAGGACCACCGCGATTCCACCGACCACGAGCGCCAGGCCGAGTGGTGGCAGACGCGGATTGCGCAACGCTCGGCCCACGATATACGCCGCCACCGTCGTACCGGCGACCGCCGCGTCAGACACGCTTGTCCCGACGACATTGATGACATCACCCATGATGCTGCCCGCCAGCATGGCCATCGCCAGCGGCATCGGCAGCCACGCCAGCAGCCGTCGACCAAAGCCGAGTGTTGCCAGCACAACGACCAGGATGCCCGCCATCAGTCCCGCCCCGGCAATGTCGTCGAAACCGAAACGGCCCGAGAGTGTGCCCAGAAAGATCAGCGCCGACAAGCTGGAGGTGGTCGCCAGCGGCTGGCGGTACACCATCGACAGGACGACTGAGGAGACTGCCCCGGTTGCCCAGATGATGAACATCCAACTCGACACCTGCGCGCGATCGAGGCCGAACTGGCCGATCACCGCGATCTGCAGCGGCACCATACCAACTGCGTACCAGAGGAAGGTCGTGAGGCCGGCCCACGCCGCGGGCAGCGTCAGCTCGCTGAGCATCGAAGCGCGGCGCCCCACGACGGCGCCAGACCCGCGAGCGCGGGTCACGCGCCCAGCGTAGGTCCTACCGGTGAGCGTCGCTGAAGTCGGGACACGCGGAACGGACCGCGGTCGAAAGGTCAGCACAGTTGCCATCTGGGCCAAGTATCGGCCGCCTCCGCCGATTCCTTACCAGACGCCGGGCGATCCCGGGCGATGCACCAAAGCCGACACAAAGCCGTGAGTTGCTTTAGGTCGCCGCGACGCCGGCCGATTCTATGGCCAGAGCGCGTCACACCGTCTGAGTCGACTCGCCTCAGGGAGTACACCACACGTGGTTCGGCAATCGAATGTGAGCAACCCGAAGCGGCGCGGCCGCGCGAGTTTCATGCGACTGCGGTCCTGGCCGGTGGCTGCAAAGCTCGTGGGCCTGTGTGTTGGCGTCGCCGCCGCGGTGGCGGTCGGACTGACGACCCTTGGCTTTACGCTGGCGTCGGCCGGACTCAAGCAACAGGCAGAGGCCGCGCTGTACTCCGATGGCTTGCTCCTTGCCAACCAGGTCGATGGCTGGAATGCCAGGAGCCTCTCGGATATTCAATCCCTGGCGGCGCTGCCGGTCATTCGGCGAACGCTGGAGGCCGGCCCGGCGGCTGACCCCGCGGACGTTCGAGCGGCCCAGGACGCCATAGACATCGTCCGCGGTGCGGGTGAAGACGTGCTCAGCATCTCCCTGCTGGACAGCGGCGGCACCATCGTGCTCAGCACGCTGCCGCCGAATGTCGGCAAGAACCTCAAGCAGCGCGACTACTTCCAGGCCGGCATGACCGGGCAGACCTTCATCAGCGGCGTCGCCGTCGCACTCACCGACGGTGCAACCTCGCTGTTCCGCGCCGCCCCGATAATCGGCAGCGACGGCCAGGTGATCGGCGTCATGCAAGGCCGCTCGGGTGTCGCCGAACCACAGCAGTGGATCGAGCAGACTCGCGGCCGGGTTGGTGCGGGAGCGACCGGGCTCCTGATCGACGACCAGGGCCTGGTCATCGCCAGTGCCCAGGACCCGACCTGGCTGCTGCGGCCCATCGTGGCGCTGTCGCCGGATACCGCCAGGAGCCTGACCAAAGATCAACGCTGGGGAAACAACCCGGCCCCCGACCCGCTCGGGCTGACTGACTTGACCCCGCTGATCGGCACGAATTCGCGGATGACCGTGGATTGGCGCGTGGACCAGAACCAGTATCACGTCCTGTCTGTCCCGCTGTCGTTGACGAACTGGGTGTACGTCGCGGCGCTGCCTGAGCAGACGTTCGAGGCCGCGGCACGCGATTTCCTGCGCTCGGCCGTGCTGGCCGCGGTCGCCGGCGTGCTCTTTGCGGGTCTTCTGTCCGCCTTGCTGACGCGGCCCATGGCCTTGACGGTGCGGCAGGTCGCCGACGCCGCTCGGGCGCTGGCCACCGGTAATCTGGATCAGACCATCACGGTCAATACGCAGGACGAGCTTGGCGACATGGCCGAAGCGATCGGCACGATGCTGGTCCAGTTGCGCCAGTTGACGGGCGAAGTCCAGAGCGGCGCGCAGAGCCTGGAGGGCGCCGGCGAGGCCATTCTGGCCGCGGTCGCCCAGCAGTCGGCAGGTGCGACGGCACAGGCGGCGGCGATCGCCGAAACCAGCGCCACGGTCGAAGAGGTCAAGGCTTCGTCACAGGCGGCGACCCAGCTGGCGGAATCCGTTGCCGCCACATCGCGCGAGGCGGACCGCATCGCCGCGGCGGGCGTGACCGCGGTACAGGACGCCACCGTCGGCATGGCCAACATTCGCGAGAAGGTCGAGTCCATTGCCGACCAGATCCTGGCGCTGTCCGAACAGAGTCAGCTGATTGGCGAAATCATTGCCACCGTCGGCGACCTGGCCGACCAGTCCAACATGCTCGCGCTCAACGCTGCCATCGAGGCGTCCCGGGCCGGCGAGCACGGTCGCGGCTTCGCGGTCGTCGCTCAGGAAATTCGAGTCCTGGCCGAACAGTCCAAGGCGGCCACGGCCCAGGTGCGGGCCATTCTGTCCGACGTCCAGCGCGCGACCAACGCGGCCGTGATGGCCACCGAGCAAGGCACCAAGGGCGTCGACGCGGGCACGCACCTGATCGACCGCGCGGGTGAAACGATTACTGGCCTGGCCAGCGTCATTCAGGACGCCTCGACGTCCGCGCAGCAGATCAGTGCCGCGGTGCGGCAGCACTCGATCGGGATGGACCAGATCGTGGCGGCCATGAGCGACATCAGCCGGGTCACCAATCAGAACTTCGTCGCGACCTCCAGCACGCAGCACGCGGCCGAAGAGCTCACGATCCTGGCCAAGCG
>DATGER010000132.1:0-28004 GCA_035309865.1 Chloroflexota bacterium
GGCGCTCGCGAAGTTGGTCACGTTGATCACGCTGCTGACGGCGTCGACGACCTGGCGGTAGACCAGGAAATCGATCTGGATCGGCACGTTGTCCTTGGTGATGCAGCTCTGGTGCGGAATCTCGACGAACAGCTCGCGCAGATCGACCACGACCGGTCGATCGACGAACGGAATCAACAAGACCGGGCCCGGACCGCGCGCGCCAACGCACTTGCCCAGGCGAAACACGACGATTCGCTGGTACTCGCGCACGATTCTGATGGACTGGCTCAAGACGCCACCCAGGATTGCGAGGACGACGACGAGTCCCACGAGATTGACAATCAACTCGATCATGCCAACGTTCCTTTCCGTGTGGCCGCGCCGAGCGCGGCCGACTCCACTTCCAGCACCAGGCCGTGCCGAGCGACGATTCGGATGGGCTGGCCGGGTTCCAGGCGTCCGTGGCGGACGCGCGCCGACCAGAGCTGGCCGCCGACGTGCACGACGCCGTCGGGGTTCAGTTCGCTGCGACTCAGGCCCCGGGCGCCAATGAGCTGCTCCAGGTTGAGGATGGGCGGCAGGTTGTGGATGCGTCGCGCGACCCGAGCCAACAAAAGTCCGACCATCAGGCCGGTGACCACCGCCCCGATCAGCACCGCCGGCGCGATGGTGACGTCGGCCTGCATGCTCAGCGCGGGACCAGGCGCCGAATACAGCAGGATCGACCCAACCGTCAGGCACACCGCTCCGGCCAGCACCAGCGCGCCGTGGGTTGCGGCCTTGAGCTCGAGGGCCATGCACCCGACGGCGGCCACCAGCAGCGCGACGCCAAGCCAGTTCGTGGGCAGCATGCCGAACGCGACCGCCGCGAGCGCGATACACACCACACCCGTGACACCGGGTAACAGGGACCCGGGGTGGGCGAATTCCGCGAACACCCCGTACAGCCCCAGGACAAACAACAGATAGGCAATCGTCGGATCCATCAACCGGTGTTGCAGCGCCTCCAATGGTTCCATGTCGATCGTCTGGACCGGGGCGCCGCTGGTCGCCAGGGTCACCGGGCCCGCTGAGGTGCTGGCTGCGTGACCGTCTACGGCGGCCAGGAACGCGTCCAGATTCGGCGCTGCCGCCACGCCGCTGACGCCGCTCGACTGAAGAAGGACGGTATCGGCGGCGTTGGTCCGGCCCGGCGCCACGAAGACCAGCGCCGGCACCGAGCTACTGGCGAGGTCCTGCGCCACCTGGCGCATCGGGCCGTCGAGTCCGCCGGAGGCGTCGAGCACGACGACGAGCGCGCCGGCGTGGCCTGCGACCGCGGCCGCCACGCCGCGGTGGACGTAGGCCGCGACGGCCTGATCCACGAGCCCGTCGATCGTGGCGACCAGCACCGGTGCGCGTGGCTCGAGCGTCGTGCCGGCCGCGGGCGCGCCGGTCAGGGTGGAGGTGACCCGGACCGGCGCGCTGCGCTGCCACACGACGCCGATGAAGCCCAGCAGGGCCAGCACCGCCGCGACGGTTGCCAGGCGACTGACCAGTCGGACCGGCGGCGGACCGCCGAACGCCAGACGCTCCGGCGGTGCTCGGAACCGCCGCTGGTTCGCCGCGATCTGCCCCGCGGCGACTTCCGTCTTGAACAGCAACGCCCGGACATCGGCTTCGAGCCGTGGGGTCAGCGTTTGGTAGCGCCGGAGTCTGGCCGTGCACTCAGCGCAGGTGCGGGTGTGGGTCTCGACGATGGCCATTTCTTCGTCGGTCGCCTCGTGGTCGACATAGGCGGAGAGCACGACGTCGAGTTCACGGCAGTGCGTCTGGGTACTCATTGGTCCTCCCCCGTGCGGTACAGCGCAAGGCAGCGTTCACGACCTCGAAAGATGCGCAACTTGACGGCCCCGAGGCTGCAGCCAAGGATGCGGGCGATCTCCGCGTAGCGGAACCCGTCGGCGTGGAGCAGCAGACACGCGCGCTGCTCGACCGGTAGACGCTCGAGGATCTGGTGCAATTCGTCGCGCGTCGCCACGCGGCTGGCCAGATCGGGACCTGGCGCGGCGCGATCGTGTGAAGCGCTCACAAAGGGCACCCAGCGAAGGATGCGACGGCGCCGAAGGGCCCCGCGCGCGTGGTTCAGGGCGATCGTGTAGAGCCAGCCGTCCAGGTTGAGCTCACCCTCGAGCCGCGGCAGCGCGCGGTAGGCAGACAGGAACGTCTCCTGCGACAGGTCGGCGGCCAGCTCGTAGTCCTGGACGACGCCGTAGAGGAACCGCCGCAACGGCACCTGGTAGCGCTCGACGACCTCGTCAAATCTGGCGAGCGTCGCCGCTGGTCGATCCGCTCGATGTTCCAAAGGCAATGTGGCCACCCTCGGGCCGAGTCCTGCGATCACCGGTGCGTTCCTACAACTGAAGAGAATGCACCAGTGCGATGAAAAGTTACCGCGCTGTACCAGCACTTTTGCTGCCCGCATCGCTGCGCTCGCTCCAGGTGCCTGCCCGCTCGCGACTCGAGCAACTCTGAGGCCGTGTCGCTGCGCTCGCTCACGTACGAATTTGCCTTGCCGAGGCTGAAGCGGGCCGTCGTAGGCCGAACGTGCCGTTCTTTTGCGGCGTCGGCTCGGAGCGAGCGAAGCGCTGCGGGCGGGCGGGGACGCTGCGGGCATTGGTCGCGCTTCGGCCACTGCGCTGCCATACTCGGGAGTGAGCCGTGACCTCGCGGAATCGCGCAGTAACAGGTGGCCTGGCGCTGGCCCTGGCGATCGGCATCGCGATGGCGCCCCGGGCGCTCGGGGCGCAGGAGTCACCCGATTACTTGAGCTGGGCCGATCCTGGCCCGTACCGGTCGCCCGACCCCGCCGACTTCGGCGCCGTGAAGAGCTTTCGCTCCGACCAGCGGATCGTCGCGACGTACTTCTTCTACTGGTTCGACGCCGACACGCTGCGCGCCTCCGGCGAGCATTTTCCCTTCAATCCCACCGACGATCAGACGCAGTCGTTCCTCAATCCCACGTGGTACGACAAGCAGTTCCATGACATGCTCGACTCCGGCATCGACTTCGTCCTCCCGGACTACTGGGGCGAGCCGGGCCAGGTCGCCCGCCGCGTCGCGCCCGCGCCGGACCGCAACCTGTTTGCCACCCAGGGCATTCCGCCGATGGTCGAAGCCCTGCGGCGGTTGGATCAGGCTGGTACGCCGCTCAAGATCGGCCTGTTTCTGGACACGTCGATCCTGAACAATGAGGACCTGACCAGCGAGCGCGGCAAGCAGATCTTCTACGCCACCATTCGCGACTACTTTTCGCGGATCCCGCCGCGCTACTGGGCGGCCATCGACAATCGGCCGGTCGTCTGGCTGTACGACGCCCAGAAGGTCTCGGCGTTCGACCAGTCGACCTTCGACTACGTCTACGACCACTTCGCCCAGGACTTCGGCGGACTGCGCCCCTGGATCGTCCGCGAGTGGCAGTGGTACACCGCCAAGAACACCGCCACCGCCGACGTCATGCAGACCGAAGGCCTCTACAACTGGGGCGCCGCGCCGTTTGGCTTCAATCCGGACACGCGCTTCACGGTCGCCGAAGTCGGACCCGGCTTCACCAGCTTCGACGAGCAAGGCCCAAACGCCGTCGACACCCCCCGACGCGACGGCGCCTACTACGCCGAAAACCTCCGCCGGGCCATCGCCTCGGGTGACCAGATCCTGGCGATCGAAACGTGGAACGAGCTCGACGAAGGCACCGGTATCCTCGAAACCCGCGAGTTCGGCCGCCAGTACATCGACCTCACGCGACGCTACGTCGATCTCTTCAAGGGGCAACCGGCGCCCTGAGCGCTCCAGCGGCCCGCATCGCTGCGTCTTCCATGAGCAGCAAACATGCGCCCGAAGCTGCCTCGAGCAGGGCGTGCTGACGTGTGGTACATGCAGCGTGTCAGCGCCCAGGCACCGCGACGGTGGAGTCGCCAGCGGAGCTACGAACCGTGGATCCGGGCCAGCACCGGGGCGAAGGCGTCCATGAAGCGGGCGTGGATGACGTAGTAGGAAATGGCGTACCGCTCGCGGCGAGCGTGGAGTTGCTCCACGATGGCATCGACGCTGCCCACGAGGGTGCCGGGCGACTCGAGAACCTGGCCCGGGGACTGCCCGGTCCGCTCGGCCATCTGCTCGATGTACTGGTCCGACGGAGTGTCGGATACGTCGACCACGGAGGCGTTGACGTGGATCTGCAGGTCGCCGAAGCGACCGCCCGCGGCCTGGCGCACCCACTCCACCTTCTGCGCGAAGGTTGGCGGCGCCGGCTGGTCGGGCAGGCGTCGATCGAGCAGCGAGATACCGACGATGTCCGCCTCGCGCGCGGCCAGCGAGAGCATCCGGCGCTGACGGCCGCCAATCATGATGGGCGGCCGGGGTTTCTGCGTCGGCCTCGGCGAGGCATCCAGGTTTTCAATCCGATAGTGCTTGCCGGTGAACGAAATGGCTGTCTCAGCTTCAGCGGTGAAGAACGCCTTGCAAATCTGGACCGCCTCGCTCAGGCGTTCGACGCGTTGATCCGGAGGATCGAACGCCAGGCCTGTTTTGGCGTAGTCCGCCGGCAGCCAACCCGCGCCAAGACCAAGCTCGAGCCGTCCGCTGGTCAGCACGTCGACCGTGGCCGCCTCTTTCGCCAGCGCCGCTGGATGCCGAAAATCGTTGTCGAGCACCAGCGTCGCCAGGCGCAGCCGAACGGTCACTGCCCCGGCGGCGACGAGTGCCGGCAGCGGCGCGAATTGCTTGCCGAAGTGGTCCTGGGCAATCAACGTGTCGAACCCCACGGCCTCGGCCTTGCGGGCGATCTCCTGCCACTCCCAGAGCGAGGTCGTGACGCTGTTGACCCCGAACCGAAACGGGTGGGGTCGGCTCGTCGAGTCGGTCAACCGGCTGCGATGGCTTGCTGCAACTCGGTCCGCATCATGTTGCCGCCGTTGTTCTGCCAGTCCTTGACCACCTGGTCGAACTCGCTCAACGGCCGCCGGCCAGCCAGCACGTCGGTGAGGCCGTCCGTGAGCGCCTGAGCCAGGACGGCGCCGTTGGCATCCAGCGTCGCCGACGTGAAACCCAGCGTGGGATCGGCCACCCCGACCGCGATGGCGGTCTTCTCGAAGTCTGTTGCCGCCTTCGCATACTCCGGTATGCCTGGCCAGTACGCGACCTGGGGTCGCTGGACGATGTATTTCCAGGGCACGGAGTTGGCGTCGGTATTGCTGGGCGGGAGCACCGTGACGCCGCCGTCTGACCCGAGGGTGTAGTCGACGTCCTTGACGCCGATGGTCAGGAGCAGATCCTCGGCACTGCCGAACGGCGCCGCGAGCCAGTTCGCGATGCGCAGGAGTTCCTTCACGCGATCTGGCGTGGCTTTCTTGAACGTCGTCGTCCCGAAGTAGCCCTTGCCGAGGAAGTGCTGCGGCTTGCCGCCATCGTGCGCTGGGAAGGGCAGAACCGCCTGCGGTGTCACCGGCGGATTGAGCTTCGGGCCACGCGTCCAGGCGTCCTGCCAGGCGTTCCCGAAGGTCTCGACGTCCAGCACGTACTTCGAGCCGATGAGGTTGTTGCGCGCCACCGTGCTATCGGCAATCGTCAGCGCGTCGGGGTGATATACGCCTGAGACGACCAGGTCGCGCACGTAGCCGATTGCCTCCTTGTACTGGGGCGTCTCGATATCCTTGGTCAACTTGCCGCTGGCATCGAGCGCCCAGTTGTTCGGCGCGCCGAACATCGCCGCGAAGTAGTAGATGTAGTACGACTGGTTGATGTACGAGCCGATCCCCCACTGGTTCTGTGAGGGCTTGGTGAGTTGTTGGAGGACCCGCTTGAAGTCGTCAGCATTCTTGGGCACGTAATCTTTGCCAAGTTCGGCGTCGTACACCGCGGAGTTCTTCAGCAACATACTGCCGGGGTAATACCGCTCGATGGGCAGCATGTAGAGCTTGCCGTTGCGCGCGCAGCCAGAGTTCTTCCAGGCGTAGGTCGGAATCGCCGCCAGGAAGGGATAGTCCCTGGCAGCGTCACCGCCCAGATAGGGAGTCAGGTCGGCGCACTGGGACGCCAGGAACGGCGTCAGGCCCTTGACCTGCGCTGCCCCGCTGGCGTTGGCGCCCGGGATCAGCATGATGTCGGGCAGGTCGTTGCCCGCCATCACCGTGGCCAACTTCACGAGGTAGTCGGCCTGGGCGATGATCGTGAACGACATCTCCGCGTTCAGGTCTTTGTTGACGGTCTGCCACGCCTGGTTCTGCTCGAACGGGGTGGGTGGCGCCGGTGCGCTGTTGTTGGTGTAGTACAGCACCTTGCTGCCCAGACCGGGCGGCGTCGGCGGCAGCGCTTTGACGGGGTTCTTGGGGTACGTGGAAAACCCGTCCTCATACTGCGGACCGGCGGCTGGAAAATCTGGTTTCGGACCGCCGGTCGACGGCATGAAGGTGGGATAGGCGTTGCCCGGTTTCGATGCGGCGGCCGGCGCGGCGGCGGTCGCGCCGGGGGCGACGTTGCCGGCGGGCGCGGTCGGCGCGGCCTGACCGCACGCGGCCAGGAGTGGCAGCGCGGCGCCGGCGAGAACGACCCGGAGAAATCGGCGGCGGCTGGTGACGCCGGTCATGCCCGCACCGCGCGACTGGCGTAGTACTCGGTCAAAAAGCGGCGCGTGCCGTCCATGGCGAAGGCTGCCCATTCCGCCGCGGAGTAGTGGGACTCCTTCGGGGCGGGCCACTCCAGACTGACCGGGATGTTGGCCGGCAGCGCGTCGAGCAGTCCGTCGACGCCCGCCTCGCCGTCGCCTGGCCGCATGCGCTCGCTGCGCTCGCGTTTACCGTCGTTGATCTGGGTATAGGGCAGCAGGCCGGGGTTGGTGCCCTCGAGCATCGCGGGAGTATCGCCAGCGCGCAAGAACGCGGTGGGATCGATGCACACGACCGCATTCTTGCGACCCGACTCGTCGATGACCCGAAACGCTGCCGAGATCGGGCTGAGCGTGCCGACCGGCGCTTCGATGGCCGCGGTGAGCCCGTACCCGGCCGCGACGTCGCAGAAGCGCCCGAAGTTGTCGCGCTGACGCGCCCAGTCGGGGTCGCGGCCGATGACCAGCGCGTACGTCGCCCCGAGGTCGGCGGCGTACTCGAGCGATGGCTGCATCTCGTCCAGGTCGAGGTCGGGCAAGAGGTAGTAGCTCAGCGACTCGATCATCTCCTGCCCGGCGGCCGACAGCGCGCGCTTGACGTCCCGCTTGAGCGCGGCGTCGCCGAGCCAGTCGTGCCAGTTCGGGTAAGCCGGCGAACGATGCAGCCGGAACCCCAGACCCTCGAAGCCCGCACCCGCGGCTGCCTGGATGTACTCGAGCGGTGGCGTGTCCGGCAGCGTGGTCGGCGCGAGCGTGATCCTGTTCATGGCATGGACTCCCCTGGAGACCACCCTAAACGGCCTGCGGAGGTAGCGTCAAACGGGCCCCGATCAGCCCATCGGCGACGCCTATCGCCCTCGCTTTCGCTCGGCTGCGGAAGGCTACGGCTCGTTTTGCTGAGTCGTTCCGCCCTTGGCCTGGACCGTGATGTGGCTCATTGGCGTTGCGCCGGGGGCGCCGTGCCAGTGATTCTCACCGGCGGGGATCAGCACGACGTCGCCGGCGGTGACCGTGCGCTCTTCGTGGTCGGTCGCCACGACGCCCGTACCCTCGGTGACGATCAGGATCTGATCGCTGGTGTGCTGGTGGAACTTGTTGCGCGAGCCGGCGCTGAAGTTGACGATGCTGAAATTGAAGCTCTCGGATTCCGCGGGCTCCACGATCAGCTGACGAAAGACCTGGGTGCCTGTGAAAAGCGGGCTGCTGACGGGCTCTTTAGGCAGATCGCTGGTTTTGACGACCTTCACGTATTTCAAGATCCTCCGTGCGAGGCTGCCATTCTATAGACACCGGACCTGTACCGGACCAACGCCCGGACGATCGATGGCCCGCCGATCAGGCTCGGCACGATCCAGAACGCCAGCACCGGCAGTCGGTCCCAGCGTGGCAGGTGCGGGCCGTTATCGACATCGAACGCGGTCAGGCCAGCCGCGATGTGCGGAACGAGCAACGCGGACGATGGGATTCATTGAATGTTCATTCAATGCCACGCAAACGCCGCCTCCCGCCAAGCTCATCGACTAGAATCCGGAGGTTCAGCACCAAACCACGCACCAGGAGGTCGCACCATGGCCGAAGGCAAGGTTCAACTGGAGATCCAGTACTGCGTTTCTTGAGGCTATTTCTGGCAAGCTGCCAGTTTGGCAGCCCAGATCTGCGCCGGACGCAACCGCGAAGTTGGCGTCACCCTCACGCCCGTCGGACAGGGTCGATTCGAGATCTTTCTCAACGGTGACCAGCTCTACAACCGCAAGGAGCCGCCTGGCGAAGTGAAGGACCAGATCGGCGATGTGCGCGGCTCGGTCTCAGTGGCCGAACTGGTCCGCACCAAGCTCCTCTCGGCGCTGGACGCGGCAAACGCGGCAGCACCGCCTCCAGGGAGCGGCGCTCACTAGTTGGTGCGAGCTGACGGGCCGGTCAGCGGCCCGCCCGTCAGTCGTTGCCCAACCAGGTCATGCGCCGGAAGGCCGCGGCAAAATCCGCGAGAAACAGCGCCTCATCCGCGGCGTACAGCGCAACGAAGGCGCGCAGTTCAGCATCCTGGAGTAAGGCGCCGTCCGTCGGCAAGAGCGGTACCTCACGCTGCGCCAGCAACTCGACGAAGTACGAGTTGGAAAAGACCCACGGGTCGGAGGTAAACGGCCGGCGCTGGGTATGTCCCAGCGTGTGGGCGCCCGAGAGCACGACCAGCTCGCGTGCGGACAACCCCATCCGCTCGAAAATGGCTCGGAGCAGGCCCGCGCCCTCGTAGCCGCCAGGCAGTCGATGCGGCGGCGCTGGCGTACTGACATCGGTGCGTCCAAGTCCGATGGCGATCGCCGGCCCGCCGCACTTCTGGACCCCCGCCGCACCGCCGACCGCCACCAGATCCGCCCACGACACCCACGGATAGCTGTTTCGGGCCTCAGCCAGGAGCTCGATGCACGGCTGGCCCCAGCCCGTGTTGTCTCCGCGCCGCAGCTCTTCGAGCAGATGGACGGTGCCATGCGCGCCGCCGGTGCGGGTGCGCGCGTCGTAGGTACCGGCGTCGTGGAACGCCAGTCGCAGGTGTGCGGGCGCGTGTTCCAGCGGCATCAGCTCCACGAGGAGCGCACGCAGGTCAGCTTCCAGGCGTTGTTCTAGCGGCACAGAGCGGGACACGCCGAGGTTAGACGAGCGGACCTCGCGACAGCTCGTGCATGCGCCCGGTGACCACGAACACGACGCGCTCGCAGATGTTCTGCACCCGGTCCGCGACCCGCTCGAGGTTGTGGGCGGCCCACAGCAGGTGCGTGGCCTGGTCGATCGTGCGTGGATTGGCCAGCATGATCGTCAGCAGCTCCCGATAGACCTGCTGGTACAGCGAATCGACCTCATCGTCCTCGGCGGCGATGGCCTCCGCCGCCACGACATCACGCTCGACGAACGCGTTGAGCGCCCGGCGCAGCATGCTGACCGCCTTGTCGGCCATCCGCGGAATGTCGATGAGCGGCTTGATGTGCGGCTGGTCGCCAATCTCGACGCAGATATGCGCGATGCCCGCGGCGTAGTCGCCCATCCGCTCCAGGTCGGTCACGATGTGCAGGATCGCCGCCAGGCGTCGTAGATCCGAAGCCATCGGCTGCTGGGTGGCAATCTGCAGCAGGGCGGCTTCCTCGATCTCGAAGCGCTTCCGGTTGATCAGCACGTCCTCGGCTTCCAGGCTGCGCGCCGCGGTCGTGTTGCGGGCCTTCAAGGCGTCCACTGACCGGGTGATGGCCTTTTCGACCATGCTGCCGAGCACCAGGACCTCGTCCTGCAGTCTCTCCAACTCGCGGTGAAAACCGCTGCGGCTGGTGCTGATCCCGATTGGTGCTTCCATGGCTGCGCCCTTTTCCCCGCCCTAGCCAAACCGGCCGGTGATGTAATCCTCGGTCCGACGCTCGGTCGGATTGGTGAAGATGTTCGAGGTGGGGCCGAATTCCACCAGCCGACCGATGTGGTCTTCCTCCGCGAGCATGAACGCGGTGAAGTCACTGACCCGCGAGGCCTGCTGCATGTTATGCGTCACGATGGCGATGGTGAAGTCCCGCTTGAGCTGGCCGATGAGCTCTTCGATCCGATAGGTGGCGATGGGGTCCAGCGCGGAGCACGGCTCGTCCATCAGAATCACTTCCGGTCGGACGGCGAGCGTACGTGCGATGCACAGGCGCTGCTGCTGGCCACCCGACAACGACGCCCCGGAGGCTTTCCGCCACACGTCCTTCACTTCATCCCACAGCGCCGCCTGCCGCAACGCCTGTTCGGCGATTTCCTCCAGTTCGCGCCTGAGCGCACCGCCCTGGAGCAGCAGGCCGGCGACGACATTCTCAAAGATGGTCATCATCGGGAAGGGGTTTGGCTTCTGGAAGACCATGCCCACCACCCGCCGAACCTGGACCGGATCGACACCTTCGCCGTAAATGTTGACCCCGTTCAGTTCCACGCTGCCCGCCGCGCGCGCTGTCGGGGTCACTTCGTGCATGCGATTCAGACACCGGATCAGCGTGCTTTTGCCGCAGCCAGAGGGCCCGATGATCGCCGTGACCTGGCGTGGCGCAATCTGCAAGCCAACCCCGGCGACCGCCTGGCGCGCGCCATACCACGCGTTCAGGTCGCGCACGACAATGCTGGGCCCAGGCACGCCGTTCGCTTCGTCGACCGCCGCGGCGGGCGGCGCCTGGCCGAGTCCAGTTGGCGGCGGTGTCGTCGTCTTCGGCTGGGCATCGCTGGGTGTGTCTCGCGCGATCACTACTTTCCGAGCCTCCGCGTGGCGGCCCAGCGGCTCAGCAAGCTGAGCGAGCCGATGAGCATGATGAGAATGAGTGCGGCGCCCCAGGCCTTGACCTGCCAGTCCTCGTACGGCGAACGGGCGTAGTTGTAAATCTGGACCGGCAGCGCGGCGACCGGCTGCAAGAGGTCAACGCTGAAGAACTGATTGCCGAGCGCCGTCAACAGCAGCGGCGCCGTCTCGCCGCCGGCCCGCGCGATCGACAGCACCACTCCGGTGATGATGCCCGCGCGCGCCGTCGGCAGCACGATCTTGAGAATGGTTTTCCAGCGTGCAATCCCCAATCCCAGGCTCGCTTCGCGCAACGGGTCCGGCACCAGGCGCAGTGTTTCCTCGACGGTCCGGGTGACGATTGGGATCATAATGATCGCCAGGGCAACACCCCCGGCGAAGCCGTTGTAGTGGCCCACCACGTGGCGCACCAGCCAGGCCCAGACGAATACGCCAATGACGATCGACGGCAGGCCGGCGATCAGATCGATCAGAAAGCTCACCAGCCGCGCGAACGGGCCGCGACCGTATTCCGTCAGATAGATAGCGGTGCTCATGCCGATGGGCACGCCAATGATCGCGGCCACGGCGAGCATCTCGATGGTCCCCAGAATGGCTGGCGCGACCCCGCCACCGGCTTCGCCCTGTGGCAGCGGGCGTTCGATGAAAAACGCCAGGTTGAGGGCCGGCAGACCATTCAGGGTAACGAAGATCAGAATCAGCAACAGCACCAGCACGGCGGCCGCGGCGCACAGCGTCATGATCCCCGTCGCCAGTGCGTCGACCAGTTGGCGGCGGCGCACATGCGGCGAACTGCGCGTGAAGGGGGCAGCGACGCTCGGAGCGAGACCGGCCATCGAGTCTCGTCCTAGCCCGCCCGTGTGGCGGACCCCAGCGGCCCGCGGACGCCCCACACCAGCAGCCGGGCCACCACGTTCATCACGCCGGCCACCAGCAGCAGCACCAGCGCGATCTCGACGACGGCGCTGAAGTAGATTTCTTTGTCGGCCTCCGTAAACTGATTCGCGATCGCGCTGGCCAACGTGTAGCCGGGCGTGAACAGAGACGGCCGGATCTGGGTCGAGCTGTTGCCGATGACCATGGTGACCGCCATCGTTTCGCCCAGGGCGCGTGCCAGGCCCAGAATGACCGCCCCGGCGATGCCGCTTCGGGCATAGGGCAGCACCGCGCGCTGGATGGTCTCCCAGCGGGTGGCGCCCAGCGCCAGCATCCCTTCGCGCTGGGTGTTTGGCACCGCGCGCAGGATCTCGCGCGAGACCGCCGTGATCGTCGGCAGAATCATGATCGCCAGGATCACGCCCGCGACCAGATAGTCCCGCCCAACGGTTGGCCCGCTGAACAGGGCACCGACGGCTGGCACATTGCCGAGGGTGTTCTTCAAGAATGGTTCGACTGCCGCGCGCATGATCGGCGCGAGGATGCGGAACCCCCACAGCCCGTAGATGATGCTCGGGATGGCCGCCAGCAGCGTGATCAGGAACGAGACCGGCTCGGCGAGCCACTTCGGCGCGTACTCGGCGACGTAGACCGCGCACGCGACACCAATGGGTCCAGCGATGAGCACCGCCAGCACGGACGTGACGACCGTGCCATAGATGTAGGCCGCCGCACCGAACTTCTCGGCGACGGGGTCCCAGTCGCTACTGGCCAGAAACCCCAAGCCGTAGCGTTGCACCGCCGGCAGGGCGTCGAGCAGGAGCAGAATGAAAATCGCGATCAGTAGCAGCGGGACGCAGGCTGCCGCGAGCGTAACCAGGACGCTGAAGACGCGGTCGCCGCGGCTCGCCGACCCGCCAGAAGTCAGTCGCGAGGCGCCGGTGAATCCTGCGACTTCCCGCCGTGGGCTTGTCACGGGAGCACCGGCTGGCCGTTGAAGACGATCTGATGGATAAACTGGTCGCTCTTGGCGGTCAGTCCGTCCGGCACCACCGCGTACTGGAGGTCTTTGTTGAACTTCTGGCCGTCGTGCGTCGCCCACCATAGCAGCCGCGTGAGCGCCAGCGCTTTGGCCTGATCGGTCTGGGTCTTGTAGGCCAGGAGCCAGGTCGCGGTGGAAATCGAGTAGGACGTGTCACCCGAGGCATCGACGATACTGAAGCGCAGGTCGGCCGGGATCGCGGTCAACGCTGCCGAGGCGGCCGCGGTCACGCTATCCAGCGTTGGATCGATCCACTGGCCGGCCTTGTTCTTGACCATGCCGTAGTCGAGCTTGTTGCCCACCGCGTAGATGAGCTCGACGTAGCCAATGGAAAACGGATTCTGCTGGACTTCGCCGGCCACGCCGGGATTGCCACTGCCACCCAGGCCGACCGGCCAGTTCACCGAAGTGGCCTTGCCGACCCGGGTCTGCCAATCCGGACTCACCGTGCTCAGATAGTCGGTGAAGCCAAACGTGGTGCCTGATCCGTCGGACCGATGGACGGTGACGATGTCCTCGTTGATCTGGGCCAGGTCCGGGTTGTCCGCGACCAGTTTCGGATCGTTCCATCTGGCGATATCGCCGAGGAAAATGCCCGCGATCGTCGCCCCGGTGAATTTCAGCTTCGTCTTGACGTTCGGGATGTTGTAGGTCATGACGATCGCGCCGAGCGCCGTCGGAATGTGGAAGATTGGCCCACCTTTGGCGGCGGCGAGCTGCTCGTCGGTCATGGGGGCGTCCGAGGCGCCGAAATCGATCGTCTGGTCCTGAATGCCCTTGATCCCACCGCCGGAGCCGATGGCCTGGTAGTTGACCTGGACCTGCGTGATTTTGGCGTATTCGTCGAACCACTTCTGATACAGGGGCGCCGGGAACGTCGCACCGGCGGCGTTCAGGGCCTTCGCCTCGCCGGCCGAGGGCCCGGTGATCGATACGCTCGGCGCGCTCGCCGCCGCGGCGGGGCTCGCCGCGGGACTGGCCGCTGGCTTACTCGCGGCGCTCGGGGCAGGCGCGCTCGAGGCCGCCGGCGCGGGCACCGTGGTCGGCTTGGCGGCCACCGCGGGTGCCGCGGTCGGCGCCGGTTGCGCCGCCGGCGAGCACGCCGTGACAAGCATCAGCAGCGCCGCCAGGAACGGTCTCACTCCCCATTGCTTCATCGCCCACACCGTATCGGCCTGGCAGTGGTGCGCGGTTAAAGCCTGTGTTAACGGATGAGGGTAAGCACGTTAGCAGTCGGTTAACCGGCCCTGTCCGTACGTACATCCCAGCCGCCCGCATCGCTGCGCTCGCTCCCTAGCGGAAGGATTTCCTGAACCCGGGCAAGCGAGTGCCCGCTACGTCGCCAGGCCACTGGCCCGTGCATAGATGCCAGCCGCCCGCATCGCTGCGCTCGCTCCGTGGCGAAGGCTGTTCCTGAACGTTTCCCGGCGCGGCACCTCGGCGTCCGCGATTGCCGTGACACTGGCAAGGGATGTGCTTCCCTCTGTCGCCGAGCAGGCGCCGGAGACCTTCAAGTTGACCAAAGTTACTCATGTGAGCGAGCGCAGCGATGCGGGCAGCCGGTCCGCTCGGACCTGCCCCGAAGCCGTCGCACAATCGGCGGACCGATCGGAAATGCGCTGCAAAACGCGTCCAAAACGCTACGCTGATCGGAAGTCCGGTGCGATTTACGGAGTTTTCCATCCGAAACGCCCTCGTCGTCGCGGCGGTGACGATGGCGCTCGCCTTTCTCGGACTGTACGCCTACGGCGCGATGGGCGTTGGCATCACGCCAAACGTCAGCTTCCCCCTGGTGCTGGTCACCACCACCGATCCGGGCGCCGATCCAGCCACGGTCGAGAGCCAGATCACCAAGCCGATCGAGGACGCCGTCGCCGCGCTGCCGAACATCGACACGCTCACGTCCACCTCGAGCGACGGCGTCTCGAGTGTGGCAATCCAGTTCACCACCGCGGCAAATTCCGAGCTCGCCCCGGTCGACGTCGAGCGGATCGTCAATTCTGCCCGCGGCAACCTGCCAGCTGACGCCAATCCGCCATCCATCACCAAGTTTGAGACCAGCGCCTTCCCCGTCCTGGTCGTCACGGCCTCTGGCCCGCAGTCGCTGGTCGACATGCAGCGCATCGCCAAGGACCGGATCGAGCGCGAGTTTGCCGCCGTCCCCGGCGTCCAATCGGTGCAGACCGGCGGCGGCGACGTGCGTGAAGTCCAGGTCAAGGTCAACCTCGACCGGCTGCGCGCGTACGGCCTCGGCTTGAACGCCGTCCAACAGGCGCTCCAGGCCGACCAGATCCAGGCGCCGGCCGGCCTGCTCAGTGCCTCGGGCAAGGACGTCAACGTGCGGTTGAACGCGCTGGTCACCCAGCCCGGCGACCTCGCGCAAATCGCGATCGGCACCACCTCCACCGGGGTGATCCACCTGGCGGATGTCGCCACGATCGTCGACGGGGTCAAGCAAACTCAGGCGATCGACCGCCTCAACGGCGTGCCGGCCGTCGCCCTGGTGGTCACCAAAACGGCGACGGCCAACACCCTAGCCGTCAGCGCTGGCGTTCGATCCGCCATGGCTCGGCTCGGCCCCGCGCTGCCCGAGGGCATGCGGCTGGACGTCGTCAGCGACGCGGCGACCTACACCCAGCAGTCCTTTGACACCATTCGGAAGACCCTGATCGAAGCCGTCATTCTGACCGGCCTCATCTTGCTGCTCTTCCTGCACACCCCGCGCGGCACGCTCATCGTGCTCATCGCGATCCCCACGTCCGTGCTGACCACATTTGCCCTGATGAATGTGATGGGCATGAACCTGAACCTGTTCTCGATGCTCGCGCTGACGCTCTCCGTCGGCATCCTGGTCGACGACAGCATCGTCGTCCTGGAGAACATCTACCGCCATCTGGGGATGGGCGAACCACCCTACGTGGCGACCTTGAATGGACGACGCGAGATCGGTCTGGCCGCGCTGACGATCACCATGGTCGACGTCGTCGTGTACGTGCCGATCGCCCTTATCTCAGGCATCGCCGGCGACTTCATTCGCCCCTTTGCGCTGGTCATCGCGGCGGCGACGCTCACGTCGCTGGTCGTGTCGTTCACGTTGACGCCGCTATTGGCCAGTCGCTTCCTGACCATGGAGCACACGCGCGACGAAGGCAAGGGCTGGCTGGCCGCCTTCGGACGCGTCTGGAACCGTGGATTCGACTGGATCGAGCGGCGATATGCGGCGCTCCTGAAAGCGACGCTGACCGGGACGTTGATTCCGTTGGGCCTGGTGCGCACTGGTCTGCTGCGTCTGACGGGAGGTCGGTTCGGACGTCGCGCGCCGGGGCGAGTTGGCATGCGGTGGGGCGCGATTCTCGCCGGGTTCCTCGCCGCTGGGGCGGGTGTGGCAATCCTGGGGTCTGGCTCGATCGGCCTGGACATTTTTCCCAGCGGCGACCAGAGCGAGATCGACATCCAGTTGATCATGCCCCCGGCAACGTCGATTCAGGATACGTACGCCGTCGTGCAGGTCATCGAACAGCAACTGAAGACCGTTCCCGAGGTGAGCCAGATCTTCACGATTACTGGTGGTGGGGCGTCGAGTTTCGGCGTCGCGAGTGGCGACACGTCGCAAATCAGGGTCAAGCTGGTCGCCAAAGGCCAGCGCACGCGCAGCTCCTCTCAGATTGCCGACGAGTTGACCACCACGCTGCCGCCGCGGATTCCAAAGTCTCGGCTCAGCGTGAGCTTGCCCAACGCCTTCGGGTTCGGTGGTTTTGGCGGCCAGCCGATTCAGGTCGCGATCCAGGGTCCCGATCCCGTGACGCTGAACCGGCTCGTCGACCAGGCGACCGCGCTGATGGCCGACGTCCCCGGCGCGGCCGACGTGAACAATTCCAACCAGAAGGTCCAGCCGGAGTACGTGCTCCAGTTGGACCACGCGCACGCCGCGGACCTCGGAGTGTCCGCGCAGCAGGCCTCGACGTCGCTGCATATTGCCGTTGACGGACTGGTCGTCAGCAAGTTCCGGCAACTCGGTCAGGACGACGTCGACATCCGCCTGATGAGCGACGACGCGTTCCGCGCCTCGCCGACCAACTTGCCCGACCTGCCCATCCTGACCAACACCGGGAGCATGGTGCGGCTCGGCCAACTGGGCACCATCGTCCCGGGCAGCGCCGCGACGGTGATCACCCATGTCGACCGCGTGCGCAGCGTGAACAACAGCGCCTCAACCAGCGGGCGGCTCGTGGGCGACGTCCTGGGTGATATGCAGACACGCCTGCAGGGCATGGCGCTGCCGCCCGGCTACAGCATCTCGTATTCGGGCCAGGCAGCCCAGGGCGGGTCGGCGTTCAGCGATATCTTCAAGGCGCTCGGCATCGCGGTCCTGCTGATGTACCTGCTCATGCTGATGCTGTTCGGGTCGGTCACGCTGCCGCTGGCGGTGCTGATGTCCCTGCCGTTGGCGATTGTCGGTGCCCTCGGGGCCATGGCGCTGACGGGATCACCCTTCACGTTGTTTTCCTTGCTCGGCATCGCGGTCCTGGTCGGCCTGGTGGGCAAGAATGCGATCTTGCTGGTGGACTACACCGACACCCTGCGCAAGCGCGGCGTCCCCCGCACTGAGGCGTTGCTGGAGGCCGCGCCGACCCGGCTGCGGCCAATTCTGATGACGACGTTCTCGATCATCGCCTCGCTCACGCCGGTCGGCCTGGGGCTCGAGGAAGGCTCGGAGCTCCTCAAATCCGCCGCGGTCGTGCTCATCGGTGGATTGCTCACCTCAACCCTGCTCACGCTGGTGTTCGTGCCGGCCATGTACACGATCCTGGACGACCTCCAGGAGCTGGTTGTCGGCCTCGTCGGACGCCTTGCCAGGCCCCGCGCGCTCCAACCGGCGGAGCTCGCCATTCTGCACCCGCGGCTGCACCCGACGCACAATGGGGTCACCGTCCACGCCAAGATCCCGAAGCCGTCTGAGCCAACGCCCGCGTGAGTCGCTCACAACGCCGCTCCAAACACCCCGGCCGGCACCGGCCGCTGTCAGTCCGTCCGCCGACCGCGGCTCAACCGGTGAGCGGCTTGCGCGCGCTGATCGAGGAGGCCATCGTCGTCGCGGCCGCACTGACCGCCCGCGACGACCTGGATGTCGCCGCCGCGTCGACGCAACGCCTGGGTGGCCTGACCTCCGGTATGTGGCGGGCGCTGAGCCGCGAGCTGGCCACGGCCGCCGCGCGTCTGGATTCCTCGACCATGGAGCGCCTGGACGACATTCACCGGCGCGCGGGTGTGCTCCAGGTCGAGGTCGACGACGTCCTCCGCGCGGGCGAGGCCGCGGCCCACCTGGCTGAGCACACCGCGCGGATCGAGACCCTGCTCGGACCAGACGATCCTGGCCGCCGGCTGCTCGGCCCGAATCTGCTGTTTGGCTTTGGCCTGGACTCCGACGATGACGACGATCGCGCTGACCTCGAAGACGATGCCGCATCACGTCTGGTGCGCGCGACGGTGTTTTTCTGGCCCGAACCGCTCACGCCGGCCACGGTCACCATCGTCGCTTCGCTGCCGACCGATGCCTCCCTGGCGACGGACGATGACGTCGCGTTCGAGCTTACCCTGGACGCGCCGCCGCTGCTGCACCTTGCCCTCAGCACCGCGACCGAGCTCTCGACCGACGATCTCAATCAAGCGTTGACCCAGCTTGGGCAGGTCTGCTGGATCGCCCACACGCTTGACGAGTTGCCGCCGGACGAGGACGAGGACGAGGATGAGGACGCGGACGATGACGAACCAGACGACGTCTGAGCGGGTCATCGACAATCCGGTCAGTGGCGAGCGAATCGTGATTCGACAGACCGGCACGCAGACCGGCGGACGCCTGCTGGCGTTCGATCTGTTCCTGCCGCCGGGCGGCCACGTCCCCGCCACCCACGTCCATCCGGTCCAGGAGGAGCGCTTCACGGTCGTCGCGGGTCGGATGCGCTTTCGTCTCGGCCGGCGCACGATCCTGGCAAGTCCTGGCGACACGGTCCGGATTCCCTCGGGCACGCCGCACTGGTTTGGCAACGCCGGCACGGACGTCGCCTTGAGCCGCGTCGAAGTTCGTCCCGCGCTGCGCATGGAGGAGTTGCTGCATCGGACCGGCCGGTTGGGCGTGGACGGGCATTTCCCTGGCAGCTACATGCCCCACCTCGCCGACGTGGCAGTGATGCTCCTCGAATTCCAGCGCGAGCTCGCCGTCCCGAATGTGCCGGCGTTTCTGGTCCGGGCCGTGCTGTCACCGCTCGCCTGGCTCGCGCGCCGCCGCGCCCGGCACGCGCTGGCGACCCGACTGTGATCCGCACCCAGGCCCTGCGCCGCGAGTTCGGCCAACTCGTCGCGGTTGACGACGTCTCGCTGTGCGTGCCGGACGGCACCATCCTGGCGTTGCTGGGTCCCAATGGCGCCGGCAAGACCACCACCGTGCGGATGCTCGCCGGCTTACTTGCGCCCACCGCCGGTGAAGCGAACGTCGCCGGCTGGGATGTGCGCGCCGACCCGGCCGCGGTCCGGGCCCGCGTCGGCCTGGTGACCGATTCACCGGGCCTGCACGACCAGATGACACCGGTCGCGTACCTGGACTTCTTCGGGCGGATCTACGGGCTCGACGCCGACACCCGCCGACGGCGCATCGACGAGCTCATGGGCTTGTTCGAATT
Organism: Chloroflexota bacterium; assembly: GCA_035309865.1. Classification (GTDB taxonomy): domain Bacteria; phylum Chloroflexota; class UBA6077; order UBA6077; family CF-72; genus CF-72. Next base: position 19,518 of record DATGER010000132.1, read on the forward strand.
ACAAGGTGTGGGCAGGACCCGCATGGCCGGCTTCTCGCGCGGTATGCAGCAGAAGGTCGCCCTCGCGCGGGCGCTGCTGCACGAGCCGTCCGTCGTGTTTCTGGACGAGCCAACCGCCGGGCTCGACCCGCTCGCGGCGCGCGTGGTGCGCGAGTTGATCGTCGGCTTGAAGCACGCCAGTCGCAGCATTGTCCTGTGCACCCACGACCTGGACGAAGCCGAACGCCTGGCCGACCAGGTGGCCATCCTCCGCCATGGCCGCCTCGTCGCCGCGGACACCGCCGCGGCGCTTCGGGCAACCGCGTCGAGCGAAACGCTGGTTCAGCTGGTCTTCGCCACGCTGTGCACCGACGCCGCCACCGTCGCGGCGCGGGTCGCGGGCGTTATTGATCCCACGCAAGCTCCACGGCTACTCGCCTACCGAACCACCCAGCCCGACCAGACCAACCCCCAGGTCATCGCCACCCTGGTCGCCGCCGGCGCCGCCATCGTCTCAGTGACCTGCACCAACGCTTCCCTCGAAGACGTCTACGCCACGGCGGTAGGTACGGTGTGACATCGCAGACCACTCCTCCGAAGGAGCGACCGCACCGAAGCGGTCAGCAGGGTCTGGGCGACCTCCAGATGACGTGGCTCATCGCCCGCCGCGCGGCGCTGGAGGCGTATCAGGACCGACTGACTCTGCTCATGGGCATTGGCTTCGCGGTCGTCGTGCCGATCCTCCTGGTCGTTGTCGAGGTCCGCTCGCTCCTGCAAGGCACGACCGGCGGGGCGGACCCGGCGTTCGTAGCGGCGCTCACCTTCAACCTGCTGGTCGTCGGACTCCTGCCGACGGTGTCCGCCGTCGGCATCGCCGCCGGTCAGTTCGCCGGCGAAAAGGAGCGCGGCATCCTGACCCCCCTGTTGGCCTCACCGGCGAGCAACCTCGCCATCTTCGGCGGCAAAGTCCTCGGCGCCATCATTCCACCGCTGTCCTATTCACTCCTGGCGGAGGCGGTGTATCTCCTCTGCCTCGCCGGAGTCCTCGGAACGGCGCAGCTCGCGCTGCTGCCGTTGCCACCGAGTCTGGCAATGGTCGCGCTCGTCCCGCTGGTGACGTGCTTCGCCGCCACGGTGTCGAGCCTGATCTCGTCGCGAGTGCGGACGTACAACGCCGCCCAGCAGCTTGGCGGCCTGGTCCTGATGCCACTCTGGGGCATCGTCGTCACGCTCGCTGCCGATCTGTTGAACCTGGGCCCGGTTGGGCTGCTGGGCGCCGTGCTGGGGCTGCTCCTGGCCGACGTGGCGTTAGCCGTCGTCGCCGCTGCCACCTGGCGGCGCGAAGAGGTGCTCTCACAGACGTAAGCATGCTCGAGTTTCGATTCAATCGACCGACCATGCCGCGCGGCGACGCGTGGCAGCGGTTGCCGATCGAGCCGCGTCATCTGACCGCACTCGGGATCAGCTTTCGCACGCCGCAGGTGGCGTCGCTCGGGTTGGAGCTCGAGTCCGCGCTCCGCGAGTTGCTCGCCTACCCCTTTCACCGGATCCGCCTGGGCGCGTACTGGAACCGCATCGAACCGACGCCGGGGGTATTCGACACGCGCGAGCTTGACTTTCAGGTCGATGCCGCCGAGCGCGCCGGAAAGCAGATCGTGCTGTGCGTCGGTGCGCTGAAGACCTTCGGCTACCCCGAGTTCTTCGTGCCGCGCCACCGGCTGCGGCACCCTTTACCGGAGCACACGCTGATCCGGCCGGCCGCTTTCCCTGACCTGATGGGTGCGGCCACCGAGTTTCTGTCGCGGATTGTCGAGCGGTACCGGGCGCACACGGGGATCGTCGCCTGGCAGGTCGAACACGAAGCGGTCGACCCGTTGGGCGTTGAGCACTCCTGGCGTCTGGCGGCCGAGTTCGTCAAGCAGGAGGTCGACGTGGTGCGGCAGTGCGATCCTGCGCGACCCATTTTGATGAACGGCTTCTTGCCGGCCTCGCTGCCGGTGCGGCTGGCGCAATGGTGGCAAACGCGCGATCAGGGCGACTCGCTGAGCGTCGCCCAGCAACTCGCCGACATCGTCGGGCTCGACTACTACCCGCGCCATGCGCTGGTGGGTCTCGGCGGCCGGACCCTGTACCTGGACGGTGCCGGGAGTCGCTGGGGTCAATCCCGACGCCGGAACCTCTTCGCCTGGTCGCGCCGGCAGGGCCGCCGGCTGATGATCTCCGAAGGCCAGGCCGAGCCGTGGGAAGCTGTCACCACCCCGCCGAATCCGCCGGCCCGCTGGATGTTCAGCTGCCCCCCCGACCAGCTCATCGCCACGTACAACCAGTGCCTGCGCTGGGCCCGCGAAGCCTCCACCAGCCTGGACGCCTACCTCTTCTGGGGCGCCGAATACTGGCTCCTCCGCAACCAATCCGGCGACCCGACCTACCTTCAAGCCTTCGCCCGCATCCTGGCGGAGTCCTGAGCTGCCCGCATCGCTTCGCTCGCTACGCTGGGTTGTGCCAGCCGCCAAGGGCGGCGGTCAGGGTGTCGGCTTCCTTTGGACCCCAGGTGCCGGAGGCGTAGATGTGCACTGGCGTGGCGTTGTCCAGGATCGGATCGACGATCGCCCAGGCGGCGTCGACGGCGTCTTCGCGGACGAACAGCAAGCGTTCGCCAGCCATCGCGTCGGTCAGCAGGCGCTCGTACGCGTCGACTTCATCACCGTGCGGGTGCTCGACGAGCGTGAGCTCGACCGGGTCCGTCTGATTTGACAGCCCGAGGCGCTTCACTCGCGCGCCGAGCCCAATGGCGATCTCCGGGTTGAGCCGGAACCGCAGATAGTTCGCATCCATGTGGGAAATGTGCGTCAGCGGCGGCCGCTTGAAGCGCACCAGCACCTCGGTGGTCGTCACCGGCAGACTCTTGCCCGCCCGCAGCATCCACGGCACCCCGGCCCACCGCCAGGAGTCAACTTCGAGCCGCAGCGCGGCATACGTCTCAACACTGGACCTGGGCGCGACCCCCGGCTCGTCCAGGTATCCCTGGAACTGGCCCCGCACGATGTGGGCAGGATCCACCGGCGGAATCGACCGCAGCACCTTGACGTGCTCGTCGCGCACGGCTTCGTGATACATCGTGCTGGGCGGCTCCATCGCCAGCATGCCCACCACCTGGAGCAGGTGGTTCTGGACGACGTCGCGAATGGCGCCCGTCTCGTCGTAAAAGTGACCGCGCCCCTGGACGCCGAAGTTTTCGGCCATGGTGATCTGGATATTCGAAATGTAGTGGCGGTTCCACAGCGGTTCGAACAGCGTGTTCGCGAAGCGGAAATACAGCAGGTTTTCGACCGCCTCTTTGCCCAGGTAGTGATCGATACGATAAATCGACGGTTCGGCAAACACCGTGTGCACCGTGTCGTTGAGGACGCGCGCCGTCGCGCGGTTGTGACCGAACGGTTTTTCGATGACTACCCGCGCCCCCGCCGCGCACCCCGACTTGCCCAGCGACTCGACCACCGTCCCGAACAGGCTTGGCGGAATCGCGAGGTAGTGCGTCGGCCGCTGGGCGCTGCCGAGTGCCCGACGAACCTGCTCGAATGTCGCGGGATCAGCGTAATCGCCGTCGACGTACTTGAGAAGCTGGTCCAACTTCGCGAACGCCGCGGCATTGACGCCGCCGCCGTGCTCCGTGAGGCTGGCGCGGGCGCGCTCCAGTAATTGGTCGCGCGACCACCCGGCTTTGGCTACGCCGATGACCGGCGCGTCCAGCGAACCGCGCTTCAGCATGTGCTGCAGCGCCGGGAAGATCTTCTTGTACGCCAGGTCGCCAGTTGCACCGAAGAAGACCAGGGCATCTGAGTGCTCGGATTGCGACGCGGCCACGACCCTACCCTCCTGGTGCCCGTTCGATGTGGCCGCCAAACTCGAAACGCATGGCCGAGAGGAGCTTTTCCGCGAACAGCGATTCGCCACGTGAGCTGAAGCGTTGGAACAGAGCCGCGCTGAGAACCGGAGCCGGAGCACCCTCGTCGATGGCGGCCGTTACCGTCCAGCGGCCCTCACCTGAGTCGGAGACATGCCCCGAAAACGTCGCGAGCTGCGGGTCGGTCTGCAGCGCCGCCGCAATCAGGTCCAGCAGCCACGACGACACCACACTTCCGCGTCGCCAGACCTCCGCGATCGCCGGCAGGTCGAGCTGGTACTGGTAGTACTCAGGATGTGGCAGGGGCGTCGTCTCGGCGTCGGCGGCGGCTCGGTCGCGCAACCCGATATTGGCGTGATGCAGGATGTTGATCCCCTCGGCAAAGGACTCCATCAGTCCATATTCGATGGCGTTGTGGACCATCTTCACGAAATGCCCGGCGCCACTGGGTCCGCAATGCAGGTAGCCCTGCTCAACGCTCGTGGGCTCACCGGTGCGGCCGGGCGTCCGCGGGACGTTTTCGGAGTGTTTGTAGCCCGGCGCCAGCGACCGGAAGATCGGCTCCAGCCGCTCGACCGCCGCTGCCGGGCCGCCGATCATCAGGCAATAGCCACGGTCCAGGCCCCAGATCCCGCCACTCGTGCCGACGTCCACGTACGCGACGCCTGAGGGCTCGAGCCGGGCACCGCGGCGGATGTCATCGACGTAGTACGAGTTGCCGCCGTCGACGATCGTGTCGCCGGATTGCAACCGGCTGGCGAGATCCGTCAGCGTTTGATCGACGACCGCGGCGGGCACCATCAGCCAGACGACCCGTGGCGGTGCGAGCTGCGCGACCAGGCTATCCAGCGAGTCCGCGCCGGTCGCGCCTTCCTTCGCAAGGGCCTCAACGGCAGTCTGGCTGTGGTCGTAGACCACACAGGTGTGCTGATCGCGCATCAGGCGGCGGACCATGTTCGCGCCCATTCGTCCCAGACCGATCATTCCGAGTTGCACGGCGGCTCTCTCCTGTCGACAAGTTGTACCGTGTTCGTGCGTGGACGAAGCACCTCAGTTGCCGCAACCCCGCCGCCCGCGGCCGAGCGGCGCCCGCTGCGATGCCTGCCACGAACGCGGCGCGCGTGTCGTCCGCAGCCGCGACGGCCTCGTGACCGTGTGCACCCGCTGCGCCCGCGGCGCCGATGTCTCGACCAACGACTCCGCCGAAGCCATCGCGGCCATCGTCAACCGCGCCCCGCTGGTCGAACGCCGCGTCCTTACCCGCCGCCTCCTGGCCCGCCGCGCGCTCCACACCGCACGCAAAGATCGCAAGACGCGAACTGCCTGAGGCGCCGTAGCACGCGCGTGCGACGTGCTCGTCAGGCGCGGACCTCAGGTGTGCCGTAGCGCATTCCCCGGTCCCACACGACAGTGTGATCCACTTCGCTCTGGTGTCGAGCGAAGCGATGACCAGTCGGGCTAGTTTGGCGGCGACAGGAACGTCGCGCTCGTCGCGCGCGGGAGCCAGAGCGCCAGCGTGTAGGCCGGGCCCACATCCTGGGTCCACGGCTCCGTCCTGGCGGTCGGCCGCGTGAAGATCGTTTTTTGGCCCATATTGAAATACGCGCCCGTGGCGAAACGGACCTCGACCGCGGCCGCGAGCACGGTTGGCTGATGCCGCTGCACCCAGCCGACCAGCGACGGCCATAACTGCTGCCCACCGCTGACGGCTTTGCGCAGCATCCGTCCGAGCCCCTGCTCGGGGACCAGCCGAGCGTGGAGGCTCCCGCAAATCCCGACAACTTTCGCATCCGGCCCCAGGTGCGTCCAGGCGTCAATCAGGTTGCGAGCCATCCAGTCGTCGCGATCCGCCCACTGCTCGGCCAGCTGATCAGGGGCCTGGTCGAAACACACCAGTTCCATACCCAGCACGCGCGCCGCTCGGGCGAGTTCGAGCACCTGGACATTGCCGCGCCCGTCTCGAGAAGGGCGGGTGAAAAACGGCGGCGGCTGGTCGAGCTGTCCATCGGCCCAGGCGGTCAGCAGCGCCTGCTGGTCACGCGGCAGTTCGAGCCCCAGTCCGCGATACCCATGCTCGACGAGTTTGGGTAGCAGCCCCGCCACCAGGGCGGGGACCTCGCGCGTCCCGTGCAGCTCGCCAAACAAGAGCAGGTGGTTGCTCGCGGCGATGCGCAGGACGACGTCCTCCACCGCCGGCGGCAGGCTGTACGCGGCGACAGCCATTGACTACGACGGGCCCGGTATGGGCGTGGCCGCCAGCGCCGCGCGCAACACGACGACGAACCTGTCGATGTCCAGTGGCTTGATGAGCAGCGCGGCGAGTCCGAGGTCACTCGCCTGCGCGTCCAGCGCCCAGTTCCGAGCCGAAACCAGGACCACCGGCGCGATCGCCGCCAGCGCGGCGATCTCCGAGCGTTCCGTCTCGTCGAGCGTCAGATGGCTGGTGCCCCAGAAGTCGGCCACGATCAGATCTGGCTTGTTCGTCGCGCAGTACTTCTGGAGCTCGGCCATCACCGAACACGTCTCGAGTCTGGCGCCAAGCTCCTCACGCAACACCTCGGCCAGCAATTCCCTGAGGCTGACGTCGTCTTCGAGTAGATAGATGAGGGCCATGCGAGTGTGAGGTGGCGACCCGAGTATAGAGACTCGCCAACTCCGCGAACCGCTCAGTGACAGCAATTTCTCGTGAACATCTCCCACGCGCGAGCAATTCAGCTCGCAACACCTGCGTTGCGAGAACGTGGCACACTTCTACACAAGGTGGCCCCGGCAGGTCTGCGGACAGGCGCCGTTCTGGCCAGCGCCATGGTGATCGCGGCGCTGCTGGTCGTCACTGGCTTCGCCAGCCAGCCGTCCACGCCGCCAGTGGTCCTGGCGCACCTCGACGGGGCCGTCGATCCGGTCACCTCCGGCTACCTCCACCGGGTCATGGCCGCGGCCGAGCAGGAACGGGCGGCGCTCGTGGTCGTGACCATCGACACGCCTGGCGGACTCGACAGCTCGATGCGCGAGATGGTCCAGGACCTGCTCGGCAGCCACGTTCCGAGCGTGGTCTTCGTCTGGCCGTCTGGCGCGCGCGACGCCTCGGCCGGGGTGTTCATCACCGAGGCGGCGGGCCTCGTGGCGATGGCGCCGGGCACCAACATCGGTGCGGCGCATCCGGTCGGCGGCGGCGGCGAGACGATCACCGGCGACCTCGGCGACAAAATCACCAACGACGCCGCCGCGTACATCGCCGCGCTGGCCAAGCAGCACGCCCGCAACGACGCCTGGGCGGAGGATGCGGTCCGCAAGAGCGTTTCGCTGGACGCCCAGCAGGCCGTCGACCAGAACGTGGCGGATCTGTTGGCGCCGGACGTGCCCACGCTGCTGACGCTGGTCGAAGGCCGAACGGTTCAGACCGGCGCGGGCGAGACGACGACGATCCATGCCGCCGGCGCGCCCATCGAGACCCTGGACATGCAGCCCATCGAGCTGCTGCTGCAGAAGTTGTTCGACCCCAACATCGCGTATTTGCTGCTGACGATCGGCTTCTACGCCCTGCTGATCGAGCTGTTTCATCCGGGCGCGCTGCTGCCGGGCGTCACCGGCGGGATCTGCCTGGTGCTCGCCTTCGCTGCCTCCGCGGTGCTGCCGATGAACTGGGGTGGCGCACTGCTCATCCTGCTCGCGGTCGGTCTGTTCATCCTGGATATCAAGGCGGCGACGCATGGCGCCCTGACCATCGCGGGCATGCTCGCGTTCGTGGTTGGCTCGCTGCTGCTCTACTCGCCGCCGGGGCCGCGTTCCCCGACGCTGCCGGATGTCTCTGTGGCCACGCCGTTGCTCGTCGGCATGGCGGCGACGGTGGCGGTCGTCAGTGCGCTCATCGTCGGCGCGGCAGTTCGCCTGCGGACGCGTCCGGCGCTCGCCACGGCGACCGAGCGCCTGATCGGCGCGGCCGGCGTCGCGCAGTCTGCGCTGGACCCAGACGGAACCGTGCGCCTGGCCGGCCAGCTGTGGTCGGCGCACGCCGACGGCCTGCCGGTCGAGGCAGGTGAGTCCGTCCGCGTAGTTTCCCGTCACGGACTCACGCTCCATGTCGAGCCCGCCGAGCAGACTGGCGTGAGCCCTGACCCTTCTGCTGCGAGCAAGCAGCCGGTATCCGAAGGATCTGAAGCGAGCGTGCGGCCGCTGGCAGCTGAGAACTGAAGTCCCGAAGGAGAATCCAGGTCGCGTGTGAATCTGGCCGCCGACGCTGAGACCTGAAAGCCCAAGGAGAAGCCCTCATGGTGGAACTGATCGTCAACCTGGTTGTGCTGGTGCTGGTGCTCGCCGTACTCGGCGGCGTGCTGTCGCAGGCCGTCCGCGTGGTGCGCGAGTACCGCCGGCTGGTCGTGTTTCGCCTGGGGAAGTGCATTGGGGCGCGCGGTCCGGGCCCGGTCTTGTTGATTCCGTTCGTCGATCGACCGGTCGTGGTCGACCTGCGCGAGCTGTTCGTCGAGATTCCGCACCAGAGCTGCATCACCAAGGACAACGTGCCGATCCAGATCGATTTCCTGGTCTACCGCCAGGTCGTCGACGCCGTCAGCAGCGTGATCAACGTGACCAACTTCGCGAGCGCC
>DATGER010000133.1:0-96117 GCA_035309865.1 Chloroflexota bacterium
CTCCTTCGTGCGATCTGTTCGAGTGATCCGCTGATCGACTCGGGCACAGACTCGCAGGCGCGCTGAAGAACCGCTTAAGGACGGCCTTCAGCGACCTTGACTGTCCGCGGCGGATGAGGATTGCGTCTGGACCGCGCTCGATGCATCATGGCCGAGCGGCATGGAGTTCCGTATTCTGGGGCAGCTCGAGGTGCTGGCGCGGGGTTCTCGCTTGCGCTTGGGCGGAGGCAAGCAGCGAGCGCTGCTGGCGGCCCTGGTGGTGCAGCCTAACCAGGCTGTGCGTGCTGAGCGCCTCATCGAGCTGCTGTGGGGCGATGAGTCACCTGACACGGCCCAGAACGTCCTGCAGGTCTATATTTCCCAACTCCGCAAGCTGCTCGAGCCCGAGCGCCAGCGCGATGAGCCGCCGCGCCTCCTCGTCGGCAGCAGCGCCGGCTATATGCTGACCGTAGAGCCGGACCAGCTCGATCTGGAACGGTTCGAACGCCTGGCGAACGCCGCACGACAAGCTCTCTCGAAGGGCGAGTCGGAGGACGCTTCGCGGCTGTTTCGAGAAGCTCTGGCTTTGTGGCGCGGGTCGGCTGTGGCCGATGTTGAGGCGCCGTTCGCCCACGCCGAGCGGACGCGACTCGAGGAACTTCGGCTAGCCGCGCTGGAGGATCGCATCGAAGCCGACCTTGCGCTCGGTGTGCATGCAGAAGTCATTCCCGAGCTCCAGGCTCTGACAGTCCAGTATCCGCTACGTGAACGAGTCTGCGGCCAACTAATGCTCGCGTTGTACCGCGGCGGCCGACAGGCGGACGCTTCTGCAGCCTTCCATCGGCTGCGACAAGCGCTTGATGAAGCGGAGGGGATGGAGCCCGGGCCGGGATTGCAGCGACTGCTGACTCAAATCCTCAATCAGGACCCGGCCCTCCAGCTGGAGCCGCGGCGAGTCCCACAAACTCGGACCGGTAAGCACAACTTGCCACTTCAATTGACCAGTTTTGTGGGTCGTGAGGACGAAGTTCGCGAGATCAGGCGCCTGGTTGGCTCCCATCGCCTGGTAACGCTCACCGGACCTGGTGGAGTTGGCAAAACCCGATTAGCGTTAGAGGTCGCCAGCAGCTTCGATGCCACATATCCCGACGGTGTCTGGTTGGTCGAACTGGGCTCGCTCGCTGATCCCGCGCTTGTGCCGCAGGCGATTGCCACAACTCTTGGTATTCATGAGCAGTTACAGCGCTCAGTGCTCGAAACCCTTGTTGACGCATTACAGAGCCGCGAGCTGCTGATCGTGCTCGACAATTGTGAGCACCTGGTGCAGGCCTCGGCCGCAATTGCCGAAACGCTCCTCCAGAAGTGCGCGGCCGTCCGTGTGCTGGGAACCACTCGCGAGCTGCTCCGCGTTGGGGGTGAGGCGACATGGACACTCTCGCCTCTGGCGCTTCCTCCCGAGGCGGGCGCAGAAGTCCAGCCAGCGCGCCTGTCCGGGTTTGCGGCGGTGCGGTTGTTCACTGAGCGTGCCGCCAGTGCGCGACCCGGCTTCACCCTTACCGAGGACAATGCCAGCGCAGTGGCTCAGGTATGTCGGCGACTCGATGGAATGCCGCTGGCACTCGAATTGGCGGCCGCATGCGTTGCGGGGCTGTCGGTCAAACTTCTGGCCGAGCGTCTGGATCAGCGCTTCCGTTTGCTGGTGCAGGGCCGACGAACCGCGCTTCCACGCCAGCAAACGCTGCGGGCCACGATCGAGTGGAGTTACCAGCTTCTTGACCAGCCTGAGCGCATGTTGCTCGCACGTCTGTCCGTGTTCGCGGGTGGCTGGACGCTGGCAGCAGCCGAGCAAGTTTGCCCAAACCATGGGATTCGCTCCGAGGATGTGCTGGCTTTGTTGCTGCGGCTGCTGGAAAAGTCACTAGTCGTCTCTGATCCAGGCAAGGCCGGCGATCCGTTGGCTGGTCGCTACCGTTTGCTGGAGACCGTTCGCGAATATGCGCGTGAACGGCTCCAATCCGCACGAGAAGGTGAGCATGTCCACAGGCGGCATGCAGATTACCTCCTGACTCTCGGGGAAGATGCAGACCGGAAGACCTCCGGTCCCGAGGCAGCGAAGTGGCTGGCGATCATGAGCGTGGAGCACGACAATCTTCGTGCGGCGCTGGATTGGAGCGAGCAAACGGACCCCGTCCTCTGCCTGCGACTGGCAACCGCCTGGGCGCCGTTCTGGCTTGTTCGCTGTCACTTCGCGGAGGGCCGCCAGAGACTGGCCCGCGCGCTTGTGGGTGCGCCTGCGGCGACCGTCGACCGAGCACGAGCCCTCAATCAGGCGGTTCGTCTGGCTATATTCCAGAGCGACTATCCTGCGGCGACTGCACTCGCTGGAGAAGGCCTGGTCATTGCTGAGCAACTCGGCGATCTGGAAACGTGTGCACACTTACTCAATGGACTCGGCGTAGCCGCATACCATCAAGATGACTTTGTGGCAGGCAAAACCTGGTACGAACGCAGCCTCGCCGTGTACCAGCAACTGGGGGACCTGCATGGCGCCGGGATGGTCGTGAGCAATCTTGGCCTGTATGCGGCTATAGGAGGCGATTACACGAGCGTGCGTAGGCTCTGGAACCAGGGCGTCGCCTACCTCAGCGAATCCGGAGACATGCGTCTGCTCACCATCAGTTTCATCAACCTTGGCTATCTCGATCTATATGAAGGCGAGCACGCGTCAGCCGCAGACTATTTTCGAAAAGCCATATCGATCGCTCGCGAACGGGCCGATCTACGTTTGGTGGCCGAGAGCCTGGCAGGCTTTGCATACCTCGCCGCGGCAGTGTCGGAGCCTGAGCGGAGCTTGCGTATGGCCGGCGCCGCTGCCGCATGCCGTGAGGCGATCGGCGCGGTCGATCCGAACAACTTCATCGGCTCTTGGTACGCGCGGACCACGGCCCTTGCGCTGGATCCGATGCAAGGGCCTTCTGGAGACCACGCTGGTGCACAAGCATGGGCCGAGGGCAACGCCATGGATTGGGAACGCGCCGCGGCGTATGCACTCGGGGAGAGTGTTGATGTCGATTGCGATACCTGGGTCAGCCGAAGCGCAAGGTACGCCGAGGTCCGGCGCGCGCAATCGCCGCCGCAACCAGGAATGGCATGAATCGCGGGCCACGCGACTCTTGGTCGGCGGATGCGAACTGCGCTTCTTGCGCCGAAGCGCCGATCAAACACTCAGTCAAAGCATCCGCACGAGTCGGAATCAGGATCTCCGGGAGCTCGCCACCGGGGTTAGAGCAATCGCGATTTCATTGGTCCAGCATGCGCGGCAAGAACTGAGGTGGATCGGTGATACGGAAAATGCTGCTTCAGAGCTCCGATGATACCGCCGCCACCCGAACTGCAATGGCAGGCGGAATTCGAGATCGACAGCAGTTCCGACCACGGCAAACGTTCGGCTGAGGAGGTGTCAATGCTCTTCGAACTGCGTATCTACGGCACCCGACCCGGACAACGCGCCTCATGGGTCAAGTTCTTCGAGGAGGAACTTGTGCCGTACGCGCTCTCGAAAAGGGTGGTGGTCGTCGGCTCCTTCACCGCTGAGCAGGACCAGGACCAGTTTGTCTGGATTCGGCGCTTTGATAGCGAAGATTATCGCGTGCACGCCTACGCAGCCGTCTACGACAGGCATGCGCGCAGGGGAGTACCTGACGGTATCGCTTGCCGTCACGACCTTGCGGTTGTGCAAGGTGCACGCCGATCCGTGCTTCAGACTGGTAACTCCAGGTCGAGCCCGAGGCGGTTGGCGGCGCCTGTTCGAATCAGCGGACGCGCGACCCCGAGGGCGAAGCCCAGCGTCGGCACACGGGCTCGACCGTGTCGCTGTGGCGAACAGACTGTTGCGGCCGGCACGGCATGCAGCTGGTGGATCTGCGCTGGTCGCATGTTGCCCGCGACCTAGCGCGCCCAGTTGATATGGCGTTTCCGTCTGTCTCACCGCACGGCAGGAGCCGACTGGATGCACTCCGGGGTGCGAACAGCTACCCTGTCTCACGAAGCACAATTTCGCCCGTGGGCCCCTTGATGCCGACGGCCTGCAGGCCTGGACGGCCACTCACAAATCGAATTGGCAGGTCCGCGTCGGCCAGCAATGCGCGTATCCGCTCTGGGTCACCACCGACTTCGACAAACGTGAAGCCGCCAAAATCCTCGCCGCCCGCTTCGCGGACTCGTCCCTGCCACCACCGCTGACGCTCGGCTGGGTCACCGTCGTAAGCGATGAAGAAGGGTAACGACTCGTCGCTGGGGTCGGATACGAACCGCCAACTGCTGATCGAACCGTCGACGCGGGTTATCGATCCGGCCTCAACGCGACGACCGACCTGTGCCGCGATCAGCTCGACATCGTCCACGCCGATCGCCCAGCCGAGCAACCACCTGCCACCGTCGATCAACGCCTGAACCCTCCGCGCCAGAGCGCCACCGACGTCCACTACCGCCAGGAGTTCGAGGTATTGAGGTGGCGCAAGTGGCGCCACGCTATTGACAGTGCCTCCGGGGTGCCGGCCGCCGCGCAGAAATCTCAGGCCGTGCTCCTGCCCCAGCCGCGCGGCCGCACCGTCGAGGTCCCGCACGCCGAGGACCACATGATCGAGGCGCATCGCAGCCAGTGTAGAAGCGACGTCCAACGGTCGCAACGGCCGCGCTGGTGCGTTGCGCTCCACCGGATCGAAGTCACCACAACGACGCGCACGATCAGCCTGGGGTAGATTCTTAATGGGACGACCGGATTCGTTTCGGCAACTGAGTGAGTAACACACGCACGAGTCCGCACGTATCGCTTCAGCCCTGGCCTGCTTCCCGATCTCGCGGCGGGAGCATCCAGCCTTGTCGGTCTCGCTCGATCCAATGCGTGGCCATGAACGAGCGGGTCATCGCCTCGCGCTTGCGCTGTCTCCGTCCGTCGACAACGCGCGTGCAGGTCTGACGATCGCGTGCCCAGTTACACGCCAGGAGAAGGGCTATCCATTCGAAGTTCGAGTGCTCACCCACATGCCGTTACAAGGCGTCTTTCTGGCGGACCAGATAAGAAGCCTAGACTGGAGTGCCAGACAGGTGCGGCCCATGCTGACTGAGAGCGGCAAAACGCTCGCCGTGCCAGACGCGTCGATCGGACGGGTCCTCGGCCTGCTCAATCGGTTGCTCTTTCAACCTGACGCCTGAGTAACGTTCGCAAAGCTACGCCAGCATCGGCCAGTCGCGGGGTGCGGCGGCTGTTCGCGGTTGAGCTGCTCGCCCGTGATGCGCAGTCTCGACACACGGGGCATGGTCTCGCGCGGCGTTTTGCAGCAAATATGCAGCAAAATGCCCAGTGTGGCATACGCCGGAAGAGCCGGTGCGTTGGGAAACCACGCGAGCAACCGTCTTTTCACCGGGTGAACGCGAATACAGGGGTGCCGGCAGCAACTTGGACGGCGAACCAGTAGAACAGATGTAAACGATTTGAATTCAATTTCGAATGGCGGAGGTGCATGGGAGTCGAACCCACCCTCGACCAGGAAGCTGGCCGAGCAACCGTTTTGAAGACGGCGAGGCCCACCGGGACCCTTCCACCCCCTAGAGCGGGAATGCGGTTATCTTTGTAGCAGGGGTTGGTGATCCGGCGGCGGACACGGAGAACCCTGCCACCTCAATGCAGCTCTTTGCAAACCTGTCGCCGCGAGCGGCGCTCGCCGGCGTGGTCCTGGTCCTGGGCAGTCTGACGTTCGCGTGCGGCCCGGGGGCGCCGGCCGCGCCGACGCCGGTGCCAAGCGACCCGTTCGTCGTCGTGCGGGCCACCTCTCAGGCCGCCTACACCTCGGGCAAAGCGCACCTCGACCGCGGCGAGTTGCCGGCCGCGCTCGTCGATCTCGACACGGCGAGCACGAACGATCCCGACACGCGCTCCGACATTCAGCAAGCGCTCGCCGAGACGCTCAGCCAGCTCGCCTCGCAGACGCCGATCGCGGAGCCGACCCTGGCGCCCCGGAACCTCGTCGTGACGACCGTGCCGGGCTCGATCCCGGCCTCGATCGCGACGGTCGTGGCCGCCCGACCGACCGGCGTGCCCGTGCTCGTGGCCGCGGCGACCCTGGCCCCGACGCCACCACCTGTCATTGCCGCCGCGCTGGTCGCCTGGCGCGACCCGCAGGGCCGTTTCTCGCTGAGCGCGCCGGTCGACTGGGCGCGGTCGGCACAACCTCAGTCGCTGTTCGGCACGAGCGTGGTGCAATTCCGCGACCCGTCCGTGCAAGCCGAGCTCGACGTGGCGGTCGACAACGCGTCCAAAGCCGTCTCGCCTGAGCTGTACGCCGCGACGATGGAGATCGCGATGCAGCAACAGGTCCCGGGCTATGCCGCCGAAGAGAGTCAGCCAGGGAGCACCGGCGGCAATCCGTCTGTCCGGCGCGTCTTCACCTTCACGCAGCGCGACGCGGCCGGCACCGACAACCAGGCCCGCGGCTTTCAGGTGGCCGTGGTCAAGGGCTCGACGCCGTACATTATCTCGGGGTCGGCCCCGTCCGAGCAGTTCGAGGCATTCAGCGGCATGTTCAACCAGGTGGTCGAAACGTTCCGGTTCAGCTAGGCTAAGGGTTCCGCGGGACGCACAGATGGCGATGCACGTTGGGATTGCGCGGGTCGCGCTGCACCTGGCCGGGAACGGTTCGCTGAAGGGCAAGCGCATGGTCGTCAAGTCGGTCGCGCAGCGCGTCCGCAATCGCTTCAACGTGGCGGTCGCCGAAATCGACACCCAGGACGCGTGGCAGGTAGCAACGCTCGGCATCGTGTGTCTGAGTGACGATCCGCGCCACTCGAACGAGGTGCTGAGCAAGGTGATCGACTTCATCGAGTCCGAGCGCCTCGACGCCGACGTTGGCGAAGTCGATCTGGAATTGATTGTCGTCTGAACTGGCCGCTGCCGATTTTGTGACGCCCGCATGACGCTTTTCGGCCGCCGCGTGACGCTTTCGCCCCGCCGCGTGACGCTTCCCGTGACGCTTCGTCTGCCACACTCGACCACGTGCTGATCGCAATCGACCCCGTCGTTGTCGCGGTGGGACCCCTGGCGGTGCGGTGGTTCGGGCTGCTGGCGCTGGCCGGGCTGGGCCTGGCCGTCTGGCGCAGCGTGCGTGAGCTCGAGCGGGCGGGGTTGCCCCGCCGGCCGGCGCTGGACGCGCTCGCCTGGGCGCTGCCGAGCGGGCTGCTGGTCGCCAGGCTGGTGCACGTGCTGGGCTGGTGGGACTACTACCTGACCCACGCGTCCGAGCTCTGGCAGCTGCCTATCGACGGGCTGTCGCTGTGGGGTGGCCTGTGCGGCGGCGGGGTGATCGCGGTCGCCCGGCTGCGGTCGAAACGCGATCCGGCGCGGTGGCGGCGGATACTGGACGTGGTCGCCCCCAACGTCGCGCTGGGCATCGTCGTCGGGCGCCTGGGGGCCTTTCTGGACGGCCACGGTCAGGGAATACCGTCCGACCTACCGTGGGCGACGCAGTACGCCAGCCGGCTCGCGGCCACACCCGACTTTGGCGTAAGCCGCCAGCCGGCGCAGCTCTACGACGCGCTCGTGGCCATGCTGGTGTTCGCGGTCGTGAGCACGCTCCCCAGAGGTTGGCCAGCCGGCAGCCGCGCGGCCCTGGGCTGCGGGCTGTACGGCACGGCCCGGCTGCTGCTGGGCGCGGTGCGACTGGACCCGCCGTTTCTGTTCGGGCTGCAGGTCGAGCAACTCCTGGCCCTGGGCGGCGTCGGCTTCGGGGCGTGGTACGGCGTGCGACCCGTGCTCGCGGCGCACCTGCGCCGCGCGGCGCACACACCCGACGCGGGCCAGCCCCGCGCCACGGGGGATCTCCCGAGCGATGTCGCGGCATGAGGCTGCACGCGACGCTGTATATGAAGGCCGAGTGCCACCTGTGCGAGGCGACGCGGGCAGATCTCGAGCGACTGCAGAAGCGGCACCCGCACACGCTGGAGCTGGTCGACATCACCACCGACCAGGAGCTGCTGCGGCGGTACGGCGAACGCATCCCGGTGCTGCAGGTCGGGGCCGATGAGTACGCGGCGCCCCTGGGGCCCGCCGTCCTCGAACGGGCATTGCGGCAGGCGGCGACCGAGCAGGCGCAAGCCAGCGAGAGGCGGGCCAGGCATGGCTGACGCGGCTGAAGGCGGGCCACGTTGAGGGTGACCACGCGGCGCGATCGCGCGCTCAGGCACTGGCTCGCGGGGCTCAATCTGCTGGTCGGCCTGTTCCTGGGTGGGGCCCTGGCCGCGCCGGTGCTGGCGGCGCTGGGCTGGACGGCCGCCGCCGACGGCCTGTACACCGCGTACCACCTGACCTGCCACCAGTGGGCGTTCAGGAGCTTCTTCCTGTTCGGTCAACAGCCCGTCTACGGCGAGCAGCAGTTGGCCGACCTGGGGTTCGATCCGTTCCGCTTCGTCGGCAACGCTGACCGTGGTTGGAAGATGGCGTTCTGCGAACGCGACCTGGCCATTTATCTGGGGCTGCTGCTGGTTGGGCTGCTGTACGCTCGACGGCGCGAGCTGCGCCCCAGCGGGTTCGGCGTGTACGGGATCCTGATCCTACCGATGGCCATCGACGGCTTCACCCAGCTGTTTGGTTGGCGGGAAAGCACCTGGGAGCTGCGCGTAATGACCGGATTGCTGTTCGGCCTGGCGAGCGCCTGGCTCGTGCTGCCCCGGCTCGACACCGCATTCGGACTCCAGCCAGGCACCGCACGGTATGCTCCGGACGGCGCATGCGAACAACGGTCAACCGCCCCGCGTCGCGTGTGAGCGTCACGGCCGACCTGATCCCGTGGGTGCGGGGCCTGATCAGCCTGGCTTTCGTGCTGCTGGTGCCGCTGCTGGTCATCTCGACCAGCCTGCGCGGACTGGTCACCGATCGAGACCTGCTGTTGCGGGGGTTTCGGGACAACCAGGTGGCCACGACCACCGGGCTGGACGACCCCCAGCTCGCCCACATCGCCGACGCCTTCGTGGCCTACTTCCAGGGGCCGCCCGGCCAGATCCAGATGCAGGTCACCGCCTTCCGCCGGTCGCGCGCGCTGTTCAACGATCGCGAAGTGACCCACATGGAGGACGTGCAGGCCCTCATTCAGTGGTTTCTGCGCATGCAGTTCGTCGCTGCGGCCGTCGTCGTGGTGCGCGTCGCCGCGGCCCTGGTGTTCGATCGTTCACCGGCGCCCATCGGGCGCGAGATGGTGTGGAGCACCGGACTGATGGTCGCGCTGGTCGTCCTGGTGGGTGTCCTGTCGCTGATGGACTTCGAGGCGCTCTGGACCCGCTTTCACCAGATCGCGTTTCGGAACGATCTGTGGCAGCTCGATCCGACCGTCGATTACCTGATCATGCTGTTTCCCGAGCCGTTCTGGTTCACGGCGACCATTCGCATGGCCACCACCGTCGCGCTGCAGACGGTCCTGGTCGCCGCGATTGGCGCGGCGCTCATCGTGAGCCAACGGTTCCTCGGCGAGCGACCAGCCTAGCTAGCCAGCCGGCTTCCCGCTGCAAGCGCGATTCACCCAAAGGTACTCATTCCCCCCAGATAGGGACGATTCCCCTGCCAGGCCGCGCCGATACTGAGCCAGAGCACAACGATACAAGGCAAACCCACCGAAAGGCGGGGACGCAAAACTATGGGTCTACCCCCCGCCTCAGCGTCGAGGAGGGCACGATAGCCGGTTGCCGAACGTGCCATCTTGTGGGCGACCCGCCTGGCGGCCGCCCATTCTCGAGGCGCTTCAGCTAATGCAGAAAGCTCGGCTAATTTTTGCTCCGATTCTTGCCAGCGTGCTGCTCGGGTCCACAATCGGGCCAGCGGCGGCTGCAAGCTCGCTGCCACTCACGTCGCTCGTCCTCAACTCGAACCTGAAAATCCATCCCCTGCTGCAGTATGGTGCGCAGGCCAGTCCAGATACGGTAGTCCGCGTAATCGTCCAGCAAGTACGCGTGCCGAGCTCCGGCGGCCTACTGGGCGGCCTGCTCGGCGGCGGCTCCAACACTGGCGACGAGCAGTTTACGGTCATCCCGGCGGTGGTCAAAAGCGTCAAACTGGGCCAGATCGCGGCGCTCGCACTGGACCCGAACGTACGCTACATCTCGCCCGATGGACCGGTTCAGGTCATTCCGGGACGCAACGGTGGCCTGGTCGGTGGTGTCCTGGGGTTGGTCGGCGGTCTGCTCGACGGTCTACTGGGCGGCGGCGGCGCACCTCAGCCAACGCCCTCCGGGAACTTCTCGGCCTCCAGCAGTCGGACTCCGGTCGGCTCGTCCAGCCTGAGCACGACCTATCCGTTCGACACGGGCGCGCAGTCCGCCTGGTCGGGCACCGCTGGTCCCGCGGACGCGGGTCAGGGAGTCGCGGTTGCCGTACTCGATAGCGGCGTCGACCTCGCCAGTCCAGATCTGGCGGGTCACGTCGTGGCCGTCAATGTCAACGTGTCGGCCAAGGCGTCGAACGACGGCTTCGGTCACGGGACCCACGTCGCCGGCGTCATCGGCGGTCAAGGCCCCACCGGCCTGTATGCGGGCATCGCGCCGAGGACCGATATCGTCAGCGTCAAGATCTCGGACGACGCGGGCCAGGCGAGCGAATCCGATGTCTTGCGCGGCCTCCAGTGGGTCAGCACCCATCGGTCCAACTACAACATCCGCGCGATCAACCTGTCGTTCTCGACCAGCGTGCCGGCGAGCTACGCGACCAGTCCGATCGACGCGGCCGTCGAAAGCCTCTGGCATCAGGGGGTCACCGTGGTCGCCTCTTCCGGCAACCTCGGCGCGGCCGAAGACGCCGTGTGGTACGCCCCGGGTAACGATCCGCTCGTCATCACCGTCGGCTGCCTGGACGAAAACCAGACCGTCGCCCCTGGCGACGACAGCCTCTGCCCCATCAGCAGCCGCGGCATAACCGAAGACGGCTTCACCAAGCCTGACCTGCTTGCGCCCGGTCGCAAAATCGTCAGCACCCTCTCGTCCGGCGCCAACGGACACCCCGCCGTCCTGGCGACGGAGTTCAGCGACCGCGTCACGGCCGACGGACACCACATCCGCTTGAGCGGCACGTCGATGTCGGCGCCGATGGTCACTGGCGCCGTGGCGTTGCTCCTCGCACGGCACCCGACCCTCACCCCCGACCAGATCAAACACGTGCTGGTCAGCACCGCCAGCACGTACCCCGGCCAGGTGGACAAGGCCGGCGAACTCAACATCGTCGCGGCTCTCCAGGCCAATATGCCTGGTGGGTCAACGCAGTCGCCGCTAGCGGTCGACGCCACCGCGGCGCCGGCTGGTTCGTCAACGCTGCTCTACGATGGCAATCGCTGGGCCACCAGCTACTGGACCAACGGTCACTGGGATAACGGTCACTGGGACAACGGTCACTGGGACGCCAACTACTGGGACAATGGCCACTGGGACGCCAACTACTGGGACAATGGCCACTGGGACAACGGGAACTGGGACAACGGCCACTGGGATAACGGTCACTGGGACAACGGCCACTGGGACAGTTCAACCTGGAATAACGGCCATTGGGACAACGGCCACTGGGACAGCTCGACATACGACTGACCAGTCGCCTCGCATCGCACCGGGAGCGGGCCACATCGGCCCGCTCCTTTTTTTTAGATGCCCCAGGAAAAGCCAAACGCGGCGATCAGCCAGCTGCGCAGCCCCGAGAGCGCGCCCAACTCCAGCAGCGTGAGCCCGAGGCTCCCGATCAATCCGCCGGTGACGCTGGCCAGGGAGGCAGCCTGTCGGAGGCGACCGGTCGCGAGCACGATGATGTACAGGTTGGCCACACCGAAGGCCAAGAGGACGCCGGCGAGCATCGCCAGCGCGAACGGCCACATCAGCACGCCGACCCCAGCCAGGAGCAACGCCCCCAGCAGTCCAGCAATCGCCAGCGCCGCCAGCAGTTCGACGGGGTCTTCGATCGACGCCTCGTCGGATGGTTGAGACCAGACGACGCTGGCCACGACGGGTACCGCCATCAAACCCAACCCGAGACCGGCCCCGAGACCGGTCAGCAGCCGCAGCGCCGCGTTCGGCGCGTACAGATGGGCCAGTCCGCCGTCAAAGAAGAAGGCGTTGAGGCCGTCGAGACCGGTCAGCGCGACCAGCGTCCAGCACGCCACCCCCAGCGTGCCGGACGGAGGCCGGCTGGCGCGCGTCCTGTCGAGGACAACGACCAGGGCCACTGAACACAGGAACCCGAGAAAGATGCCGCCCATCCGCGCTTCCAGCGGGAGTTGCTCACCGCCGAGGAAAACGCTGTGCGACGGCCGCTGCGCCGAAACGCCATAGAGCAGTGCACGAATGAGCTCCACAGAATGCGTACTGAGGACCGAGGACTGTGGGTTGAGCCGGTGGCTCGGTTGGCAGTTGCTCGGACCTCAGTCCCGTAGTCCTCTTAGAGGCCCCCGGTCAGCCAGAAGGGGAGCACCTTCTTGGTTTCGCGACGGTCGAGCGCGGCACTGTCGGTCTGACCAGCGTCGACGCACAATTTGCGCAGCGCACTGTCCTCGTCCGAAGTCAGCGTATATTCGGCCAACGCCTCTTCAGGCTGTGTAAACAGTTGGTTGCGGAACGTGGGATCGGTGACGGTGCGTTCCAACACCGCCTGTACAGCCTCGTAGGACATCTGGTTTTCAGTACCTCCAGCCAGGGCGAGTATCGACTGACCTCGGCGTTTGCCACAACCGTACATTCGGGCTACCGACCCCCAACTGGGGGACGCTTGCAGATGATCCAGAATAACGCGCGTGTGGGCTCATTGCAGGCCGGCGCCAGTGTAGACCAGGATCAGCCCGGTCGCGTTGTTGAGTCCATGCGCCAGCATGCCGGGGTACAGGCTGCCCGTGTGCTGATACAGCCACGTCAGCAACATGGCCAGCATGAAGATCCCCACACTCAGGCCGACCATCTGGGGCACGGTCATGTGGCTCGGGTCATTGTGGAGCAGGGTGAAGAGCAGACTCGGGACGCCATAGGCCACCCATAAGGGTTGACGGCGACGATACAGACCGAACAGGAAGCCTCGAAAAAACAACTCTTCGACGAACGGCGCCACAACCGCGGCCGAGATCAGCAGGAGTCCGAACTGCAGCGGGCCCTCCGAGCGCACGAATTCGAACTGCTCGAGTTGATTGGGCTGCAGACCAACCTGGCTCAGCAGGATGCCGACGGCTTCGATCGCGACCACGCCAACCAGGCCAGCTCCGACGCCCATGCGCAGCCAGTAGCCGACCGGCACAGGCCGCAGGCCAAGCTCCCTCCAGGTCACCGCACCCGGCAAGATCAGCCGCAAATAGACGACCAGCAGCATCGGGATCTGCGTCAGGAGCGCCGCGACCACAAACGTGGCCGCGTTCAGCCCCTGCTCGAGGTGCAGGTAGGACGCCATCGGCGCGGTGATGGCCACGCTGAAAACGACGAACGCCAGCAGGCTGCCGACTGCCAGACGGTGCGTCCCGATGGCCTTGCGCGCCGCCTCGGGTCCGCGAAACGCGGGCCAGAAGACCCAGACCGTCGCGGCGACGCCGAGCACACCCAGCACTGCAATGAGGATGACCCCGAGCCCGGACGCCGGCAACACCGCGAATCTCGCCTTATTTGAAGTCGAGAGACAGCCGGCTGGCCGTCGGCAGCTGCTGTCCGCTGTACGTGTTGCCCCGTCCCAGCCCACACGGCCGCTCGGCCGCGGTGGTCATCTGCACAAACGCGAGCTGCCCGATCCGCATGCCCGGATACAGCGCAATCGGCAAGTTGGCCCGATTGCCGATCTCGAGAGTGTCCAGGCGGACGTCTATGCTCGCGGGCTGAACCAGCGCGGGTTCGAACGGATCGATTTCGAGTCGGCCGCGGGCGATGGCTTCGCTGATCGAGCGGTCCGAAGGAATCACCGCGCTGTCCGGCGCGCAACGATCCCGACGTCGCTACTGTTGCCCAGGCTGGCCCGTTCGATCAGGCGTCGCACTTCGTCCTCGAAGGACGAGATGTCGGCGAACGCGCGGTACACCGACGCAAAGCGGATGTACGCGACCTGGTCCAGTTGGCGGAGTTTTTCCATCGCCAGGTCGCCGATCACCGAGCTCAGCACTTCGGCGGTGTCGCGGCCGCGCAGATCCGCCTCGATCTGTTCGACGGTCCGCTCGATGGTGTCGGCGCTGATTGGCCGCTTGGTGCACGCCACCTGCAGACTGCGGCGCAGCTTGTCGGGGTTCCATTCCTGGCGGCGGTGATCGCTTTTGACGACCATCAGCGCGGCGGTATCGGGCCGCTCATACGTCGTGAAGCGATGCAGGCAGGCGCCGCACTGCCGCCGGCGACGGGTCGTCGAAGCGTCGGCGGAGTCGCGTTTGTCGAGCACGCGCGTGTCTGGCGAACGACACACAGGGCAGCGCATGTGCCCAATCATAGTGATGACTCCGCCCGTAAAGCCAGGTGGCTGCTCAGGCAACGGCGCGAGCAGCCTCGACCGTTGGCGCCTGAAGGCTCTATCCAAACCTGAAGCCAGGTGCAGCCCGTTCCGCGCGGCGTTCAGGTCCCGGTCGAGGCTCAGGCCGCAGGCGCAGTCATGCCAGCAGCGCTGCTTGAGAGTTTTAGGGACGTTGTCGCCGCAGCCTGAACAGCGCCGCGTTGTGCCGACTGGGTTCACCGCGATCACTTGCCGTCCAGCCTCTTCCGCTTTGACGTTGAGGATGCGCAGGACCTGACCCCAGCCAGCGTCGTGCACAGACTTGGCGCGCCGCTGCGCGCTTCGTCCTTCGCGGCGGAGAACGTCGAGCCCGCGGTTGCGGGCGACGGTGAACAGCCCTGCGTCGGGGCGCTCGGGAACGCCTTCGATGGGCGATCGAGGCAACGCCGCCATGACGGCGTCCTGGACGAGGTCCTCGGCCGTGGCGAAGTCACCGGTGACTCGCTCGAGTGCGGTCGCCAGCCGCCCGGTATGCTCCCGCACGACGCGTGTGAGCTCGTGCGCAGAGGTCGTGGTGACCGGCTCAGTCGTCGGGGGTTGGTCCGGTTCATGACTCCAGTGGGCGTATCTCCACCACTGGACAGCCAGGCCTTGTGCGGACCATCCGTATTGCCTCCTCGAGGTCGGCGACGTCCACCTCGGTGTAGCCGCTGACGACCTCTTTGCCCCCGACGAACGGGCCGTCGGTCTCGACTGGCTCATCGCCGGCTCCAAGCGGACCGTCGTTGCCGTATACGCCGATCGCAGCTTATCGCCGCGGATCTTGTGGGCATTGTCGGCGAACCACTTGCCGACCAGCGCGTAGGCCCGGTCACGGTCCGCCTGGCTCATTGCCTCGAGATCCCTTTGGAACTTGTCGGTTTCGACGAACAGCAACACGTATCTCATGTGCCAGACCCCCTCGCCAACGCAAGCATCGCCGCCCGCGCTGGCACCGGCTGCCATGCCGCGCGCAATGAGGCGCCGTTTCATTCAAGGCTTGAAGCTGAGCTGGAGCTGCTGAAACCGTGCTTGAACTCTGCCGATCAGCTCGATAAAGATGTGCTGCTCCGCCGGCGTGAGCACGTCCAGCCAGTCCTTTTCGGCGGCGTGCAGGCGTAGCAATAACTCATTCATGATGCGCGTGCCTGTGTCGGTGATCTCCACCAGGAGCATCCGCCGCACGTCATCCAGTTTTTCAAGCGCCCAGCACCAATCAATCGTTACAGAGACTTTAGAGGTTCGTAACTCCCGAGCGTGCTTTGAGCCGGACTCATCGGCACGCGGTGTGCTTTTGGTCTGCACGGCTCGAGCTGAATTCTGAACTGACTACCTACGTGACAATTTGGAGGAACCGATGAAGCGATTCTCATATCTCCTGGCCGGGGGATTGTTGCTGGCGAGCACCCTCGGCACGAGCGCGGCGTTCGCCCAGGGCAACGCAGGCAACGGGAACAACGGGAACAGTGGCTGCACGCAAACTGCGACCGGTGGCGGCGCCGCGACAGGTGGACCGCAGACCAATGGACGCGCGCCGGGCACCGCGCTGATTGGTGGAGTTATTGATGTGGCTGTCTCAGACGTACTGAACAACGTCGGGGCGAACTTGAACGCGCTCAACGGCGCAAATGTGTCGGTTGTGTGTTTGAACGATGCCCTCAACCAGAACAATGTGCAGGTTCTGCAGGACGTCCTCAACGGCAGTCCTATTCTCAGCAACAATCGTGACGTGCTCACGAACTTCCTGAATGACAACAACGTGCTGAATGGCGTGTCGCTGTTGTCAGGAGCGCAAGTCGTCGCGGTTGATCTCGGCAGTCCGACAGTCGCGCCTACCCTATACGTCGTGCGGTAAGCGCGTCATCCTCACCCAACACACGACCGTGCTAGACAGCACGGTCGTGTGTGCTCCACCTCGAGTGTCGCTGGGAGCGACAACGACGCTGTCAGGCGGAGTGGACCCGGCTACGACCAGCGCCGCCTGTCAGTCCGCCGCACTCTCGACATGGAGCGCGCGCTGTCCAGGACTTCACCAATTTCACCGGAGCCTGTGCAGCCGGCGCTCAACACGGCCAGAGCACGGATCAGTGAGGTCCTCAGTAGTGATCGGGTGCGCGAGATTGCTTCAACCATGCTGGGCAAGCGCCGGTATGCCAGCCGGCTAACCGTCTTCGGCGGCTTTCGGGTCGCCCGGTGGCATCTGCAAGCAGTCCGCGGCTTGAGAAATGACTGCCACGGGCACTGCGCCAGATGGCACCGTCATGTCGCAACTGAGATACGCTGCGTTCGGATCCGCCGTCAGACGGGCGTGCGTCACCGACTGATGAGGCTTGTAGTCAATCGACTGGGCATGGACTGGATACCGCCACCTGCCACCCCCGAATCCAAATGTAATGTGAATGGACTCTTCGCTCGGCACCAGGTCGGATCAACTCCGGGATGCCGCCGTGGCGAAGCGCCAGCGCAGAAGATTGACTACTTCCTGGCCACCCCAGGGTGTGGAAGCATCTTCGCGATGGTCTCGAGCAGCGTCTCAATGTCGAACGGCTTCGGCAGCGCGCAGATACCGTATTTGCTCAGCAGGTCCTGATGCTCGTGGAGCGACTGAATGGCAGCAGAGCAGACAATCACCGGGATCGGCCGTGTCTCTGGGTCGAGGGTCAACAGGTTCAGGATTGTCCAGCCCCGCTCCTCGCCACCAATGCGGATATCCAGAATTACCAGCGCAGGTCGCTGGTCTTTCACAAACGAGTGTACCTCTTGCCATTCGCGACAAATGACCGCGTCGTAACCGCCATCTGTTTCCAGCAGATCCCGCATCAGATCGAGGAATGCGGTGTCATCATTGATGACGGCAATGCGAGCTGGCCGCGCCGACGTTGACTCCATGATCGAAGCGCGTCGAATGCCATTTCCGTGCCAGCCCGTTGTCTGCCGCGGTCGGTCGGACTCGAACCGGGTTAGCCAGGTTGTTTGCCCGACAGCACAGCTGACGGCCACGCGACTACCTCACTTGATTCGGAGATTGTCTGACATCCTGCACGACAAAGCGCCCGGCGCGCCGACTCTGTACGAGACGAATCTGTGATCGTTCTGCCGGCGGCATATGCAGGCGGCGCTGCATTGCATTTTTTCGATCTGGCGTGCGGCGACCACGCTGCATTACATGGTCCGCTCGCGCCTCAACGGTGTGATCACCGCGGGCGAGGCGGGTGCGATTTGGCACGCGTTTTGCCTTTGTGCCTCATCGTCTCGTCGAGCGCAAACCTCTGGCGAGCAAGGAGGAGCGTGTGAATTTCGATCCAGGTGGCTTGATCGCGTGGATAGTGATCGGGCTCGTGGCGGGCTGGCTGGCCGGCCAGTTCATGAGAGGCGGCGGCTATGGTGTGGTTGGCGACATCGTGCTGGGTATCATTGGCGCCTTTGTCGGCGGACTTATCTTCAGCCTGGTGCTACCTGGTACCCATGCCGGATTGGTAGGCAGCACAGTTGTCGCTTTCATGGGCGCGGTCGTTTTGATTGCTTTGACTCGCGCTTTCACCGGGCGAAGAGTGCGCGCCTGATCGTCAAGGATGAGGCCATGTCCACTACGACGGACACCGCATATTGCGTGAAGTGCGCCGCTCAGCGCGAGTACAGGGATCCGCAACAGGTTAGGTTGAAGAACGGCCGGGCGGCGATAAACGGAGTCTGTGCAGTCTGCGGGACCAGGGTATTCAAAATCGCCTCGAGTGATAAGGTCGAGTTGGGGCCCCCGAGCCGGAGTGGATCCGCATCGTGACTTGCGATGGAGTCGCGCGCCTGGAGTCGACCGCGCGCGGACGACTTGACGAACTCAGGCCGAGAGACGCATCGGTGGAGCCGCCGCCGAGCCGGTGACTCCTTCAATGGCTGGTGCGGTATCCGTGGACCACAGCCTGTACCCCGGCCCAGCCCAGCACCAGGTAGAGCGGCAGCGGCGAGATGACCCCGAGGACCTGGCTGGCGAGCGAGGTCGCTCCAGGTCTGCTGGTCACGGAAATTGAGAATGGCCAGCGCAGCGCCAGCCAGCATCACGTAACCGCACCAGCGTGCAGAGATGCCGCGAGTGAGCATCGGCACGGCCATCAGGAGGGCGCCAAACACGTTGCCAGCGTGGCGACGATGAACAAGGCTATAAATGCGGGGGGTGGTCCCTGGGTAAACAGGTCCGTTGCCTGGCTGGCCAGTACGGAGAACACGAGTGCGCCCATGAGGCCCAGGAAGACGCCGAAGAGCATGCCGGTGATCCCAATGAGCACAACGCCGACGAGCCACAACAGGCCGCCCTTCCGCGCCGCGCGCGCGTACATCCCGGGTAAGCCCAACAGCGCCGCAGGCTCCGAGCTCTCTGGTCGCAGTCGCATCGCGCTCCGTTTCGCTCGAATCGCGGGCGTACACAATCTTCTGTCAGCAAGAGCAAGCAGTGCCCTACCCTTAACTGCTGATGGCGACGAATTCGCGAGTACGCATCAGTCCGCTGGGCGGCGTCGGTGAGGTCGGCAAGAATTCGACGATCGTCGAATTTGGTGAGGACATGGTCATCGTCGACGCTGGCGTCAAGTTCCCCGAAGCCGAACTGCACGGCGTCGACCTGGTGGTGTGTGACTACGGGTACGTCACCGAGCGACTCGACAGCTTGCTGGGGATCCTGTTCACGCATGGTCACGAGGACCATATCGGCGGGCTGCCGTACCTCATCATGCAGCTCGACCCACACGACCCGATCCCGATCTACGGCACGGCCCTGACGCTCGGGCTGATCTCCGTCAAGCTCAAGGAACACGGCATGCTCGGGCGCGTCATCCAGCACACCTTGCGTGAAGGCGAGCACGCGGTGCTCGGCGCGTTCGACGTCGAGCCGATCGCGGTCAATCACAGCATCCCTGACGCCGTCGGCCTCGTAATCCGGACCCCGGCTGGGACCATTTTTCACACCGGCGACTTCAAGTTCGACCCGACGCCCGTCTCAGGCAAGACCACCGATAACCAGCGGCTGCGCGAACTGGGCGACGAAGGCGTGCTGGTCCTGCTCAGCGATTGCGTCAGGGTGGAGCAGGCCGGCTGGACGGCCTCAGAGTCGGGTGTTCGCGACGCGCTGGAACAGCTCATCGCGGCGGCTCCGGGCCGCGTGCTGGTGACGACGTTCGCATCCAACCTCGGTCGACTGCGTGAGGTCGTGCGATCGGCCCACAAGCTGGGGCGCAAGACGGGCATTGTCGGACGCAGCATGGAACAGAACCTCAAGGTCGCGCGCGAGCTCGGGTTCCTCGACGTTCCTGAAGACAGCCTGATCGAGCTGCGTGAGATGAACTCTCTGCCGCCCGAAAAGGTGGTGATTCTGTCGACCGGGAGTCAGGGTGAACCAACAAGCGTGCTCAGTAGAATCGCGCGCGGCGACCATCCGCTGGTCAAAATCCAGGCCAACGACACCGTCATCTTCAGTGCCAGCCCGGTGCCGGGCAACGAGGAATCCGTCGCGCGGTCGATCGACAACCTGTTTCGGCGCGGAGCGCGCGTCATCTATCAGGCGATCGATCCACGCGTGCACTGCAGCGGGCACGCCAGCCGCGAGGAGCTGAAACATCTGCTCCACCTGCTTCGCCCGCGGTACCTGGTGCCGCTCCACGGCGAGCACCGGATGCTGTGGTTGTTCAGAGAGCTGGCGGTGGAATCCGGCATTCCGCGCGCGAACGTGTTCGTCACCGAGATTGGCGATGTCGTCGCGTTCGGTGAGGACGGCGCGGCGCGCGAGGCGCCGATCTCGTCAGGCTCCATGCTGGTAGACGGGCTCACGATTGGCGACGTGACGACCGTGGTGCTGCGCGATCGCCGGCGCCTGGCCGCCGACGGAGTGCTGTTCGTCGCCGTGACGCTCGATCGCGAGACCGGCGAGCTGCTCAGCCCGCCCGACTTCGTCTCGCGTGGCTTTTTGCAGACCGACTCCAGCGACTCCGAAGAGTTGTTCGACGAGGCTCGCGAACGGGTCACGGCCGCTGTCGCCGGCGGCGACAACCGGCCGCCAGATGTCGGCTATCTGGTGGGCAAGGTCCGAGACACCCTCAACTCGTTCTTCTACGAGCGCACCCGGCGTCGGCCGATGATTTTGCCCGTTATCACCGAGGTGTGAACGCCCGGCGCGAGCTGGCGATCCTCAACGCCGTCTCGGAGGCGCTCAACTCGTCGCCCGACGTGCGCCGGGCGCTCGAACGCACGCTCAGACTGGTTGCCGACCTGCTCGGGCTGCGCACTGGCTGGGTCTGGCTGCTCGACCAGGAGACGGATCGCTTCTACGATGCCGCGGAACGCGAGCTGCCGCCGTATTTGCAGGAACGGGTGCGCATGGCGGGGCGACGTCGCTGCTGGTGCATCGACGACTTCCGAGACGGCGAGCTCACGCCGACCAACATCGACGTCATGGAGTGCAGCCGCCTGCAGCCGGCCTTTCGTGGGAAGTCGGCCGCCCTGGCCGCCGGGCTGCGCTATCACGCCAGCATCCCGCTCTACTTTCAGGACAAGCGACTCGGGATCATGAATGTCACTGGTCCTGAGTGGCGCAAGCTGACCACCGCCGAGTTGCGGCTGCTGTCGACGATCGCCTACCAGGTGGGCATCTCGATCGAGCGCGCCCGACTCGCCGAGGACGCGACGCGCCTGGCACGGGCGGAGGAGCGCACGCGCATGGCGCGTGAGATTCACGACACGCTGGCCCAGGGGCTGACGGCCATCGCCCTGAATATCGAGGGCGCCATGCACCGGCTCGAGACCCATCCCGACCAGGCTCGCGAGCGACTCGAGCGCGCGCTGGCCATGGCACGCGAAAACCTGGAGGATGCGCGGCGTTCAGTGCTCGACCTGCGGGGGGCGTCACGGCTGGAAGGCAAGTCACTGGCCGAGGCGCTGGCTGGCCTGGCCCGGTCGTTCACATCCGACAGCGGCGTGCCCGTGCGGGTGGCCGCGGCGGCGACTGAACGCCTCCCGCTGCGCATCGAGGCCGAGCTTTTTCGCGTCGCCCAGGAGGCCCTGACCAACGTCCGCAAGCACGCGCACGCCAGCGAGGTCGAGGTCGCACTGCGGCGGCGCGGAGCGACGCTGACGCTGTCGGTGCGAGATAACGGACGCGGATTTTCGCCCCGGGCGCGCCGGTCCGACGGCGTGAGCCACGGGATTGTCGGCATGCGCGAGCGGGCCAAGCTGCTTGGGGGCCGACTCCAGATCAGCAGCGCGCCTGGCGCGGGCACGCGCATCGTGGCCAGGGTGCCGATCGTTCACGAGGACGCTGTCCAACCATGATTCGCGTGATGGTGGTGGACGATCATCCGATCGTGCGCCAGGGACTTGTCTCGGTGCTTTCGGACGAAGACGATTTGGATGTCGTCGGCGAGGCCGGTTCGGCGCGCGAAGCGTTAGCCCTGGTGCCGCGCCTTCGGCCAGACGTCGTGCTGCTGGATCTGGAGATGCCGGAGCTGGACGGCGTGGCGGCCATCCCGCAGTTGCTGGCGGCTGGGCCGGGCCTGGGTGTCCTGGTGTTCACGGCGTACGACACCGAGGACCGGGTGCTCGGGGCGATCCGCGCGGGGGCACGCGGTTACCTGCTGAAAGGCGCCAGCGCCGAGGAGATCGCCCGCGGCATCCGCAGCGTCCACAGCGGCGGGTCGTATCTCGAACCCCGCGTCGCCAGCACGCTGATGGCCGAAGTGAGCTCGCCGCGACGCGATCCGACGAAGCTCAGCACGCGCGAACGAGAAGTCCTGCACCTGGTCGCCGAGGGGCTGCCCACCAAGCAGATCGCCAACGCGCTGTCGATCAGCGAACGGACGGTCAAGTTCCATGTCAACTCGATCTTCCACAAACTCGGCGCCGACAACCGCGCGCAAGCCGTCGCCCTCGCCGCCCAGCGCGGCCTACTGTAGCGCGGACACGCGACAGACTGACGCGTGCCGGACAGCCATGTTCGGCGTGGTCTTTCTCATCGAGATCGGCCAGGTCTATAGCCGCGACACGCCGCTGGCGGGGCGGCGAGGACACGTGCGCCGGCTGATCACGCTCGTCGACCAACTCTTCGAGGGTTGAGCCTGGAGTCCGGGTGGCGCGGTACCCTCCCAACGCGTGCCTACCGACCCCGGAGTCGACAGCTGGTTTGCGGAGTTGGACCATCCGCTCAAGCCAGTATTCAATCGCATACGCGAGGTCCTGCTCGACGCCGATCCGAAGCTGCAGGCGAGCGTGCAATACGGCACGATTCAGTTCGTGTACGGGAGCCCGATGTGCAGCTTTGTCCAGGTACGCGAGACGCGTCAGGTCTCGCTGATGTTCAACGCGGCCGGGCGTTTGAAAGGTGAGTTTCCGCATCTCGAGGGGCAGTCCGTCAAGTACATGCGTTTTCGCGACGTAGCGGAAGTTGAGGCCCGTTCCGACGAGCTGCGGGCCATCACCGCCGCGTGGGTCGCGTACAAAACACCGTCTCCGAAGCGCCGCGGCTGACTGTTACCGTGGAGGCGTGAAGCCGTCCCTCCGGGAGCTCTTTGCTGGATTTCTCGAGGTCACGCTCTCGGGATTCGGCGGCGTGCTGGCCTGGGCGCACCGGACGCTGGTCGTGCGACGCGGCTGGCTGTCGGAGTCGGAATTCACCGACCTGCTCGCGGTGTCCCAGATTCTGCCGGGCGGGAACATTGTCAACGTGGCGATTTTTGTCGGCGCCCGCTTCCAGGGGCTGCGCGGTGTGCTGGTCGCGTTGAGCGGGCTCATGGTGGCGCCGCTGTGTCTGCTGCTGGTGGTGAACGCCCTGGTGACCGGGCCGGGCATCGTGGAAATCTCGGGACCGGCGCTGCGCGGCGCGGCGCCGGTGGTCGCGGGTCTGACGCTGGCCACCGGCCTCAGAATGGCCCGCGCCTATCGGTGGACCCCAACCGGCGCGGTGTTCGCAACGCTCACATTTGGGGCCGTCGCGCTGCTTCAGGTTCCGCTGCTGCTCGTGCTGGCGGTCCTCGCTCCGTTCAGCGTGGCGCTTGCCTGGCGCCGGTCGACCTGAGCAGTGGCCCGCCTGCTGGAGTTGCTGTTGGTTTTTGCGCCCCTGTCGCTGGTCGCGGTGGGTGGGGCGAACACGGTGCTGCCGGACATCCATCGCCAGGTGGTGACCGTCCATAGCTGGATGACCGAGGCTGAGTTTGCCAACGCGTTCGTCCTGGCTCAGGCGGTCCCCGGCCCGAACATCCTCGTGGTCAGCCTGATCGGCTGGCACCTGGCTGGCGTGCCCGGCGCCCTGGTCGCGTTGCTGGCGATGTGCGGCCCGTCATCGGTGCTGGCGCTGGTGGTTGCACGTGTCCTGCACAGCTCGGGGGCAGCCCGTTGGCGGTATCGCGTCCAGACGGGTCTGGCGCCGCTGACGATCGGGCTGATGCTCGCGGGTGGCGTGGTGCTGAGCCGGAGTGCGGACCATACCCCGCAGGCCGTCGTGATGACCGTGGTCACCGCCTTGATCCTGGTGCGCAGCAATGTCCACCCGCTGCTGCTCATGGCGGGTGGCGCGGTGCTGGGTCTGGTCGGGCTGGTCTGAGTCAGCTCGAGGAGAGGAAGGTCCAGATCACTCGGGTCACCGCCAGCCGCAGCCCGAGGCGCTCCAGGTTGCGCTGGCTCGGGCTGCCGGGCGTGGTCTCGACCACCACCAGATCGCAGTCCGCCGCCGCGGCGTCGGCCATTCGCCGTTGGACCAGCGCCGCCTGACAGCCGCGGCGGCGCAGGGCCGGGAGCGTCCCGGTCGCGGCCAGGACCGCCGTCCGATGCTGCCCCGAGATGAACATACCGGCGTACGCGGCGGGCTGGTCGTCGACGAACGCCAGGTAGCGGCGCCAGTGGGTGAACTCGGCGCGCGCCAGCCGCTGGCGCACGCCCTGCTCGTTCGCCGGCGCATCGTTGGTCCACAGGTCGAGGAACGTCTGGTCCTGGTCGGGACCGACCTCAACGACCCTGAGGTGATCGGCGGGCGCGGCCTCCGCCGGCCGCGGGGCGCCATAGAGCAAGCTCATGAAGCCGGTCTGGACCAGCCCGGCGCCGGCCAGCGCGCGCAGGAGGTTTTCGTCGGCGGAGAGCGGTGACAGCCGCACGAAGCACGGCGCGCCGCGTTCGGCGTACCAGGCGGCGAGTGGCGGGACGACGGCTTCGTCCCCGGTCCCCAGGCGCAGCGGCCCGCTGAAATAGCGGTAGTAGGCCAGGTCCGTACCGACGCGCCGCGCTCGCACCGGGCCGAATGAGCGTTCGTCGATCGCCAGCCAATTCGCGTCGACGCCAGCGAGCTCGGCGCCGCGCCAGTAGGCGGAGTCGGCCAGGGCGTGTTCGAGGCGATCTGCAGCGGCCTGCGTTAGCTGCACGGCTTCAACATCGCACCCGTCGCATGCGGCCCCGCGCGTTCATCCGCATCCAAGCGTAATCAGCAAACGTCACGTAGAGCGTCACGTGGCGACGCAAAAGCGTCACGCGGCGGACCAAAAGCGTCATGCGGACATCACAAAACGTGAAATTGTGATGACGCTGCATGCCTCCGAGTCCGCGCGCCGCTCCAGCACCCGGGCGACGGCGAGGTCGTCCGCGTCGAGCATACTCGTGTGTTCGGCCTGGTCGCCGTTCAGGACAATGACGCCCGCGACCTGCGCCCCGGCCCCAGCCTCGGCCCGTTGATCGACCCGGCTTGGGCCGCCATCCGCGCCGAGAGCTTCGACTGGCGCCGCGCGAGTCGAAGCCGCGCACTGTGAACTCGGTGTGCACCAGGCAGCAGGCCATGCCCGAGCCCATCGCTCCCAGACCAACGAACGGCACCGTTTGAGCCATGCCTCAGGTTCTCCCACCTGCCCCCAAGGGCAGTCAGCGACGACCTGGCCGTTCAGTTCGGGCGGTAGAACCAGTAGCCGGCCTGCTGGCCGGCGGGGGTGTAGGCGGCCTGGAGCGCGGCGCGAACGCGCGGCGTGAGGCGGGCGGCGATGAGCGGTCTGGGCGGTTCGTCCAGGGATTCTTCCAGGACGACGAGGCCGAATTGCCGCGCGTCGATCGCGTTCACGATCGGGGCCTCGTCCCAGACGCCCTGGGTGGCCAGGATCGTGAAGATGACGAACTCGAACTCCACCCGCTTGCCCGCCAGCAGGGCGAGCCCCGGATCGTCGGTCAGCACGGCGTCCGGCTCGGCGGCGACCAGCGGCGCGACTTCGAGCTGCGGGCCAATGCTGCCGGTGGCGCCGCCGACGTGGAGCTCGAGCGCCTGCGACACAGTTGCCTGATAGGCGGGTACGCAGGTGAGGAGCGAGGCCACGATCACACTGGCCAGCCCGGTGGACGTGAACGGACTCCGGCCCCGGTCCGGGTTGGGCTGGCGCTCGGCGAGGCGGACGGCCAGAATCCCGATCAGGACGCAGGTCGCGGCGGTGAGCTCCAGCCAGTAGTTGGACGAGGCACCCAGCTTGCCGATGGTGGCCAGCGCCTCCAGCCCCGAGACGACAAAGTAGGCGCGCCACACGCGTTCGGGCCCGCGCGCGGGCAGGCCAAACAGCGCCAGCGCCGCGATGAGCGGCAGGGCGTTGAATTGGAGGAACGCACCGAACATGGCCGCGAAGTACTGGAAATCGAGCGGATTCGCATTGGCGACGACGGTGTGCCAGAGCAACTCACCATTGGTGAGCCACTCGCCGGCGGCGAGGCACACCGACAGGCTGGCGACGAACACCGCGCCACCGGCGAGCATCAACCGGCGGCGCGGCCAGAGCGTCACCAGGACGCACAGCGGCGCTGCCAGATAGGTTTGCTTGGTGAGGACCGCCAGCATGCAGGGCAGCGCGGCGAGCGTCGTTCGACCGGAGGTCGCCAGGGCCAGGCCGACGAGCGTCAAGCACAGGGCCAGCGGGTCGACCCGGTGGACGGGCAGCCACAGCAGCACGGTCAGGTTCTGGGTCAGAAACAGACCGGCGGCGAGCAGGCCACCGGACCAGCGACCGCCGGCAACACGGTGGACGATCCACGCCAGCAGCCCGGCCGAGACCAGCATCGCGGCGACCGAGACCAGGCGGCCGGGGCCATAACCCGGGTCGCCGGTCAGCTGCTGGACCGCGGCTACCAGGAGGTAGTAGAGCGGCGGGTACGCGGTGATCGTCAGCGGGAGCGCTGTCGGCGGCGCGTAGAGCGGCTGGCCGAGGCCAATGCGATGGACCTCGTCAAGGACGATCGCTTCGCCGTACAGGAATTCAGCGCCGTTGCGGACACGTTCGAACGTGCTCAGGCCGGCGGCCGCCAGGTAGACGACAATCAGCCCGGCGGTCGCGGCCCACAGCCAGGCCCTCACCGGGCGCGGCTGGAGCGCACGCCGAGACCCGCTGCGAGCGCGAGCAGGGTCAGGCCCGTGATGGCGGCGCCGATGGGCAAGGCAGCCGACGCGTACTGGAACTCGATCGCGTGCCGGCCAGCTGGCACGGCGACCGCGCGCAGCGCGCCATCGGCAACGTACACGGTTGCCGCCGAACCGTCGACGCGCGCCTGCCAGGCGGGGTAGTAGGCGTCGCTCAGGACCAGCAGACCAGGTGCGCCGGTCGTGACATCCACACCCACGGAGTCGGCGGCGTAGTCGGTGATCGTCACCTGGTCGGCAGCGGGCGAGTCGGCGAGGGGCGGGGGCGGCGTTTCCAGGGCGGCGGTGCGGCGCGGGTCGATCGCGCCGGCCGCGAGTTGCGCCAGGGCCGTGGCGGAGTCCAGCTGCACGGCGGCGTGGACGATCCACGCGCGCGGCAAGGCCTGGTCGTTTTCCAGCACTCTCACGTCGGCGTCCGCGTACACCGTCGGCAGGTCGCGCGTGAGCCGCGGCTCGACCTGATCGGACGCCAGAACCGCCGGCATGACGACGAAGCGCACGCCGAGCAGGTCGAGCAGCGGCGAGCCAAGGCCTCCTTCGAAGACGTCGGTCTGGTGATAGTTCTGCGCCTCACCATTCAGCACGCGCATGAAGGCGTCGTAGCGCGCGAGATGAATCGGGTTGTAGCCCTGGATGTCGTCCACACCGGTGAGCACCGCGCGATTGTTGACGCCGAGGGCGACGGTTTTCGGATTGGCCCAGCCCAGGGTGTAGGCGATCGGGCCGCCGAAGACGTGTTGGGCATAGCCGATGGCGCGGGCGTGGCTGGCGGCAGTCGCCGGCTGCAGGAATGTGGCACTGCCGGTTGGGGCGTAGTAGGCGGCCAGATCGACCTGATCCAATTCGTACGCGCCGCTCGCTACGAACGCGTCGGCAAGCTGGGTTTGCCAGGCCAGATGCAGGTCCACCAGCACGACCAGCGTGAGCACGGCCGCGGCCCTGACGCCGTAGCGGCCGACGCTTTGCACGCGGCCGACCGTAGCGCCGGCCAGGAGCGCCGGGCCAATGAACCACACCAGCAAGACGCGCTCGGGGGCATGCACGTGCATCGGCCCGAACCCAGGCAGGATCGACAGCGCGACGTGCAGCGGCGTCGGCTGCCAGCGCGCCAGGATCAGCAGCCCGATCGCCATCGCGACGAAGAACGGAGCGGCGTGGCGGCGGCGGACCAGCAACGGCGCGGCCAGCGCCAGCGCCAGCGTGCTGAGGCCGACATAGTGGAACCCTGGGGTCAGGAGCCGCGTACGCCAGTCCTCGATGATGCCCCAGTCGGTGAGCGCGGCAGTCGGCGAGGTCAGCCCGGCCGCGCCGTAGCCGCCGGGCAGATTCGAGAACGCGTTGTACTCGATTCGCGGCAGCAGGCCGATCGCGGCGAGGCCGAAGCCAACGGCGAACAGCAGCGTCCCGTGGAGCAGGAGGTTTCTCAGGCGGCTCATGAACGTGAGCGGGGAGGAAACCAGGGTCCGGTAGGCAACGAAGGCGCCCAGGAAGAGCAGCCCGT
Organism: Chloroflexota bacterium; assembly: GCA_035309865.1. Classification (GTDB taxonomy): domain Bacteria; phylum Chloroflexota; class UBA6077; order UBA6077; family CF-72; genus CF-72. The sequence goes on from DATGER010000133.1 coordinate 28,384, forward strand.
AGTAGGCCCCTTGCCCCAGCCAGACAGCCAGGATCTGGCTGATCGCCAGACCACCGACAGCCCACCATCTCACCCGGCGGCGCGCGTCGCCGCGGACGGCTCGGTCGATACCCAGGAGGGCGACCGGCAACCAGGCGGCCACGCTCGAGTACGCGAAGCAACAGGCGTTGTGGCCGAAGAAGAAGCCGGAGTAGCTGTAGGCGATGGCGCTCGCGAACGCGCCAATCGGCGGAATCTGGAGGCTGCGCGCGAGGGCGTAGGTCGCCAGGCCGGCAAGCAGGACGTGAAAGAGCAGAAAAGCGTTCGCCGCTGGAGCCAGCGGCAGCAGCGTGAAAAGCAGCATGGCTGGCAGGTAGGTCCAGCCGGACTCCGGATCGGCGGCGAAGGGCGTGCCGGCGAACTGGTGCGGATTCCACATGGGAATGTGACCGCTGCGCAGGCTCTCGCCGAGAAAGGCGTACCACGGGTAGAACGCCGTTGCCGTGTCCATGCCGATGACCGTCCCATCGCGCAGCAGCTTCCACATGCTGAGACACGCCAGAAGACACAGGCCGATGACGGCGGCGAGGTCGGCCGAAACACGCGCCCCGATCCAAGCGACACGCGATCCCGCCCGTGAGTCAGAAACCGCCGGGTTGGACAACGTCTTCAGTGTGATTCAGCAAGCGTAGCGGTCGATGGTGCGGCGAGTTCGCGATCCGTCCGCGTGGGGCACGTTGCCGGTTGCTCAGGGGTGCCGAAGGGCCGCTCGACCTTCCTTGATCCCGTAGAACACGATCACCAGGCCCGCGAGCGGGTCGGCCCACCACCAACCGACGGCGGCGTTCAGCACCAGACCCAGCAGCACCGCGGCCGCAAGGTAGGCGTCGATCAGCGTGACGCGGCCCTCGGTCTTCAGCACGGGATTGTCGAGCGCCGCGCCAGTTCGCGCCTTGCCAAAGGCCAGAGCCAGCATGGTCACGCAGGTGACACCTGTCCAGAGGATGCCGAGCGTTGAGGCCGCCGGCCGGCCGCCACTCACGACCACGTAGGCGGCTTGCGCCACAATGTAGATCGCGAGGGCGATGAACGCGCCGCCGATCAGGCGCATGGCAGGACGCTCACGGTTGGCCGCGGTGCCGGTCAGTTGCCAGACCACGACGGTCGAAGCGCCAATCTCGATCAGGGAGTCCAGACCGAAACCCGCCAGCGCGATTGACCCAGCCGCGAGCGCCGCCGTGGCGAGCACCGCCACGCCGACGACATTCCAGCCCAGGGTGACATATTCAAGCCACAGACCACGTTGCAGAAGGACCGTGTGGCGTGCGTCTGGCGTCGCTCGGCTCTCGTCGATCACGATGCGAGGTGGCTGCGCAGCGTGGTGCCGGCGTACTGGCGGCGGAACAGGCCGCGCCGCTGGAGCTCGGGCACGACGGCGTCGGCGAATTCGGCGAACGCGCCGGGCAGGTGCGATGGAGAGATGACGAATCCGTCGCAGGCACCGCTCGCGAACAGGTCCGCCAACTGATCCGCCACCTCGCTTGGAGTCCCAACCAGTTGCGGCACGAGCACGCCCTGGGCGTACCGCTTGCCGACGTCCCGCAACGTCAGGCCTTCGGCTTTGCTCAAGCCGACCACAGTCTCGAAGAGGCCCTGCATGCCCTGCACGCGGACGTTCTCGATGGGCTCGTCCAAGGGATGCTGCGAGAGATCGTAGTTGGCGTGGCTCGACAGCGTCGCCAGACCGACCCGCGGGTCGGCCAGGTCGTTGTGCAGCCGCTGCTGCGCGTGCGCGGCCGCCGTCGTCTCCCCGACGAACGGCATGACCGCGAGCAGGATCCGGCAGGTCTCGGGTTGCCGGCCGAGCGTCGCGAGCGTGGCTGTGACGTCCTGGTAAAAGGCCCGGGCGCGGTCGGCGTCCGGCTGGACGGCAAAGATGACCTCCGCCCAGCGGGCAGCGAACGCCTTGCCACGGCCGGAGGAGCCGGCCTGGATGATTACTGGATGACCCTGCGGACCGCGCGGCACGTTGAGCGGTCCACGCGACTTGAACCACTCGCCAGCGTGGTCGATGTAGTTGACCTGGTCGGGATCTGCAAACCGCCCGCGCGCGCGGTCCAGCCGCAACGCATCCGGCTGCCAGCTATCCCAGAGACGTCCGACGACTTCCATGAATTCGTCGGCACGGTCGTAGCGACGATCGTGCTCGAGGTGCGCCTCCAGTCCGAAATTGCGCGCTTCGCTGTCGTTGACCGACGTCACCACGTTCCAGGCCACGCGGCCACGCGTGAGGTGGTCGAGCGTGGCGAAGGTGCGGGCGACCTGGTAGGGGTGGTAGTAGGTCGTCGACCGAGTCGCGCCGAGGCCGAGTCGCCGGGTGACGGCGGCCATCATCGCCAGCACCGGAATCGGATCCAGGCGAACGACATCCTGATCGCCGTACGTGACGCCGGTCTCCAGGCTGGCGCCATACGTGTCGGCCATCGCGAGTCGATCGGCGAAAAAGGCCAGGTCGAACCGGGCGCGTTCGAGAATGCGGGCGATGTCCTGGTAGAGCTCCGGCCGCAAGAAATCGCCGGTGGTGCGGGGGTGACGCCACACCGCGTGACTGTGTGCCACCGGCCCGGCGATCAGAAATGCGGCCAGGTGCATGCGCCGCGGTTGCCGCTGGGGACGGGGCAGACCGACATAGTAGCGACGGCTGTGCTCGAATGTCGCCGGGCGTGAGCGCGGCAGTGGCATCGGGCTTCGGCCAGGCCGGCCGTCGCTCGAACTGGACTTGCGCTCAGCACGCGGTGCTCAACTGGGCTCTTTCATTGTAGGGACGGTTGGGCTCGCACCTCAGGGGGTGCGAGCCTGGCCAGAGCTGGGTCAATCATCAAGGACGACGTGTCCACGAGGTACGGCCGCTGAGGCGGTCCCTGCAGAACCGCACAGAACCAGCAGGACGGCTAGCGCGCCCGTCGCCGCGCGCCAGCGGCGGAGTCCAGCACGACGACCAACTCCGCGTGCTGATGCCGCTCTGCTACTCCCTCAGCTCAGTTTCGACGCGTCGATCCGCAGGAGCTTCGTCGGCGCACTGAATCCCTTGAGGTGCACCTCAAACATCTCGACCGCGCCTCCGCACGAGGCGAGGTCCGGGCCGGCTTCCCCCGCCACCTCTTGCGTGAGCACGACTTCGCCACCGCGCGCCTCGTTTTGGGCACGTGCCGCGAGGTTCACGACACCTCCGAAATAGTCCAGACGCTCGTTCAGCGTCACGGCGAAACATGCCCCGACGTGGACTCCCACTTTCAGCAGGTGTTTTGCATCAGGAATATCCGGGCCAGCCAGCGATCGGATGGCGCGTTGCATGTTCAGTCCCGCCGACAGCGCCGATCGACCGTCGGGGAATGCGGCCATGATCGCGTCGCCAATAGTTTTCACAACTGCGCCACCGGCCGCTTCGATTGGCTGCAGCAGAACGTTGAAGTGCTCGCCAACCAGCGCGAACGCGCGCGCATCTCCAATGCGATCGTACAGGGCCGTTGAACCAGCCAGGTCTGTGAAGAGGAGCCCGACTCGGCCTACTGCCAGTTCGAACCCCGGCGCAAGCGCTTCGGTCGATAGAAGCGAGCGGAATGCGGGCAGCAGCATGAGCCGTGCGGGTGTCGCGCCGTTGGCTTGCCACCCTGACTCATCAAGAGCCACCGTCAAAATTGAAGACGTGTGGTTCTCCAGGTGCACACGCATGGGCCCCGCGGCAAGCTCCAACTCGGTCGGCCGTAGCCCGTTCGGTGTCCAGAGCAGCGTCACCTCGCGGCTCGCACCGACGCTATCCGAACCGACGACCAGCCGGGTTGCAGTGGTGCTCTGTGGAGCGCTGAGCTGGTACCAGCCGGCCTGCAGTACAAGTTCCCACGTCAGACTCTGACCGGGCTGCAGGTTGCTCTGCGCTACGCGGTGGAGGGTCTTGCGCGGGCTTCCAACGCAGTAGGTCCCAATGCTGATCTCGCGAATGCCACGATTCGGGTAGAACCGCGCTTCGATCGCTTCATCGACGGTGGCAATGAAGTGCAGGTTACAGCTTGGGCAATACGCGCCCATCGCAAGTTCGCGCAGATGGTTGGCGCCGACCTTCACGCCGCGGCATCTTGGGCACAGCAACTCCCAGCGCAATTCGAGAAGTCCGGCCACGGCTGCGCGCACAAACGTGTCCAGCGTGGCGCGCGGGTCGGTCGTCCATTCCTCCGCAAGTTCGAGCGGGCGCATCGCCGCGACGTCCTCGTCGGCAGCTTCTGTCAGAAAGCGGGCCAGTCGCGCCGCTACCGTCGCGTCAGCGCCGCTGGCAATCAGCCGCTGAAGGCCCCGGGTCAAGTGTGGCGCCGCACCCGGGTTGCGTTCAGGAGTTAGCGCTGGAAAGGGCTGCGGCGCTTGGCGGTTCAAGAATGCGGCAATGGCGCGGTGCTGGCGAGCCAGGCGTCGCAGTCCGACGGGGATCAGGCCGAAGCGAAGAAACGGCCCCACCCAGGCGCGCCGAGGCGTGATCTCCACGAAACTGCGCAGCCGCGAACCCGGTGGCACGCTCTCGAGATACGTCCCCCCTCGAAATCGCAGGAACGGACCGGTCTCGTAGTCGCGCACCACGGCGAACAGCCGCGGCCGCTGCCACTCGAATGGGTGCTCCACCCAGCGGGCTATTGACCATCGCCCCAGGCGATATTCGCCGATGGTTTGTTGACTTCCGTCGCCAATCTGCCTGGTGTGAAAGTTGACTGACGGCAGTCCCACGGCCCGATCTACGCGATCCGTGTCGGCGACGAACGGCCACAGGGCGTCGGGTGAGGCAGCGACCGTCACTGAGATTTCACCGCGAACCTCGCGCGCCTTCAACCCACCATCCGTTGCTCCCCGCGCGCTCCTGGATCCGGCGAAGCCCACGGGTAGCCGAGTATACGTGGCGGTGGTGCTGGTGTTATCGTCCCGCGGAGGTCTCGCGACCGCGGCGCGATTCGGAGGAAGCTCACCGATGCGTTTCTGGCGCTCGTTCGGTGCCGCCCTGGACGTTCGGCCGGGTGAAGGACAGGCGGCTGCGCTGCTTTTCGCCCTATCCTTCGTCCTCGGCCTCGCGCGTCCGCTCATCAGCACCGCCGCCAACGCGATTTATCTCTCGCGGCTCGACGCGAGCTCGCTGCCGTACCTGTACATCGGTATCGCCATAATCGTCACGGTTGAGGGGCTAGCCGTTTCGGCCTTGCAACGGCGGCTGGCCTTTCCGACATTTCTGATCACGGTCATCGTGATCAATATCGCGGCGCTGTGCGTGGCGTGGTTCTTGATCGCCGTTGTCCAGGCCAGTTGGCTTGGCCTCGGCCTCGCCATTTGGAACGCGGTCGTTGGGGTCCTCACCGGGCTGGTCTTCTGGGGTCTGGCGGGACGCCTGTTCGACATTCGCCAGGCCAAGCGCTTGTTCGGGTTGGTTGGGAGCGGAGATGCCGTCGCCGGGATCATCGCGGGGGCGTCAGTGGCGTGGCTGGTGTCCGTCATTGGCACGCCGAATCTGCTGTTGGCCGCGGCGAGTGGCCTGGCGGTGTTCCTGGCCCTGCTGATCGTCGTCTTACGGACGCAAGCGAGTCGCATCGGTGGTCCCCAGGCCAGCGGCAGACGCGGTGAGCGACCCCGAGGCATCACGCAACTGCTCCGCAATCGGTATCTTGTCCTGCTCGTCGCGCTCGCCGCGGCAGGGACTTTTGCGTATAACTTTCTCGACGCCTCCTTCCTGGCCAGCACCAGGACGCACTTTGCCAGCCAGAGTGAGTTAGCAGGCTTCTTCGGGATCTTTTACAGCACGCTCTCCGCCGCCAATTTGTTGAGCCGGGGTATTTCGGGTCGCATCCTGAATCATCTGGGCGTGACCTTCGGGCTGCTGGTGGTGCCCATCGGCCTGACGATTGCTGTCACCGCCCTGGTCGCATTTGGGAACCTTGGCGGACTCGGCTTCCTGGTCTTCTGGACCGTGGCCGTGACGCGGCTCCTGTACGCCGTGGCGAGTCGCGCATTCGGCGATCCTTCGCGGAGCCTCCTGTACCAACCACTGCCGCGTCAGGAACGGTTGACGATCCAGACGGTGGTCGAGACCGTGGTCCAGCCGTCCACCGGCGGACTCGCTGGTGGTGTGTTGCTCCTGTTTGCGGCGCTGGCGGCGCTGGACGCGGTGCGGGTTGGCTACGCCTTGCTCGTCGTGCTCGCAGCGTGGATCGTCGTGTCGTGGCTGGCTGGCAGAGGATATGTGCCCATGCTTACCGCCGCGCTGGCGACGCGGAGATTGGAACGAACCCCGCTAGACTTGAGCAACCCGGCGGTCCATGCGGCACTCGAAAAGGGGCTCTGGAGCGGCGTTCCACTCGAGGTGAGCTACTGTCTCAACGTGCTGGAAGAGTCCGAGCCGGACCACCTGGGGTTCTTCTTGATTTCGCTGTTGGAACATCCCCTGGCAGAGGTCCGCACAGACGTCCTCGAGCGCCTCGAGCGGGTAAAACCCGCCAACGCCTATGAGGCGGTGATGGGGAAGGCAAAGTCAGATACTTCGGCAGCGGTACGCTCGGCCGCGCTGCGCACCGCGGTTGCACTGGGCGAAACAGACGCGCTCGACGAGGTCGCTCCGTTCTTGGCTGAGGCCGACGCGAGTGTTCGCACCGGCGCCATCGTCGGCATCCTGCGTTACGGCGGCATCGAAGGGGTGCTGTTGGCTGGCGAGCATCTGTTGCGCCTGCGAGACTCGGCGCTTCCCGCTCAACGGGCAGAGGCCGCGCGCATACTCGGCGACGTCGGCATCGCCGAGTTCCATCGACCCCTCCGAACGCTGCTGCTCGATTCTTCGGTCGACGTACGAATAGCGGCGTTAGCCTCGGCCGCCAAGATAGGGCATCCCAGTGTGTGGCCGGCGGTGATCGAAGCCCTTCGCACGCCAGCCTTGTGCAGCGCCGCAACGGCGGCGCTGATCGCTGGCGGCGAACCGGCACTGGCCGCACTTCAATTGGCGTTGTCGCGAGAGCAAGCGACACGCGAGGAACGGCTACGCGTGGTGCGGATCATGGGGCGGATTGGCGGGCCGCGGGCAATCGAGGCTTTGGCGGCGCAGTTGCGTGTGCCCGACCAGAAGACCCGTGACCAGGTGCTGGTGAGCTTGAGCGCGTGCAACTATCGTGCGTTTGGCGCGGGCGCGGCGGAAGTAAAACGGTCCATCGAACTCGAAGCCAACCATGGCGCGCGAATCGTGGCGGCCAGCCTAGATATTGGCGGTGATACATCGGTCGAGACGCTGGCGCGCGCGTTACACCTCGAGCTCGAGCGCACCCAGGATCGGCTGTTGCTCCTCCTGTCATTTCTGTTCGACCCGAGCGCCATACTCCAGGCGCGGCGGCAACTGGCGACCGGCTCGCAGGACAAGCGGTCCTTCGCGTTGGAAGTGATCGACAACCTGGTCTCAAATGATCTGAAGAGCGTGGCGATGCCACTCCTGGACGAGTCGCCCCTCGACGAACGCCTGCGACGCCTGGCGCCCCGGTTTCCACAGGCCCGCCTCCCTCGTGCGGCCCGATTGCGTGAGATCGCCCACTGGGCGACCGAATCGACCTCGCCCTGGACGGTCGCCTGCGCGGTGTACACAATCGCGGAACTGAGGCTGACAGAGTTGACGGATGTCATCGACTCAGCCCAAGCCTCACTCGATCCGCTGATTCGCGAGACAGCGGTATTTGCGGCCGCCCGCGTATCGTTCGTCAGTGAGGCAGAACAGTCTGAACTGGCGGCCGTGAACCGATCCTGACGGGCCCACGGGATGGAGAGCTGACCAACCGGCAATGTTGTCGACTGTTGAAAAGGTGCTGCTGCTGCGCGGGGTCAGCATCTTTTCCGAAACGCCCGACGATATTCTCGCCGACGTTGCCGCCATTGCCGAGGAGACTTATGCCAGCGCCGGCGAGACGATCATTACCAGAGGTGACATTGGCACGACCATGTACGTAATCATCCGGGGCGCGGTCCGGGTGCACGCCGGCGAGCTAACAATCGCGGCGCTACGAGACCGCGCCGTGTTTGGCGAGCTTGCCGCGCTCGATCCCGAGCCGCGGTCGGCCTCGGTGACCGCGACGGAGGACTCCCACTTGCTCAGCGTCGACCACGACGTGCTGCTGGACCTGATCGCTGAACGTGTAGAAGTGGCGCGCGGGATCATCCGCTTCCTGTGCCAGCGCATAAGACTCACGACGAGCGCTGCAGGTACCCCGGGCGGTGTGCCGACCGTTGGGAGCTTGGCCAGCGAGATCAGTGGGCGGCTCGAAGGTGGCGATCGAGCCTGAGGATACCTGTACCGTCGAGAGTTTTTCGATGCGCCGTCTGGAGCGCGGTGATCGTCACGCGTTCCGCTCCGGAGCGCCTCTGACTAACTAGCGATTTCAAGGTTCAGCCGCGCTTCCGGGTCGTACACCGTCCAGCCAAGCCCGGCCCGCTTGGCTGCATACATGGCTTCGTCAGCCCGGCGAATCAGCGCATCGGCCGTGAGTCCATGATTCGGGAACAGCGCCACCCCGATGCTGACTCCAGTGGAAACCGGTTGTCCTTCAAGCGCAAACGGCTCGTCAATCGACCGGACCAGGCCCGCCGCGACCTGCTGAGCGCCGAGTAGATCGGTGTTGAAGAGCAGGACGCAGAATTCGTCGCCGCCCAGCCGCGCAACCAGATCCGACGTCCGCAATGCGTCTGACAGACGACGTGCGACTTCGCACAGCAGCGCATCGCCGATGGCATGCCCCAGCGTGTCATTCACTTCTTTGAAGTGGTCGAGGTCAAGCAGCAACAGGGCCAGGGAAGTTCCGTCGCTTTCGGCGGCAACAAGCGATTCCTGGAGGCGGTTCCCCAGCATCAGGCGATTCGGCAGACCTGTTAGCGCGTCGCGCTGAGCAGCCAAACGCTGCTGGTCAAAGGCCTCGGCGGTGAACATCGCCGCGCTGGCCTGGTCGCCAAACAGTGAAGTCAGCCGGGCGTCGTCTTCGTCGAAGCGCGTGGCCTCGTCGGCGTAGACGCGGATGAGCAACACGCCCGTCGGCGAGCCTCCCCACATCAGCGGGACACCCAGCCCAGCGCGCATGCCGCCGCGCCGACCGGACCCGGTGGCGTAGGCCGCCGCACCGTAGTCGTTGCAGATCACTGGCTGCCCGCGACCGAATGTCTGGCCAGCCAGGCCTTCATCGATCCGGAGGTCCGGCGTTGTGTCCGCCGCGGGAACACCCCAGTTGCGCACGCACCGCAGGAGTGACGCCCCTGCATCCCAGCGATAGATTGAACCACTGCCGGCGTGTAGCAGGGTTACCGCACTACTCAGAATCTGGTCCAGCACCGCGGATGGCGTAGCTGTGTGCGCCGACAGGGCACTCGACGCATCATGCAGGGCCAGCAACCGCTCTGATTCGCGTCGCGATTGCTTTTCGCTGAGGCGCAACAACGCCATCGCCCGCTCGAGTTGCTCCGCCATGTGATCGAACGCGCTGCCCAGTTCGCCAATCTCGCCAACCTGGGTCAGATTCGCGCGTCGGCCAAATTCGCCGCGTGACATGGCCTCGGCCGCGCGTCGAAGCTGTCGAAGTGGACGGCTCATGCGAGCCGTTGCCGCGAGGCCAACGCCAGCCGCGAGGGTGACGACCAGTGCGACCCACCCCATGGTGCGCTGGACCATTTCGGAGAGTGGCGCGAATGCGTCCTGGCTGGGCTGCTCGACTAACACCGCCCATGCCAATCCGTTGACTGGCGCGAACGCGGCGAGCACGGCGCCCGCGGATCCCATTGTCTCCGAAGTGCCACGCTCACCCGCGGCTAACCGGCGGGTGGCCTCACCCAATTGCGCAACAGGTTGGAGAATGTCGGTGGGATGTGAGCTAGCGAGATAGACCCGCTGCTGGAGGTCGACCACGGATACCGTCGCATTGAAGCCCAGGTCTGCGTGACGCAGCGTGTCGGAAAGCGCCGCGAGCGATACAACCGCGGAGAGCATGCCACGCATCTGACCTGCACCATCCAGAATGGGTACGTGGTAGGGGGCGGCGGGACGGCCGCTGGTGCGTGAGATGGTTGCGCCACCCTGCTGGGGCAGGCCGGTCGCCCGCGCCGCCTGAAACCATGGCCGATTGAAGACGTTCGCCACGCCGACCACGCTCTGGTCGGCCTGTCCCGAGGCCAGGTTGAGGCCGTTGAGATCGTAGATGGCTGCGTCGTCAGCGCGTGGATTCTGGGCGAGCCACGTCGATAACGCTGGGGTCAATGATGCCAGGGTCCCATCGCTGGCCGCGCGGCGAAATTCCGGCGTGGCGGCAAGATCCCGCGCTGGGGCCCAGATGCCGGCCATGTAGTCCGCCGTCAACGCGGCGGTGAGATCGGCCGCGGCAAGGCTGCTCCGCAAGGCATCATCTCTCAGCGCGCCCCGAGCGCTCTGCACCAGAGCAAGGCCGACCGATCCGCCCGCAAACAGGGACACGCCGAGCACGAGCAGCACGACTTGAGTCCTGAGACTCAGCCGAATGGCGCACCGTGATGGAAGGTAGGACCGGGCCATCGTGTCTAAGAATCGGCCGACCGCGAGTGGACATTAGGACGGCGTTGGCTCGCAGCGCTGCCGGCCATGTGCGTCGTGGTGGCCATGGCGATTTTCAGCGCCGCTGCCTCACCGGAGAGGCGTGTTCCTGCAGATGCAGCGAGACGTCAGGAAGGTGCGGTCCAGTGGATGGCACCGGACTGGTGGCCCGCGGTGGCCAGCGCTGACGGAGGAGATGCGCAAGGGAGCGGCCTGGCAGTCGGCGTTGTCGGAACCGCCGCTCTTGACCCCGCGGTCGCGCCGATGGCAAGTGGACATTCCGGTACGACGTCGCATTGCGGACTTCGACGGCGGCGCGCGGCCGGCTATTTCTGGCGTGGAGTTGCCCCGCGAATACTGTCCATGTGGTTGTTGGCGTGCCGCAGCGCCATGGGTACGGCGACCATGCTGCCGGGCCGCGCCTGGCCCATGAGGATCATCATGGGTTCGTCGAGCTGCGCGTCGGTCAACGTTCGCACGCGGTCGATCAGGCGCTGTGCGTTGGCGCTCATGAACCGCATGGTCTCGGCGCGCGCCTGGTGCCCGTGCTCTTCCAGGCAGCGCGCGTTGGCGAGGTTGATGGCTGGGAGCCCAACGGCCGGGTCCAGGACGACGGGCCTGGCCTCGGCCAATGCCTGGTCGATCCAGCGGAGACTTTGCAGGTACCCCTCACCGATATGGTGCGCCGTGTGGCCAACGGGCCAGCCCTCCGGCCCGGTGATCGCGTTGGTCCAGCGGTCGTCGGCGATGGCCGCTAGCTCGGTATGAATGGCGTCGATGGCGGCCTGGAGCTCGCCCGCTAGTTCTTCCGACCTGGTCATGCGCTGCGTGAGGCTATCGCAAAACGGGCGGCACTGTCCTTAGAGACAGGTGGCCAACTGACCTCTGGCCCATGGGCGGATATCGTCGGAAACGCGATGCTGTAGGAGGTGAAAGATTAAGCCATGACCTCACAAGTTGCATTGATCACAGGCGCGTCGCGCGGACTCGGGCTCGAGGTGGCCCGCGCCTACGCACGCCGCGGATTGAGTTTAGTTTTGACTGCGCGGGCCGCGGACGCGCTCGAACTGGCGGCGAACGAGCTGGCCGGGTTGACCGACGTCGTCGCGCTGCCGGGTGACGTCGGCAATCCCGCCGACGCCGAGCGCCTCGTCGAGGCGGGTTTGAGCAGATTCGGCCAGATCGACGTGTTGATGAACAACGCGTCCGAGCTGGGGCCCAGCCCGATGCCCGACTTGCAGCACCTGCCCATCGCCAGCTTTGAGGATGTGCTGCGGGTCAACGTCGTCGGCGCGCTGAAACTGATCCAGCTGGTGCTGCCGGGGATGAAGTCACGGAACTCCGGACTGATCGTCAACGTGACGTCGGACGCCGGCGTCCAGGCCTATCCAACCTGGGGCGGGTATGGCGCCAGCAAGGCCGCGCTCGAACATCTGTCGCGAGTCCTGGCAGCGGAACTGGAGGGCAGCGCCGTGCGAGTCTATGTGGTCGATCCCGGCGACATGGATACGTCGATGCACCGGGCCGCGGAGCCGGGCATTGACCTATCGCATTTGCAGACTCCGGACCTGGTGGCGCCGGCGTTCGTGCAACTGCTGGAGCTGCGCGAACCATCCGGTCGCTTCGAGGCCCAGCAGATGCTGTCACCCACGGCCAGGGCCGTGTGAGCCGAAAGAGAGATCCAGGCAATGCTGAGTATGGAATTGGCATCGTTGGACTTCCAGCTCCCAGCTGAGCTCGAAGCACACGAGCCGCCGGAGGCGCGCGGTTTGGCGCGCGACCAGGTCAGACTGCTGGTCAGTCACCTGGCGGACGATCGCACCGAGCACCGTCGCTTCACCGACCTGCCCGACGTGCTGCGACCGGGCGACCTGGTGGTCGCCAACGATTCGGCGACGTTGCCCGCGGCGCTGTCGGCGCAGCGGGCGGATGGCAGCGCGATTCGGCTGCACGTCTCGACGCGTCTGCCAGCTGATCTCTGGGTGGTGGAGCCGCGCCAGATCGACGCCCACGCGGGTGAGACACTTCGTCTGGCTGGCGGCGCGACCGTGCGCCTGCTGGTGCCGTACACCGGTTCGCGCCGGCTGTGGGTGGCGCGATTCGACGTCGACGTGCCTCAGTTGTTGAACCGGTATGGTCGGCCAATCGCCTACCCGTATGTGCGCGGCCAGTGGCCGATCGAGATGTACCAGACGGTCTACGCGGCGGCGCCTGGCTCAGCGGAAATGCCGTCGGCGGGTCGGGCGTTCAGTCCGAACGTCCTGGAGCGACTGGCGCATCGCGGGGTCCAGTTCGTCACGCTCACGTTGCACACCGGCGTCGCCAGCCTCGAGGGCCACGAGACGCCGTACGCGGAGGAATATCGCGTGCCGGAGTTGACCGCTCGTGCTGTGCGGGTGGCGAAAGCAGAGGGCCGGCGAGTTATCGCCGTTGGCACAACGGCGGTCCGCGCGCTGGAAAGTGCCGCTGGTTCAGACGGCGAGGTAATCGCCACCCACGACTGGACCGAGCTCGTGATTACACCCGAGCGCGGCGTGCGGGTGGTTGATAGCCTGCTCACCGGTTTTCACGAACCGAAGGCGAGCCACCTGGCCATGCTCGAAGCGATCGCCGGGCGGCGTCACCTGGAGACCGCGTATCAGGTGGCGCTGGACCACCGGTACCTCTGGCACGAGTTTGGGGATCTGCACCTGATCCTCGCCAGCTAGATCCGGGCGGACAATCAGCGGGCAGTCAGGGCGTCCTGGGTGTGCACAGCGCGCTCGATGAGCGCGCGCAGCAGGCCCGGGTAGTCGGCGGGCTCTAGGGTACCCGCTCGGCGGCGTTCATCCAGCAGCCGGACGCCGTCGAGGAGCGTGTCGGGGTCGACGGTGTAGTTCGGCTCGACGCGCCACACCGCCGCGCGGTCGGTGGGCAGCAGACGCTCGTCGGACGAGTGCAGCTCTTCGCGCAGCTTCTCACCCGGTCGCAGCCCGATGTACTTGATGGTGACGTCACGACCAGGCCGCAGGCCGCGCAGGCGCACCAGCCGCTCCGCCAGCTGGCCGATCCGCACCTCCTGGCCCATGTCCAGAACGAACAGGCGGCCGGACGTTCCGAAGGCGGCCGACAGCAGGACCAGGCTCGCGGCCTCGGAGATGGTCATGAAGAAACGCTGTGCGTCGGGGTGGGTGATGGTGATCGGCCCCCCAGCTTCGATCTGACGCAACAGGGTCGGCACCACACTCCCCCGACTGCCAAGCACGTTGCCGAAGCGAACCGCCGACAGGATCGTGCCGGGCGCCACGGCCTGGCCGATGGCCACGACCATCAACTCGGCCACGCGCTTGGTCAGGCCCATAAAGCTGGACGGGTTCACTGCTTTGTCGGTCGAGATGACCACGACCCGTTCCGCGCCGGCGGCGACGGCGGCCTCGCAGACCGAGAGGGTTCCCAGGACGTTGGTCACAAACCCCTGGTCGGGGTTCGCCTCGACCAGCGGGACGTGTTTGTAGGCCGCGGCGTGGAAGACGACCTCCGGCCGCTCGCGCAGGAACAGCTCGAGCATGCGTCGGGGATCGGTGACGTCGGCGATCGACGTTCGGACCGGAATGCTGCCGCGGGCGGCTCCTTGCAGGTCAGCCTCGAGCTCGAACAGGCCGGTCTCGTTCATGTCGACGGCGGTCAACGAGGCTGGGCCAACTGCCAGCACCTGGCGGCCCAGCTCGGCGCCGATTGAGCCCGCGGCGCCGGTGATCAGGACGCGCTTGCCGGCCAGGACCGTGGCGCAGGCGGCCACGTCCAGGTGGATCAGGGGTCGGGTCAGCAACTCTTCGACGTCGATCGAGCGCGCGGCGGCCATGCGGAGCGCGGCGCTGGCCACCGCGGCCAGCAGTGGACCGATGATCGCCACCAGGTGCGGCAGACGCCATGGCTCGTGCAGGACGACGTCGTTGATCGTCAGGACCACGACCAGGGAGAGCGCGGTCGCCACCGCAAATGGGGCGACCGGTCGCCGGGCCAGCGCCGAGCCGGGCTTGCGCAAGCGGTTCATGACCTCGCCGACGCCGATCTGGATGGCGGCGGCGAGCACCAGCCAGGGCAGCAGGCGCTGCGCGTAGGTGGCCGGCACGCTGCCTTCGTCGATGAACCGCAGCAGCATCGCCAGCGCGATGCCGACGGCACCCGCGACCGCATCCAGCAGCAGGAGCTGCCACGGCGACGGGCTGAAGCGCAGCGGCCTCAGGGAAGCGCTACGCACTCGCGGGCACCTCGCGACGATGCGCGTTGCCCGCATCGCTGCGCTCGCGTCGTAGCGATCTTCGAATTGGGAACAGGGCTCGTTCGGTGGCTGCGCGCGGGCAGCGTGGCGCGAGCTGCGCTGCCGTTCGCTCGGGAAGACTACGCATTCGTGGGCTCCGCGACATTGTGCTCGGCGGCGCTTGGGCCGGCGCCGAGGACGGAGACTTCGAAGCCGCGGGCTTGCCAGGCGCGGCGGTCGATGGCGTTGCGGGCGTCGAGGATGCGTTTGCGCGCTACGAGGGCCGCGGCGAGGTCTACGTCCAGCTCCTGGAAGGCGCGGTGATCGACCAGGAGCACGATCGCTTCGGCATCGCGCAGCGCGTGCTCGATGGGCAGCAGCGGCGCGGGCAGGCCGGGCGTCTGGGCCTTCACGTGCGGGTCGCACAACCGCACAGCGTAGCCGCGCTCGGTGGCGAGCTCGGCCACACGCAGCGCCGGACTCTCGCGGACGTCGTCAACTTCGGCTTTGTACGTGATCCCGAGCAGCGCCACCGGCGCGGGCGGCGACACGAGCGCCGCCAGACGGGCCACGACGTGCTCTGGCATCGCGTCATTGACCGTCCGGGCCGTGCGAATCAGGCGCGCCTCATCCGGCGCGGCGTCGACGAGGAACCACGGATCGACCGCGATGCAGTGGCCCCCGACGCCCGGCCCCGGCCGCAACACGCTGACGCGCGGGTGATGATTCGCCAGGCGAATCGCCTCCCAGACGTCGACGCCAATCCGCTCGGCGATCAGGGCGAACTCGTTGGCCAGCGCGACGTTCACGTCGCGGAACGTATTTTCCATCACCTTGACCATCTCGGCGGTGGTCGCGTCGGTCCGCACGATCGCGCCTTTGCAGAAGGCGCTGTAGAGATCCGCCGCCGCCTCGGCGCACGCTGGCGTCAGACCTCCAGCGAGCCGGTCGTTCTGTTCAAGCTCGACCAGGATGCGGCCAGGCAGCACCCGCTCAGGACAGTGCGCGACGCAGATGTCGCGGCCTGGCACCAGCCCCGACTCGGCCAGGATGGGAGCCAGGACGTCGCGGGTGGTGCCCGGAGGGACTGTCGACTCGAGAATCACCAGGTTGCCGCGACGCAAGAACGGCACGATGTCGCGCGCCGCACGCTCAACGTAGCTCAGGTCGGCGCGATTGGTGGCGGGATCGAGCGGCGTCGGCACTGCGATGATGAATGCGTCGGCCGCTTCGGGCTGGGTCTGAACCCGCAAACGCCCGGAATTGATCGCCGCGGTGACCAGCGTCTGCAGCTCGGGCTCGTCGAACGAGGCCAATCCTGACCTGAGGGCGGCCTGGACGCGCGGGCTCGGATCGACCCCGATGACGTCCTTACCCGCCAGGGCGAAGATGCTGCCGGTGGGCAGACCGATATAGCCCAGGCCGAGCAAGCAGAGCGTTTGCATCTTCAGGCTAGGAGCGTCCCTGTGTAACAACGGTTGGCGCCTCATTCAGTTGCTCGCGCCGCCAGACGAGCACGACCACGGCCAGCATCGGGACGTAGGCGAGCACAGCGAGTGCTTCTCGGAGCGGCGTCTCGACGCTCAGGCCGGCCAGGCCGGCGGCCGCGGCCGCGACGGCGAGCCCAGCGTACAGGCCCGTGACCTGCGCGTGCGTCAGGCCGCCCTGCACCAGCCGCTGGTAGTAGTGGGAGCGATGGGCGCTGTACCAGCGTTCGCCACGCACCACGCGGCGGGCGAGCGTCAACAGGCTGTCGAACAGAAACGGCGCGAGGACGACGAGGCCAAAGGTGACCGGCAGCCGGCCACCGCCAACCCCGAGGTTTCCGAGCAAGCTCAGGCCAGCAAAACTGAACCCAAGAAACGTGCTGCCGACGTCGCCCATGAACAGTCGCGCGGGCGGCAGGTTGTAGACCAGGAAGCCAGCCGAAGCCGCCGCGAGCAGCCCCGCGCCAGTGGCCACGAGTGGATTGCCGACGATGGTGCCCGCGATCGCCATCGCCACCCCCGCGACGATGGCCTGGGACGTGGCCAGGCCGTCGATACCGTCCATGAAGTTGTAGACGTTCGTCACAACGGCCACCCAGACGAAGGCCAGGGGCAGCGCCGCGATCAGGGGCAATTCGCGGTCCTGGACGCCGACCACGGTCAGCAGGACGGCGCCGACCGCATGCGTCAGCAGGCGTGGGACGGCGGGTAAGGGATGCAGATCGTCCACGAAGGACACGCCGGCCACGAGCAGCGCGCCGACGAGCCAGCCCAGGGCGCGCGGGGACAGGCCTCCGCCGGCGGTGTGCCAGAGGCCCAGGCCGACGAGAAAGCCGAGCACGATGACCAGTCCGCCACCGCGTGGGGTTGGCCGCGTATGCGAGCTGCGCTGGTTTGGAACGTCCAGCGCCCTCGTCGGCGCCCAGCGCAAGTACAGCCCGGCGCCCACGAGCGCGGTCGCAAACGCTACGACCAGCGGCGCGAGCATGTTCGAAGCGTACACGGCGATGCGACGCGACAGGCGAGCTACGCAAACGCGACGGCCAACTCTAGTGAACCGACCGAAGCTATCGCGGCCCGGCATCGAGCGCGATTGTCAGCGAGCGAAACGCGCGCAGGTTCAGCATCTGCCCGGGGGCCCTGCGCGCGGGTGGTGAATCGGGCGCCAAACGGACGTTCGGCAGACGTTCGAGCAGCGTGCGCAGGACAACCCGTGTCTCCAGGCGAGCGAGTGGGGCGCCCAGGCAAAAATGGATGCCTCTGCCAAAAGCGAGATGTTGCCCCGCATTGTAACGCCGGCAATCGAAGCGATCGGGCTCGGCAAACACCGCCGGATCGCGATTGGCACTGCCCAGCATCACCATGACGCTGCTGCCGGCTGGAACACGAACCCCCCGCAGGGAGACATCAGTCAGACTGGTGCGTGCTTGGCCCAGGACCGGCGTGTCCCAGCGCAGACATTCCTCGATAACGGAGTCCAGTGTGCTCGGCTCAGCCCTGAGGCGCTGCCACTGGTGGGGCTGACTCAGCAGCGCGTGCAGGCTGTTCCCCAGTAGCCCGGTTGCGAGGTCGCGGGCGGCGATCATCAGCTGATTGCAAAGCGACAGGATGTCGGTCGCCGAGAGGCGGTTGCCATCAAGCCGCGCCTCTGTCAGACGAGCGAGCAGGTCGTGGCTGGCGGGCGGCCGGCGCTGGTGGAGCTTATAGCCAAAGTACGCTACCAATTCAGCTGCGGCGTGCTGGTAGCGGGCCTGCACCTCGGGCTGGAAGTCTCCCAACGCGCACGTGTAGTCGTCCGCCCACGCTGTAAATACCGGACGTTCCGACTCAGTCAGACCGAGCAGATCAGCCAGCACCAGCGTGGGCAACGGATAGGCGACAGCATCGATAAAGTCAGCCACTTCGCTCCCGGCGAAGGCATCGATGAGCCGATCGGTGAGGACTTGAATCCTCGGTTCGAGGTTGGCGACGAAGGTGGTGGTGAACGCCCGATTCACCAGACTTCTGTACTGGATGTGGACCGCCGGTTGGCTGGCCAGCGGCGTCCCGTCGTCGCTCGTGTCGGCGAACCTGGCCGCGTCAGTCAGGAGTGCCAGGCAGTCGTCGTACCGAGTGACGATGAAGGCATGGCGGTCTTCGGCATACCAAACGGGAGAGTGTTGGCGGAGCCAGGCAAGAGTCGGATAGGGATCGCGAAGGAATTCGGATGAGTACAGCTGTACGGCCGGTGACGCATCCATGTCCTGCACTCGGGTCGGGGCCAGACCTATTGTTCCAGGAACTCCAGGCGTACCGGCTCAGGTTTCGGTCGACACACTCCACAATGGATCGTCTCGTCGACGACCAGGCCGCGCAGACCATCCTTCGCCTGGAACGTTTGGAGCAAATACGGCATGGTGCGCGCGTGCTCCTTACACACTGCGCGGCCGCAGAATCGACACGTCGCATTGGCGGGGAGGTTGCACACCCAGCAGTTCATGCGACTGATCTCTCCACCCAGCGCAACACCTCGACCGGAACTGGTAACGGTGTCGACGCCGTAACCATGTAACGGGCCCGAATCACGCCGGCCTGATCAATCACGAAAAGGCCCTCGCGAATGACCCCGACCTGGGACGACACTGAATGATGACCCGTGACCTTCCGCAACGCGGCAATCCAGGCTGGTAACGTGGCGTCGTCGTGAGCCGGGACGGGCCCTGGCGGCGACTGCACAGAGGTGCGCTCGTACAGGTCGTACTCCAGGTAGACGCCCCTGGCGCGATCGCTCAATACCAGGTGGCGCAGGTTCGGTGGCAACAGCTGCGGCCCCTCCTCAGGATGATCCGGCACGATTTGCACCAGTTTGCACGTCGCCCGGCTGGGGTGCGGCCACACCGTGTCCAGGCGGGTGGCATAACGACGACACGCTGGATCGGCCCAGCCCCGAGAAAACCAGAGTAGGACATGACTTCCGCGAAAGTCGGCCAGCCCATGCAGCTCGCCCTGACTCGACTCCAGTCTGAAATCAGGCGCCAGCTCTCCTGGCGCTGCTCGCGTCGACCCGCTCGCGGGGGCTATGTCGAGGAGCACCTGGGTCGAAGGCAGGCGGGCGCGGGCGACTTCCGCAAGCGCTGACCCCAGGTTGAAATAGTGTCCCAGCAGCTCGTGAAAATCCTCTTTGGCGAGCACCCAGACCTGGGTTTTCTCGACCGCGGTCACCGTCGCGGTGCGCGTGGTATTGAGCAACAGGGCCACCTCGCCAAAGATGTCGCCGGGACCCATCGTATCCACGCTCCTCCCGTCAGCCAGCCCATCGCGTCGGCTCACCTGGACCCGTCCTGAGCGCAGGCAGTAGAACCCGCCCTGCACGTCGCCCTCGAGCACGATGACCTGACCCGCAGCATAGGTCTCGGTCCGCAGGCGGCTCAGGAGCAGATCCTTCTCCCGGCTGCCGAGCTGTTCAAACAGGGGAATGTGGTCGAGTTCATCGCGCTCGGACAGGCGCGCGCGAAGCGCCGCGTCTGCGCCGACATAGGGTGCCACCGAGCGCTTGAAATCGCTGCTACTGAGTGACAGCAGACGCAATTTGCTCGTAGCTCGCACGGTTGCGTCGCGCGGGACGTCGCCAAGCAGGGCGCGTTCGCCAAAGTAATCCAGCGGACCGAGCGTGCCAAGTACGTCGGAGTGGTCAGGGCCTTCGCGGATGACCTCGGCCTGGCCATCTGCAATCAGGTAGAACCGGTCGCCGCGATCGCCCTGACGCACGACCGCCGCACCGGGGCCTAACCGCTCCTCGCGCAGGTGGCCGGCCAATACCTGGGCTTGTTCGTTACCCAGGGTGGCGAGCGCCGGAACCTGTGCAATCAGCGCGACCCGCTCGCGATTCCAGCGTTCGCGCGCAACCCCGGTTGCGCGACGTGCGGCACGCATCAGGTCCTCCACGAGGCTCAGCACGCGGCGAATCAGACCGACGCTGAAGGGGATGAGCACCAGGAGTAGCACCACCAGGCCGAGCAGCGATGCCAGATTGGGTACGCGTAGTGCGCTCTGAATTGCGCTGCTCGCATGGTTCCACCAGAATGCCGAGCCCAGGAAAACGGCGTACGTGGTGTAGGCCGCCGCCAGCACGCCGAACACCGCGAATATGCGCTCTTCGCGATTGAATGCTTGCCGCCGACGAAGCTTCGAGAACAGGTCGTGCCGCACGAACGTCAGGGCTCGCCGCCGCAGCTGCGGTATCTCCAGCCAGTCCATCAAGATGAAGTACCCATCCAGCGGAATCAGCGGCATGAGCTGGAACACGTTGTTGATCAGCGCCGCCAGGCCGAATAGCCGCAGCACCGGTGCCCAGCTCGCCTGGGGCGCGGCAGTGAGCGCCAGGCCCACCAGGCCAGTCAGGACCAGGCCCGAATAAGGGCCGGCCCAGGACGCCGCGATCCGCGGTCCGCGCGGCTCCATCCAGATATCCTGGGTATCCACAAACAGCCCAGGCAACCCGTAGAAGATGGCGAATCCACCCCGACGGACCACACGTCCAGCGGCCTTGACGGTAAACGCGTGCGACAACTCGTGCGCCAGGGCGATGACCAGGAAGGCCAGGTAATAGCCGACGACGTCCTGGCCGACCGCATCTTCGTTGAACAGCACGTATTGCTGGGAAAACAGGTAATAAATGAACAGCGGTACGCCGGCCAGCGCGATCAATGCCATGCCGAGCAGCGCTGGGCGGGTAAAAAGCACCCAGACCCCGCGACGATAGGCGGCCCCGAGGACCCCATCGATGCCATTGATGGGAAACTCGCGGTTGAAAACCAGCCTGAATGTTGCATCGAAGAAGCTACCAACGGACCGACGCCTGGCACGTCGTCGAAGCTGCGGGAACGTGGCGTACGGCGGGTCTACCAGAAACTGGTGTGCGCGCAACTCCTGCGCCAGGCGCGCAATGCGGGCGAGGGCGAACCGCTGAAACTTGAGCATGTAGGCGACCACCAGGTCGCGAATCGTCGAGCTGCCATCCATGCGCTCAAAAACATAGAAGTCCTCGACCGATAGCCGAAGGTAGGTCGCTGCTTGCGGGTTCTGGATGATGACGTACTCTTCGCCGTGGACTGTGGAGAGCCGACTCCAGACGAGTCCGTCACGCTGCTTGGGGCGGTAGCTGGTCGGGTCGACAACCTCGCGCAGTTGCTCCCAGATCGAAATCCGGTTGGCGTCGTCGATGGGCGGGGCGAGGTCGGCCGTCATGCCAGGTAGTCAGTCGCGCTGATCGAGAAACGGGGTGATGCGTTCGGGAGATAGGATCTCCCCCCAGTCAACCACGAAACACGCCCGTGCTCGCGCCTGACTGAGGGGAGGGTGAGGGAATCCAAACTGGATTCCTATTGCAGTGCGCCTGGTCACTTGCAGCTGGCATGCAGTACGCCCATGCGGGAAATACGTGCATCGAGATCCCGCGAAACGGAGCCAACCGCGTCCCAGTTCATCTCCTTGAGCGCCGTTATCTCTTCCGGCGTTACATCGCGGCCTTTGAAGACTTCATCTGCACTTGTCTGCAGCAGGTTGCGAAACGTGGAGTCAGTGACCGCGCGCCCAATGATGCGCTGAACCGCTTCTAGTGACGTCTATCTCACCTCCCTTCTTATCGAAATACCCTCGCGTTGTCGTTAGCGTTCGGCCACCGCGGGCCGGGCGCTAGCGACGTTGGGGCCACGTTGACTGCTGGCCAGGATGCCGCGTGCAATGTCCAACTCGGCGAGCATTTCCTGGATGGGTGGATAGTTCTGGTCGCGCTCCAACAACACCGCTTTGACCGGGGCGCGAGCCACCACGTACTCCAGCATGCGCCAGACAGCGTCAGGGACCGGCTGGCTGTGCGTGTCCGCCCACTTGCCTTGCCAATCGCCACTGGTGCGCAGTTCACCCCCGGCGATATGTATTTCGACGGTGCGTTCCAGGGGTGCTTGCTCCAGCCACGCGTAGGGGTCGAAGTCGAAATTCAGCGCATTGATGTAGACATTCGTGACGTCGAGCAGGAGGCCCCAGTCGGAGTCCTTCAAGATCTCGCGGATGAAGGCCGGTTCGGAAAGCCCGTTGGGCATGGGGAAAACAAACTTGTAAAAAATGTTCTCGACGAGCAACGGTCGGCGAACCCGGTCGGAGAACACCTGCATGTTGCGGCGAAAAACGGCTGCCTGTTCGTGTGTGAACGGGACCTGCATGCCGTGGAAGTACATTCCCAGATCGTCTCCGGGAATGTTCCCCATGTCGATGTGGTCGCTGAACCAGAACGGGTCCAACGTATCCAGATATGGGATCAGGCGGTCCAGGTACTCGACATGGGCGCCGCCGGCGTCCCCAAGCGACATATATACCCCGTGGGCCACCGTCGCGAAGTTGTCTTTGATCTCGCGCAGCCGGTCGTTCCACTCCGGTATCTGACGCAGGAACTGGTCGGTCGGTATTTCGAGGAAGTCAATCGCGTCGCGATGGGCGACGATCTCGGCATGCAACTCGTCCTGGTACCCAAGGCCGGCGCCAAGGACAGGAATATGATCGAACACGTCCATCGCCGCTTACGCGCCTGCCCCGACGAGCGCCGCTTCTGAGACGCGTGGCGATGCATCGTCGAGCGGGAGCGAGGGTGGGTGGAGGTGATCGGCACGAATGAGGTCGCGTATCGCCTCAGGCATGTTGCCGATCGCCTGGTAGACGCGTGCGCGCAGTTCGTAGATCGCCGCTTCGCCGGGCGCGATCGTTGCCGCAAAACAGCAATCACCCAGTGCGCGGGCCAACTCGCCAAGTCTCAGTCGAGCTTCAGCCCGAACGAGATACGCCGTATACGCAGCCTGCGCCCGACTGCGCACGATGAATGGCCAGTGGGACTGTTCGTGATAGTCCTCCTCGATGGCCAGGCTGCAATCGGCCGCGGCTTCGACCGGATTGCCGAGTGCGAGTTGAGCCCGTGCTCGCGCAAGATAGAGCTCTGACGCGTAGCGGTGATTCTCCCCGGTCTCGAGCACCCAGTTGATGTCGGCCAGCGCTTCAGCATACCGACCAATCTCGAGGAAAATCGTTCCGCGCCAGGCGCGCACTTCCCAATCGTCAGGGTCCATACGCGCGGCCTGCTCGATGTCGGCCAGGGCTTCAGACTGTCGGCCCTGATGCAACAATGTGATTGCCCGCAAACCGTACGGGTGGGCGCGCGGCAGAAGGTCTATCGACGTGTTCACGTCGGCGATCGCCTGGGCTATGTCACCCAGCTGCACATAGCAAATCGATCGAGACGCGTACGCGCGCGACAGATCGAGGCTGGACAAAGGCGGGGAACCCGCGATCGCGTTGTCGAGCGCGTCAATGGTGGCCTGCAGGTCGCGCACGTTCCAGAGCGTCTCGGCGTACTCGAGGTAGACGCGCGAGCTCGCTTCCCCGCGCGAGATGGCGAGTCCAAGCTCGACAAGTCTGTCCATACTTCGCTCGAACTGCGGCGACTCGGGGCTTACGCACATTGGAGCACCTCCGGGTGGGCAGCGGCGTTGTGAATAGCGTCACAGGCCGACTGAAGCTCTTGATCGAAAACCACGTCAACGGCTGCGAGGCTGTCCTCGAGTTGACCGGGGCGACTTGCCCCGACGATCGTGCTGGCTACGCCAGGGCGTGAGATGACCCAGGCCAGCGCAACGTGAGTCAGGCTCAAACCGCGGGTCGCCGCCAGATGGCGCAGATCAGCGAAAGCTCCGCGGGCTCCGCCGTCATGCGTGAGCGAGCCACCCGCGAGGGGGCTGTACGCGAGCAGACGGACATCGTAAGCCTGGCACAGCGGCCGCAGGCCCGCCTCGATATCCCGACAGATGAGGTTGTAGCGCACCTGGTGAGAGACGAAGCGCCTCAGCCCCAGGCGAGCGCTGGTGGCGAGCGCCTCGACGAAGTCTGGTATCGGGAAGTTCGAACAGCCGATATGTCGCACTTTGCCAGCTCGGACGAGGTCATCGAGCGCGCTGAGGGTCTCGTCGATCGGACTACCGAAATCGGGCGCGTGCAGCTGATACAGATCGAGGTAGTCGGTCCGCAAGCGCCGCAGGCTGTCCTCGCAGGCCCGCAGGATATGGGCGCGCCGCAACCCGCTCTGGCCTCGGCCGCGCATCGGTTTACCGACTTTCGTCGCCACTACAAACCGATGGCGCGCGCCGCGTGCCCGCAACCACTTGCCAATGATTTCTTCGGTGCGCCCACGCATCGCCGGCTGATCCGTGGGCGGGTAGACGTCAGCTGTGTCGATGAACGTGATGCCTGCGCTATCTGCGACATCCAGGATGCCCAGCGCGGTCGCTTCGGTGGCACGGAGTCCGAACGTCATCGTGCCAAGGCCGATCTCGCTGACTTCGAGATCGCCTCGACCGAGTCAATTCTTCTTCACGCCGGTTCACCCCCGCCACGGCGCAGCATCACTGCATTATTCGGCCGCGCAGCCTGGCGGTCAAGACGCGCCGACTTAAGATCGGGTTGAGATTGCTGAGGTTCACGCTGTCCATGAGCGGGCCTTTGAAGTCAGGCGGAGGCAGGTATGGTTCGGCCGGCTCCATCTCAGACTGGCAATACCCGAGCGAGCATCCGGGAACCGTCCGGACCGGGAGCTGTACTCCGTCGACCTGCCCGTCAAAGCATGAACCACATGGCTGAGCAAGCTAAGCCGTTGCGGGTCGAGACGGTTCGTCCTGAGGTGACTGGCGCCGACGCTCATGCCGGGCTGGGCCACGAGGTCGGTAGAGGCCGGCCGCGATCTGCTCGCGCTCGGGCGCTATCGGCGAACCGCGGTTAGGGAGGCTCAGCACAGTCTCCCTTCTTCCCCTCGGGGTGCTGGAAGATGGTCAGGATGTTCGGGGAGTCAGTCTTCTCGCGGTTGCGTCCCAGCGGTCCCAGGGGAGCTTGCGGGCGAAGAGAGCTTCCGCCTGGGCGGGCTGGAGGAGGGGTTCTAACCTGGCGCGGAGCGCAGTGCGAAGGTCGTCGGGGCTCGCGGCGAGAAAGCCGGCGGCGACGAGTGGGGTCAGAACGGGATCGTCGGTCTGGCCGAACCAGGTGAAGGCGTCGTCCCAGACCCGCGCCAGGGCGGCGTCCATGTCGGCGGACTGCAGGCGGCGCAGCCAGCCGGCAGCGTGCACCCAGTGGCCGGTTTCTTCTTGCTGGATCTTGCGGGCGCGCTGCCGCAGCGGCTCGTACGCTGAGTCGATCGCCGCGGCCAGGAGCGTGGTGAGCGCGGTATCGATCACCAGGTTGGCGGCGAGAAAATCGGTCCAGGCGCCGAAGCGCTGGTCCAGGGAGGTCATGGCGCTCGTCGGGCGCTGCTGCCAGCCTTTTTCCTCCATCTGCCCTGCGTCGAGGCCCCGCGATTGGAGAAAACCGCGGAGCAGCGGGTAGAAGGACCGCGCGTGCCCGAGCTCGTCCTGGGCCATGGCCGCGGCGGCCACCGCCGACTCGAGCATCGGCGCACCGGTGCACCACTCGGCGTATCGCCGACCGAGCAAGTACTTGTTGTCGGCCAGCGACGACAGCAATCCGAAAACGGGCTCGCGGAGGGCGGGGTCCAACGCGCTGACCATGGCCAGGTCGGCCCGCTCGACGACGACGGGCGCGGCGGCCGCAACGGCGCGATCGAGCGCGTCCGGGTCGGCCGCCGTTTCGAAGAGCCCGGACGTTTTACCCGCGTCGACCTCGGTCACGATGGAATGACGGTCCGCATCTCGTGGCGCGGGACCACCAGCATCTCGATCCAGGGGTGCTCGTCGTAGATGCTCTGGGCGAACAGGACCGCCATGTCGGGGTCGTCGCTGGTCACGGTGCCAACCTCGTACAGTGGCTCGTCGTAGCGACGGCGGGCGAAGACCACCCAGCACGCGCGACGTGACGGCTTGCTCTCCTCGCGCACTCCGCGGACGGCCGTGAGGCTCACACCGAGATCCCCAGTCCGCGCATTTTTGCCCGCGCGGACTGCGTCAAGCGCCGATGCGTCCAGACCGGATCCCACACCACGTCGATGTCGACTCGGGCGATGTCCGGCTCGCGCAGCAGGCGGGCGCGGATGTCGTCCTGGATCATGTCCATAGCCGGGCAGCCCATGGCGGTATAGGTGATGCGCAGCTTCGCCGCCTGTTCGGCCTGGTCGTAGTCGATCGAGACGATGAGGCCCATGTCAACAACGGAGACCGGGATCTCGGGATCCTCAACGTCGCGGAGCGCCGCCCACAGCGACCGAACGACATCCTCGGTGTCACCAGGCATCAGCGTCGCCATCCTTCCCGCGCGAGCGCGGACGGGAGTCAACGAAGCGATGCGGGCAGCCCGTTCGTACGCGAGACATCAGGACCGCTCAGGCATCCAGCCGCGTTGGAGTGAGGCGACGTATTCGTCGTTCATCGGGCCGCGCGCCTTCCAGCGTTTGAGCACCTGGTCCCAGCCGATCGGGCCATCTTCGAACCGCCAGCGTTTGTTCGGCGCATCGAACGTCGCCGGGAAGGGGACGTCGAGGACGTACTGGCCAGATGCCGTATCGAGGTGGGCAGGCACCTGAACGCCGACCTCGTCGCAGAACGGCACCACCTTGCTCATCCAGACCTGCCGGAGGGTGTCGTTGCTGCGGCCCTTGAACCCGTAGTCGAGCTGCTCCGAGTGTCGTTTTTCGCTGTCCGGCAAGCCGAACCACTCGACGGTGAGCATGAACATCCAGTCCGCGGCGCGCTGGAGCTTGGCCCGTTCGGCGGGGTCGGGCGCCAGCCGGCGGATCCACTGCTGCCCGTGGCGCAGGTGGAACGTTTCTTCTTTGTCGACCTTGGCGAGCGCGCGTTTCCACGGTCCAAACGTCGTGGAATGGTAGACGTCGCTCAGGAGCTCGTAGCCTGCCTGGTCGTAGAACGCGTTGGCCATCACCAGCTCGTACCACGTGTCGAGGGGCACGTCGAAGGCGTACGGGTACTTCCACTGGCCAGCCGGTCGCTGATAGATGAGCCAGTCCTTGTCGGCGCCGAGGTCCTCCAGCAGGCGGTAGGCGATGTGGGCGTGGGCCAATTCGTCCTGGACGATGCTGATCGCGGTGCCAAAGGCGTTCAGACTCGGCGCGTCCTGAGCGGCCCGGAAGTAGGCAGGCGCGCTGATCAGCTCCGTGTCGGCCGAGACCGTCAGGATCCGCTTGATGCCTTCCAGGTAGGTCGGCGACATGTGCTCCAGGCCCTCGACGAGTTTTCCAGACTTGATGCGCTGGAGGGTGGTCGCCTCAGTGTTCAGTTCGACTGCCATCGTGCATACCTCCGCTGGCTGGTGCAATCGGCGCCGTTTCCGCGCGATCTTCGCGCAGCGCTTCGAAGTAGCTGCCGCAGGCCGCGCAGCGGTACTGGCTCAGCAGCAATTGCGAGCCGAACAACGACACCAGCTCGGCAGATCGCGCACGGCAGAACGGACAAGCGGGTGCGCGTGGCTCAGGCACGGGCTTCCACACTGACATTACACACGCGGGCCAGTGCGCGTTCAACGTAGACGCGCGCCATCTTCTTGCGCCAGGCGTAGTGCAGGTCCGTGTTGTCCAGGGGATGGGCGCCCTTGTACGCGGCGGCGGCGACGCCGCGGATCGCGTCCAGGGTGGGCCGCGTCCCGACCAGCGGCGCCGCTAGCTTCGACTGGTCGACCGGCGACGAGCCGACCGCGCCGAGGACCAGGCGCGCGTCGGCGACCACGCCATCGGCGAGCTTGACGGCGGCCGCCACACCGAGGATCGGGAAGTCGAACGCGCCGCGCCGGCGCAGTTTCTCGTAGGTCATCTGCCAGCCGTCGAGCGCGGGAAACTCGATGCTCGACAGGATCTCGTCCGGGCGACGCGTCAGATAGAGGATGCCGTCGTCGCGGTAGAACTCGCCCGCTTCGACGCTGCGCGTTCCACCTCGGGCGCTCTCGAGGGTCAGCCGCGCTCGCAGCGCGACGGCAACCGGCGCGGTGTCCGAACTGGAGACCGCCCAGCAGCGCTTGCTGCCCGGTGCAACCCAGCAGATGTCGCCGTCTTTCTTCAGACAGAAGTCGATGCTCTTGCGCCAGTGGTAGGTCTGGTCGTAGTAGGTGCAGCGGGTATCGAGGCACAGGTTGCCGCCCAGGGTGCCCATGCGGCGCAGGTGCGGGGTCGAGACCAGGCCGGCCGCGGTCGCCAGAGCCGGGGAGCGTTCGCGCACGAGCGGATGCGTGGCCACGTCGTGCAGCGAGGCGGTCGGGCCGATGCGCAGGCCGCCAGCGTGCGACGCGATGGTCTGGAGCGACGGGATCCCACGGAGGCCGATGACTGTGCGGGGTTCCTGCTGACGGCGCTTCATGTTCGGGTACAGGTCCGTCCCGCCGGCCACCACCACGGCTTGGGAACCTTGTTCCGCCAGCAACGTCGCCGCTTCGTCCACGTCCCGCGGCGCGAAATACTCAAAGTGAGGAAGACGCAGCATCAGGCCAGCGTCGCCTCGTCGCTTGTCGAAAAGTGGCGATGACGCAGCATCAGAGCAGCGTGGCCTCGTTACCGCGTGACACGGGCTCACGAAGAGCGGGCGGCGGCTCGTCGTGCCGCTCCTCCCAGGGGGGCGCGACTTTGATCAGCCGCGGAAACGGATACGTCGGGATCTTCGTCGGGCCAACGCGCGCCGGCTTGCCCTCGGCCCGCGCTTCGAGCGCCCGCAGGACCTTGTCGGGCGTGATCGGCGTCTCGTCGATGCGCACCCCCACGGCGTCGAACACGGCATTGGCGATCGCCGGAATGACCGGTAGCAGCGGGCCCTGGCCGACCTCCTTGGCGCCGAACGGGCCTTCCGGATCAAGCGTTTCAACCAGGTAGGTGTGGATTGCCGGCGTCTCGAACGTGGTCGGACTCTTGTATTCGAGCATCGACGGGATAGTGTGCACGCCAAGCACGCGCGGGCCGCGCTCGCCCCGGAAGACCTGCTCCTCCATGAGCGCTTCGCCCAGCGCCATATAGATGCTGCCCTCGATCTGGCCCTCGACCAGCACCGGATTCAACGCCCGCCCGATATCGTGCGCCAGCCAGACGCTGTCGACGGTGACCCAGCCGGTCTCGGGATCGACGTCGACTTCCACGACGGCCGCCGAATAGCTGTACGCCGGGCTGGGTCCGACGCCCGAGCCCTTGAACGGGCCCCCAAGCTTCGGCGGCTTGTAGCTGCCCGTGGCCGCGAGCGCTCCTTCGCGCGACTCGGCCAGCTTGACCAGCTCGGCAAAGCTCAGCGTGGGTCCGATCCCGTCGCGCCGCGAGAGCACGCCTCGACGCAGGACGAGTTCGTCCACCGGCAGGTCCAACTCGGCGGAGGCGGCGCCGAGCAGCAGGTTGCGCAGTCGGGTCGCCGCGTCGATCGCGGCATTGCCAGCCATGAAGGTCACACGGCTCGAGTAGCTGCCCAGGTCGATGGGCGTTAGATCAGTGTCCGCCGAGACCAGGGCGACCTGTTCTGGGCGGGCGCCCAGCGCCTCGGACACCACGCTGACCAGCATCGAGTTCGAGCCCTGGCCGATGTCGATCTGGCCACACGCAACGGTGACCACGCCACTGCGATCCAGCCGGATCGTGACGGAGCTGTGGGGCATGTCGTTCCAGTACAGCGGCAGGCCCGCTCCGCACAGGTAGGCGCCCACTGCGAACCCCAGCCCTTTGCCGAAAGGCAGCTTGCCGTGGCGCGCGGCAAATTGCGACTCGCGAGCAACGATGTCGGCGCATTGCTGCAGGCCATTGCTGGTGATGCGCAAGTGGTTGACCGTCTGGCGATTCGGCCCGAGGAAATTCTGCCGGCGCAAATCGAGCACCGGGATGCCGAGCCGCTCGGCCACCGTGTCGAAGTGGCACTCCAGCGCAAAGCGGGGCTGGGGCGTGCCATGCCCGCGCTTCGGGCCACACGGCGGCTTGTTGGTAAGCACGCGCAAGCCCTGCCAGCGGTACGCCGGCAGGTGTTCGCAGACCGCTTGCAGCGCGCCGGTGTAGTACAGCGACGCGGCGCCGTAGCTGGTGTAGGCGCCACCGTCCACGTACGACTTGAAGTCCATGCCGGTCAGGCAGCCGGTCTTGGTCCAGCCGGTCTTGAGCCACATCAGAACCGGATGGCGGCCACGGTGGCAGTAAAAGACTTCTTCTCGATTCAGCGCCGCCTTGATCGGACGCCCGGTCAGCATGGCGAGCTTCGCGGCGGCGGCTTCGTGCTGGAACAGCTCCAGCTTGCCGCCGAAGCCGCCGCCGACGGGCGGGGCGATGACGCGCACCTGTTCTTCCCGCAACCCGAGGGCCGTCGCCAGCTCCTTGTGGACGTAGTGGGGCGACTGCGTACTCGTCCACATCGTGAGCCGCTCGGCGGGGCTCCACTCGACGACGCACGCGTGCTGTTCGAGCGGCAGGTGGGTATTGCCCTGGAAGAAGTAGGTGTCTTCGAAGACGTGGTCGGCGGCCGCGAGCGCGGCGTCGACATCACCGAACTCCAGGGCGGCGGCTCGATGGGCGTTGCCGAATTTGCCCGCGTGGATCGGCTCGCCGGCTTTTGTCAGACCTTCGTCAATGGACAGGTACGTCGGGAGCTCGGCGTAGTCGACGTGAATCAGGTCGAGCGCGCGTTCGGCCGTCTCCTCGTCGACGGCGGCCACGGCGGCGACCGCATCGCCGACGTAGCGGATCTTGTCGGTGCAGAGCGCCTCTTCGTCCTGGCCGACCGGCAGCACACCGTACTTGACGGGCATGTCGCGGCCGGTGATCACGCCGAACACGCCCGGCAGGGCTCGCGCCGCCGACGTGTCAATCGACCGGATGCGGGCATGTGGCCGCGTGCCGCGCAGGAGCCGACAGAAGGCCATGCGGGGCAACTTCAGATCGTCGGCAAAGCGCGCATTGCCGGTGGTCTTGGACAGACCGTCCGGCTTCGCGATGGACGTGCCGATGACGTCAAACGCTTCCTCGGTGAGTGTCAGACTGGCACCTCTTGCATCGCCCGCAGGCGCTCGGCAGCCAGCTCTACCGCCTCGAAGATTTTCACGTAGCCCGTGCACCGACACAGATTGCCCGACAGGGCCTCGACGACTTGCGTGCGGCTGGGCGAAGGGGTCTCGTCCAGCAGTGCCCTGGCCGTCACGAGCATGCCGGGGGTGCAGTAGCCGCACTGCGCGGCCCCCAGCTCGGCGAAGGTGTCCTGGAGGGGATGCGGGCGGGAGCCCGCCGCCAGGCCTTCAACCGTCAGGATCGCCACCGGCGCCTGGTGCTCGATCGGCAGCGCCAGACAGGACAGGACCGGCTGACCGTCGACCAGGACGGCGCACGCGCCGCACTCGCCGAGCTCGCAGCCGTGCTTGGTGCCGGTCAGGTCGAGATCTTCCCGCAGGACCTCCAGCAGCGTCTTGTGGACGGGGACGTACAGATCGTGCGCTTCGCCGTTGACGTTGAGGACGAGCGGCAGGCGTTGCAGCATTTGGTATTGCCTGGACAACGACGTATTGTATATCAAACCTGGAGAGGTTTCGTTGTGCTGTCAAGACAATCAGTGCTGCCGCGCCTGGTCCCGGCCGTGGATCGCGCCGCGCGGCTCCTGGAACTGCTCGAGGCGCATGGCCAGCCCATGACCATCTCCGAACTCGCCCGCGCGCTCGGGATCAACAAGGGCACCACGCGCGATCTACTGGAGACCCTGCGCACCCACGAACTGCTCGAGCGCGACGAAGACCGCAAGCAGTATCGACTCGGTCCGCGGCTGGCGCGGCTCGGCATGGCCGCGCTGGGACAACTGGATCTGGCCAGTGTCGCGCGACCGTTTCTCGTTGATCTGGCCGACGAGATCAATGGCGCCGTGCTGCTGGTGGTGCCGCAGGGTGAACGGGCGACGATCGTCGACAAGGTCGACGGCGGACGCGTGGCGGTCGAGGCGTCGGCCACGGTCGGCCGACGCATTCCGCTGGCGGCCGGGGCGTCCGGCAAGGTCTTCCTGGCGTATCTGGAGGACGCGGAGCGCACCCAGCACCGGGCGAATTTGCCTCGCCCGACGGCGAAGACGATCACCGATCCGCAAGAGTACGTCCAGGAGCTCGAGCGGGTCCGCCGGCGCGGGTACGCCACCGACGACGAGGAGTACCTGACGGGTGTCCGCGCGACCTCGGCACCGGTGTTTGACGCGCGCGGCAGGCTCACCGCGGCGGTCCTGATCGTCGGCCTGACGGGCTCGCTACTCGTAGAGGACCTCACCCGCACGGGCGAGGCGACCGCGCTGGCCGCGCACGGCATCTCGGCCGCACTCGGCGCGCCAGTTCAGGACTGAGTACTCAGTCAGCAAGAACAGCGAAAATTTCGACGGCGACGTCGGCGACCTGGAGCGCGTGCTTACGCTCCGACTCAGGCGGCCGACGGCGATAGAGCGCCACGTCTGGCAGCTTCGACGCGCCGGCGACGTTGGTCCGCAGCTCGGTGTAGACGAAGCCCCGGCGGCGCGGCGGATCAACGTCAATCCAGTTCAGCAGCAAGCGAGCCAGGTGCGCCTCCAGCGCGCTGTGCTGGGTATTGGGCGACTGTTTCTGGTGAATCGTCCCGTCCGCATCGAACTCCAGCGCTGGCTTCTGCTCGGGGAGCTCGAGAAACTGATCCAGGGTCAGGTGCGCGGTGGTGCCCATGGCTGACCAAGTATCGCGAATGGACTGACCTCTTGCGACACACCTGCCAGAGCATGCGCGTCCACTCGAATCACGACCTGGCCAGCTTGAGCGCGGCGGCTTCGAGGCGGACGCCGGCGTCGAAGGAGCGCGGGGCGAAGCCGAAGTCGTGGGCTGCGTCGGCAAAATCGAAGGCTTTGTCTTCGACCAGGCGGCGGACCTGCTCGACTGAGACGACGTTCGTTAGGCTCGCGGCAGCGACGGCGGCCGCGACGGGCACGGGTAGCAGGACGACGCGGCGGCCGACGGCGCGAGCGGCGGTGCGGACAAGCTCTTTGAACGCGAGCGGCGCGGCGCCGGCGAGGTTGTACGCCTTGCCGGACGCGCCTGGAGTGTCCAGCGCGGAGAGCACGGCCGCGGCCAGGTCGTCGACGTAGATCGGCTGCCACATTGCATTGCCGCAGACGGGCACGACGGGCCAGCGCCGGATGAAGCGCAGCAGGCGGCTGATGTTGCGGTCCCGCGCAGTGCCGTAGATCATCGTCGGCCGCAGCAGCGTCCAGTCCAGCGACGACTGCTCCACCGCGGCTTCGGCGTCCAGACGCACGGCGTGGCTGCGCGATGGCAGCCGGGTGAAGACAGCCGTCGTGCTGAGGAACACCGCCCGCTTGATGCCGCTGGCTTCGAGCTGGTGAACCAGCGCTGGCACGTGGCCGAGGCCCATCGAGGCGCAGTAGATCAATGTCGAGATGCCCTCGAGCGGCAGTGGCCCTGCCAGGTCCCCGGTCCGGACCTCGAGCGCGCTCGGCAGCACCGAGAGATCGCTCGTCGGCCGCGCCAGCACGATGGGCGCCCGGTCAACGAGCCGAGCCGCGACAAAACTCCCGAGAAATCCCGTTCCGCCGACGAGCAGGATTTTTCCAGTCACGACGTCCCCGCGGGGCAGCATCCACGTTCGTGGCTCACTGAATCATCAGACGCGGTTCACGACCTCGCGAAGCAGGTCAAGGTAGCCGGCGGCGAGGGTGTCGCGGTCGTAGTACTTTTCGGCGAAGGCGCGGCCGTTGGAACTCAGCTCGGCGCGCAGGGCCGGGTCGGCGCGGAGGCGATCGACGGCCGCGGCGAGTTGATCGCCGCGTTCGGGGTCGACCAGCAGCGCGGCGCCGGAGCGGGTCAGGATGTCGCGCGCTTCGCCGCGCACAGCGCCGACGATCGGTCGTCCGGCGGCCAGGACTTCGAACAGCTTCGAGGGGACGAAGGCGTCGAAGAGCGGCACGTCGCGCAAGGGCACCAGGCAGACATCGGCGGCGGCGTACAGGCCAGGGACGTCGGCCTTGCCGACGCTCGGGCGCATGATCACGTTGGTGAGGTGACGCGCGTCGCGTTCGGCCAGCAGGCGGACGCGGTCGGCGCCGTCGCCGACCAGCAGGTAGGTGACGTCGGGCTGCGCCGCGGCGGCATCGAGCACCGCGCCCAGCCCGTGCGAGAGGCCGTGGCTGCCGATATACGCCACGACGAATCGCCCGTCGAGGCTTTGTCCGTGTTCGTGCCCCGCGCGTGCCGCGGCGCCGTCGACGAGCGGCGAGAACAGGCGCGTGTCGGCGCCATTCGGGATGACTTCGAGCTTGCGCCGTGGCACACCTTCGGCGGCGAGCCGGTCGGCGAACGCCTCGGTGACCACGACGACGCGCGACGCCTGACCGTACAGAAACCGCGCCAACCCCTCGAGCGCCTGTACCGACGGACCGGGCCGCATCAGGCCCAGGCTGACGATGGCCGCGGGCCACAGATCACGTACTTCCAGGACAAACGGCACACGGCGCAGCCGCGCGATGAGCCAGGCCGCCAGTGCCGAAAACAACGTCGGCGACGACGCGACCACGACGTCGACGGCGGGCAGGCGGGGTAAGCCGAACAGCAGCGCCGTGAGCATGAACGACAGGTGATCCAGCCCGCGGCGGCCAACACCCCGATTCGGCACCGCGTAGAGCCAGCACCGCAGGACCCGAATGCCATCCAGGCGTTCGGTTGACCAGCAGCGGCCGCGATACGCCGGCGGGATCTGGCCCAGCGGATGATTGGGAAACGTGGTAATAACGCTGACGTCGTTCCCGGCCCGCACCCAGGCGCGCGCAA
Organism: Chloroflexota bacterium; assembly: GCA_035309865.1. Taxonomy (GTDB): domain Bacteria; phylum Chloroflexota; class UBA6077; order UBA6077; family CF-72; genus CF-72. The sequence continues at coordinate 63,446 of DATGER010000133.1, forward strand.
ACTCATGCACCCGCGCCGCCGGCGCCGCTGGCTCGGGCGGGAAGTAGTGGCAGATGTAGGCGATGCGCACCGCTCAGGGCGCAACCGGCAGGCCGGTGCGCACCGACTCGACGGCGGCGAAGGTGACGCGGGTGACGTGCGCCGCGTCTTCGGGGTTCACCGGCGATGAGCGACCGAGGCGGACGGCGTCGAGGAAGGCGCTGAGTTCGGCGGCGTGACCTTTGTCCTGGTGGGCGAACTGGCCACCGACGCGCGTGCGGCGTCCGTTGGCGTGCACGGTCAACGTCCGAAAATCGTCGAGCACGGCCGCCACTCCACCGCCCAGGACCTCGAGTGCCTCTTTGGGGAGGCTGCGATCGCCGCCGCTGGCGTAGACGATCGTGCCGATCGAGCCGTCGCCGAAGCCCAGGGTCAGCACCACGTCGTCGACGGCGGCCGGCGCGGCCTGCGCGAACACCGACGCCACTCGCGCGCCGGCCAGGTCGACCAGCAGATCGACCATGTGGCACACCTCGCCGATCAGCCGCCCCCCGCCCTCGCTCGGATCTACAATCCACGAGGTCGGCGCCACGGCGCCAGCGTTCACCCGGTAGACCATCACCAGCGGCGCCCGGCGGCCCGCAAAGCGCGCCTTCAAGCGCTGGTAAGTCGGGGCGAAGCGCCGGTTGAAGCCCAGTTGCAGGACGCCACCGCTCGCCTGCCAGGCGGCCAGGAGGTCGTCCAATTCGGGTCCGGCGAGCGCCATGGGCTTCTCCAGGAAGACCGCCTTGCCCGCGCGCAGGGCGGCGGCGGCGACGCTCGCGTGCAGGTTGTGCCGGGTGGCGATGAGCACAGCATCCACGCTGTCGTCCTCGATCACCTGATGCCAATCAGTGGCCGCGTAGCCAAACCCGAACCGAGTGGCGGTCTGTTGCGCGCTCGGCGCGGACGCCGTTGCCACACCCCGCAGGTCTGTATCCAACTTCTTCAGGGCAGGCAGCAGCACCGCGCGGGCGAAGCTGCCCGCCCCGACCACGCCGAGTCGCACCGTTGCCTGCGACCGTGGCCGAGCCGGCCGCAACTCCACGCGCGTCGCGACCGGCGCCAGATCAGCCGGCCGTCGCGGGTATTCGAGCAGGATCCCGAGATATGGCTCGACCACCTCGCCGGTGACGATCCGGTAGGCGTGCTCCGCTTCGGCGATCGGCACGCGGTGCGTGACGAGCCGCGACGGCTGCACGGACCCCGCCGCCACCAGGTCGAGGAACGCCTCCATGTTGCGCTGCTCGGTCCAGCGCACGTACCCGACCGGATAGTCGACGCCGTCCTCTTCGTACGAGCGGTCGTATCGGCCCGGCCCGTACGAGCGCGACAGCCGCAGCTGCAGCTCTTTTTCGTAGTAGGCATTGCGCGGCACGTCCATGCCGATCATGCCGACGGCGACCACCACCGCGCGATCGCGCGCGAGGCCTGGCGCCAGCTGGATCGGATCGCTGGAGCCGGTGGCGGCGGCGATCAGGACGGCGTCGGCACCGCGTCCGAGGCTGAACGCCCGAACCCGGTCGCCGAGATCAGGATCAGATCGCAGACAGGCATCGTCGGCGCCCGCGGCACAGGCGAGCGCGACCTTGTCGGCGGCGACGTCGATTCCAAAGACCCGGCAGCCAGCGGCCTTGAGCAGTTGCACGGTCAACTGGCCGACCAGGCCGAGGCCAATGACGACGCAGGCCTCACCCAGCCGAACGTCGGCGATGCGCACGCCCTGCAGGGCAATCGCCCCGACCGTGACGAACGCGGCGTCGTCGAGGCTGACCGCGTCCGGCACGTGGACCGTGAGGTTTCTGGCGACCGCGACAATCTCGGCGTGGTTCGCCTGGCCAGCGCCGGCGCACGCGACGCGATCGTCTCTGGCGAATGCGCGGTGCGCAGCCGGTCCCACGTCAAGGACGGTGCCTGCGCAGCTATAGCCGAGCGGGATGGCCACGTCCAGCCGACTGCGCACCGCCTCGACCGTTGCCGTGATCCCGTCGCGGGCCAACTTGTCGGCGACCTGCTTGACCAGGTCCGGTCGTTTGCGGGCGGTGTTGAGCAGGTTCCCGCCGCCGGCTTCGACGAGCATGCGCTCCGTGCCCGGGCTGATCAGCGACCACTGGTTCTGGACCAGCAGCCCGCCAGCGGGCACGAGCGGCGCGGGCACCTCCACGACGCGCGTCGCACCCGAGCGACGGTATTGCAGTATCTGTTTCATCCAGGGTTACGTGTCAGGGATGATAGCCGGCGAAGTTCGGCGAGCTTGAGGCCCACCATGAATTCCTGGAACGCGTGGAAGGTACACAGGGCCAGGCCCGCGCGGCCGTCGAGGAAGCCGCGTCGCAGCACGTACATGTACACGAACAGCGCGAGCGGTTTGGCAGGCACCCACGGCCAGATCCGTTCCCGCACCCAGCGCTTGCGATGAATCGGCGAGGCCACCAGGCTCAGTGGTAGGCGGGCCCGGTCGGGCGCGTCGTGCTCCGCCTTGAAGCGGGCCGCTGCCTCGAGCGTCGAGTAGCGGTTGTGGCGGGCCACGAAGGCTTCCAGGCCGCGCTGGTCCAGATGCAGCAGATCGTTGCGGAGGAACCCGGATCGACCCTGCAAAACGACGTGCTCGTGGACCTCGCGATCGTCATATCGGCCGAGTTGATGCCGAAACAGGCGCAGGTTCCAGCTCGGATACCAGCCGGCGTGGCGAATCCAGGTGCCCAGGAAGATGAAGCGTCGGTTGAGGTAGTAGCCGGCGACTTCCCCGTCTGACGGCGCCGACTCGATCTCGCGCCGCAGGTGCGGGGTGACGCGTTCGTCGGCGTCCACGATCAGCACCCAGTCGTTCCGAAATGGCAGGTTCACCAGAGCCCAGTTCTTTTGGCGCGAGTACGATTCGAAGGCATGCTGGACCACGTGAGCGCCGTGCGCCTGGGCGATCTCAAGCGTCCGATCGTGGGAAAACGAGTCCAGGACGAACACTTCGTCGCCCCAGGCGACGCTCTCGAGACACGCGGGCAGGTTCACCTCTTCGTCAAGCGTCGGCACCAACACCGAGACCCGCATCGTCAGCCGCCGATCGCTGTGCGCAGCGTCTGGTGGACCGCGACGGCGTTGTTGCGCCACTGGAATTGCTGTCCACGGACCTGGGCCGCCGCGGCCAGGGTTCGCGAGGACTCGGGCGAGGCGAGCAACTCGCCGATAGCCACGGCCATGGAGGCAGGGTCGCCCGGGGCATAGTACCGTGCCGCGTCGCCGCCGACCTCGCGGCAGGCGGGGATATCGGCCGCCACGGCCGGGGCGCCCATGGCGAGCGCCTCGGCGAGCGGCAAGCCAAAGGATTCGCACCACGTCGGATAGACCAGCAACCGCGACCTCTGGATGAGGTTCGGAATATTCTCATTCGGCACATCGCCGGCGAAACAGACCGATCTCATCACGCCCAGACGCTCCGCCAGCGCGACACTGCGCCGCGACCAGCGCGACTCATCGGGGGTGCCGGTGAGGACCAGACGTACCCGCGGGAAGCGGTGCCGAAGGTGCGGCAGCGCGGCGATCAGCACGTCAAATTCCTTGTTGATGCCGTGCTTGGACACGCCGAGGACTGAATCCGAGTCCGGGTCGGCCCACCTGAGTTGCTGGAAAATAGGCGCCACGCCCCACAGCGCCACGTCGACCCTCGCTGCCAGGTCGGGCACACGGGTCACGACGTCCTGGCGCATCGCGCGCGTCGGCACCAGGACCCGCGCGGCTGCGCGCAGCGACGCTCGCAGCAGCGCCCAGCGGGCGTGTTCTTCGATCTGCGCACGCAGCGGCTCGTGACTCAGCACCTGCCAGTACGCTTGCGTGAAGGGCAGCGCGTTGCCCGCTTCGAGCACGCTCGGGCACGGCGAGCGCAACGGCACGAACGCCCCAAATGACAGCAGCACGTCTGCCCCCCAGCGGCGGGCGATGCGCGGCAGAACCCGCTGCTCCCAGATCAGACGTCCGACAAAGCCGCGTGTCTGGGCGCGTTCGGCCTGTGCCGTCCAGTTCGACGGCAGCGGCGGCAACGCGCCAATCAAGTCTGGCTGGGCGATGAGCAGACCCGTGGCGTCGGGTGCGATGGCGGCAAGCTCCGGCACCAGGCCGAGCACGTGTGCGCGCGCGCCGCCCATCCGTGCGGCGGGGGCGTAGATCAGGATTCTCATATCCCAAGCCGCGCGCCGTTCGCGAGCACCTCTGTCAAGAGGCTGTCGAACTGAGCGAAGCGATCGTCCCAGCTGTGGCGGGCGGCCTCAGCCTGGCGTGCCTGACGGCCCGCGTCGCGACCTTCGAGCAGGGCAGCTTCGATCTGCGTCAGAAAGGACTCCGGCGAGTCGGCCAGGCGCACCACGTACGCGAGCCGGCGCAGCGCAGGCAGGTCGGTCGCCACGACGGGCACGCCCGCCGCCAGGTACTCGTAGGCCTTGATCGGATCGGCGTAGTAGGTGACCGGGTCCTGTTTGAACGGGATCAGGGCAACGTCGAAGGCGGCCAGATACCGGGGTACGGCCGCGTATGCTCGAGCGCCGAGCAGTCGCACGTTCGGCAGGTGCGCAATCGATTGAGCACTCTTGCCGACGGGGCCGATCAACGCGAACGACCAGTCTGGCCGCGCGGTTGCGAGGCGACGCAGCAGCTCGAGATCGACCCACTCGGACAGACCACCGACGAAGCCGAGAACGGGGTGTGGCATGGTTTGCAGGTCAGCCGCCGGTGCGACGGGCTTCGAGAAATGCGCGACGTCAGCGCCGTTGGGGATCCAGTGGGTGTTCGGGTTGAAGCGCGCGCGACGCTCGCACAACGTCTGGGACGTGGTGATGACCAGGTCGGCTTGCTGGCACAGATCAGCCTCGAGCTCTGGCAGAGTCGACGGGAACCCGCGGACGTGGGCGTAGTCGTCGGCGCAGTGGTAGATCAGCGCCTGGTGCGGGACAAACGGCAGCACGTCGACCGCGTGCGGCAGGCCAGCGATCACGATTGGCCGTCGAGCTCCGCCAAGAAAACCGAGGCGTTCGAGGTCTCGTCGGAGCTTGGGGGCCAGGAGTCGCTGGCCCAGGCGATTGGCGACGCGGCGGCTCGTGAGCCACGATGCGGCGTGGTACGGCACGGGCACGAAATGGCGTCGCACCCACAGTCGGTCGGCGACCTGCCGGGGCGGCCGCCGAGAGTCACGGAGCGCGTCGACGAAATCCCGACCGCGTCGCAGTCCCAGAGGGCTCAGCGGCGCCTCGACGTACAGCACGCGCGCGCCACTCCGCGCGAGGTAGCTGGCCAGATGGTGTTTGCTGAAGCGAGTCGGACCAGACCAGGGTGGCGCGTCCAGCAGCACGAGGTCCAGGCAGGCGTGGGCAGACGCATCAGGCACTCAGACGCGCCTCACGGTAGATGACCGACATCGCGGCTACCTGTCGATCGAGCGTGAAGCACGCCTCGACCCGCCTGCGGCCGGCGGCGCCCATGCGGGCGCGCTCCTGGGGCGCGCGCAGCAGCGCGTCGAGCGCGCGGGCCAGGCTGGCGGGGTCGGCCGGCACCAGTCGGCCAGCATCGGTGGCGCGTCCCAGCAGTTCGGCACTCGGTCCCACGTCGGTCGCGACGACCGGGCGCGCCATTGCCATGGCCTCGATGATAGGGCGGCCAAAACCTTCAGGCAGGAGACTCGGGAAGACGAGCACGTCGGCGATCGACAGGATGCGGGCGACGTCCCGCTGAAATCCGGTGACGTGCAGCCGCGCGCTCAGCCGGCGGCCCGCGGCGTCACGGCACAGGGCGTCCAGGTTGTCCATCGGCAGGCCGAGGATGCGCTTGATTCGGCCGCGGCGGCTCGCCCTGTAGGCTGGTCCGACGCCGCCGGTCACCAGCACGAGGTGCACGTCGTGATCGGCCAGGCGGCTCAGTGCATCCAGCAGCAACCAGTGGCCTTTGGTCCGCTGGACGCTGCCAAGGGCCATCACGATCTTTGCTTCTGGCCGAAGGCCGAGTTCGGCTCGGACGGTGGGCGCGGTGTCCAGCAGGTCGAGCGAGAATTCGGCCAGGTCGACGGTGTTGTAGACCCTGCGCAGCCTGGCGGGATCGCTCGGGCTGGGAAAACAGTCGCGTACGGCGTCCGAGATGGCCACTACGCGTTGCGCGTGGCGCAGGATGAAGCTCGCGTGCCAGCGGCGGAGCCACGGGTTCGGGCCGAGCACCTCGCGCACCACCCAGACCACCGGGACGCGTTCGCGGCGCGCGGCCGCGGCCCAGGGCAGCAGCACGCTGGTGTTGAGGTGCAGGACGTCGGGCCGCGCACGCCTGAGGGTGCCTTGGGCAGTCCGCACCGCGGCTGGAAACGTGCGAACGAACCGCGCGACGGCCCGCGGGCCGAGGCCGGCGTGGGCCGAATAGAAGAAGGCTCCGCCGGTTGGCACGATCCTGGCTGGTACGCCGAGGTCAGTTGCATAGGCGAGAATTTCACCGGGCTCGGTGAAGATCGCCGTGGCCGCAAACTCCCCGCGGTCGAGCGCCGCGAGCAGTTTCAAGAGCGACACGGGCGCGCCGCCGATGCCGCCGCCCTGGTGGACCGCAAGAAGCGACAGGCTCACGTGCGACGCTCCGTAGTACTTGTCGGTGATTGCATCACGCGCTCGCGCGGACACTCCGGACGGACGTGAGATTCGCTCATCGCAGGCCCGCCAGCGTGGCGTCGACGACCGCGGCGGCGCGGGACCAGTTGTGGGTGGTTTCGACGCGCTTGCGGCCGGCGGCGCCGAGAGACTCGAGTCGTGCACGGTCCGCGAGCAGCGCTGCGATCGTTGACGAAAGCTGTTCGGGGGATTCGCCGTCGACGAGGATGCCCGTCTGGCCGTCGACGACCGCGTCGACCTCGCCGCCCGAGCGACCAGCGATGACCGGACGACCCCAGGCGGCGGCTTCGAAGTACACCAGGCCGTAACCCTCGAGATCGCCGTCGAGCGTGCGACGCGCCGGCAACACGAACACGGTGCAGCGACGGTACTCGTCGGCGAGATTGGAATCATCCAGGCGGCCCAGGAAGCACACACGGTCTGCGACGCCTTGAGCGCGCGCGAGTTCGCGCAGTCTGGTTTGATCCGGCCCGCTGCCCACGACGCGATACGCGACGTCAGCCGGCAGGCCTGGCATCGCCCGAATCACCATGTCGATGCCCTTGCGCGGAATGAGCCGGGCGACGGTCAGCAGCGTGGTGCCGGTTGGCGGGGCGACCACTGGCCGCGGTTCCGCGCCATACGGCACGGCCACGATGCGTTCGAGCGGGACACGCCAATCGGCGAGCAGCCCGGCGGTGAACCCGCCCGGCACCAACACCGCATTGGCCGCCGCCAGCGCTCGGCCGCGCAGCACCGTGTCGAGTGAGCGCCGCCCCATGGTTCGGCCCGCGCGCCAGACCTCCTGGCCGTAGGCGTACACGACGAACGGCAGCCCGAGTCGACGGGCGAGCAGCCAGGCCAGGGGGGCGAGGTAGATGTGTCCGGCCTGGATCGCCCGCGGTCGCCCGCTGGCCGCGGCGCGCAGCGCGGGCACCGCGAACGCTTGAACGTACTGCAGCGACGGATGCAGCGCCCAGAGCGGCCGGTACATCGCGCGGGCAGCCAGGTCGAGCCGCACGGTTCGAATGTTGACGTCGTCCGCGGCAGCAGGCACGGGGGCCAGCACCAGCGGCGGATCCGCCAGCCGCCGATTGGTCTGATACAGCAGAGTCTCGACCCCGCCGAGGGCCGGGGGGAAGCTGGCAGCCAGCAGCAGCGAGCGCACCGTCTTCAGCGAGGCGCCAGCACACGTCGGGTCAGGCCGACGTACACCGGAACTGTGACGGCCTTGGGTGGGCAGAAACCGCAAGTTGATCGCGAGATTGATCGAGCCGATTCAGCATACTGAGCAGAAACTGCGGTGAGCACTTTCGGCTGGGTTATTACCGCGCGCAAGTCAAAGCTGAATATTCTCGCCTTGGGCAGAAACGGACTCCTTTGTCTCGACCACCAACGACGGGGGCGCTGGGTGACGACAAGCCGGCTTTAGCAGACTAGCAGCACCGTCTGCCGGACCACAGCTAGGTCGGAGTATACGGAGCGAGAGTCACCCCCAGCGCCTCTTACCCGACGGAACGTACGGAGTGGCGCGCGGCGGCGGCGTCATCGGCTTCCACAACTCAGCGGGGTCGACTCCGAGCCTTTGGCAGTTGGCTTCGGCCAGTGCTACTCGGGCCAGAAGGAGCAAGTTTGCGCGTTGTAAAGTGGCGATCTGGCTATCTCGTTCAGTCAGTCGGTCTGCCACCGCTACGCGTTCACGCCGCGACATCAGCTCACTGCGAGTCCTGATGCGCTCGGCGGTCTCCCGGATCATGCTGTTCAGCCCGTACCGCTCTAGCGTCTTACGATGGACGTGTGTCCGTTGGCTCACGGCGAAAGGATTGACCGAGACGCTTCCAGGAGGGATGGCGGCCTCAGCCTCCCTCAAGTCATCGCAGACCAGTTCGCGAACCCTGTCCTCTTCCCGTGGCCGCGGCATCAGTCTGGGCCGAGCGGCTGAAATCTGGACTCGTTTTCTGCGAATGGACGCACCACCGTCGAGCCGGGCGCCGTCTCGGCAGCAAGCACAGCGCGTACACCCGCCAGCGTCTCCTCGGCTTCCGCTACCCAATGTTCAGAAAGATCAGCTTCGCCGAGAGCCTGCTGTCGCCTAGCCTGGTCCAGCACCTGCTCGGTGCTCAATTCCAGCTGGATGAGCGTGCGCCGTTCGTCGGGATTAGCAGTGTCGTGTAGGTAATCGCCGCAGTGCTTTAGGCAATTCAGGTGGTTCGGGCACGGCGCCACTTTGAAGTCATGCGTACAGAGCCCGAACTGCGTCACGTGCACCGCCTGCACTTGATCCTCCAGAAAGACGTCCCGAACGTCGTCATGCAGCGCGAAGTACATGTCTGCCAAACGCCCGCGCAGCTGGCCCCTCTTCAACGCGTCACGAACCACACCCACCCTTTGAACCGGAGATAAGTGTTTGTACGCTTGGAGATCCTTGTGCTCACGATTCTGCCAACGAGCAATCAAGTGATCATCCACGCCGCCAATTGCGGCCTGATTCGTGACCCAATGTCGGAAACCGTGGCTCGTCATTTCGACGATGCGGCCGTCTCGCTCACGAATTCCGAAACGCTCGAACGCGGAGCGAACACCGAAGTGCGACTTGCCGTTTAGAAAATGATTGACACTCTCCTCCAGAACGTTTTCAACAAGCAAAGTATTGGGCTCACGGTTTGGGGCGAATGCGTGTCGGAATGCAATGAACAGCGTTTCCGAAAGCGTCTGCCGAGTGCCATCGCCGCGGTCGACGACCCAGAGGGCTCCGCGCTGGCCGTGCAGGTACCGCATGACATCAGCCGCTTGGAAAGCGAGCCTATACGGCGCGTTCGGGCAGGGGACCCTTCGGCGTGGAAGGGCAGCAGCAAGTCGTTTCCCCTGAACTCTACCGATGCTCAGATGGAGTATGGCGGCGACTTGGTCGGACGTAAGCGTTGCATGCCACGGGATATCAGGAAGAGGAACCGTTTCTGGGTGAGACTCCAGAATCCGGGCACGAGTGCGTGCAGTCTGCGTGAGGTCCAGGGCCTCTGCAATGGCAGATCTGGCGAGTTCGGCTTGAGCGGGGGTAAGCCATCTCGTCTCGAGTACGCGCCTGCGCCCACCGGATTTCTCCTTGGAGAAGCGGACACCCCACCTGCGCATGCTCTTCACGCCATCGCTCACAAGGCAGTCAACTGGTATCGTCAGCGCCTCACCAATGCGGAAGCTAGTGGCGGTCAGTACAGCCAGAACACAAGCAATTAGGCGATCGTTAGGGTCTACCGCAAGCCGGGCATAAATGTCCGCCACACCCAATATTGCTTCGCGCGAGGGAAGGCGGGCATCGTAAGCCTTCTTTCCGGCTAACGTGTAGTGGCCCGCAGGGTCAGGGCGTTGTGTCCGGAACCGGATCCGCATCGACCGCATAACCCCTGCCCCTGCGAGAACATCGGCCAACCGCCTAAGAGCGCCACAACTGGAATAGATGCTGGTCGGAGCCCAGCGCGAAAGCATCCTGAGCTCTGCGGCAAGGAAGTCGGCCTCGGTCACGTCCCTCCAAGCGAAGCGCGAGACGTCTTCACGCAGACGCGGGAGGATCGCGTCCCAGAGGATTCGCCCGGCGTTGACGGTGCATAGAAAGCGACCTTTTGACCGAAGGTCGACCAGGCAGGCCGCCTTGAGAATGTCGGCGAAAGCGGCCGGAAGCGGCACGATGAGACTGCCATCTAACGTGAAGTATGCGCGGCCATTCGCCCGCTGGTGCCGTCGTGTCTCGAGAGATCGGACGTTCCAGACGGGGTCTCGGAAAGCGAAGTCCGCTTCGGGAAATCGTTCGCCAAAAACCGCCTCGGCTCGGGCGAGAAGCTTGCTCACGGCAACTATCGCATCTCGACGCGCGGGCCCGTCTGCAGTCACGGCGCCACCTCAGTGAGCGCACGCTCGTCAGCGATCTGGTGTTCGAGCTGCCGAACAGCGTGCAACGTGTTGACGAGTTGACGCGGTATGCGTTCATCGGCGAGTGCGCCGAACCGCGTTGAGATCACCTTTTCGAGTGCGTCGCCGATCGAGCGATGATTGACCTCCCGGAATGCCGCAAACTTGTCACAGCTGTAGCAGCTCAGTGGTGGAGCAAGTTTGCATATACCGTCACTTTCCGCATCGCGGCCACAAGCCCCGATCCCACCCAAATTGACGGGCAGCATCGGTAAGTGGACCACAGCGCCTGGGATTACTTTGCGCTTCAAGCCAGGAAAGGGTTGGAAATCCGACTGAGCGACCACCTTCCCTTGGAACCGCCGTAGTACCACTTCGAAACCAGGATCGAATCGGTCTGCAACTTGACTGGCGATGTATGAGGACGCCTCGATGTAAACCTCGACGTTTTGCAAGTCCGAGTGGTCGAGTAGATCAGCAATTTTGTGGCGTGACGCGCCCTCACGCGCCATTTCGGTCGCAAGTGTGTAGCGAAACCGCCGGGGAGTAAGGTGGAGCGGCAGTCCTGTGCGCGGAGACACGAGACCTGCCGATCGGACCCAATCGCGCATGGCCCAGCAGATCGACGCTCGCGGATCCCCATCGCCCAACCAATGGAGCAGGCGTCCGTCAGGTTCGCCGTCGCGAAGGCGCAGCAACAAGTCGCCCAGTTCCCGACTCAGAGGCCGATGCCGCGTCTGTCGCAGCTCCGTTCGTTTCTTCATTCGAGGGACTGCGAGGTGATAGGCGAGCTCACATCTGGGAGTCCCGCCTGGCTCGATAACACGAGCTTCATAGACCTCTAAGCCATCGGTCCACAAACGTGCCGCTGCTTCTGAATTGAGCCCTAGCTCGAGATGAAGCATTACGATGGCGCGGTCTCGATCCGATCCGACGCCCTGTTGGATCGCCGAGATGACAAGAGCCTGCTCGTCCGCGTCGAGCGGTCCTCGTTTGGGGTCGTGGCCCCGCACTAGGGCACCCTTCGGAGCCCTCGGTGCACGCCGAGTCTCCAGAGCGGCCAGGACTTCCGGATCAAAGTCGGGCAACTCAAGCCCTAATGCTCCCCAACGATAGAACGCTCTTATCCGAGAGAAATCGTTCCCTCCATAGACAGTGTTCAGCACCCCGTGGGTGAGAAAGGCATCAAACAACGGCTCATCCAACTTACTCCAGCCGACCTGCTTTGGGTCCCTGCCAGTGCGACGAGCAAAGCTGGGATACCAGCGAAGAAAACGGTGTACCGTGTTAACCAAGCCGTTCACCGTAGCCGCTTTCTTAGTCGCGAACATCCAGGCAGCAGCCAACTTCAATATGTCGATAGAGCGCTCGTCGAGAGCCGCTTCATCCTTACGCGGCCGAAAGAGTGTCCAGTTGAACCAACGATATCCGCCACCATCAGGCCAAGTGCGCACCCGCCATATGTCTTCTCTGGTGTCAATGATTTGACGGTCCACGGTAACTACGTGCGATCGCAAACGCGGAAGAGCAGGCCATCCCACGTTCGATACCGGCGTAGTCATCGGCGGCCCTCAACCGGACCTGCAACGCGCCACAGCTGACGAGCGCGAACCTCTTGGAAGATCCAAGCCTCGCGTCTGAGCGCATTTTGAATGTAGTGCTTAGGCGTTGGCGAGGTGTGCGACCAACCTCCAAGCTCGCATAGCAAGGCGAGGCAACGATCCTCGTCTCCGCCGTATTGCGCCAGGAGGTCCACGGCGATTTCTTCAGCCCATGTATGGCGGAGGCTGTGCCAGGAAAGGTCGGGAATGTGCGCCGCACGCCCGAGCACCTCAATAGCATGACTCGCCGCGCGCACGGAAAGCGGTTGGCGTGAAGTGCTGGCCGCCAGCAAGAATGGAAATTTAACAGTTTGACGGCCCACCGGCCATCGGGTTGTTTGGTACATCTTAATTCCCGCCCGTAGGAGATCTGACGTGGGTAGAGACCTCTCACCGCGTTTAACCGCGGCGGGTTCGCGACGCGTATCGGCTGGATCGTTGGGCCGCCTACGCAGGTTGAGGTGCGGCGGGGGGCCAGCGTCAATGTCGCTAATCCAGATCGCGAGAATCTCAGAACGCCGGAACCCGAGTTCCCGCGCGATTTGGTACATCAACCAGTTTCGAAGTCGATTCCTCGGTACAAACGGGTTATCCCGTCGAAAGCGAAGGGGGAAAAGCCCATGGCCTTCCGCATCGGCGATTGGACTGACCAGCTCGCGGAGACGCTGATCCTCGACCTCGGACAACGGTCTGATTCGCTGGGTCTGGCCGTGTCGAACGACTGCCGGGGCGAACAGGGTGTCTAGCCTTCTCCTATAGCCACTCAGCTCAACAGGGTCGATGTACCCAGCCCCCCCACGCGTCTGAGGATCGGCGGCCCACTTGAGAAGATTTCGAACGGGTCTCGCCACCACGCCAAGCGTGCCCAGCGTTGAAACGGATCTCGGTGGCAATCTGGCGATCTCCTCCTGCGCTACGCGGGTACGCAGATAGACCACTAGGCTGTCAATCTGAGCACCAGTGAGAAGGGCGCCTTCGTCGAGGAATGCGTCCAGGTCATGCCCAAGACTGAGGTCTGCCCATTGGTAGAGCAGCGCCACCGCACGCAGATTGCCGCTCAAGGTCGACGGCATACACTCCCAGCGCCGACTTCGCATGACCCAGCGGAGCGCCATCGACGGCGGCAGCCAGGTGTCTGCGTCAATAAGCGTCGGCAGCACCTCGCTTCCCGAGGGGCTCTCGAGGCGGACTGGCACCACGCGAAACCGACGACGATCAGGCATCCGTGGCCCCATTTGGCAGAAGGCTGCGGAGCACCGCAAGGCAGTACGGCATGGCGCGCCTGCGGCCAGGCTCACCCAGCGCAACCTGCCCTGCGCTAATACGAACCTTTGTGATCTCTCGCGCTTGTTGGAGCAGCTCAATGAAGCGGCCCTTCGGCACGCCGCTGTTCCACCACATATGCAACAGCGTCTTCGCCGTTCGTTCGGATTTGTCATCACGCAATTCCAGGCACACCAAGTGGGTCAGTTGCTCAAGTTGTCCACCCGAACGAGGCTCGTGGCGTAGACGTTGCCTCGTAAGTTGTTCGCCCCCCCGAGCGGTACCGCCGGCATCGGCCCCTTTTGGAGCCTTAGACCGAACCTGTTCGGGCACGGGACCCCCTAAGACGGGTTTGATCAGTAACCGGCGGTCACAATGCCCGCGTTGCTTTTGGCCGTATACCGACTCGAGCTGTAGCCACCGTCCGAGAAGCTCGTCGGACAAAATTCGAGCTCGGCCGGCTAAAATGGCTCGCTCGAGCTCGTCTCGACTAATGGGGCGCGGCAGCCTGTCGTCAGTCTGAATGCCAGTGAGAGATGTCGCGCTTAGCTCCGGTCCGACCCAAATGAGTCGATTGAGTTGGGAGGGTTCGTAAAGTTGGTCTCTGGACGCATCCTTCCCCTGGTGCGCTGCGCGGTTGACACCGCACTGAGGGTCTACAACGAACCCCCAACGATCGACGATTAGGGGTTGGCTGACGGTGGTGCCAGGTCGGTTACTGGGTTCGTTCGACTCATCGAGTGGCGGGAACTCCAGAGCCCAGATGTACTTGCCGTTCCCGCACGCAAGCTCGTCTTGCCATGTGCAAGCACTGTCGTCGAATTGAAGGACGTATCGCCCTTTGCCGATTGCGCATCGCATGATCCAGATCGCTCCCCTGCGCTCCTGGCAAAGGTTCACAGTGATCTCGTGGTGGTCTTGTTCCTGCGCACACATGCCAGCACTCACCCGAAACATTACCTTGGGCTATAGTACTACAACGAAACGCCTGTGTCCAGCATTTTCTATCGCATTTGAATAAGGTATACCGTAATTCATCCAGAATTAGAGTATACTTTAATTAGTGCTTCTTGGAGCGTTTGATCTCGTTTGGAGTGAAACTGCAGGTATGCCGAGCGCTAGGAGAGAACCTTGCCGAAGATAACATTGAACGGCTTTCGATGCGGCCGGTGTGGGCACGAGTGGTTGCCACGCGACATACGGCAAGAACCCAAAGTCTGTCCGAAGTGCAAGAACCCCTACTGGAACACCCCGAGACGGGCCGTGCGGTCCACCTCTCGAAGCAACTCATAGATTGTCCGTCTATCGCGTGACTCCAGGCAGGCGCTGTGGGCCTGAGCGGAAGACGACCAGCGACCGGACGTCGACCGATCTCAGTCATGTGCGAGTTTCCGCGGCATGGGCGTGTCGGGGCCGTCGTGTCGATTCCCGCCCCAGGCGTCGCTAAAGGGGGCGTAACACTGCGGGATCACGTGGCGCGTTGCTCGCGTGTTCGAGGCGCTCGATGTGGCTTATAGCGACGGAACGAATCATGCAGGCATTTGCCGGCGACGGAGCGAGGCTGTTGTCAAGTAGATTCAGGTCACATCGGCGTCAAGGCAGTGCGCTGTGATGCGTTTGTAACGACCCAACGGCTTAACGACCGCGTCCCGACCGGTAGAACAGGCGTGCCGGACCCATGAGCGATACCTGCCTGACGAGTAGAGGAGGGACGAACGTGGATCACGCGAATCTTCAGGCTCCATCTCTCCATGTCTACTGGCGATCAGCCGGGCAGTGGCGCGACTCCAGCAGCCGGGAGAATTAGGTTATGTCTCTTGGGAGGCGCGACTGGACGCTATTGACGATCGCCGCCGCCGAGGGGGCGCCCGTTACGCCGGTCCAGTTGCAGAAGTCGCTATTTCTGCTCGGCCAAGAACTCCCCAACATAGTCGGCCCGCGGTACTATGCGTTCGAGGCCTACAACTACGGGCCGTTTGACGCGGCAGTGTATCGAGACGCCGAAAACCTGGCGGTGCAGGGGTTAGTTGACATCGAGCGACCCGAAGGGGCGCGGTACAACCAGTACCGGATCAGCGCTGACGGACGCGCTAAAGCCGAGGAACTCCGCCAACAGGCTCCCCAACAGGCCTTGAAGTATTTGGCCACAGTTGTGCAGTGGGCGCGGGGCTTATCATTCCCGGAACTTGTGCGGGCAATTTACGCCAAGTATCCGCAGTACCGCGTCAATAGCGTTTTCAGCGGGTAGCTCGCATTGACGCTCATCGTGGGCGTCAAGTGCCGGGGAGGCGTGGTGCTCGCCGCCGATAGCGCTGCGACCTACGGTAATCTTGGGCGGTCAACCATCGTCCAGACTTCCGCAACGAAGCTGACTCCCATCGCAGGCACTCTAATCGTGGGGATGTCGGGGCCTGTGGGATTCAGTCAGCGCTACGTTGAAACGGTAGACGGCTTGTGGCGTAGCAACCAGTTTGCGAGCCTCGCTCCGGCGGCAGCGATGGTCCTACTCGCTAACCACCTGAAGGCGCTGATCGGTTCGGAGGTGCAACTGATGGTGGAGTTTGCCAAGGTCCTCGGGCCCGCGGCGGCTTCGAGTGTCATGTGTTCGACGCTTGTCGCCATGCCCATCGCAGACGAGGCACGCCTGTTTCAGTTCGACCACCAAGGTTCACCTGAGGAGGCTACAGAATCCTTACCGTTCGTCGCGATTGGCAGCGGCGAACCCATCGCGGATCCATTTCTAGCATTCCTCCGTCGCGTCTTTTGGCCCACTGGGCTTCCCACGGTCAGCGATGGGACTCTGACAGCAGTGTGGACTTTGGATCATGCGATTCGCACCAATCCAGGCGGCGTTGGTGGCCAAATTCATGTCCTAATTCTTGAGACGGCCAACGGAGGCTGGGGTGTGCGAGAGCTTGAGGACTCACAAGTGCAAGAGCACACGCAGATGATCCAGTTGGCAGAAGACCGACTTCGAACGTTTAGGGACGTTCTCATACCCGGATCTAATGAAGAACCCGTGCCTATGCCGCCCCCAGCTTGACTGCAGAGCTGCGCCGACTGCGGCGAAACCACGCCGCTCGAGCAGGGAGGCGAGTCTCCCACTCGGAGCTCGAGCGGCCTGGAGTTCGAATAGCAGTAGTTGATGACCCTCAGCGTTTTAGGGCGAAACAAGCCCATCAGAGCACACGATACGCACGACCGCAGGTTCAGCGCCAGCAGTGGCCTGTTCATCTGGCTCACTCGGGTTGAGGCGATATCGGTCGCGCAATGCTTCAAGTCGGCGTACGAGTGATGCGCCCGTTAGTGTCATTCGCCGCACCTCCTCGAGTTCACTGACGACGGGCGGGGGCAGGTAATCGAGAAAGATCTGCTGCAGCAGGCCGATGCGGCCCAACTCATCCGCGTCTTCGCTGTGGCGCTCGCGCTCGGCTCGGAGTTCGCGTGAGAGATAGCGGCGCAACTGAGTGTCGGAGCCGGGACGTCTGTCTCGTCCCAGTCGCGCTTCCGCGTCACGCCGTGTTGCCTCATAGGCTGCGTGCACGCGTTGATTGGTGTCTGGCGCGAGCACGGCGGCCGGTGTGGTTCGCTCACATTCCATTGCGGAGATCAACTGGCCAAGGCTGATCGACCGGGGGCGTAACTCAGAGCCAACCGCGTACGCGATTGACCGTTCGCCGTGCTTGAACAAAACGACCGTTTCACGCGGCTCAGGAACGTCGAACGGGGTCGGCTCGATGCCTGACTCAAGCCGTGGGGAGCCGAGCGGATACTGGACTGTCGTCCCTTCGAATGCCTCCTGGAAGCTGACGAGGGCCCGTTCTTCTGACGCCGACGTGCGCGTCGCCAGTGCTGATCTGATTCCATCTGGCAATTTGGTGATGATGGCCCACAGGTCTGGGTCCTCCTGCTGGAGTCGCTGGAGGAGCGCTATGCCTCGCTGATGGCCTGCTACTTCTTCCAATACGTCGTCCTGGTCAGGAAGCCGCTGCTGCTCATAGATGCGGTACATCGCATTTGGATTGATGCGCTCGGTCTTGCTCAGGAGCTGCATGTCCAAACCAATAAAGTCGTGGAACGCTTGAATCCGGTTGATAAGCCGTTCGGTAAGGCTCAGTTCGGCATCGACCTGAAGATCGGGCCACGTATTGTTGAGGTAAATCACCTCGTGGGTCGTACCAATACGGTCCACACGACCAAACCGCTGGATCAGCCGCACCGGATTCCAGTGAAGATCGTAGTTCAGAACGCGGTTACAGTCCTGGAGGTTCTGACCTTCGCTGATAACATCGGTCGCAATCAGCACACGGATCTCGGGGCCTGGCAACCGCTCTCGGTCACGCAGATTGGCGGAAGGGGCGAACCGCTTGATCACCGCTTGGATGTTCTCCCGATTGGATCCGCTCAAGTGTTCGATTGATGGGTCCTTACCACCGGGGTTTAGCTGCTCATAGAGGTAGTTGACTGTTGCTTCGGCCTCAGAAAAGATTAGCACCTTGTCCCCAGCGACTTCCGGACGCTTAAGGTAGGCCTTGATTGCCTGAAGCTTGTCGTCATCTTTGGGTGTCACCCGATCGACGGCGACTCGCAGCGTCTCAAGGACGGTTCGATCAGAATCCAGGTCCGCGAGCCATTTCACCAGATCGAAGTCGGTAGTCGGATGCACGAGCTGAGCTCGCCGCTCGCCGGCGGCGGCGCGTCGCTGCTCTTCCTTCTCGAGGCGTACTAACAATTCATCGACATCGAACTGCTCGCCCGAAAGCAATTGCGTTGCCGTTTGGCCGATCGGAACGAAACCACTCTCCAACGCATCCCGAAAATGCACATTGCTTCGAATCAGCACGTCCAGCGTAGCGCGGAAAGCAGCGACGCTCGACTCGAGTCGTTTGAAGAGTAGATGCCGCATTAGGCTTGCTATGCGATTGCGCGCACGCAGGAGATCGCGGTACTGCGGCTTGGTCCTCGCAGCGGGGCGCAAATAATCGACCGGCAAGTACCGAGCACCCTGGTGTTTCTTGAGGGCCGCTTGAATATCAGTAAACTTTCCAGCCTTCGCGTAGACCTTGTCCAGCAGATACGGCACGTTCTCAAGTTTAGGCTCCGGAAACTGGACCCTTTTCCCATTGACTTCGGCAGCATCGCCGTAGAGTTCCCGGATGTCTTTGCGCCGGCGACGGATGAAAACGGGATTTAGAACCTCTTCGATTGTCGCTTTAGGGGTACTCGGTCGCTCCGGCTGCCGTGGAGCTGGACTGATTTTGGCGCGCGCCTTGCTGGCCTCAGCCTGCCATCGACGATAATCAGCTTCCCAGTTCTCCAGCTCGAGCCTGTACTGATACCACTGCTGGACAGCGCGAAAGTAATCGCGCAGATGCAGCGGTTCCAGGTCGATCCCGTGGTCCAGATCGTCCAAGAAGAGGCGCAGCTGATGGTAGATATCCGCCGGTCCGAGATTCTGCGGTGTTGCACTCAACAGCACTACTTTGTGCTCGCCCTCTTGCAGATACCGTGATAGCGCTTGGTATCGGCGCGCGGCTTCGTTGCGGAAGTTGTGGGCCTCGTCAACTAGCACGACGCCGCGGTTTGGATAGGTCGCGAGCAAGTCAATACCGGGCCCTCCCTCGAAGTCCGCGTCGATGTAGACCCCAGCCTCTTCATCAAACTGAGCCATTGGCGGTGGGACAATCGCCGACATTGAGATGACGGCAGCCCCAAGACCGAAGCGTTCGTTCACCACCTCCCACATTGGTTTGAGGCCGGCGGGGCAGACGATAATGGGATTTCGGCCGCGGGGTTCTGTGAACTGCAGCTGGCGAACAATTTCGGCGCCAACGTAGGTCTTTCCGAGGCCAACGACGTCGCCGATGAAACAGCCACCGTGGAGTTCAATCATCAGCAAGGCACGACGCACTGCGTCGAGCTGGAAATTAGCCAGCTCAGGAGCTTGGCGGCTCTTCGGCTTCAGCTCGGGTGCGTCCAATTCGTCCTGGTACAACTCGTAGAGAGCCTTCAGGTAGACGTGATAAGGCGGCGTATTGTCGAGAGCCCACGAGCGCCTTAGCTCGACCAGGACGTCGGTGCTGACGTCCACGGAGTCTGCCCACAGTCCTTCGAACCAGCCCCCGAGCGCCTCCATTTCGGCATCGCCCGTCACACGGACGTTCAGCTCTGTATTTCCCTCGAAGCCGGAGAGGCTGAAATTGGACGAGCCTACGATGGCCGAACCCTTCTCAGCGTGTCCCTTGTACCAGCACAGGTACGCCTTGGCGTGCATCGTCGCTTTCGGATATGACCTGATCTCAAGTTGCTCGCTCGCGACCAGATCGCACATGCGCTTCACGCCAAACTGTGCCTCGTCGGTTTGCGGTAACCGGGAGACGCCTTCCGCGATTGTCCGCACCGCCTCAGCGCCAAGGCCCTGGCGTTGTGATCGCTTGATCAGGTCCTCACTGTCTAAGCGGGCGCGCAGTGCTTCCGCTTGCTGCAAACCACGCGCGACTTGTTCAAGCGTTTGGCGATCGATCCGCCCGACAAGAACGCGTACCTTTTCAAGCTTGGCCAATTCCTCAGCGACCGCACCGAAGCCGGACACGAACAGATATCCAACGGCGATGTCCGCCTTGTGGGCGCTAGCCAGCATCTGCTTCAAACGCTCAAGCATCGGGGGTGCGGTCGTAGCGTGCAGAATGTTCATGGCGCCGTACTTGCGTTGCGGTCGAATGCCCCGCTGACGATGGCATTGATATCAGCCTCTGCACTAGTCCGCCCACCCTGGGCCGCCCCGACTCGACTCATGCTACGGACTAGCTTCTCTAGAAGACTCTTCTCCTCTTCGGTAAATCGTGGAATAGGGACTTCGAGCACGTTTCCTTGCGTAATCTGCGGAAAGAGTTTCTTCTGATCAGTGACCTGCCTACGCAACTCCTCGTTCACCATGGCGCTGTTCAGAAGTGCGCAACACACCTCGCAAGACACATCCGCGATTTGCCGCAGATTGTAGACGGACTGCAGTGTGACTTGACTCTCATAGTCCACAGTTGCCACAAATTCGCGGCCTGTCTTGACAACCACCAGCTTTGGCGAGGCATACATAGTGCGAGCCTTACGTACATCCAACTGCCTCATCAAATGAGTCGCTCTCGGAGCCATGAACCGTGCGATTCCGCTCCCGCTCACCACCGCCACCCACCCTCGAGGTGGAGCTCCGCCGGTGTAGACAGCCAGTGAGCTCTTACCTACCTCCTCTCCTCGCGATATCGAAAAAGCATCACCGATCGCACTATCCCCAACCAATACCCTGGTCGGTGCGCGAAGCACGAATCGTAGCTTCCTGTCCGCAGTAATCACTGACGTGCTAATCAGCCGACTTCCGGTAAACCCGCCACCCACATAATCAATAACCCGATAGGAACACAGAGACTTGTCGCCGCGGCGGCCGATCAGTACGACCGCAGACACCCCAACCCCTTCGAATACCATTCCGACGTGCGACACCTCGAGCGACTCCAGTGCACTATAGAGAAATTGACGCAAAGGCTGAGTCTCGTCTCGGGCGAGGAGCGCGTCGCTGTTTATAAAGCAATGCATGCCGGCCGGTTGGAGTAGTGTCGTTAGGGAGCGTTCATGGAAGAGCCAGTAGGCGTCAAACTGCCCCTTTGCGAGCCTATAGTCAGATGGCTTGAGGCGAGAGGCGGCCCCGAGTGATTCACCAAAGAGGTAGGGAGGATTTGCAATGACAATATCGAAGCCGCCGGCCCTCGCGAAGACCTCGGCGAAATGAACCGGCCAATTTACCCCGTTTGTTGAATAAGCTGTTCCGTGCAGTGCTTGCATCTCTCCCATCAAAGACTGAATGCGAGCACGAATAATACGTTTTTCCTCGCCTGTCGCACGCAGGAAAGCAGACTTAGCCGTCCAGAGTTCGGCAATGAGCGAGCCTCTAACGTGGGCAAACAGATCAGTTGTGGTTGTGTGCGAAGGTTCTGAGAGACTATCGCCACAAACAATCTTGTAGTCAAGGTTTGGAAGTGGTTCAGGCTGGGGTCCGTCGTACTCAATTGCGAGGGATAACCATAGCCGGAGCATTGCTATGTTTACCGCGAATTGATCGATATCAGGCCCATAAACGTTCCGTTCGATGATTCTCAGTTTGAGGTCGTACAAGCTCTTGGCGTCGTGAAGCAGCGAACTGCTGTAAAGAAGTTGCTGAAGCTCCACTAACTCGTGAAGCATACCTAACAGATAGGCACCACTGCCGCACGCAGGATCCACCGCTGTCACAATTTCCAGCGCCTCGATTATCTTCCGGGCCTGCTGTACTGTGAGACTGGTCACATCTCGGTCGTCGACAAAGGCCGCCGCGATGACCTCGGGTAGGTCGGGCAATTGGGAACACAAGAAGCCCTTGAGCGCCTCGCGACACATGAATGCCACGATAAGTCGAGGTGTATAGTACGAACCTGTCTCGTGGCGGCCGGTCACCAACTCCTCGAACACTTTCCCGAGCATCTCTGGGTCGACGGCAACTTCCTGATCGTATGGCGTGCTTTCAGTGACCGTGAAGTTGAACTGGGCGAAAAGGTCACGTAGGATCAGTTGGATGGCTTCATTAGGCACAACTACGCCGTGGCGCTCGTCGAATGCCTGAGGGGTAAAGAGCCCGCCATTGAGGAAGGGAACCTGGCCAATTACCGGCTCGAGTGCATAGCGCACATTGTCCCAGTTCGCATCTCGAACATTACTCAATGCCGTGAAGAACAGCAGCTTGAGGCGGCTCTCGTAGACATTCTCTTGTGGTTGCTTACGCGCGTCGTCCCACAGCGCGTCCAGATAATCGATTCGACCGTTGAAGCGCAGCCATCCTTTGCGCTGCAGGAAGTACAGGAACATGAGCCGGTTGAACAGCGTCTGGCAAAAGAGCTTCCGTTCCTCCTCGTCCGGCAAACCATCCTTGATCTGGCGCATGACCTGTGCGAAAATGCGCGCGTACTCCTGAAAGAATCGCTTCGTAACCGCTTCGACGTCGTACGCACGATCGAGAGCGGTGCGAATGTCGAGGCCTTGCTGGAGATCGCGATAAATGCCCGAAAACTGCTCGGCCACCGTGCGGAAGCCTTGGCCGCGGTACGCCACCATCCGGCGCAGGATTGCGCGCCCACCTTCCTGACCGGGATAGACAAAATGCCACTGCCCACGGTCAGCGTCCGTGGCAAGCAGCAACACGTCTTCGCCGAGAGCTCTGCGAATCTCCGTCAATGCGAGATCGAGGCTTTGCTTCAGTACCCGCCCGCGCTCGAGAACCTGCAGCCCGACGACATGCACGCCGTCTCGGGCCGCGAGGCGCGTAGCGGCTTCGGGCAGACCATCCTTGCGTAAAGGCACCGAGCCGGTAGCAATGTTGAAGTCCAGTCGCTCGAGGAAAAGACTCTGCAGGGCCCGGTTGGACTCAGTGAGAGTCCCGGCGTTCAAGGCGCGGCTGATCAGACGGTCAACGTCACGAGCTTCGGCGGGATCGGCGATTGGCATGAGGGCTATAGATCGCCGTGGCCGAACGACCCACGACGCGCGTACAGTTCTACAACGTCCATTCCAAGGCCTCCCATTGACACGCAGCGAACTCTAAGCCAAGTTATAAACGGCAATCTGCTCGTGTCCTGCCCTGGCCGCCGTGTTGTTGGGCTTTGGTAGTTCAAGCGCAGCCTCGACCGGCGAGGCAGCCAGTCCAACGCTGCGGCAGGTTGGCACTAATTGTGTTCACGACGACCGCAGCCAATCCGTGCGCATCGTGTCGACGCCTTGGGCGAGGCTGGGGCAAACTCGCTGCGAGCCGATTCTACGTGGCGGCTGCGCTACGGTTTCAACCTACAAAATCTGCTTGACTAATCCATCGCGAGCGATTGTCGCGCCCTCGTGACGATGGTTCGACACAGCCTGGCCGTTACGAGCGGCGCGAAAAGATGTCCGACCGTTGACAAGCTACGTTACGTCAGGCTCGCACTACTCGCCACAGCCGGTCAGCGCTTAATACCGTCTTTGCGCAGGCCGCGCACTGCACCGAGTTGGCGCTGATCGTCTCATAGCGTCACGGTCGCATCGCAGACGGCGCGGGCCAGGGTAACCACTGCAAAGGCCGGCCACGACGCCACTCGCGGTGGACCTGATCCCCGCCGCGGCGAGGGCGAGCACTGCGGCTTGACGGTCGATTTCAGTGAGCAGGCACCTCGCGAGGTCACCGCGCCCGGAGGCCAGCAGCTATCTAGCCAATCCAACATGCCATGTCGATGAAAACGCGATCGCGAGTTGCACGCATGCCGATATATACGCGTCCTGCATTGGAGGCGGAACGGAAGCGCACGCCTCTCTAAATCTGGCCAGGCGCGATTCGAAAAGCGAGTCGGCACTCACTTGCTGAACTACGTCGTCTTCTTCAGTCCCTACGAGCTTCAAGAACTCGTCCGTGTCGATGCCGAGCACCCCGGCCTGAGCGCGCGCCGTCCAAACCGACGGCCATCCCGTGCCCTGCTCGTACCGGGTCTGGTTGCTCGGGGCGTAGCCGGCCATTTCGGCGAATCGCTTGGCTGTAAGACCACGGGCCTGCCTTAGCGCCTTCAGTCGCGCACCAAAATTCGGATTCTTCGAAAGCACCGAGTCCTCGCTATCACATTCGGAGTTTAGAACATCTGATTCATTGCGTTTGCGCAATCAGAATGGCATTATTGATTCTGTCCATCGAATGAGTCGGCAGTGGTCCTCGTGCTTGCCTCGACCGATGGGCTCGAATGCCCAAATGGGGGGCATCTCCTGCATACGGACGAGGACAAGGAGATTGACGTGACAACTCTTAACGATATTGCGCCGCTGTTCGCGATCATCCGCGGGGTCATCGCTCAGCTACCCGAGTATTTCAGGACCTTAGATGTGACCGATAGTGCCGCAATGCTGGCTGCTGAGGCTCAGTTTCTAGGGGATCGAAGCCGCCGCCCGATTACGGCGAAATGGCTGGCCCGTAGTCAGGCAGAGCTCGGAATCGAGCTGATGGACGATCGCCCCCATCAGCGCGGCGCGCTCTGGTGCCGAACGGCCCACTAAAGCGACAAGCACACTGCGCAAGTACTCTTTCAGGGAGGGGCAAGCCCCTCCCTGAACCCACCCCAGCGCCTTCGGCGCCCGATTTCTATATAGATAGATCTAGAACGGACAGTTGATCAGCTGGTTTCTGCCCAATCGACGGTCCACGGCTCAATTCCACCGACAGCCGCCTTATCGACCCGCAACCGAGAGTTTTCTGCCCATTCGGACTAGTACGTCCTGATAGAACGCCAGGTCGCCCGGCACGGGCACCAGGTCGCGCCACGAGCGGCCGCTGTGGTGGAGGAAGGCGATCAGCACCACGACGGTCGCCAGAACATACGCGATGCTGAGGCCGGCCGCGGCGCCCGCGAGTCCGAACGCCTGGGCCAGGAGCGCCTGCAAGACGATCGACGTGAGTCCGAAGAGCCAGGCGGTCGCCGCCAGGAAGCCGCGACGGCCGATCCGCAACAGGTGTCCCGCCAGGAGCTGCCACACGCCATAGGCGACCATGCCCGGCAACAGCAGTACGAGGGCTGGTCCGACGGCCGCGAACTCGCGGGTGAAGACCACGGGCGCCAGGGGCGAGCCGACGGCCAGCCCGCACGCCACGATGACCATCCACAGCAACCCGTGCCGCGTGACGCGCGCGGTGACCGCCGCCGAGTCCTGCTCGCCGGCGACGAGTCGAGGTTGGAGGGCCGTCCGCAGGGCGATCGAGACCTGCAGGACCAGCCGCGAAACGGACAGGGCGACGCTGTAGATCCCGACCGTCGCGACGTCCAGGTTGGCGTTCAGGACGAACGCCCCGCCTTCGCTGCCGACGAACATGCCCAGCAAGCCCAGTTGAATCGGCGCGCCGTCGCGGGCCAGCTGTCGGGCCAACTGGGGTTGCGGCGTCCAGGCGCCGGTGCCGCGCACCCGTCGCCACAAGAAAGCCGTGGCGGCGATCGCCAGAACGATCTCGCCGATGAGCCACGCGGACGTGGGGCCGAGCGCCTGGCGCGGCAGCAGGGCGCCGCCGACGACGACCAGGGCCAGGAACAGGATGTTGCGCGCGACGTCGAGGCCGTTGTAGACGTCGAGTCGGCCGCCGAGCTGGATGAAGCGGCGCGCCAGCAGCCCGACGAGCGACGCCACGCTGCCGCCCAGGGTCAGCCAGAGCAGGAGCGGGTCGACGCCGCGCAGCAGGTTGTCTTTGAACAACGGCGCGGCGATGCCGAGCAGGGCCGCGATGACCGCCGCGCCGGCCAGCCCGAGGCACAACGAGGTCCCAATGAGCGCTCCGGTTCTGGCGCGGCCCTCGGCCATCAGCTGCAGCAGGACTTCGGGGATGCCCCACTGGGCGACCGCCAGCACCAGCCCCGCCAGCTTGACCGCTAGTTGGTACTCGCCTCTGGCTTCGGGGCCGAGAATGCGGGGCAGCAAGATGCTTACGGCAACGCCGAAAACCAGCGCGGCGAGGCTGCCGAGGCTCTGGCGAGCGAACGTCATGCCCCGCGCCTCGCACGGGCTCGGCGCTCACTTCCCATGAGTTGGGAATGGTTACTCTGGTCAACTCTATTCGGCCGCATTGCCGCCCGCACTCGTTCGCCATCCTCGCGACTGTCGAGGCAACGGAACGGCATCGGCATCACGACACCTCGGTGCGGGCGCACTCGGAACGCGAGCGCGAGATGATCGCGTTGACCTCGGAGGGCGTCCAACTCACTGAGTGCCGACCGTACTCGAGCTCGCCGCCGCGCGCTGCCGCGTGGGCATTTCTTGCCCGCGTTGGAGGCGAAGCGGAGGGAGCGAAGCGATGCGAAGACCAGGCGCGGCGTGGCGCGGCTATGCTGCATGGCTGCGGGACAGCTTGCCTTATGCATGATGACGCCGACTTTCGGTCCGCCCTGTATGAACGGTACGTCTCCACGGGCAAACGGCCCAGCGGGGAACCGTCATATGCCTGGTGGGACCACAAATACCTGCCGCTGCTGGCTGGGCTCGATCGCGCGGCGCCGATACTCGAAATAGGCTGCGGCGATGGGGGGCTGCTGGCGTACCTCGCGCGGCGTGGATTCTCGCACGCGGCTGGCATCGACATCTCGCCCGAACAGGTCGAGCTGGCGCGCCGGCGTGGGGTGCGTGCTGAGGTCGCGGACGTGTTTGAGTCGCTGGCTGGTTGTCAAGGCGGGACGGTTGCGGCGATTGTCGCCGTCGACGTCTTCGAGCACTTTTCGCGGGACGAGCTTATGCGCCTCGCGCCCCTGCTCCACGCTGCGCTGCAGCCCGGCGGGCGCTTGCTCGTCCAGACCGCCAACGGCGCGGGCCTGTTCCCGGCGCAGGTGATCTACGGCGACTTGACGCACATGACCATCTTCACGCCGCGGTCGCTGGCGCAGCTACTCCGGGCGTCGGGTTTCGTCGACTTCGCGTTCTACGAGACAGGGCCGATCCCGATCCGCGTGCGGGGCAAGGTTGACGTGGCGCTGTGGAGCGCGATCAAAGCGTTCGTCGGCGCCATTCGGCGTATCGAGACGGGCAAGCGTCAGGCGATCTGGACGGAGAACTTCATCTGTGTGGCGCGCAAGTTGCCGCAGGCATCGCACCTCACCCCCCCGGCCCCCCTCTCCTCCCGAGGAGAGGGGGGAGGAAGTCCTGGGCTATCCATACCGGGCGAGGCAACTTAGACGCTCACTTCGGCGGGCGCGGCGGGGTCGGGCTGGGGCTTTTCTAGCCAGCACGTGTGCCAGGCGACCAGGTTCCAGAGGTTCCAGAGGCGGAAGTTGTGGTCCACCTGGTGCGCGCGCTGCTCGGCGAACATTTTGCGGATGAAGCTCACGTCAAAGCGCGCGCGGGCGAACGCCGAATCGAGGATCTCTTCTTCGGCGCGCGCAAGCAAGCGCGGGCTGAGCATGTTGGACGCCGACCCGCAGAAGCCGCGCTTGCGGCGATACACCAGCTCGCGATCGAGCCCGACGCGCTCCGCGACGCGCTTCAGGACCCACTTGGTGACCCCGTCGCGATACTTCACCTCGGCCGGGACCGCCAGCGCGAACTCGACCAGTTTGTGATCCAGATACGGCACGCGCGCCTCGAGCGACGAGCCCATCGTGACCTTGTCCACGCGCATCAGGAGCAGCTCGGGGAGCCGCTGCCGTAGCTCGATGCCGATCATGCGATCAAGCTGGCTGGCGCCAGGGATCGCGGCGTCGACATCGGCGTACAGGGCGTCGACGGCCTCACGACCCTGGCCGGACGCACGGAACCCCGGCCCGAAGAGCGCACGCGCGTGCGCGCCGTAAAACGGGATGGCCCCACCCCAGAAGAGCTCGCCGTCCTGGGCGGCGCGGTCCAGTACGTCGGCGCGGTCGAGGCTCAGGAGGTGGCTCGCCCCGCGAGCGACGAGGGATCGCACGAACCCGGGCACGTAGCGATACGGCTGCCACAGGCGCCGGTGAAAGTCGGTGAAAAACGCGTAGCTCGTGTAGCCGGCGAAGAGCTCGTCCGCGCCCTCGCCCACCTGGACGACCTTGGTGCCGTTGCGGCGCGCCGCTTCCGAGATCGCGTGCAGCGGCACGCAGACTGGATCAGCCAGCGGCTCGTCCTGGTGCCACACGAGCTGCGGCAGGTAGTCGAGGAAGTCCTGGTCGTTGACGAAGACCTCGTGATGATCGGTGCCGTAGCGCTCGGCGACCGCGCGCGCGAAGCCAAGCTCGTCCGACGCCGCGTCGCCCTCGATGGCGACCGAAAACGTGCTGACCGGTCGATCCGCCAGCTCGGCCATCAGCGCCACGTTGAGGCTCGAATCGACCCCGCCCGAAAGGAACGCGCCGTAGGGCACGTCGCTCATCAAGCGCAGACCAATGGACTCGCGGACCAGCGCTTCCAGTCGCTCCACATACTCCTCGGGACGCAGCCGGTTACTAAGCACGTCGGGATCGGGCAGCGGCTGCCAGTATCGCTCGAGCGTCCGCTGCCCCGAGTCGGCGTCGACGATGAGCCGATGGCCAGGCGGCAGCTTCTGCACGCCTTCGAAAAGCGTGCCGGGCGCGGGTGTGGCGGCGAAGGTCAGGTACAGCGCGAGCGCGGCCTCATTCAAACGGGGTTTGAGCGCGGGATGGCCGAACAGCGCTTTGATCTCCGAGCCGAACAGCAGCGCGTTGTTCAGCGCCGCAAAGTAGAGGGGCTTCACGCCGATCCGATCGCGCACCAGCAACAGCCGGCGGCGGCGGCTGTCCCACAGGGCAAAGGCGAACATGCCGCGCAGGTGGTGGACGCAGTCTGGGCCGTATTCCTCGTACAGGTGCAGGACGACTTCGGCGTCGCAGTGGCTCCGAAAGCGGTGGCCGCGGGCTTCCAGACCTGGGCGGTGGTCGGCGTGGTTGTAGATCTCGCCGTTGTAGATCAGCCAGATCGAGTCGTCCTCGTTGGACATGGGCTGTTCGCCGGTGTTCAGGTCGACGATGCTCAGGCGGCGGAAGCCGAAGCCGAGATGGTGGTCGGGCGAAACGTAGTAGCCGTTGTCGTCGGGGCCGCGGTGCCGCATGGTGCTCGCCATGGCGCGCAAAGTGGGCTCGTCTATTTCCTGCGCTCGAGAGCCGAAAGTTACGACGCCACAGATCCCACACATAATTCGGCGGCCCTCACCCCCCCAGCCCCCCTCTCCCTCCGCGGGAGAGGGGGGAGCGAATCCCGAATTCCGCGGCACCGCCAGCCGCGCGTTCCGGCGCACCGCCAGCCGCGCGTTCCGGCGCACCGCCAGCTCCGCGTTCGGCAACACCGTCCTGTGCGCGCTCGGCTGAGTCTTCGGCTGATGGCTGATCGCTGACGGCTGAGAGCTCAAAATCGATGACTTCGCGGAGCGTTTGCTCCAGGCCGATGGCTGGCCGGAAGCCGGTAAAGGCGAACAGCTTCGAGGCGTCCGGCACGCGGCGGCGCATGTCCTCGTAGCCGGCCGCGCGCTCGCCGTAGGCCTCCTCGGCGTCGTAGGGCATCAGTTTCAGCTCTGAGGCGCTTTCGGTGAGCTCGATGACGCGTTTGGCGAGGTCGACGATGCGAATCTCGTCCGGCTTGCCGATGTTGAAGATCTCGCCGGCCGCGGCGGGCGTCTCGGTCAGCGCAATCAGCGCGCGGACCACGTCGTGGACGTTCGTAAAGCAGCGCGTCTGTTGGCCATCGCCAAACACGCGCAGCGGCTCGCCCCGCAGCGCCCAGCGCACGAAACGCGGGACCACCATGCCGTAGCGGCCCGTCTGGCGCGGCCCGACCGTGTTGAACAGGCGCACGACCGTCACCGGCAAGCGACACTCGTGCCAGTACGCGAGTGCAAACGCCTCGTCGATGGCCTTCGCCGACGCGTAGAACCAGCGCGACAACCGCGCCGAGCCGAGCACGCGATCGTCGTCTTCGGTGAGCGCGTCCTTGTCGTTCTTGCCGTACACCTCCGACGTCGACGCGATCAGCACCCGCCGCCCGCCCTCGATGGCCGCGCACGCGCGCAGGACGTTCTCGGTCCCCAGGATGTTGGTCTCCAGCGAGCGCAGCGGGTGGCGCAGTACCCAATCGACCCCGACCGCTGCCGCGAGGTGATACACGACGTCGACCTCGCCGACGAGGCGCGCGACCAGGGCGCCGTCCAGAACGGAGCCTTCGATCAATTCGAGGTTCGGGTGCCCGTCGACGGCGGCCAGGTTGGCGCGGCGGCCCGTCGAAAAGTCATCGAGGACCGTGACGTGCTCGCCCCGCTCGAGAAGGCGTTCGGCGAGATGCGAACCAATGAAACCCGCCCCGCCGGTGACGAGCACGCGCCGCACTAAGCAGGGACTCCGATGCTCGGGAAACGGCCCAGGGCGGCTAGCTCGCGCAGGTACAGGTCTTTCACATCGTCGACCAGTCGGCTGGAATCGTAACCCGGGTAGACGTGTCGTCGCCCCGCGGCGCCAAGTTTGTTCGCCAGGACGTGGTCGCCGAGCAGCGTGAGAGTTGCCTTGGCGAGCGCAGTTACGTCCGAGACGGGCACCGTCAAGCCCGTTTGACCATCGATCACGACTTCGGGCACCCCGCCGACTGCGGTGGAAACGACCGGCCGGGCTGACGCCAGGGCCTCGATGAGCACCACTGGCGAGCCCTCGTTGAGCGAGGTCAGCGCCACCACGTCCAGGTCGGCGTAGACGCGGACCATGTCACGGCGCCAGCCCAGGAAGCGCACGCTCTCGCTCAGGCCCAGGTCAGCGGCGAGCGTTTCGAGCTCCTGGCGGCGCTCGCCGTCGCCGATGACCAGGAACTGGGCGTTCGGCAGCCTCGCGCGGATCCTGACCGCGGCTTGCAGGAAGACCTCGTGGGCCTTGATGGGCACGAGCCGGCCGGCGATGCCAACCAGAGGGATCGCCGGTGGGATGCCCAACTCGCGGCGGAACTGGCCGCGCGTCTGCTCGGCCCCCAGGAACTGGGCAAGCTCCAGGCCCAGCCGAATCGTGACCAGTTTGGTCAAGGGCGCCACGCCGTAGCTCGCGATTTCGGCGCGCTGCCCGTCGCCGACGGCGATGATGCGGTTGGTCGCGAGACCGAGCGCGCGCTCGATGGTCAGGAAGATGCGCGTCTTGATCGGGCTGAAGTAGCTGTTCCACACGTGGCCGTGGTAGGTGTGCACGACCAGGGGCACGCCGCAGATGCGCGCCGCGAGGCGGCCGACAGTCCCGGCCTTGGCCATGTGGGTGTGCACCACATCCGGCTGCACCCGGTGCGTGAGTTGGACCATGCGGGCGAGTGCCCCGAGATCGTCGAGCGGGCTGATCTCACGGCCGAGGGCACGCAGTACGACGGGCTCGACCGCACGGGCATGGGCAAGATCGAGCATGTCGCCCTCGTGCGGCGCCGTGGTCCCGGTGACGAGCGTCGACTGGAAAGCAGTGCCGTCGTTGAGCGCCCGAGTGAGCAGGATGGCGTGGATCGCCGGCCCGCCGATATTGAGCCGCGTGATGACGCGGAGAACCTTGATCGGCGGTGGCACGGCCTCATTCTGCGCGAACGGGCAGGGTCGTGTCGTGCGAACGCCCGTGACGGGCGGCGCGATGCGGACGGCTGGGTACTGGCGGCTGACGTGCTACAACCTGCGCAGTTTGACTAGCGCCGCGCTAGATCTTGAATTGCGCTCGGGGGCGAGGGCGGGGGTCTTCGAGATGCGGTGGCGGGCGCTCTGGGCGCTGCTGGTGCCTTGCGGGCTGCTGATCGCGGGAGGCGCGATAGGCTATTGCTTTACGCTCGATCAAGCGGTCGCGGGCGAGAGGCTGCTCGGGCTGGTGCTGACGAGCCTGCTGGGCGTCGGGGCGATGCTGGGGCTGAGACGCATCGAGCGGCCGGGACCGGTGCTGGTAACGGCGGTGGCGCTGGCGTTGGCTGGCGGGGTCTGGGTGATCTCGGCGACCGGGCCGGATGCGTTTCGCGGGCTGGTCGGCTTGCCGCTGCAGGTCCTCTTTCGGCCCGTCTTCGGGCTGGCGCGCGTCACGGACTCCGTCGACGTGACCAATACGCGCTTCATCGTCGGCTACAACGGACTGGCCGACCTGTGCCTGGTGGCGATCTTTGGCTGTGGTGCGTTGCTGACCCCGCGGCCGCGGCTCCCAACGGCCGGCGCGCTGCTCGCCGTTATCGGCGCCAGCCTCATCCTGCTGGTGGGTACCGGCGCGCGCGGCGGGCTGACAGGCCTGGCCGCGGGCATCCTGCTGATCGGGCTCTTCGCCTGGCCGCGGCGGTACGCGCTGACGGCACTCGTCGCGGCACCCATCGGGCTCATCGTCGCCGCCGCGGGTATTTTCGATAAGGGCCTCGAATTCAGCTCCACCGCCGGCCGACTGACCTACTGGGGCGACCTGGCGCGGCTGCTGGTCGAGTATCCGCTCACCGGGGTCGGTCTCGGCGTGGATACGGCCAACCGGGTCGCCCTGCAGTACGAGATCAATCCCGACCCCGAGCGCATCGTGTACGCCCACAACACCTTCGTCCAGAGCTACCTCGAGATGGGCCCGCTGGGTGCGCTGGGCATGCTGGCGGTGCCGCTGCTCGCGGTTGCCGCCGCGCTGGTCGCTCGCCGGCACGGCGCGGTGCCAGCCCGGCGTCAGTTGCTGCTCGCGGGCCTCGGAATTGTCGGGGGAATGACCGCGCACGGCATCACGGATCAGGTCGTGACCACCAACGTCGGCACGGGGCTGCTCCTGCTCGGGCTCGCCGCGGT
>DATGER010000134.1:0-72754 GCA_035309865.1 Chloroflexota bacterium
ATGAGGAGCTCGCCGGCGCGGGTCTCGGCGCAGTCGAGCGCCACGTAGGATAGGCCCATGCGCTCGTCAATCGCGCGCAGGGCCGCGGCATGGCGGACCGCGAACTGTTCATCGAAATGCGCCATGCACTCCGCTTCTTCGGCGCGCTTGGCGGCACTCTCGGCCATGCCGGCGTTGAAGTACGCGATGTTCCAGTGCGTCGACATCGCGTAGTGGCACACGAACGGGCGCCCCTCGATCAGCGCGATCCGGTATTTGCGGTACACGCCATCCGGGCCCCGGTAGTCGACGAACGGGGACACGTAGAGTCGCTCGGCGTCAACGCGCCCCAGATAGGCGGCGATGTCGCTCGCCGCCTCGATCTTTTCGAGGCCCTGGCCGGCGTGCGATCCGATGGGCCGCACGATCAGCGGGAAGTCGTCCTCCGGCAGGAGCGTGGCCAGCGGTACGCGGCCGTCGCCAATCGCCCGCAACGCGTCCCGGTCGGTGCGGACGTTGGTCGGCATCGCCACGCCAGGTATGTCGCGCAACGCCCCGTAGACTCCATCTCGCGTGAGCACGGCTATGCGCTCGGGCCGATTGATAACCGAACGCGACCACCCGTCAAGCGCACCGGCTACCCGCCGGAGCAATGGCTGGTTGGCTTCGGACTCGCCGATCGCCACCAGCAGCACATCGTGATCCGGGACGATTTCCGGCCACTCCGATTCGAGCGTCAAATACAGCAGGTCCAGCGACACGTCGGAGTCCTCGACCAGAAACTCGATGGGCGTGTTGGCCATCAGGTC
This sequence comes from Chloroflexota bacterium, assembly GCA_035309865.1. Lineage (GTDB taxonomy): Bacteria > Chloroflexota > UBA6077 > UBA6077 > CF-72 > CF-72. The sequence continues at coordinate 789 of DATGER010000134.1, forward strand.
GCCCGGCCCCATGAGGACCAGCAATCGCAAGTCACGCCCGGGCGCGTGCGACGGCAGGGAGTACAGGGCCCGCGTTTTGACGGCTTCGGCCTGGAGTGACATGGCAAGGTCGTGGTTCCCTCGCAGCTGGAGCACCGTTGAGCAGTCGAGCATCGCGTTGGCGTCGGTCGGATGCGCCTGGGCCCGCGCGAGTAGGGCTGTGGCCAGTGGCGCCAGATCCTCACCGAGGAAGGCGCGACGGGCCAGCCGGGCGACGCCGATCAAGGGGGCAAACGCAACCGCGGCCGCCCGGAGCGTATCTGGTAGTGAGTCGTGCACGAGCCGCCCTCCGATGGCGATCACGGCCGCCAGCAGGATGTCGATGTCCGGTGCCATGGTGCGGTGGTTGACGATCGCGGCGCGAATGGCAAGCTGGCCATCGATCGTGGTCGTGGACGGCACGGCGATCCCGGACTCCTGTAGATCGGCAACGATGGTCCGATTGACGCTGTCAGAATCCGCGCAGCGAAAACGAAAGCAGACGATATTGAGCGTCACCGGCGCCATCAATTCGAGCTCTGAACTCGCCTCCACCTGGGCCGCGAGATAGCGGGCCAGACGGCACGTCTCCGAGATCACCTGGCCCAGCCGCGTGGCGCCGTACACCTTGAAGGTGAACCAGGTCTTCAGCGCCCGAAACCCGCGTGACAGGTCCGGACCGAAATCGCACGGCCAGGGCGATCCGGCCGCCAGCCCGCGCGCTTCGCGTCGCAGGTACGCTGCCGGCGCGGCAAAGGCAGCCAGATGTGTGGACGCCTCGCGGACCAGGAGGAAGCCGGCGTCGTACGGCACCTGGCCCCACTTGTGGAAGTCAAAGGCGAGCGAATCAGCGCGCTCGATGCCAGCCAGCAGCGGGGCGATGTCCGGCGCCAGCATGCCCAGCGCCGCGTACGCCCCGTCCACGTGGAACCACACCCCGGTACGCTGGGCCAGTTCAGCCACGCCGGTGAGATCATCGATGGCGCCGACGTCGACGGTCCCGGCGGTGGCCGCGATGAAGAACGGCTGCAGGCCGGCCGCACGATCAGCGGCGATGGCCGCCTGGAGCGCGGCGACATCGATCTGGTGGTGGGCATTGACGCGAATGCGGCGCAGCGCCGCGGTGCCCAGGCCGGAGAGGTCCATCGCCCGGGCGATGCACCCGTGCGCCGCGGCCGACGTATAGGCGACCAGCCGCATTCCAGGGCCTTGCAGCCCGGTCTGGCGGACCTGCGTGCCCAGCACGGCGGTTCTGGCTACCAGCACCGCCATCAGGTTGGCCATGGACGTACCGGTCACGAAAATGCCACTGGCCGTCTCCGGGAATCGAAACAACTCGCGCATCCAGCGAACGACCTGGCGCTCGACTTCGACCGGCATCTGGTCGCGGCCGCCGACGTTGGCGTTGAGCCCGGCGGCCAGCATGTCGGCGACCATGCCCACGGGCGTGCCGCCACCATGCACCCAGCCCATGAAGCCCGGATGGACATTGCCCACGGCGTACGGCAGGACGTCAGCTACAAAGCTCTGGTGCGCGGCGGCGAGACTGCCGGCCGCATACGGCAGCGGCTCCTGAAATCGCGCGCGCGTCTCGGGCGGGATCGGCTGCCACACGGGCTGCTGGCGGATGTGTTCGACATAGCTCAGCATGTCATCCAGCATCTGGTGACTCTCGGCTCGGAACGCCGCCCAGTCCTGTGGATCCAGTGAGTTGCTCGGGGGCGTACGCGGCCACCGTAACTCGTCCAAGCTGGAACTGGTGCTCATTGCAGCGCGGCGATGCCTCGTGGACCTTGCCGCAAGATTCGATCCGTGGGCATGTAGCTTGCGGCTCGGCCGGCGATGGAGGATGCCCGCCTGGCGTCGTCGCGGCTGCATGCCGACGTCGAACGCTTGCACGCCCAGGTCGGCCTGAGCTGGCCGAAGGAAGTCAAGGTGCTGGTTCAGGCTGGCCTGCGCGATGGCATGTCCATCCTGGAAGTCGGCAGCGGACCCGGGTTCATCACCGAATCGCTGTTGACCGGCTTGCCACACTGCACGGTCACGGCGGTCGAGCTGGATCCGCGCATGTGCGACGTTGCGCGTGCGCAGCTCGCCAACCAGCCGCCGGATCGATTTGAGATCGTCCAGGCGTCGATCCTGATGACGGACTTGCCGGACGACACGTTTGACTTCGCGCTGGCGCGCTTTGTGTTCCAGCACCTGGCCGCCCCGGACCTGGCCCTGCTCGAGATTCTGCGGCTGCTCAAACCGGGCGGCAGCCTGGCCATTGTGGACGTCGACGATGGCGTTGGCGGCATGGTCGTGCCGCGCGGTTCGGCATTTGACGCCGTGGGCCTGAAGGTGCGTCAGGTCCAGGCCGGCCAGGCGGGAGATCGGGAGATCGGCCGCAAACTCTGGCGCCTGCTGGCCGCGGCCGGCTTTACCGATCTTGGCCTCGAGGCGGTGGTCTTTCACAGCGACGAGCTGGGCCTGGACCCATTCTTACCCCAGTACGCGCCCGAGCGATACCGCCCGTTTGTGGGCGCCGGTGGGCTGACGCCCGCCGAATGGGAGGGCTACCGGACGGCGTACGCAAGCTTTGTCGACTCGCCCGATGCGTTCATCCTGCAGCTCGTCCTGGTGGCGTCCGGTCGCAAGCCGCCGGACGCGAAAAGAGGCCCCAGTACGCCTGGGAACCCCCTCTTGAAGCCTGGAAGCCAGTAATGAGACGTTAGTCGTCGGAGCTGTCGGCGGTCTGGGCGCCTTCGCCATCGCCGCTCTGGCCGTTCGGCCGATTCATTTAGCGTGCGTGCGTTGCTGGGCATACATGAGCGCCAGAAGCACGCCGAAACCGGTGCGGCCGACGAACGACGCCCAGAACGGGACTGCCCCGAGCAAGACGGGCAGCGTGTCCGGAACGAGCGTGTGCAGCACCAGCCAGATGCTGATTGCCGATTCGGCCCACATGTACAACACGCCAGCTGCCACCAGCGTCTTGCCCGTCAGAGAGAACCGGTCGGCGATCGCAATGAACAGTATCCCCAGGCCGACGGAGAACGCCAGGTGAATCGCGATGCCGGCCAGCAACGCCACCGGAGCGAGCGGTTGCGTCGGCACGCCGATCCCAATCGTCTCCGCGACAGCCTGCGGAAACGCCCAGACGCTCGTCGAAAAGGAGCCGGCGAGCATCTCGAAACCCAGAAACGCCGCCCCGGCGGTGAGGCCCGGACGAACCCAGCGACGAATTAGTTTTGAGTGAGACGTGGCGAGTGGAGCGTTAACGCTTTCGGTGATCTGCATGACAGCAGCGTAGGCCTGAGACGGCGCGCGCCACGTCCCTCGCGAGGCTGGTTGCGGATACGCCGCGGGGATGATCTTCGGAGCGCATCATCCCGCGGATGTAGGCACTACTGGGCCAGGAAGACCTTTGTGTTGGCGCTCAGCGTGCCCCACGTCCAGGACCGCGTGTAGGTGCCGTAGTTACACGCGCCAGTTGGTCGCAGCACGCCGCGCCACTTTTGAAACCCCTGCACGGGCGTGTACAGACTCATGCAGGCGAACGTCACAATGTTGGCATCGCCCGTCGGGTTGGGTGGCGCGGCGATCGGGACCAGCAGCAGACACACATCCGGGAGCGGCGCCGTACTTACTGGCGTACCTTGCCCGGTCGCGGCGCACGCGTTGTTGATGGCAGTGTCAATGGTGCCGTTGCCGTTGTCGGTTGGCACGGACATGGGTGGCACCAACACGCCCGCAAGACCGCTGATGTTGAGCTTGCCCTTCCAGCTGACGCCACCGCTGCTCGGGCACACCGCGGGGTCCTCGTGCGAGCTCAGCTGGGCACCCTGGAGCACCAGGTCGTCACCGTATCGGGCTGGATTGATCGAGTATGCGGTGGTCACGCCGTCCCCCAGGAGGATGTTGTCGAAGGGCGTGTCTGACTTACCGTCGAAGAGCATGTCAGGCCCACAACCAGCCAGCGGCGTCAAGTAGGCGTTTGGGATGCCGAGTACCCCGACGCCAGCGGACGCGTCCGCACGGACGGTCATATTCCGGATGTCCACGATCTGGACGAGGTAGGTGTTGAACGGCCCGATTGTGGCGTCAACGTGTACCCCGGCTGCACCCGTGGGGATGCCACTATTGGCCGATCCCACGCAGTGCGTCGGTAGCGTAATCGCACCCAGTGGCCCGCCGTTGATGTCGACGAAATACGCCGACCCCGTGGGTGGCGTGCCAAAGCTATTTGCCAGCAGGTACTTGCAGATTTCGGTGCCAATGGCACTGGTCGGGTTGGTCGTCGCCATCAGCAAGGCCCGGGCGCCCGCCAGTGCCGCGGCATCGGCTGCGTTCTGCGCAGTGCGTCGCTGGACGTAGATGTCGCCGCCGTCTACGACCAGGCCCACCATGGCCGTTATAGCGAGCAGGCCGAGCGCAAACAGGACCAGGATCTGGCCGGATTGTTTCATTCTGCGTAGGCCCTGGAGGTCGTGGTCAGGACGCTGAGGGATGGCACGAACGAGGCGCCCATCGCGGTCACCTGGTTTTGAAACAACGGGTTGAAATTAAACGTGTAGCTCAGCGAAATCTGCACGAATCCATCTTGCGGGGGTGGGCTGAGGGTGCACGCTGCCGACCGGAGCGGAAGTGTGCAGGTGACACTCGTCGAGGTGCCCGGCGCGCTGCATGGCAGCGTGCCACCGGTATCCAGCGCCGTGGCACACGCGGCGTTGCCAATCGTAATCGTCATCTGGTCGGTGCTCGCGTGCTGAGCGCCCGCCACGATGGTGTAGTTGTTGAACGCATCGATTGGCGCGGTCGGACTCCAGTTCGTCGTGAGGACCGCTGCGCGGGCCATTTCGCGAGCCCCGTTCGACAGCGAAATGTACGTGAACAAGAGGCGGGAGAAGTCCAGGAGCCCCAACATCAGCAGCAGCAGGAGCGGCACGACTACAGCGAACTCGATGATCGCCTGCGCTCGCTGGCGCGGCCGCGCGGTCACAGGATCACCATCGCCGACTGACCCTGAACGCTGATCTGCGGCATTTTGAGGCCCCAGGCCCCCAGTTGCATGCCCGGGAAGAGCGCGACCGACCCGCGGGCCGTAATCGTTACCTGTGCGCCCGCGAGGGCTCCAGCCGCGCGCGCTGCTGAGATCGACGAATAGCTCGTTGCACCGTTGTCCACGGACAGGGTGAAAGTCCAGCCGCACGGCTGCAACCCCCACGCGGTCGGGTTCGAGCAAGCCGTGAGCGCGGGATTCGAAGTCCCAACCAGCCGCCCGAGCACGACGGCGTCGTCGACACTGGCATCGTAGTTTGACTTGGCGCTCACGCGAGCGGCAGCGTGCGCGCCGTCCTGGACCACGACCCCGAACACGAAGGCGCGGCCCAAATCAATCATGCCGAGCAAAAGCATGAGTATGACAGGCAGTACGAACGCGAACTCAACCAGCGCCTGTGCCCGACCACTCGAATGCCTCATGTATTGACTATCGGCAGGCACCCCGTTCGGACCTAGCTGCCACGTGGCAGGTTTGCGTGGCTGACGCGCCGGTCAGCTAAACTGCGCTGGAACGCCGGTGTCTCACCCACCCCAGCGGGGACTGGCGAGCTACGCCGCCTACCTGTTCGACGTGGACGGGACGCTCACGTACCACGGTCACGCCGTGCCCGGCGCGGCCGAAGCGCTCCAGGCGTTGAAGGCGCACGGTAAAAAGATCGTTGCCGTCACGAACAATTCGTCGCTGAGTCGGCACCAGCTGGCCGAGCGATTTCGCCGGTTCGGCCTGCCTCTGGACGACCACGAGGTCTTTTCGGCGATGGTCGCCACGGCCCAGCTCGTGGCCCACGAGATGCCGGGCGCGCGCGTCCTGGTGTTTGGCAACCCTGGCTTTCGGAACGAGGTCGAGCGGTGCGGGCTGGTCGTCAGCGACGACGTAGAGGTCGACTACGTGGTGGTCGGGAACCACACGGGGATCTCGTATAAAGCGCTCACAACCGCGTTGCGGGCCCTGCTGCGCGGGGCGAGATTTGTGGCGGTCAACGTCGACCGCACGTATGTTGGCGCGGATGGTGATCTGGTGCCGGGCGCGGGCGTCTTCGTCGCCGCCCTCGAGCGTGGGGCGGGTCGGCCACCGGACGTGGTCGTCGGCAAGCCGTCGATCACGCTGCTGCTCGAGGCGGCGCACAGCATCGGCCAGCCGGTCGGCGAGTGCCTGTACACGGGTGACAATCTCGAGGCCGACGTCGCCGGCGCGCACGCGGCCGGCATGGACGCGCTGCTGGTCCTGACCGGCGTCGCCACCAGCGCCGAAGGGTCCGCCGATCCGCCCGAGCACGTCCTGCCCAGCGTCGCCGACCTGGGGCGGCGGTTCGACGAAGCCGATCGGGGCAGTGATGCTAGTATGCACGTATGAAGCGCACCACGATCAGCCTGCCCGACGACCTTGCCGCGACTGTCGAACGCGAGGCCCGTCGCCGCCGCAGTTCCGTCTCTGAGATCGTTCGTGCAGCGCTCGCGGCGCATTTCCATCTCGGCGGCCCGAGGCGCCTCCCGTTCGAATCTCTTGGCAGTAGTGGCCATCGGCACACCGCGCGCGACATCGAGGACATCCTTGCTCGGGAATGGGTCGATGCCATCGATCGCGATCGTTGACACCGGCCCTCTGTACGCCTGGGCTGATCGCTCAGATGAGCACCATGATGCATGTCGTGGCATTCTGGCACGGCCAGATTTCGAGTTGATCATTCCCACCATGGTTGTCGCAGAGGTCACGTATTTTCTTGGCCTCCGACTTGGCGCGCCCGCCGAAGCTGGCTTCCTGCGGGCTTTGCGCGAGTTCGAGGTCGAAGCGCCCCTATCCGCCGAATGGCTGCGGATCGCCGAACTTGTCGAACAATACGCCGACTTCCCGCTGGGTGGCACCGACGCTTCCATTGTCGCGCTCGCCGAGCGGCTCGGCACGGACCTGGTGATTACCCTCGATCGTCGCCATTTGGGCGCTGTTCGGCCACGGCATGTGGCGGCGCTGCGACTGTTGCCGGATTGACCTCGCGGGCCGGGCCGAGCGATCGTGCCCAGGCACGGAGTCGGTACCGCAGCACCAGGGTGATCATCCAGACACCCAGCACGATGGCTTTGCGCGTGTCGCCGGTGACGCTGGAGATGCCGACGCGGGGCAGATAGTTCACCGGGATCTGGATGACGCGCAGCCCATGCAACAGGCTGAGCAGCATCATCTCGGGCCCAAAGGCACTGCCGCCGATCGTGAATTCAGACGCGACTTGCGCCAGCGCGTCCCGGCGAATCAACCGCATGGTGCAACCCACATCGGTCAGGTTCGTGCTGTTGAACAGGAACTCCATCAGCTTGGCCACGCCCCAGTTCCCCCAGCGCAACAGGGCGCCCATGTTCGCGCCGCGCCAGATGAAGGTCCGCGCGGTGCGGCTGCCGTACACCACGTCGAAGTCGTCGACATAGGCCAGCAGCTTGAAGGTGTCGCGGCCCAGAAAGGTCCCGTCGGGCTCAGAGATCACGATGTAGTCGCCGCTGGCCTCGCGCAATCCGCGCTGGATGGCATAGCCGTAGCCCTGCCGACGTTCGTGGACTTCCCGTACCAGCGTGCCGCTGACGACCTGCGCCGTGGCCGCGGCGACTTCTTCGGACGTGCCCGCCGCGGCGTTGTTGTTGACGACCACGATCTCGTCGACAACCTCCGTCGAGGCAAAATCGAGGATGGCTGCCCGAATCGACTCGCGCTCGTTGTAGGTTGGGAAAATGACTGATATGCGGCTGCCGCGCCACGCCACGCCTCTCAGCCTACCAGCCGAGCCGCCGCGCGAAGCGCTGGCGCGAGACGAAGCGCTGCTCGACCAAGTGCAGTCGGGCGGGCCGCACCTCGAACGCTGGTACGTGGCCGCGTCGCCCGCGGTCGTGCTGGGCCTCGGTCTGCGGCGGCGGGTGGCGGAGGTGGTTGATCTGGCGCGGTGTGCGGCCGCGGGCGTCGAGGTGCTGCATCGGCGCGCCGGTGGCGGCGCGGTCCTGGTCGATCGCGACAGCATGCTGTGTGGCGCGATCTGCGTGCCGCTGCCGCATCCGCTACTCGGCGACGACCTGACGGCGTCGTACCGCTGGCTCGGCGAGCATTTGTCAGCGCGCCTCGCGGGTCTCGGTGTGCAGGGTGCCCGCCGCGTTGAGGTCGACGAGGCTCGCGCTGACGTTGCCGCGCTCAAGACGCAGGATGATGCGGTCTCGCGGCTGCTGCTGACGACCTGCTACGGCGCGCTGTCGCCGCACGAGGTGGTGGTCGGCGCGGCCAAACTGGTCGGCCTGGCCCAGGTTCGCCGCCGCCACGCGGCACTGTTCCAGTTCGGCATTCTGTTAGCTGACCAGTCGCCGCTCGCCGACTTTGTCTTCGTCCGCGACGAACCAACGCGCGAAGCGGTCAGGGCCGAGCTTCGGCGTCGCACGGTTGGCGTTGCCCAGCTACGCCATGCGCTGCTGGACATGCTGACGCTCGTCGAGCAACTCCGGGTCTCCGCCTCGCTTCGCTCGCTCCCTTGAGGCCAGAGATCCAGATGACTATTCCACGGCGCCTCAGCGCAGCTACGCGCCGATGAGCTTCTGCAGGGGCTTTGGCAGCTTCGGATGCCACGCCATCCGCGCGGTGAGGCGGTCGACGGCATCGGGGGCGCCCATCAGGAGGGGGCGGCCCCAGTGGCGCAGGGCGGGCGGGCCTTTGCCACGGTCCGGTGGCTCGGGCTCAAAGCGTTCGAACGCTCGCCAGTGGCCGGTGTTCCAGGTCAGTACCTGTCCGCCGGCTTCGCGCACGATCAGCGCCCCCGCCGCGACGTCCCAGATGCTCGGCTTGATGAACACGCCCGCCCGAAGGGCGCCGCTGGCGATGAGCACGAGCTCGGCGGTGCAACTGCCCGTGGTGCGCGCATCGGGCAACGCCCGCGCCGGCCGCGGCACGTCTCGCGCCGGGCGGCGGAAGCGAAACGCGCGCAGGTAGCCGCCCGGCATGGCCATGATCTGGCCGCGCTCGTCGACGGCGCGCGAGACGCGCACCGGTTGATCGTCGAACCACGCGCCGCCGTCGACGCGCGCGTGGTAAACGCCGGGTCCGAGCGACGGACCGACCGGCACCCAGATGCACCCGGCCACGGGCGCGCCATCCGCCAGCAGACCGATCGAAATGCCGAACAGCGGTAAACCAGAGGCGAAATTCATGGTCCCGTCGATGGGGTCGATCACCCAGACGAAGCGTGCCTCTGCAGCGATGTCGTCGGCGTGCTCCTCGCCCAGCAAGCCGTGGTCGGGAAACGCCGCGCGCAGCTCGGTGCGCAGGAACGTCTCGACGTCGCGGTCGAGCGCCGTGACGGGATTGTCTTGCTTCTTGCCCTTGAACTCGAGCACGACGACGCTCTTGAACGCGCTGAGCGCGCGCTCGCCCGCGGCGCGCGCAAGCTCGATCGCCGTCGTCTCGAAGCGTTGGTACTCCGCGCTCACACGTTGAAGACGCCGATGCCGCGATAGCGGTGTGCGCGTTGCACAAGGAGGTCGTCGATGTCGACGCCGTCCAGGGCCGCGAGTTGGGCGACCAACGCTTTTTGGAGCGCTTGCGCGGTGGCGGCGTGATCGGTGTGCGCGCCCTCGGGCGGCTCGGGAATGATGGCGTCGATGATGCCGAAGCCGAGCAGGTCGGGCGCGGTGATCTTCAAGGCCTCGGCCGCCTCCGGGCCGCGCGCGCCGTCATTCCAGAGAATGCTGGCGGCGGCCTCCGGCGAGGCGACCGAATAGATCGCGTTTTCGAGCATCAGAACGCGGTCCGCGAGCCCGAGGGCGAGCGCGCCACCCGAGCCGCCCTCGCCGACGATGACGCTGACGATCGGGGTCCGCAGACGGCTCATCGCCAGCAAGTTCTCGGCAATCGAAAAGGCCTGACCCCGTTCCTCGGCGACCAGCGACGGGTCGGCGCCGGGGATGTCGATCAGGGTGATCACCGGGATGCCAAACTTCTCGGCGTGGCGCATGAATCGCAGCGCCTTGCGATGGCCTTCGGGCCGCGTCATGCCGAAGCGGCGCAGCATGTTCTCTCTGGTGTCGTGGCCCTTCTGATGACCGATGACCATCACCGTGCGTTGCTCGAGCACTGCCAGGCCGCCGACGATGGCCGCGTCGTCGCCGAACAGGCGATCGCCGTGGAGCTCGAGGAAGTCCGAAAAAGCGAGTTGCAGATAGTCGAGCGTGTACGGTCGCTGCGGGTGGCGAGCCAGTTTGACTCGCTCCCAGGCCCCCCGCCGCGGCGCGTCCTGAGGCTTGAGTTTTAGCCGCACCGGCCCGTTCCGGCTCATGGCGCCGTTTTCGTCGGAACCCGGCGGACAACGCCGGCGTACAGCCGCAGCACCCGGCTGAGCGTCGGCCGCAGGTCGCGGCGCTGCACGACCAGGTCGACCATCCCGTGTTCGAGCAGGAACGCCGCGCGTTGAGCATCGGGCGGCAGCTTCTGCTTGGTGATCTGTTCGATGACCCGCGGGCCGGCAAAGCCGACCAGCGCGCCCTGCTCGACCAGGATGACGTCTCCGACGCCGGCGTAGCTGGCCGTCACGCCGCCCAACGTCGGATCCGCCAGGATCGAGATGTGCGGCGCCTGCGCCGCGCCGAGGCTGGCCAGCGCGGTCACGGTCTTGGCCATCTGCATGAGCGAGAAGATGCCCTCGTGCATGCGCGCGCCGCCTGAGGCGCTCACGGTCACGAGCGCCACGCCCCGCCCTGCCGCGCGTTCGGCGGCGCGGGCGATCTTTTCGCCGACGACGCTGCCCATGCTGGCGCCCATGAAGCCGAAGTCGAGGACCACCAGTTCGAGCGGGACGCCATCGACCGTCGCCCGGCCGCCGATCGCGGCCTCGCGTTCGCCGGTCTTTGACGCCGCCGCGATCAGCCGGCGGCTGTAGCTTTCGCCGGTCGCCGCGAACCCAAGTGGATCGGCCGGCGCCAGGTCGGTGTCGTGCTCCACAAACGAGCCGGCGTCAGTGAGCTGCGCGATCCGCTCGCGTGCGTTGAGCCGCGCATGGTGGTCGCATTTCTGGCAGACCTTCAGGTTGTTCTCGAACTCGCGGATGTACAGGAGCTCGCGGCAGCGCTCGTTCTCGCACCGCACCCACAGGCCGTCGGCCGTTCGATCGGCGCCTGCGCCAGGCGCCGTACGCGCGACACCCGGGACGGAAATGTGGCGCGGCTCCTTACGAAACAGGTTGCGCATGCGGCCGTCCCACGGGACTCTAGCATGCTCGGATAGGGCCATTCGGCCCGGCCAGGGGCTTGCCGGGTCGCCCGCCGCTGGCTATAAGGGCGCACACCGCGCCACTGAGCGCTCAATACCTCCTCGCGCCGGTCTCTAAAGCGACCGGCCCGCCGAGCGTCGCTTGGGCCCCCCAAGCTTCGCTTGGCGCGAGTCTCGCGCGCTAGCCCTGCCTTCTTGCGGGTTGGCGTTTCCACTCGCGTCACCGCTCGGCCAATCCGCGTTTCCAAGGAGACCTGTGGTCCTTGCTGCCTGTTTTTGTCCGTCACGTCTGGCGCCGTGCGCTGATCTGCGCCTTGTTCAGCACTTTTTCGACCTTTGGCACTGCCGCCGCGGCACCCGCGTCGGGTACTCAGGTGGCGGATCTGGCCGAGCACTACGTCGGCAGTCGCTACATCTGGGGCGGAGCCTCGCCCACGGGCTTCGACTGCACCGGTTTTGTGATGTGGGTCTTCGGCCAGTTCGCCGTGTCACTGCCCCACAACGAGGCCGGCCAGTTAGCGAGCGGCGCCTCGATCAGCGCCGACGACCTGGCGCCAGGCGACGTGGTCGTCTTTGCCAACACCTACCGGAGCGGTCTGAGCCACGTCGGCATCTACGTCGGCGACGGTCAGTTCGTGCACGCCGCCAACGAATCGACCGGTGTCATCGTCAACAACCTGTGGGATGACTACTGGGGCCCGCGGTTTGTCGGGGCGAGCCGGCCGATCGCCGGCGGACTAGCGGCGGACAAGGCTTCCGTCAGTCGCTGAGCTGTCGACGACCAGGTTCTCCGCGCCGACCAGGGTGCGGACCTGCGACTCCAGGTCAGGGGTGTCGCGCACCAGGATGTCGGTGCCCGCCAGTTCGATGCGCCCCCCGGAGCGATCGTGCAGGACCAGCCGAATCTCGTCCGAGCCCGGGAACCGCTCGACCAGACCGTGCAGTTGTTCGAGGACGCGCACGCAGGCGTTGTCGTCTTCGCCGCGCGGGATCACCACTCGCAACACGCGCCGCGCGGGCGCCGGCGCCGGCAGCGGCCCGTCTTCGCGCGCAACACCGCTGGACGCACCGACGTTCGGCCCGCCACCGCTGGAGGCACCGACGTTCGCAGCGGTTGGACCTGCCTGTCCAACAACATGGGTACCGTTCGCTGGTTGGCGTGGTACGCCGTCACTCGCGGCCGGACCCAGTCGTAGCGGCGGCGCCGTCTTTCCGTGCGGCGGACCGGACCACTCGTCGGCGCGGTCGACGACCAGCTGCGGCCGGTCGCTGCGCGTGTCGACCTTGCCTTCGACGATCAAGATCGCGTCTTCGCGCCACAGCTCGATGCCGCGCTCGTACACGCGCGGGAACACGACGGCTTCGATCGTGCCGTGCAGATCCTCCAGCGTCAGCACTGCCATCTGTGACTTCGTCTTCGTCACGATCCGCCGCACGCCGGTGACCAGGCCGGCGATCTTGACCCGTTCCCCGCTCAGTTCGGCCGTGAGCTGACTCGTGTCGTGGCTGAGGTCATTCGCGAGCCAGGCGGCCGCCTGCATGAACGGGTGATCGCCAAACTGGAATCCGAGCACTTCCTTTTCCCACAGGGCACGCTCCCTGGACTGGCTGGGCCCGCTCGCGGCATCCAATGGCACGGCCGCCACGACTGGTTTCGGCGCCAGCGATTCAACGCCGCCGACCAGGTCGAACAGGCTGACCTGTCCCGTGCTGGCCGCCTTCTGGTCGATCTGCGCCGCGGCGATGGCCGAGTCGAGGCGCTTGCTGTCGAGCAGGGCCTCGCGCTGGCCAAGTGCGTCCAGCGCGCCGCACTTGGCCAACGACTCGATGACCCGCTTGTTGATCGTGTGCAGGTCCTGACGCCGGCAGAACTCTTCCAGGCTGGTGTACGGACCGCTGGCCAAACGCTCGCTCACGATCTGCTCGACCGCCCCTTCGCCGACATTCTTGACCGCGGCCAACCCGAACCGGATGCCGCCGCTGGCTTCGACGCGGAAGGCGAGCGCAGAGGCGTTCACATCCGGCGGCAGCAGCGCGACGCCGACCCGGCGGCACTCACCCACCACGCCGACGACTTTCTCTGTATCCCCGGCGATCGTGCTCAACACCGCGGCGAACCACTCGGCCGGGTAGTTCGCTTTGAAGTAGGCCGTCTGATACGCGACGAGCGCATAACAGTAGGCATGCGCCTTGCCGAAGGCATAGCCAGCGAATGGTTGCAGCAGCTCCCAGACGCGCTCGGCGGTGTTCGCCGAATAGCCGTGTGACAGGACGGCCTGCATGAACTTCGGCCCTTCGTGGGCCATGACTTCTCGGTCCTTCTTGCCCATCGCGCGGCGCAGCACGTCGGCCTGGCCCAGGCTGTAGCCCGCCAACTTGCGCACCACCTCGAGGACCTGATCCTGATACACGATGATCCCGTAGGTCTCTTCGAGCACGTCGGCCAGCGACGGATCGGGCGGGACGGGCGGCTCGCGGCCGTCGCGGCGCGCGATGTAGCTCGGGATGTGCGCCATCGGGCCGGGCCGGTACAGCGCGACCAGTGCCGCCAGGTGGCCGAGGGTGCTGGGTTGCAGCTCCTGGACACTGCGCGTCATGCCGCCGCCTTCAAGCTGGAAGACGGTCCGCGTCTCGCCGCGACTGAGCATGGCGTAGGTGGTGGCATCGTCGAGTGGCAGCCTGGCGAGGTCGAGCTCGATGCCCGTCCTGGCCTTGACGTTGTCGAGGGCCTTGGACAGCATCGTCAGGTTCGCCAGCCCCAGGAAATCCATCTTGAGCAGGCCAATCTTGTCCAGGACCTTCATGTCGTACTGGGTCATGGCGCTCTCGCCGCGCGTGGCGCGCTGCAGGGGCACATAGTTGATCAGCGGCTGGTCGGCGACGACCACGCCGGCCGCGTGCGTGCCGGCGTTGCGGGCCACGCCTTCGACGCTCTGGGCGGTCTTGATCAACCGCTGGATGTGCGGCTGACCGTCGTACAGGGTTTTCAGCTCCTGGCTCTGTTCGAGCGCGTCGGCGATCTTCAAACCAATCGGGATCTGGGGGATGAGCTTGGCGACCCGGTCGACCTCGTTCAACGGCAGGTCAAGTGCGCGGCCCACATCGCGAATGGCGGCCCGCGCCTGGAGACGGCCAAACGTGATGATCTGCGCCACGCGATCGGAGCCGTACTTGTCGATCACGTACTGGATGACTTCGTCCCGACGGTCATCGGCGAAGTCCATGTCGATGTCGGGCATCTGAATGCGCTCGGGGTTCAGGAACCGCTCGAACGCGATGCCGTACTTCACGGGGTCGAGGTCGGCAATCCCCAGGCAGTACACGATGATGCTGCCCGCCGCGGAGCCGCGCGGACCGCACGGTATCCCGCGCTGGCGGGCCCACGCGACGAAGTCCCACACGAACAGGATGTAGGCCGCAAAGCCCGTCTTCTCGACGACCTCGAGCTCGTACTGCAGCCGCTGGCGGTGCTCGGCCGTGAGCCCGGCGCCATAGCGGCGCACCAGCCCCTCGTTGCACGTCCGGGTCAGGAATTCTTGCGGCGTCTGGCCGGCCGGGACGAGGTGGTCCAGAGTCGGAAAGCTGAGGCGACCGAACTCGAGTTGCACGTCGCACTGCTCGGCGATGGCCACCGTGTTGCGCAGCGCATCCGGGAGATGTCCAAAGAGTTGCCACATTTCGGCCGGCGACTTCAGGTAGAAGGCCTCGGGCTGCATGCGCATCCGCTTGGGATCTTCGAAGTTGCTGTTGGTCTGGATGCAGAGCAGGATGTCCTGAGCGGGGGCCTGATGCTGCAGGGCGTAGTGGGTGTCGTTGGTCACGACCAGCGGGATGCCCAGTTGCTGGTGCAACTCCAGCAGCCCGGCGTTGACGACCTGATCGTCGGGATTGCCGTGGTCCTGCAGCTCGAGGTAGTAGTCCCTGCCGAACACTTCGCGGTACCAGCCGGCCGCCTCGCGAGCCCGATTCGGGTCACTGTCGAGGATGGCCCGCGAGGGTTCGCCGCTGTAGCACGCGCTGAGCGCGATCAACCCGGCCGCGTGCTCGGCAAGCAGCGCACGGTCGATGCGCGGCTTGTAGTAGTAGCCCTCGAGGCTGGCGCGCGACACCAGCTTGATCAAGTTGTGGTACCCCTCGAGGTTCTTGGCCAGCAGCACCAGGTGGAAGTAGTTGCGGTCCTGATTGCCAACCTTGTCGGACATGCCGCGCGGACTGACGTACGTCTCGACGCCGAGGATGGGCTTGATACCGGCGGCTTTCGCGTGCGAGTAGAAGTCGACGGCGCCGTACATGTTGCCGTGGTCGGTCAACGCGACGGCACGCATGCCGGTGCGCTTGACCGCGTCGACGACGTGTCTGACGGGCGACAGGCCGTCGAGTAGCGAGAACTCGCTATGGACGTGCAGGTGGACGAAGTCGTGCGTCGGCTCGGCCGGCGGTGGCTCAGGGCCCGCGGGGGCGGGTTCATCTTCAACCGGGTCGTACGCCTGGAGATCGCCCTCAGCGTCCTCGTCCCACCAGGCGCGCACATTCTCGAGCGGGTCAGCAACAGTCACGGCTGGCACCAATGGTAGGGCTCAAGCCAGGGTCCGAGGCGGACTTTGTGATGGCCCGGCCTGACTCGGCCGTCGCGGGCGGGTTTCGGCCGCGCGGCCAGGACTCAGTCCAGCGGCACGCGGACGCTCGCGCCCTGGAGCGCGAGCGGATTGGACAGCGAGAAGAACGCGCCAACGGTGCGCACGTAGTGGGCCCGCTCGAACGCCGCCGGCTCGGCGACGTGCACCTGACTCATGCTGCCGCGCAGCTGCGCGCCCGTCGCCGCGAAGTCCGCCGCAACGCGGGTGTAGAGGATCGCAATCCAACGCAGCGGCAGGCGCAACGCCGCACCATCACCACTCCGACTGATCATCGGACGGTCGATGCGATCTCGGTCGGTACGTCGTGGGCGAACCAACGTCGCGCGCCGACACGGCGTGCGCCGCCCGGATGTGCCCGCCGACGATCCAGCCGGGGTGACCCAGGACCTCGACTTTCCCTGCCGCCTCGACCGTGCTCCGCATGACGCCATCCGACGCGTACATGCCGCCCGCCAGCGCGAACGAGCGCGAACTCGATGAATTTGGCGCGGACGACGCCAGCGGCGATCAGCCGTCCGTGACCCCTGTGCCCGGCTGGGTGGTAGTCTCGGTGCTCGACATAGCCGTATTTGTTAGCTGATCGTCGCCGATTCGTGGCGCCGCGGCAAGTAGGCTTCACAGGGAGCACCTATCTATGGCCACCACCTCCAATCAAGTCAGCCATGCGCGGCTCACCCAGTTGCCGGCCTGGCGCGCGCTTTCCGAGCATTTCGGCCAGATCAAAGACGTGCATCTGCGCCAGCTGTTCGCCGACGACCCGCGGCGTGGCGAGCGACTTGCGACCGAAGGCGTCGGGCTGTACCTCGACTATTCCAAGCAGCGTGTCACCGACGAAACCCTGCGCTTACTGGTGCGTCTTGCCGCGGCCCGCGGATTGAGAGCGTCCATCGACGCGATGTATTCGGGCGAAGCGATCAACACCACTGAAGGCCGCGCCGTCCTGCACACCGCGCTGCGCGCGCCGCGCGACGCGCACATCCTGGTCGATGGCCACGACATTGTGCCTGACGTCCACGCCGTGCTCGACCGCATGGCCGCGTTCGCCGAACGCGTGCGCCGCGGCCAGTGGACCGGTCACACGGGCAAACCGATTCGCAACGTGGTGAATATCGGTATCGGCGGGTCGGACCTCGGCCCGGTGATGGCCTACGAAGCGCTGCGGTACTACGCGCAGCGCGACCTGACCTTCCGGTTCGTTTCGAACGTCGACGCCACCGACTTCGTGGAGTCCACCCGCGATCTGGATCCGGCGGAGACGCTGTTCATCGTGGTCTCGAAGACGTTCACCACCCTCGAAACGATGACCAACGCGAACTCCGCTCGGGCCTGGACCGTGGCGGCCCTGGGCAGTGAAGCGGCAGTTGGGCGGCACTTCGTCGCGGTGTCCACGAATGCCGAAGGCGTCCGTGAGTTCGGCATCGACGCCGAGAACATGTTCGGCTTCTGGGACTGGGTTGGTGGCCGCTACTCGATGGATGCGGCCGTCGGTCTGTCGACCATGCTGGCGGTCGGCCCGGAGGCGTTTCGTGAGCTGCTCGCCGGCTTTCACGCGATGGATGAGCACTTCCGGACCACACCCCTGGCGGAGAACCTGCCGGTGCTCATGGGCATGCTCGCGGTCTGGTATGCGGACTTCTTCGGCGCGCAGACAGTCGCCGTGCTGCCGTATGACCAGTATCTGAAGCGATTTCCGGCGTACCTGCAGCAGCTGACGATGGAAAGCAACGGCAAGCGCGTCACGCTGGACGGAGCGCCGGTCGACTACGAGACCGGCGCCATCTACTGGGGCGAGCCTGGCACCAACGGGCAGCACTCGTTTTACCAGCTGATCCACCAGGGCACCCGGCTGGTGCCGTGCGACTTTATCGGCTTCTACCACGGCGTGAACCCACTCGGTGCACATCACGACCTGCTGATGGCCAACGTCTTTGCCCAGAGCGAAGCGCTGGCGTTTGGCAAGACCGCCGAGGAAGTGCGCGCCGAAGGGACTCCGGACTGGCTGGTGCCGCACCGCACGTTCCCGGGCAACCGACCGTCCAGCACGATCCTGGCCGACCGGTTGACGCCGCACACCCTGGGCGTGTTGGTGGCGCTGTACGAGCACAGTGTCTTCGTGCAGGGCGCCATCTGGGACATCGACTCGTTCGACCAGTGGGGAGTGGAGCTGGGCAAGGTCCTCGCGCAACGCATCGTGCCCGAGCTCTCGGCGTCCGTCGAGGCGCCACTCGCCCATGACTCATCAACGGCCACGCTGATCCGCCGCTATCGCCAGCACCGCGCATGACCCGCACACAGCGCCCTCCCTGTGCGCAGCTCGGTGTCACGTTGTCGAAGGACGACCAAACATGACCCTCCCTCCGGGGAGTGAGCGAAGCGATGCGGGCGGGCCACGGCCGCGCATGACCAGAGTGGCCCTGGCGCCCTGGCGGCTCGCCGTCGCCGTGCTGCTCGCGCTCGCGGTCCTGGCGCTGATCATCGCGGTGGCGGTGTGGCTGGCGATCGCCCTGGCGGTTGTCGGCGCCATCCTGTGGCTCAACCTGGTGCTGATCCCGCGCCTGGCGGCCCGCCTGCACGCGCCGCGGCTGGTGCTGGAACTGATCCTGCTGCCGCTGTTCGCCGGCGCCGGCTGGGCCATCGGCGGACCAACCGGCGCCGGGCTCGGCGCCACTGCCTGGCTGGCCGGTATCGCCGTGCCGCGGCTAATCGGCCGCCGCCTGCGCGCCCGTCAACGGCGTGCCGCACCGCCGGGCAGGATCATCGTCGTCGACCGTCTCACCGACTGAGCGCCGCCTGTCGGCGGACGGCCTCGCGCCAGCGGAACCACAGGATGGCCAGCCCGGCGACTCCAACAGCCCCCTGGCTGAGTAAGACGTTGAGCTCCTGACCGGTCATGATCCCGACAACTGGCGGCAGACCGTCCCACAGCCCGTGCAACACGACCACCGTGAGATACGCGCCAACCACCGCGCGGTCGAGCCGAAATCGGCTGGGGCGACTCTCGCGGAACATGACGCTTGCGAGGATCGCGGTCCACGTGCCGTGTCCGACCGGTGACAGCAGCCCGCGCAGCAACGTGACCAGCACCAGGGCGCTCAGGCTTCCACCGCTTTCGATGAATGCCGTGAACACGTAGCCGCTGCTCTCCAGCGCGGCGAATCCCATGCCGGCTGCGCCGCCCAGGATGATGCCGTCGATCTCAGCGTCATGGCGGTGATGACGGGCGACGACCAGGACGCCCAGAATCTTGGCGAACTCCTCGATCAACCCCACCTCGAATGCGGACAGCACCGTCAACCGGCGTATGAACACCGGTTCGAGCAGCGCCGCGGCGAAGACGCCGAGTACGCCACCGTAGAAGAACGCGCGTGCCGTACTGACCAACGTGACCCGGCTCAGGTGCCGGCGTTCATAGAAAAACGCCACGTAACTGACCGGCACCACGAAATTGCCGATCAGTGCCGCGGTCGGGAACAGATTCGGGTTGCCAGTCACGGCAAACACCACCACGGCCAGGACGAACAGCCCCAGCCCGACGAGCAAGATACGCCACCAGCCACTGGTGCCGGACGCCACCGGAGAGGCGACGACAGCGGGGCCCATTACGATGCGATCACCTGCGACACGGGAGGCCGGCTGACAGGATAGCGCCGCGGAACGCATCGGCGATCGCCAGGTGGAGTAAAAGAACAGCACCATGGCACTTGCAGCTCACCCGACGTCGCGCCTGGACCGCGCGACCCTTGGCATTCCCGATGAGCGGGCGCGCTATCTCATCCAGTGTGAAATCGTGCTCAAGAAGATCGACGCACTCTTGCTGCCGTTGATGCGCCGGCACCAGATCGACATGTGGATCACGCTCGACCGCGAGTACAACCCCGATCCATTTGCCGACGAGCTCGCGGGCCAGGGCGGCGTCCGCAACGCGCACATCTTCTTTGACTCAGGCGACCGCCTGGAAAAGGTGTTCATCTTTTCGCACCCACCCCGGGCGGACCTCGCGCCGCGGCTGTACGACGAGCTGATCCACTACGGGTACCGACCGGAGGGCCTGCGGCCGTATCTCGCCGACGCCGTCCAGAAGCGTCAGCCGCGGCGCATCGGCCTGAACATGTCGCCGACGCTGCCCATGGCCGACGGGCTCACCGTGTCGCTCAAGCGCTACCTGGATGACGCCATCGGACCGGAGCTCGCGGCTCGCGAAGTCTCGGCTGAGCTCCTGCAGCGCGACTTTCGCACCACTCGCATCCCTGAAGAAACCGCGACGTATCGCACGCTAGTCGAGTGGACGACGGTCTGGGAAGAAGAGGGTCTGAGTCGATTGGCAATCACGCCCGGAGTCACGACGCCGGACGACGTGCACTGGTGGTGGCGCGACAAGGCGAAGGAGATCGGCCTCGACATTTGCTCTTTCTTACCCGGCCTGCGGATCATGCGCAACGGCCAGATCATTGAGTCCAACGACCCGCACACGCCGATCGAAGCGGGCGACTGCCTGAGCATCGACGCCGGCCTGCAGTTCTTGCACTTTCAGACGGACATGAAGCGCAGCGCGTACGTCCTCCGCCCGGGCGAGACGGCCGCGCCGCGGGGGATGCTAAAGGCGCTCGCGGCGGCGAACGCCGTCACCGACCGGCTGATCGCGAACATGCAGCCCGGCCGACTCGGCCACGAGGTGTGGAGTATGACGATGGCCGCCCTGAACGAGGACGGCTACGAGACGGCGTATGCGATGGGCAGCGCGGCCGGCCCAACCACGCCGGAGGTCGGCATCTACTGCCACTCCGTCGGCACGTCGGTGCACGATATCGGTGCCCGCACGGCGGAGAACAATCCGCATGCCTTCGGCGATCGGGTCGGCTATCCGCTTGCGCTCGACAACTGGTACTCGATCGAGCACCACACTGCGACGCCGATCGCCGAATGGGACTACCGCACGTTGCGCGTGAACACCGAGGAAGATTCGATGCTGACTGAGCGCGGCATCGAGTTCTTCGTCCCGCGCCAGACGGAGTGGCTGCTTATTCCGTCGGACTGAGCGTCCCGGATCGCTTCGCTCGCTCCGTTGCGATTCTCAAGGGAGGGAAGGTCACGCGCGTCGTGTCACGCACCAGCATGCGGATTATCGGTCCCTGAAAGGGAGCGAGCGCAGCGATGCGGCCGGCGGAATGCTCGCTCAGAGGTAGTGAGTGCGTACCGCCCAGGCGCGCAGATCGTCGCGGAACGCGGGGTGCGCGATGCCAATCAGCGCTTCGGCCCGCTCGCGGATGCTCTTGCCGTGCACATAGGCGACCCCGTACTCGGTGACGATGTAGTGCACGTGGGCTCGCGTGGTCGTCACCCCGGCGCCTTCGGCGAGCGTCGCCACAATCCGCGAAACGGTTCCCTGCCGAGCCGTGGACGGCAGCGCAATGATCGGCTTGCCACCGAGCGACAACGCCGCGCCGCGCATGAAGTCCATCTGGCCCCCGACACCGCTGAACAGCTGGGTGCCCATCGAATCCGCGCACACCTGGCCAGTCAGGTCCACCTCGATGGCCGAGTTGATCGCCGTCATCCGCGCGTTTCGGCGAATGATCGCGGTGTCGTTGGTGTAGTCAACCGGGTGCATCTCGATCATCGGGTTATCGTGGACCCAGTCATACAACCGCTGACTGCCCATCAGGAATGTGGTGACAATCTTGCCGGGGTGCAACGTCTTGGCGGCGCCCGTGACGACGCCAGCTTCCACCAGGTCCAGCAGTCCGTCGGCGAACATTTCGGTGTGCACGCCCAGGTCGCGTTTGGTGCGCATTGCCGCGAGGGCGGCATTGGGAATGCCGCCGATGCCCAGTTGCAGCGTGGCGCCGTCCTCGACCAGGTCGGCGACGTACTCGCCAATCCGCTGCTCGGTGGGACTGATCGGCGCATCGGGGTGGGCGACGAGCGGGCAATTCGACTGGACCGCCCAATGGATCTGGTCCAGCCGGATGAAACTGTCGCCGAGCGTTCGCGGCACGTGCGCGTTGACCTGCGCGATGACGGTGCGGGCGGACTCCGTCGCTGCCTTCGCGGCATCCACCGATGTTCCCAGCGAGCAATAACCGTGGGCATCTGGTGGGCTGACCTGAATGCAGGCCACATCCAGTGGCAGGGCGCCACTGCTGAAGAGGTACGGAATGTCCGAGAGGAAGATGGGCACGAAGTCGGCGCGACCCTGGTTCACCGCCTGGCGAACATTGGCGCCGATGAACAGCGCGCGATGCCGCAGGTGCCCATCCATGTCGAGGGCGACATGCGGCGCCGGCCCGTCGGCGTGCATGTGCACAATCTCGACATTTTCGAGCGTCTGGGCACGCGCCACTAACGCGTTGAGCAAGACGGCGGGCGTCGCCGCGGCGCCATGCAAAAACACGCGATCGCCAGACCGCACGTGCTGGACCGCTTCTTCCGCGGACACAAACGCGGTCATTGCGGGCCAATCATCGCAACTCGCGGCGTTTGATCTCCTCCAGGTGGTGGCGCGCACCGCGCTGGAGCGGACCCGGCAACGCGTCGAGTGCAAAGAACTCGAGCTCCGCGACCTCGCCGGGATCGAGCCGGAACTCGCCGCGCATATCCCGGGTCTGAAATGCAACGCCGACGTGGTACACCTCGTCACCCGTGGGGTACGTGTGGAAGAACGCCGGCCCCGAGTAGACCTCTAACGGCTCGAGATCGCCGAGTTCGACGCCGATCTCCTCGCGGACTTCACGCCGGGCGGTCTGCTCGAATGTCTCGCCGGGCTCCATGGAGCCGCCGATCAGGTCCCAGGAACCGTCATCGGTGCGGCGATGGAGCAGGACGCGGCCGGCGTGGTCGCGGATCGCGACGCACGCTCCAGGCACGATCAGCGCGCGCTGGCCCACTGCGCGACGCAGTTCCTCCAGGTAGCCGCCGGCTGGCATGTCGCTCAGGCCCTCAGTCCGCTGGCGTAGGCTTCGACCTGGTCGCCGAACGAACGCCAGTCCGTGACCACGAAGTCAGCGTCCGTTTCGATCCGGCCATCGGTGCCGGGCACGTACCGCGCCGAGTGCAGCCCCGCGCGCCGAGCGCCCTCCACATCCAGCTCCTCCAGGTCACCAACGTGCAGCGCCTCGCTCGGCGTCACTCCGCCGAGTTGCGCCAGGGTGTGCGCGAAGATGCTCGGGTGTGGTTTCGACACGCCGAACTCGTTCGAGAACACCGTGAGCTCGAAGTACTCGAACAACCCGTGGCGCTTGAGGACCTCGCGCAGGATTTGCCCGCCAACCATGCCGGTGTTGCAAATCACCGCTAGCCGGTAGCCGGCCCGCTGCATCGCGTGGACGGCGGCGTGGACGTGGGGCATCGCCTCCGGCACTGGCTCCAGGGTCATGTCCGCGAAGACTTGTTCGACGAGCTTGTAGGCGATCATGCCATCCGGGATCCCGAGCTCGGCTGCCAGGATCGCCCAGCGGCCTTGCGGCCCGACGTCGATCAGGGTCTCGCGGGCGTCGTCGTCGACCCGTCGGAGGCTCCGCTCGACGGCGTCTGCCAACTCTTCAGCCGTGCACGCATACCCGCCCCTTACGAGCGCCGCCTGCAGCCGTGCCACCCGCAGCGCCAACCGATCGGGCGTCATTTCCCCGTCAACCAGGGTGCTCCAGAAGTCGAACGTCACTGCCTTTAGTGTCACCGTGTCAGCCTGCGCCGTTCAGCTCCCCGCATCGCTGCGCCCTGCTCCGTTGCGGTGCAGCTTCCCGCTGGCGCACCCCCTCGCGGGCACCCCCTCGCGGGCACCCTCTCGCGGGCACCCTCTCGCGGGCACCCCCTCGCGGGCACCCCCCGCGGGTAGCTCCCCCGTGTGCAACTCGGCCCCTTGGGGCCAGAGGGAGCGAGCGCAGCGATGCGGGCAGCGGGCAACTCCGCGAGCGGTGAGAGGCAAACGAACGCAGGCCTGGCAACCGTCACTTCCTGCGGAACGTGACGTTCTTGAGCATCAGGTCCAGGTCTTCGACGGTCCAGCCGATCTCTTCCCAGGCGCGCTGCTGCACCTGGTCCTGCCAGTTGGCGTCGATCCGGCCGCGTTTGACGTGGCCGCCACGCCACCACTGTTCGTACTCGAGGGCCGACGCCGGCAGCGGCTCGCCGAGCATGTCTTCGACGCGCTTGAAGCCCAGCGTGACCTGCTTCTGGCCTCTGGGCAGCCCGTTGAGAAACGCCCGCAGCGGGTCGTACTTCGCCATACATCTGGTCTCAAGATACTAATCGGGCCCACGCGTTTGGACACTTTGCACAACCGCGCGCCCGGAAACTCGGACACTGTACACGTCCCCAGGTGTAGGGATCGCCCGGGACAATCGCAGGCGCGGGACGTGCGGCCGCTTTATGAGTGGCCGTTCGCGGAAGGAGCGCCGACAACACGCCGTCGCTGGCCCCGCGCGACGGCCTCAGACGAGGTGTGCTGACACCGAGAGGAGAGTGCCTCACTATGGCCATTGCGACAGGGCCAAAGATCGCCGAACCCAAGACCTCGCCCAAGACTGTACTCGCCCAGGCGAAGGACCTGCAGGTCAAGATGGTCGACTTCAAGTTCATCGACCTGCCTGGCCTCTGGCAGCATTTCTCGATCCCTGTCGAAGAGCTGGTCGAGGATCTTTTCACCGACGGCATCGGCTTTGACGGGTCGTCAATTCGCGGCTTCCAGAAGATCAACGAGTCCGACATGCTGCTGCTGCCGGATCCGGACACCGCGTTCCTGGACCCGGCCTGCACCATCCCGACGCTGAGCATCATTTGCGACGTGATCCAGCCTGGCTCGATGGAGCGCTACTCGCGCGATCCGCGCTTCGTCGCCAAGAAGGCGGAAGCCTTTCTGACCGAGTCCGGCATCGCGACGACCGCCTATTTCGGACCCGAAGTGGAGTTCTACATCTTCAATTCGATCCGCTTCGGTCAGGACGCGCGGTCAGGGTTCTACGAGATCGACTCCGACGAGGGAATCTGGAACAGCTCGAAGAACGGCTCATCCAATCTTGGGTACCGGCCGCGCTACAAGGAGGGCTACTTCCCGGTCCCGCCGATGGACAAGCTGCAGGACCTGCGGAGCGAGATCGTGCTCGAGATGCAAAAGGCCGGCATCAAGATCGAGGTCCACCACCACGAGGTCGGCACCGCCGGCCAGACCGAGATCGACATGCGGTTCGGGACGCTGGTGAAGATGGCCGACCAGGTCCTGAAGTACAAGTACATCGCGAAGAACGTCTGCTATCGCAACGGCTACACGGCGACGTTCATGCCCAAGCCGCTCTTCGGCGACAACGGGTCGGGCATGCACACCCACCAGAGCCTGTGGAACGACGAGACGCCGCTGTTCTTCGACAAGAATGGCTACGCGCTCCTGTCTGAGATGTGCCGCCACTACATCGGCGGCTTGCTCAAGCACGCCCCGTCGATCCTGGCGTTCGCCGCGCCGACGACTAATAGCTATCGGCGGTTGGTACCGGGCTACGAGGCCCCGATCAATCTCGTCTATTCGCAGCGCAATCGGTCGGCCTGCATTCGCATCCCGACGTACTCGAATAGCCCCAAAGCGCGCCGCCTGGAGTTCCGCGCCCCGGATCCGTCATGTAACCCGTACCTGGCCTTCTCGGCCATGCTCATGGCCGGTCTGGACGGGGTCATCAACAAGATCGAGCCGCCCGATCCGGTCGACGTGGACCTGTACGAAATGCTGTCGCACAACGGCACCAGTGGCCCCAAGATTCAGAGCACGCCAGGTAGCTTGCCCGAAGTCCTGGACGCCCTCGAAGCGGATCACGAGTTTCTGTTGCGGGGCGGAGTCTTCACCGACGACGTCATCGAGGAGTGGATCGCCTACAAGCGCGAGCGCGAAGTCGATCCGATCGCCCTGCGCCCGCACCCGTACGAGTTCCAGCTGTACTACGACATCTAGCTTGGACAGGGGCCGGAAGGCCCTGTCCAACGTTCAAATCGCGTTCGTCCAGGGACCCAGCGAAGCGACGTGAGGCGATTTGGCAGCACTGTTGGCAGAACTGTAAGCCGTTTTTCCGTGCCGATTCGTGACAGTTGAGCCGTTGCGATTGACTCGCTCCGCGGCGGCATTTTCAAGCGGGGCAGGCGCTCCTTCCTGACAGGCGACCCGTGGGTCATCCGACCTACGGGTCGCTCTGTGTGTGCCGCCGGTTGCCCGTGCCTTGGCTGTCTTCGGCGTGGCTCCCGCGATCAACCGGGTCCGATGCTACCCGACACCGGTCGGCGGACACCCAGCGATAGGCGCAGCGGGTCCACCTTGGCTGGACCGTAGGTCGGCGATCGGTGACGCGTGCGCCTGGCCAGCGGAAGGTGTACGTCGAATTTCGGAAGATGCGATGCGGGCTCATGCAGCCCAACGCCGTTGATCCTGCGGGTCAGGTGCGCACGATCAGCGTCACACCGCCTGCCCCGGACTGACCGTCCGTCAGGATCGGCCTGGGCGGTAACCTCTGCACGAGTCACAAAGGAGCCCAGATGCCAAACAAAGAAACCATCAAGGTAGAAATGGCCGGGGCCAATCCGAACCTTTCGCCCGCCACCAGGTTCGGGAACCTCGTGTTCGTCGCCGGGCAGACAGGCCGTCACCCGACCACCGGAGAAGTGGGCAAGGACATCCGCGAACAAACGCGCAACGTTCTGGAACGGATCAGGGTAGTCCTGGAGGCCGCGGGCACATCGCTGGACAACGTGCTCACCGTCACCACGTACCTGACCAGCCGTCAGGATCTGGCGGCTTACAACGAGGAGTACGCGAAGTACTTTCACAACGCCAAGCCGGCTCGGACCACGGTCACGGTCGCATCGCTGAACGCACCGGAGCTCGTGATCGAAATCACGGTTACCGCGTGTGTTCCTTCTTGACGGTCGGGCGGACCGGCGTCCGCGGCCGCTCTGTCGTTCACGTGCGGACCACGGACCGCATCGACCAGCAAGCGGAAGCTCTCAACGCTGCCGCGTGTTGCTCGCGGGATTAGATGATCGTCATTCGCGACTGTGGGTAACGACGGTTTGGCAGGCTTCAGTGGTGACGGCGATGGTGGGACGGAAAGGATCGTCGGGCTAAATCCTCCGCTTCGGGATCGCGAACAGACCAAGGAGCCGTCAGGCCAATGACCCTGAGTCTGCGCGACCCCAGCGAGATGGTCGACGCAAAGGATTCAGGTCAGCCACGTGCTCCCAGCACGTCTCACGGAAGCCGAAGTTGACCACGCCGAATCGCACCGGCGCTAAAACGCGCCCTGGTTCGTGTCAAGCGGCCGCCTGACACGCGGCGAGTGCCGCCTGCGCGTCGGCCAGGCGCTGTGCGTCAGTTACCGCGTTCTCAATCAACCCCTGCGCTTCCGTCAACAACGCTTGCGCGTTAGCCGCAAGCCCGCTCGCCAGCCCGTTCGAGGCCGTTGTCGACAGGGCAAACTGCTGGTTGAGCTCCTGCACCCCGAGGCCCTGTGCCCATGCCTGGGCGGCTGCGGCGTACGCACCGCCGTCGATTGATGGATCCTGATACATCGCGCTGAGCTGGGTGAGGTCACGCGCTATTTGCGTTGCAAGGGGAGTGAGCTCGGGCGCCATGCCTGCCAGGATGGTCGACAGGTTCTGGATTTGATCGAGCATTCCGCTGACAACAGCGTTGTCTGCTATGAGCTGAGCCGCGACGGTATCCGCCCTGGCTTGAAGCACGTCGCAGCTGGCGGTGACGCACACTCCATTCACGCAGGTCTGGTTCTGACTCGACTGGCAGCAGGTGTCCCCACAGCACGTGCTCCCGGCTGGACAGCAAGCCCCGCCGTTCGCCAACCCGTTGCCGTGCGCACTGGGGCAGCACACGTCGTCCGGGCCGCAACACACCGCGAGGCCACAACACACCGACTGCGGACCGTTGTTGAAGCAGCAGTGGACATCGCCTGGACAGCAGTGGGTGGAGCCAGCACTGCAGCACTTGCCGTTGGAACACGTTCCTCGGTCGCCGCAATCGGCCGCGTGAACGGTTCGTGGAAACGCGGAGAACATACTGGCGGCGACAACGCCCAGCGTGATCCGGAGTGCCCGGTGACGTGGCATTGGCCCCGCGAGGGCGCGTGAGAACTCATCGAACAGAACGCTCATACCGTGGCTCGAACCACAGGCGGATGTTGCATGGATTTCACGGCGTTGGACTGGCGCACGGTTTGCGTAAACAGACCGCGCAGCTCGTCAGCGCCGGCAACGACCGGGCTTGCAATCAGCCCATCTGCTCCGATGAGCACCGCGCTCGGCGTGCCAGCGTACTGGAAGATCGTGGCCACCTCCCGGTCCTTCTGCAGCAACACCTGACTCAGCCCGTATTCACGAGCTTTTTCGCGATTGACCTCGATGTCACCACTGCTGATCAGAACGATGTTGAGTTTGCTCGATTGTTCACGTTGCCATCGTGCGACCTCCGGCAGCAGCGCCTTACAGGGGCCGCAGCCGGGATCTGAGAACACCAGCAGCAGCGGCCGACTCGACTCCAGCAAGGCGCGCAGGGTGACAGACCCACCGGTTAGCCGCGGCAGCGCAAAGTCGGGCGCCTGGCTGCCTATCGCAAGCCCAGCGTGCGACCCGTTTGCCGCACGGCTAGCCGACGCGGGCGTGCCGATCGAAGCCTCCAGAGCTTCGAGCCGCAGGAGCAGCCGTCCTTGCTGGGAGGTGAGGTTGAGGAGCAACCAGCCCTCCACAAGGATGAGTCCGATCGCTACCACGACGACGGCCGCGGACACCCACACCAGCGGCGTCAGACCTGCCAGCCACAGGCCCGCGTCGAGCCCGGGCCCCTGCCAGACGATCACGCCGGCCGCGCCTGCCAGCACGCCGTTGCGTACCAGCGTGGACCATTCGACGGGTGCCGAATGCAGGAGCCCGAAACAGTGGCAGTCAGGGTGTTTCCCGCGCACCAGGTTGAGACCGATAGCAGCGGCAAATACACCCAGCAGCACGAGCGCACCTGCGCCGGCCCAGCGCGCCGACACGTTCGCGAGCAGACCGACAGCGACACCCAGCTCTGCAATGGGTAAGCCCCATGCAAGTACGCCGACCAACCAGCCGTCAACGCCAAACTGTCGGAGCGCATGGCGAGCACCGCTCGGATCCATGAGTTTGGTCGCCCCGGCGACGGCAAACACGACGGCCAGGAGAAGCCTGGCAACCAGCACGCCCTCAAGCATGGAAATGCTCACGTCGGGTGCTCAATGGACAGTGCGGAGATAGGCGTCAATGGCTCTGAGCTCATCATCACTCCACGTGGCCGAAAACTGGGGCCAGGGCATCATGTCAGGCGGCAACTGGACTCCGGACGGGTCTGTGCCAGTGCGGATCGTGTTGACAAACTGATCCGTCGACCAGGTTGCCACCAGTGCCACCAGCGACGGACCGCGTGGCACAAAGGTATTTGTGCCGCCAGTCAGGTTTTGCCCGTGGCACGTGCGGCAGCCCGAGATGTTCAAAAGATACTCGCCATATGTCGCTGTCACCGCTGCCGGCGGTGCCACCACCGGCGCGGTGGTCGGCGTTTGCGCCGTCATCGGGAGTGCGCCGAAGGCGCCCAGGACTGCTCCCAGCAGGTGCAGCTGAGTCGGGACGGCAGTGCGTGCGACTGGCGGTTGTGATCGCAGGTACGTGACCAGCGACTGCACATCATCATCCGACATCAGGTGAAAGGTCTCGGCAGGCATGATCAACAGCGATCGTCCGTCGGGTGCCACGCCGTCGCGCACCGCGCGAACAATGTCACCGTCGGACCAGCCGGCCAGCGGCCCGGCCGGTGTCAGGTTCGGTGCGTACAACGTGGCCAGCGGCCCGAGAAAGTCCTCGTTACCGCCGCCGAGCGGGAGTTGTTGCGTCGTCGCATGGCATCCGGAACACAGGTTGGCGAGATGCTGGCCGCGTGCGAGTCGCTCCGGGCTGGCGGCAATCGGCTGTGTTGCGGCTGGGATGGAGGGCGGACGCTCGAAGCGGTAGACGCCAATCAGCGCCAGAATCGCCACCAGCGCGAGCACGACGGTTCCCAGCGCCAGAGCGCCGGCGCCGAGCCAACGCAGCACGGCCCCACGCACTCGCCAGGCGCGCGTGGCGAACCAACCGCCCAGCACGGCTCCGACGAGCAGCCCGGAGATACTGAGGACCAGATCCATGGGAGTGAGGTCAGGACGCTCGCGCGGCCGGCGCACGAACCTCGATCGGCGGACCTAGCAGTCGACTCCCGTGGTGAGTTCCAATCCTGCCGAGTATTGCCAGGTCTGGCGGACCGTCGAGCTGGTCGAAATACTGTTGCCGCTCGGCGAAGAATTCTTCGATGCCGCTGGGGACGGCCACGCTGAGCAGGCGGGTCGCGCTCCCGCTCGCATTGGCAAACGCGTGTGGAGTCCCGCGCGGTATCCACACAAAGGATCCAGTGGTGACCTCGCGCTCTTCGTCACCGAGCTGTACGACGAGTGTCCCTTCGAGCACGTAAAAGGCCTCGTCCATTTCCCCGTGGAGGTGCAGCGGCGGCCCAGATTGCCAGGGCGCGAGAGTGTCCTGAAAAACACTGAGCAGTCCGGCGGTGTCGGTGGCGTCGGCCTTGACGCCGGGCGAGACGGTCGGGTTGCGACGAACGTCGCCAGGGGCGAGCACGTAGGCCTGGGCGCGATGGTCGGTGGGGTGCAAAGCGTCGGTCATGCCGCGGTTCCCTTTCGTAGACGATATATATTGAGTAGATGTAGACTATATCTGGTAGACTGAGGCTGTCAATGACCACGCAGACGTGGCGCCGGCGCCAGGCGCTCGAAACGCGACGTCAGATCGTCCGCGCCGCCCGCCGCCTGTTTGTCAGCCTCGGCTACGTCGGTACGACCGTCGAGGCGATCGCCGCCGAAGCCGGCGTCGCGGTCCCCACCGTGTACAAGGCGTTCGGTACCAAAGCCGCGATCGCGCGCGAACTCAACGACCTGATCGACGAGGAAGCCGGTGTCGCCGCATACACCCAGCGCGTCGCGCTGGCCAGCCAACCGACGGAGCTGATCGCCGCGGCCGTCGCGTTGAACCTGAGCCTGCATGAACACTGCGGGGACATCATCGAGGCGACCCGCGCAGGCGCGGCCGTCGACGCTACGCTCGCGCACGTCTACGCCGAAGGCACGCGCCGGCATGACGACGGCATGCGCTCGCTGATCGACAGTCTCCAGGCGTCGGGCGCGCTCCGCGCTGAGCTGGAACCGGTCCAGGCGGTCGGGTTGCTGTCCAGTCTGTGCGCGCCGGAGGTATTCGCCGAGTTGACCCGCCGCCACGGCTGGACCGTGCACAACTGCGAGGCCTGGACGGTCGAAGCGCTGTGCTGGCTGCTGCTGAGACCCGTCGCAACCCGTCGTCATCGGAGCCCGGCTACCCAGCCGCGGACTGCGCGGTGAACCGTGGACGGTTGCTGTCCTCGGCAAGCGCGCCGGGTTGCCATGTCGAGCTGCCGAGCATCACCAGCCAGACGACGATCAGCAGGAAGCTGACGTGCGGCGGCAGACCCAGGGCCCGCGCGAACGCCAGATCGAGCCAGCCCAGCGCGGCATTGACCAGCGCCAATCCGCCGAGCCAGTTGCGGCGGTCACCGAGCAGCACGCAGCCCACCATCGCCAGCGCGACAGACAGGAAGTGGTTGCCCACGGTGTCGCGAATGGCGGTCGTGATCACCCACACGCCTTGTCGATCGTGCAGGGCCCCGTCTCGGGCGGTGGCTTCCGTCGCGGTGGAAGGCAGATCGGTCGCTCCGTCCAGCTGAGTAGTCATCGTCGTCACCCCTCCTGTGTGGGTTGCCGCCCAGTCTGCGGGCCAACCGTGCGTCCCGAAACCCGACAGGCCCCCCAGATCGTTCTGGCAAACCCCCCGGTTGCCGGGGGCTAGCTGGGTTAGACGCCGCGGCTGGTTCCGGACATCATGGCCGCGTGGTGGCCAGGTCAGAGGTGCGGGTGCTCATCCTGGCGGTGCCCGGGCGGTCGGCTGCCGCTGGAGCTGGGACTGGATATCGAGCCCGGGCTGGCCCATGCCCGGTTCGAACGCGACTCGGAAGCGTGCCTGTACTTCGTGGCGATGGAGGCTCTGACGAACGCCCAAAAGCGCGCCGATTGCTCCGCCGTGACCGTCAGCATGCACGCTCGGCCGCAGCCGCGTGGCGTGGTCCTGGAGGTCCACGACGATGGCCGCGGCTTCAAGCCAGATTCAACCCTCGTCAGTGAAAGGCGGCACGCGGGGCGTGGGCTCCAGAATATGCGCGATCGACTGGCGGCGCTCGGCGGGCAGCTGGAGGTGCGCGGCGCGCCGGGAGCCGGTACCTGGATTGTGGCGAACCTGCCCGTGCGTGCGGAGAGGCTGCCGGTTCAGCGGCCCGGCATCGTCTCGCGCAGGTAGACCAGCACGGCCGCCACGCGCCTGTTCACCGCTGCCTCCTCCGGCAGACTCAGCTTCGAGAAGACACTCGCGATGCGTTTTTCCACCGTGCCGACCGATATTGACAGACGGCCCGCGATCGACGTGTTGCTGTGGCCTTCGGCCATCAGTCGCAGCACCTCGCGCTCGGCGGGCGTCAGGTCGGCGAGTGGCGTGCCGCGTTTACCGCTCCGGTGCGCCAGGATGTCCCGCACGATCCGCGGGTCGAGGACAGATCCGCCGGCGGCCACCTCGCGCATGGCCCGCACCAACTGGTCGACGTCCCCAACGCGAACCTTGTGCAGATACCCGTAGCCGGCGACGCCGCCCTCCAGCAGGGCCCACACGTAGCTCTCGTCATCATGCTGGCTGAGAATGACAATCCCGGTCTCCGGTCGCTCGCGCTTGATGACATGCGCGGCCTGGATGCCCTCCATCGTCTCTGTCGGTGGCATCTTGATGTCCATCAGAACGACGTCCGGCCGGAGCCGTTTGGCCTCACGCAGGACGCTGTCGTAATCCCACGCGGTGCCGACCACTTCAACGCCTTCGACCTCGGCGACCAGGCGGCGCGTTCCTTCGCGCATGAGGTACTGGTCCTCAGCGATCAGCACACGCAGCGGGCTTGCCATCACCATTGCGAATGCTACCGGTGCCAGGCCGATTATGAAGTCGGGTGGTGTCTGGCCCGCTGGGGCGCCAGCAATGGACCATGGGTTCGTTCGAGGCGGGCCTTGACAGTACCCGCACTTCCTAATAGTATTCGGGAGACCGATGACTGTTAGAGAAATGTCGAGACTCGACCCGCCCACGCTGCGTCGCAGGCGGCAGCGCCAGGAGGTGCTCGACGCGATCCTCCTGGCCGCGCGCGACGTCATGCGCGCCGACGGAGTTGCCGCCCTCAGCTTGCACGAGGTCGCCCGTCGCGTGGGCCTGCGTGCGCCGTCCCTCTACGAATACGTCGACGGCAAGCATGGGCTCTATGACACGCTGTTCCTGCTTGGCGTGCGCCTCTTCGCCCAGCACGTCGAGCGCGCCTCGGCGGAGCTCACGCCGAACTCTTCCACCGCCGAACAGTTGCGCGCCCGTTTGATCCAGTACCTCACCTTTGCGCATGAGCAGCCGGATCTCTATTCACTCGTTTTCGAGCGACCGGTACCCGGTTTCGAGCCTTCGGCAGCCAACATGGCTGCCGCCACCGACCTGCTGGCCGCCAGCCGCGCCGCGTGGGCCGCAATGCTGTCGAGCGGCGAGCTCCAGCCGGATCTCACTCCAGATCAGTCGCACGATCTGTTCATCGCGTTACAGCACGGCTTGACGGCCTTCCACCTGGCGAACGAGCCGCACCTTCCAGTCGGGCAGGGCCGCTTCGGTGGGCTGATCGAGGCCGCCGTCGCCCTCTTTATCACCAGCTGGGGCAACGCCTCACTACCACCTTCAGGGAGGGATCATCCATGACCTCGCTGCTCGGCAGCTCGATCGCGTCCGACGCGGCCAATCCCCCGGTCGTCGATGCCCACTCCATCCCTGCTCTTGGCCACGGCGAGGCCGCAGCGGTGGCCCAGACGGAGCTCGAGCGCTTCCTAGCCGTGCTCGAAACCCTGAGCCACCAGGACTGGGACCGCCCAACCGCCTGCCCGCTGTGGAACGTCCGCGAGGTCGTCGCCCATGTCACCGGCGCCACGGCCGCCTTTACCAGTTGGGCACGGTCCGCCGCCAGGGAGATCCGTCGGTCCAGCGCCCTTACCGTGAGCGTGGCATGAGCCAACTGGACGCAATGAACCAGATCCAGGTGGATGACCGCGCTGACCGTAGCCCCACCGAACTGCTGTCCGAGTTGCGCCAGGCGGGTCCGCGTGCGATCGCGACCCGCCGGCGTTTGCCGTTCCCGCTTCGGGCGCTGCGCGTCCCGCTGCCGCCGCTGGGCGGCTGGGTCCCGATCGGTTACCTGACTGACGTGATCTATCCCCGAGACATGTGGATGCACCGCCTAGATATTTGCCGCGCAGCCGACCGGCCGATGGCACTCGACTCGGAGCACGACGGTCGCATGACCGCCCTCGTCATGCGCGACCTCGGTCAACAGCGGGCCTGGCGAGCAGCCTGCGGTTCAAGTGCTGTTGTCTACCATCTGACTGGCGTCGCGGGCGGCAGCTGGCGTCTGGGCCGCGGACACCAGCCTGATGCCGAGATCACGCTCGATGCGCCGGATTTCCACCTGCTCGCCTCTGGTCGACGGAGGGTGCCGGTCAGCGTGATCGGCGACCCAGCGCTCGCAGAACGCGCCCTCGCGGCCACCAGAGTGCCGTATTGAGCCACCCACGAGAGGAATACCGTGATGACCAACCCTATCCTGACGATCCAGTCGAGGCCAACAACTGTGAGCACGAGGCCCTCCGCGACGATCATTCCGACAGCAACCCGATGGCCGCTAGCCGTCTGTGTCGCGTGGTGGACCGGAGCCGCCATTGAAACAGTGGTCGGCGTGACCGAACGCTGGCCCGCACAGTTCGGGGGCATCGGCGATCCGGACAAGATCGCGAGCCAGTGGATCACCATGGGCACCGCCATCTCACCGCCGCTCTTCCTGTTCATCGCTGTCATCCTGGGCGGAGTGCTCGCGTTTGCGGCCACACGCCGGTCCTGGCGTGTGATTGGCGGCGGACTCATCGCCGCGGTCGGCCTCATCGGTGTGGTGTCCACTCTCGGTGAGCTTCTGGCGGCGGCCACACCCGATGTGCCACGCGGTGTCCAATGGTCTTCCCTCATCGGCACCGCGCTGTCGCTCGCCCTGGCGGCGGCAGGCGTGACCCTCGCCCGTGCCGGTAACCGCCAGATTACCCGCCGGTGAAAATGAAGATCCCACGCATCAAACGGAGTTGATGTCATGACGCATGTAGCTATAACCCGAATTGCGCTCCAGCCCGGCAACAGTCAGCGGATGCAAGAGGCTGTGCAAGCGTTGTTGGATGCACGCCGACCTCTTCTCGGCGGCGACCTGCGCTCAATGCAGGTCGTGCGCTCAGCGGACGGTAATGAATATGCGCTGATCTCGGTGTGGGCCAGCGCGGAGGCCGACGCGCGTCACGAGAACGACGTGGCCGAACAGCAAGCCGCCGAACGAATTGGTCCGGTTGTGGTCGGTGCGCCGGTCGAATTCATCGGCGAGGTTATCGCCGAGTTATAGCCTGTGGCGTCGCCCAGCCTGGACCTCGGCGTGAGCTTCGCCAAGCCCGGTTGGGTACGACAGCGCGGGCAGGACGGGATTCTTGTCGACCGACGGCAGGAGGGAAAGGACACCTGGTACGTCGATCCCGTAACCGTCGGACAAGTCGGGGACAGATGCGCCTACTTCCTTCCGAGCAACCGATCGTGGAATGCGAATCGCTCGCGATGGCGCTCCGGTTCCGTCTGGGATTGGACATCCCAGCGCATCACGCTGATCTCGCGGCCGTCGCCGTTCGCGGGTGGCCAGCCAGGTAGGCCCGTACCGTTCGGATCTCCCGTCTTGACGAAATTCGCATAGCACGCTTGCATCGTTTCGGAGACGGCGTAGTCCTCGGCGGTCCAGGCATAGACGCGGTTCGTGGCGAGGTTACCCATCGCGTACTCGATGTCCGCGGAGTGGACCGCGCCGCGCGGCGGCGGCGCCGCCTTCGCGTCCGGGTCCGTCAGAATACCGCCAGCCAGACCGGCCACCGCATTGCCCATCTCGGGAACCATTGGCGGGCGCGGGTGGGTGTAGAAGTAGCGGTAGACCGGGCAGCCGCCGGTAGCAGCGTGCAACTCCGACCACTTCCACGTCGAATATCCAAGGAATCGGTCGCTCGCGAGGTCTGTCGCCGCGTCCATCACCTCCTCAGCGGTACTCGCCGGGTACAGTCGCAGCACCTCGTCGGCCGACTCGGCGTACAGCGCCCGAACCGCCTTCACGTAGTTCTCGGGCGTCGGGTCGGCGTCGCCCAGTGTGCCTTGAAAGTTAGCCTCCTCGGAGTTCCAGCCGACCAGCAGCGGCACGCGCGCCTGCTCGCCCGCGGCGAACGTCTCGTCCACGAACCTCGGCAGGAGGTAACCGTCCACCGAGGAACTGAACGCCGCGACATTCAGTCCGTTTGTCGCTTCGAGCAGGTGGTCAGCAGGCATGGCGCGCAGCGCCGCAAGTGAACCTGCACCCACCGTGGCAGCGAACTCGGCGCCGGTGCGCTCCTTGTCGGCGAGCGTGACGGGCGCCAGGACCGAGCCGAGCGCCGCGCCACTCGAGCCGATCGCGCCGGCGATGAGGTCCTTCGACAGCGGCGAGGCCATCTGGACGCTGACCGAAATCGACCCGGCCGACTCGCCCGCGATCGTCACACGCCGCGGGTCGCCGCCGAAGGCGTGAATGTTGTCGCGTACCCACACCAGCGCCGCGTTCTGGTCGAGGTATCCCTGGTTCCCCGACGCACCGCGTGGCGATTCGCGCGACAGTTCCGGGTGCGCGAAGAAACCAAAGACGCCGAGCCGATAGTTCACCGTCAGCGTGACGAGGCCCCGGCGCGCGAGCGCCGCGCCGTCGTAGCGCGGCTCCGAGCCGTCGCCAGCCATGTTTCCCCCGCCGTAGAAGTAGACGAGCACCGGCAGCCGGTCGTCCGCCGACTTCGCCGGCGTCCAGACGTTCAGGTAGAGACAGTCTTCGCGCATTCCGTTCGAGCGGAAATTCATGTCGCCGAACATTGACAACTGCATCGGGCGGGGGCCGAACCTGTCCGTCCGGCGCACGCCGAGCCAGCTTCTGACCGGCTGGGGCGGCGCGAATCGCAGTGGGCCCACTGGCGGCTCGGCGAACGGGATCCCTCGGAAACTCAGGAGGTCCGAACCCGGCTCGCGGGTTCCTTCCACGACACCGGTCGAGGTGGCGATGCGGTTGTCGACGAAGGAGCTCTGGCTAGTTGCGATGTTCACGTGGCCTCCTACGGACGAATGTGGACCTTCAACGAACCGTGCGATTTGTCGGCGGCGGTCTGAAATGCGGCCGCCGCCTGCTCGAGTGGGAACCGGTGGGTCACCATCCCCTGTGTCCCCGCTCGGCCGGACGCGATGATCTCGATGGCGACGTCGAAGTCGTGCCGTCCGTCAATGACGCCATAACAGATCGGAAACGTGATGGACACTTCGCGGAGAATCGGGCGCATCAGGTTGAGCATTACGGGTTGCGGAAAGATGCCGAGCACCGCGAGGCTGCCCTGAGGCCGCACCAGTTGCCACGCGAGTTCAAGCGGCTCCGCGTGCCGCCCAACCGCCTCGACGACAAGATCCGCTCCGACTCCGCCGGTGAGATCGCGTATCCACGCCACCGCATCGGCCCCTTCGGCCTGCACCGCCGTCGCGGCGCCAAAGGTCCTTGCCGCCGCCGCTTGATGCGCGTGGCGCGCCACGACGTGGACCCTGTCCGCTCCCAGAGCTCGGGCGGCGAGCAGCGTCATCAGACCGATCGTGCCTGCGCCGACGATGACCACCGTCGCGCCCGGCGCCATTCGGGCCCGGCGAATCGCGTGGACCCCAACCGCCAGCGGCTCGACGAGCGCACCCTGTTCCGCGGACATGCCAGGCGGGAGCCTGAACAACCCGGCGGGGTGCCTCTGGATCAGGTCAGCGAAGGCGCCACCCCAACCGGCCGTTTTGTCACGCTCGAGACAATGGAACGTCTGCCCGGCCCGACAGAACCCGCACGCTCCGCATGCCCGCCCGTGACAGATGGTGTCGACGGCGACCAGATCGCCGATGCGAATCGGGCCTGCGTAGGCGTCTGGCAGAGATACCACCTCGCCAGCCACCTCGTGGCCCTCAGGCAGGGGTTGCGGCTCGGTGCGGTGGAGATAGACGTGCAGGTCGGATCCACACACTCCCGCCGCCACGACGCGGACCAGCGCGCCGTCCCGGCCGGGTGCCGGAACATCGCGCACGTCGATTTCAGAAAGACCGTTCTGGATGGCCGCTCGCATGCGTCACTCCGTGTTGTAGAGATCCTAATGCGTCCGTGCCAGCCTGCGGCTACGCGGGCAACCCGGGGGTGCACGCGTAGTGACGGCCGCCGCGGATCACGGCTACGGGGTCGAGCCGGGTACCCGCCAGTTCTTCGACGCCCGCGCTGTCTCGAAACCGGAACTCGCCGTCGGTCAAGCGCAGGAGGGTGATGTCCGCAGCGGCACCAGGACTCAGGGTGCCGAGCTCGTCCGCGCGGCCAATACACGCGGCCGGGGTGGTGGTTACCCGTTCCAGGACGGCTGGCAACGTCAGGCCGAGGTGGAGGAATTTGCTGGCCGTCGTCGCCAGGTCGTACACCGGCCCGGCGATGTTCCACGCGTGGATGTCTGAGCTGATGGTTGTCGGCAGCAGGCCCTGCGCCAGGCCAGCCCGAGCCACCGTCCAGTCGAAGCTGCCGGCGCCATGGCCGACATCGAAGTGCACCCCGCGGTCGACGGCGGCACGGACCGAGGCCCGCACACGTGCGTGTTCGTCGAGCACTCCCTCGGTGCGCGCGTGGTACACGTGCGTGACGACGTCGCCGCGCACCAGGTTCCCCAGGATCTCATCCAGTGGGATCGCGGTGTGACCGGCGTGAACCATCACCGGCTTCCCGATCGCGTCGGCCACCTGTCTGGCCCGCCGCAGGACCTCGCGGGTGTGCTCTGCGTCCGGGCCGACGAGTTCTTCACTGATGCGGAGCTTGATACCGGTAATCGTGTCGGCATAGGCACGCGCGACCGCGAGCGCGCGCTCGACATTCGCCCAGCGAATATCTTCGAGCTCGCCGATAGCTTCGGCGCCGAAGCTATCGTCGCGCGCCATCCCGATGGCCGAGAGATGCAGCATGGCCACGACGCGGGTCAGCGACACGTCGATCACGTAGCGCTTGAAGCCTGGAAAGGTCGAGGCCCCAGCGGAGCCCGCGTCGACCGCCGTCGTCACGCCACGCCGCAGGCAGTGTGCATCGGCGTCGACGCCAAGGGGCGCCACACCCCAGTACACGTGGGTGTGCAGATCGACCCAGCCAGGTGTCACCACCAGTCCGCTGGCATCGACCACCGCGCCGCGGACGCCCTGCCGAGCGAGATCAGGCCCGATCTCGGCGATCCGGGGTCCAATGACGCCGACATCGCGTACGCCGTCCAGATCCTGGCTCGGATCGATCACGCGCCCACCGCGCACGATCAGATCAAACATGGATTCCGCCCCGAGCTACCTCGCCGCGGCTCGCTCGATCCGCGTGATCTCGGTTGCGCCGAGCTTCTCCGCCTGGCGAACGGCATCCAGAATGTCCAGCGCGTCGACGATTCGAACACCCACGAAGCTGACCCGGTACCTGGCCAGGCCATTTGCCCGCGCCGCCGCCGCCGGACGACGTCCGGCGCGTGTTCCCAGTGCCGGCCGACCGCGCCGGCGGGCGACGGGCCGCTCCGCCCGGGCAGGCGCCGTGGCACTCCGAGCCCGCCTGCCGCGCAGCCTGATACCGCGTTGCTGCAGCAGCCGATAGAGCGACGATTCCGCGATCCCGAATCGCGATTTGATCTCCGACAGAGAAGTCGACGTCTCGGCATACAGTCGACCGAGCTCCGCTTTCTGAACTTCGGTCAGGTTGCGTCGCCTGGCGCGCGGACGTGGTGTAGCCACCGGTGCGGCAGGCTGGTCGGAGGTCTCATCCGTCGGCACCGACGTGGCGGTGACAGCACTGATTGTCAAAATCGATAGCTCCCTGGCGCGCGCTGCGCGCGAATTGTCCGGATCACGGCTTCGAACTTGTGTGAAGACGTGAGTAAGCATCATAGCCTGGACCATCTCTCACGCGACGCTTGCGGGGCCGAGCGGCGTGCTCAGGACGGTGGTCCGCTGTGAGCGGTTTGGGCCAGATCGGCCAGATAGCTGGAGCTCAGCGCCATAAGTGCGCCATCACTCGGGATTCCCTGAGGGTCCACCAACCCGAAGACCCGGTCGAGCTCCTCGGGGCCATTGGTGGCCCACGTATATGCCAGCCCGCCCAGCACGACGCCGGGCCGCGAGCGAATGATCGCCCAGTCCCGTTCAAAGCCGAGCGGCCGCTCGGCCGGGCCCACACCCGCCGGCGCAAACTCGGAAAGCACCAGGGGACCACCCAGCCACTGGCTGGGCCACGTGGCGACGATTTGCTCGAGCCGCGTCTGCGAGTAGACATTGGCCCCGTAGACCAGCCATGGCCGCTCGACCCCAGTTGC
The DNA here is from genome assembly GCA_035309865.1 of Chloroflexota bacterium. GTDB lineage: Bacteria > Chloroflexota > UBA6077 > UBA6077 > CF-72 > CF-72. The sequence continues at coordinate 41,378 of DATGER010000134.1, forward strand.
CAGAAACGCTGTTTTGAGTCGAGCGAGGTACACGTCCTCGGCGTCCCGATAGATCACCGGATGATCCGGGTCGAGCTGGTGAATCCGGTCGACAAGCACCGGCAGGAAGGCGGCGAAGGCGTCCGCGCGGGCGCGCGCCACGGGGTTGTTTTCCTGGCTCACCCACTGCGGATACAGGATGCGGTGCAGGTCTTCATTGCCCGGCGCCCACATGCGCACGGCCGGATTGTTCTTGTACCGTTCGACGTACGCCGAAACATGGTCCAGAATGCTCTGGCGGACGTTTGGATTGTCGTACGGCCAGTCCTGATTGAGCTCGAACGGCATCAGCACCCCGATCCCGTTGCGCGCGGCGTAGTCAAGGGTCAGCTCATCGAACTGGGTTTCGAACCAGCCTTCAATCGTGTTGATGCCGAGCCCGCGCATCGCGCTGAAATCGCGCTGGTAGAGTCGTGCTCGATCGCCGGCAGTCAGGCCGGCGTATTGCGGGTTGTAGCCGACGCCGCGAATAATGCGCGGTTGGCCGTCGACCAGGTATCGCCACGCCCCATCTGTACCGTGCGCGAGCCGCACGCTGACCGGCCCCACAGCCGGGCGGTTCGGGAGTGATAACTCCGCCGCTTCGGGCAGCGGCTGAGGCGCTCCAGTCAGGGTTGGACGCGGGTCTCCCGCCCAGTTCGATCCGCCGATTGCGAGCGCGCCAATCGGCGATACCGCCAACAACACGGCCACCCCCCCGCCGGCCAGCAGCAGCCGACGCTGGCGGGTCGGTGCTGCTGCTGGCCGGTCACGCCGGCGACGCCGCACGAGCCGGCTCAGCCGGCTGCCCGACGCCAGGACGAGCGCCGCGCACGCGTACGCCCCAACGCTGAGACTGCCGCCGAAGATGAACGCAGACAGCGGCTGGGGCAGCTGCGCGAGAGCGGTTGTGAACCACGCGCCGTTATTCGGCAGTGCCAGGGCAAGCGCGAACGGCAGTCCGGATGCCTCGACATCCGGAATGGCGAGGCGGGCCGCGAGCAGATGGTTGACCACGATCTGGGCCTGGATGAACAGACCCAGCAAACCCAGCGTCACGTCACGGTCCGACCGCCGCGCGAGCCAGAGACCCAGCGTCAGCCAGAGCACGTCGGCGCCAAAGCTGGCCAGTCCGCGGCCGAGCGCCGGGGCGCCTGGCGCAGCGACCATACTGACGCCGGCGTCGGGGATCACGCGGTCGGGGCCGAGCACGAGCCACGGCACGAGCCCGTGCAGCCAGGTGCCGAGCGGCCCGGCCACGGCCAGACCAGCAATCTGGACCCCGCCCGCGGCGCGCACGGCGCCCCCGGCATAGATCGGATCCAGGCCCAGCCAACCGATGACTGGTTGCCAGAAGCCGGTCCCGATCGCGGCGTGCAACAGGCCCGCGACACCGCACACCGACAGCTCGTGGCCAAGCCCCACAAACGGTCGCAGGACCACGTAGACGCCGATCGCCAGGCAGCCCAGTCGCCAGACATCCGGCGACCGAGGCGCGCGCGCCCGAGCCGGCTCCGCGGGCGCTCCAGCGTGCGCGAACACGCCTTGCGCGACTGCCCGGGTGAGTACGTCCCAGGGCACCTTCGCGCGGCGAGCACGCGCGAACGTCGCGCACGCCTCGGCTGAGATGCCCTGGCCGAATGCCTGGCGCAAGCATGCCACCTGGGCGGCCTGGCCAGGGGATGGCGGCGCGACTGGCGGCGCGGGCGGCGGATTGCGCGCGAACGTAGGCGTAGATCCTCCATGGCATGCCTCGACTCGGCCAGCCAGCGCCCTGGCCGGCTTGACGGGGCGGCGTGATTTCCCTTTAATGTACGTACATTATCGATGTCGACGCAAGGGCGGCCCGGCGGCGCAGACGCACGCACGATTGCCCGCTCGCTCAGGTCAGAGCCCGGTGAGCCGCTCCATCGGCAGCTGGAAGCCACGCTGCGGCGGCTGATTCACCTGGGCGAGTTCCGTCCGGGCTCGAGCTTGCCCGCCGAGCACGAGCTGGCCGCCGCGCTCGGTTTGAGTCGCCACACGGTGCGCCATTCTCTCGGCGTCCTGGCCGCCGAAGGTCTTGTCCAGCGCCAGCGAGGTCGAGGCGGCGGCACCCGGGTGCTGGACCCCGCGGCGCCGATCATCGAGCGCAGCCTCTCGAGCTTCTATGCGTTTGCCTGGGAGGTCCAGGCGCGCGGCGAAACTCAGCGTTCGTTTGTGCTCGAACGCACCACCATTGCCGCCGCTCCCGCTGATCTCGCGGAACGGGTGGGAATCGCAGGCGGCGATCCGATCGAGCGGATCGTGCGTTTGCGGACCGCGGATGGAGAACCGCTGGTGCTCGAAACCGCGTATCTGTCAGCGCGACTGGCCAGCCGTCTGGAACAGGCCGTGCTGGAGCAGGGTTCCGTCTACGATGCGGTCGAGCGCCTGCACGGAACTCGCATCGTCAAGGCCCACGAGACGATCCGGCCGATCGCGCTGACGCGCGCGGCCGCCAGGCTCCTGGGCGTGCGGGCCGGCTCGCCGGCCTTGCTGGTCGAGCGTCAGACCCTGGCGGAAGACGGACCCATCGAGTGGCAGGAGAGCATCGTGCGCGGCGACCGCTACCTGTACTCCATTGACCTGCCTCGCCGCCGATGATGTGTACCGTACGACGCGCCGCGATCGGGTTGGCCGCGCTCCTTGGAGGCAGCGCGGTTGGAGTGGCCGTGCGCCTGGCGCTCTTTGCGCTCGGCTGCCTGACCGTCAGACTGCTGAGTGTACTCAGCCTGGCGGTGGTGCCGACCTCGGGCGCACTCGACCCGGTGTACACGCATGCGCTCCTGCGCAGCCTCGCAGATATCCAGCTGCAGGGCCTGGCAATTGCCGGTCCACCAGGTGATTGGCTGCACGCCACGTGGCCCAATCTGTTTACCGAATCAGCGCTCGCGCATTGGGCGCCGGCGCGATTGGTGATCCAGCCAGGCAGTCCGGTGCTCGCGCGGTGGTCCGCGGCCGCGATCGCCCATGCCGGCGTGCTGGGCGCCGGCCTGATGCTCGTGCGTGCGGGCTGGCGCCGTCGATCGTCCGTCATGTTGGCAGGCCTGGCGATGCAGTCGCAGGTCGCTCTCGGTATTCTTGGCGCGCAGCCGTCGGTCCGTGAGCTCGAGGCGACGGGAGTTTCCTTTGCGGCAAGTGCAATCCTGCCGTGGCTCGCACTGCGTGGACATGCGCTGAGCGACGCGATCGACCCCGCGTGGTACCCGCTGATGCCTGCCCTGCTGGTCGCACTGGCGTTGTGCCTGGCCTACACGCCGGTGGCGGTCTTGCTGTGCCTGCGCCGACGGCTCGGTCGCATGGCGGTCGGCACCGCCCTGGCGGTGATTGTGGCCTCGGCGGCCTGCGCCGGCGCGATGCGACAGGACGTGGCCGCGGCCTCGCCCGGACCAGCCGGCGTCGCCGAGATAAGTGCGGCACCGCGGCTGACCGAAGCGTTCGATCGTTGGTTCGACGAGCAGTCATCCGCGATGCCACCGCCGGTAGCCGGTCCGAGCCGAGTCCAGATCGTCGGGACGGCGTATCACTATACCTACGTCGTCAACGGTCAGCCCGAAGTCATCAAAGGCATGGGCCTGAACACCCAGTACAGCCAGCAACTGACGCCCCCCGAGCGGGCCGCGCAACTGGATTCCGACATGCAAGCTCTGCAGGCGCTGGGGGTAAACACCGTACTTGGTTGGGACCCAGCTGAGTTCGACGGCGTCCTGTTGGATGCGGCGCAGAAATACGGCATCGGCGTGGTGATGCCGTTCGACCTCGATCCGGAGGCTGACTACGCCGATCCTGGAGTACGCCAACAGCTCCACGACGAGGTGCTGGCCTGGGTCGCCCGGTATCGAGCCTACCCGGCTATGCGGATGTGGGGGCTCGGCAACGAAGTGCTGCACAAGATCGTGCATCCGGCCTGGGTCGGGCCGCAGGACCCTCAACGTGAGCGTAACGCCGAGGCGTTCAGCGACTGGCTCGTCGAGACCGCCGACGCCATCCACGCGGCCGACCCGGATCACCCGGTGACGTACCGCTCAGCGGAGGATGCGTTTGTCGATTGGGTTGCCGCGGCGATGCAGCGACGTGGCGGCGGACCGCGATCATGGTTTGTGTGGGGCACCAACTGCTATCAGGACTATCTCGCGCACATCGTGGATCACTGGTCAGAATCGGGGCTGCAGTCGGCGCTGTGGGTATCTGAGTTCGCACCCGGCGGGCTGGCGGTTCCAGATCGCCCGGCCGGCTTCAGCGCCATGTGGGCGGCTATCCGACACGATCCGGATTGGGTCCTGGGTGGCGCGGTCTACGCCTGGACACGCAATGGCCCGGAGGGAGTCGATCGCAATTTCGGCTTGACGGACGACGGCGTACCGGTCGACGGTCGTTCGCTGGAGATGTTGAGCGCACTGTTCCACACCGAATGATGGGCTGTGTCGGTGGTCGTGCCTTCGCCATGTTGACCGCGGCGAGTTTGCTGGTGATCGGTTCCAGCCCGGACGTCGCACAGGTGGCCGAGGGTCCGTGGCAGGAAACTCGATTCCGAACTGGCTGCGACCCGGGCCCGTTCGAGCCGCCCGCGCCGCCCGAACACCTGCAGACGGCCTATCCACCGCTCGGTACGGTGGCCACGCCCGCCGCGCTGCGGGTTGACCTGGCGACCGACTCCGCGTCGGAAACGCACCCGATACTGGGTGCCGGGTTCAATTTCGAACATGGCTTGTGGAGTTGTCCCGAGTTCCGGGGTCTTTTTCGGACTGAGATTCTGGACCCGTTCAAGCCGTCGATCGCGCGCATCGACACCGGCTTGCTGCCAGCCGCTCCAGCCGACCTCCCGGCCGCGGCGCTCGGACCGTCAGTTTATGTGTCGGTCCTGTCCTCGGCCCCGTATGCCGAGAGCTGGCGGTTCTTTCGCCGACTCAACCGCGCTGGCGTCAAGATTGTTCTCGGCGTGTGGGGCGGTCCCGCGCAATTCACCGACGATGGCACCCGACTGGGCGTCCTGAAGCCCGCGCACTACGACGACTACGTCGAGTACGTCGCCACCCTGGTCGACTTCCTCGTCCACCAGCAGAATGTCCAGATCTGGGCCACCACGATCGCCAATGAACCCGACGGCGGCGACGGAAACCAGATTCCGCCGGCGGGCCTCGCGTACATCGCGGCCCAGCTTGCGCCGCGCATCGCTGCCGACGGAGTGAAGCTCTATGGACCGGACACCGCCAACGCGGCAGATGCACTCCTGTACCTGCCGCCGCTCCTGGACGACCCCGTGGTCGCGGGCAACCTGGCCTTCGTCGGTTTTCACCAGTACTACGCCAGTCCGGACGTAGGTACACTGGTCAACTTCGTCCGCGCGCGGCGTCCCGACTTGCCAGTGGTCGCCACGGAGTACACCTCGTTCGGATTTGGCGACCTGGACGCGGGTCAGGAAGCCAACGCCCAGATTGGCTTCGCGCTCGACATCGCCAGCACCGTGCTGGCTCACTACCGTTCCGGGGTTGACGCCGCCATCTACTGGGACGCCGTCGACTATCTCCAGCCGGGCCATGACGCGATCACGAAGTGGGGCCTCTTGCGCGGTCCAGCCGATAACTTCCAGCGCCGGCTGCGTTACTACGGCTTGCTGCAGATCCTGGCCTATCTGCAGCCGGGATCACGCGTGCTCAATCAGCGTCAGGAGGGAGCGTCCGCCCTCCAGAGTTTGGCCATTCGCACCCCGGATGGCGTCCCGGTCATCTTCCTGATCAATCAGGACTTCTCGCCAACGGACCTGAGCCTCACGCTCACCGGCCCAGACCAGGGTGCGTATCCCGACCTGGTGGTTACGCGCACGTCCCGCGGGCACCTGGGCGAAGCGCTCGGCTGGGTTCGACTGCACGCTGGCGACGGCTCGCTGACGCTGCCGCCGCGCTCGATCACCACCCTGTTTCCCGCTGGCACCGCGCCGCAAGGGGATGACTCTCCCTGACGGCGCCTCCGGTTGGCCGAACGGCTCAAGGCGCTGGTGTCGCGGTTCCAGCTTGACGACCAGGCCGCCCCCGGCGGGCCTGCTGGTCGCAGCGCAGCGGGCAAGGCGAGCGTGTCGCTGCGGCGTATCGCCTGAGTTTCAAGGTCACCGGCGCGGCCCCGCTGGGCCCGACGCCTGTGACAGAATCGAGGGATGGGCGTCCCCAACCTGAGCCGCACCGATGCGCGCCGGCGCGCCGAGCTACTTGCGGTGACCGCGTATTCGGTCGAGCTCGATCTGACCGACGGGGCAGGTAAGCCTGGCGAGCGCACCTTTCGGTCGCGTACCACCGTGCGCTTCGGTGCCAACCGGGTTGGCGCGGACACGTTCGTGGACCTGGTCGCCGACCGTATCCATGTGGCCACGCTCAACGGCACGCCGCTCGACACCCGCGGCTACGCCCCCGAGACCGGCCTGGTCCTGCCCGCGCTTGCCGCGGACAACACGCTGGTCGTCGACGCCGACTGCAGCTACTCGAATACCGGGGAGGGCCTGCACCGATTTGTCGATCCGGTCGATAGCGCCGTCTACCTGTACTCGCAATTCGAGACCGCCGATGCCAAGCGGATGTACGCCTGCTTTGACCAGCCGGACCTCAAGGCGCCGTTTACGCTGACCGTCACCGCACCCGCCGACTGGGAGCTGGTCTCGAATGGTCGGTCGGTGGCCCGTTCGGAGAGCCCGGGCGGCGCCCAGGTGGTCCGCTTTTCGACAACTCCGCCGCTCGCGACCTATGTGACGGCGCTCATCGCCGGTCCCTATCACAAAGTCACCGATCGGCATGACGGCATCGATCTCGGGGTCTACTGCCGGGCGTCGCTGGCGCAGTACCTGGATGCCGACGACATCTTTGCCGTGACCAAGCAGGGCTTCGATTGGTACCACCACGCGTTCGGCTATCGGTACGCGTTCGACAAGTTCGACCAGCTCTTCGTCCCCGAATTCAACGCCGGCGCGATGGAGAACGCGGCGTGTGTGACCATCCTCGAGGACTACGTCTTCCGCTCGAAAGTGACCGACGCCACGTATGAGCGGCGCGCCGAGACGATCCTCCACGAGCTGGCGCACATGTGGTTCGGCGACCTGGTCACGATGCGCTGGTGGGACGACCTGTGGCTCAACGAGTCCTTCGCGACGTTCGTCTCGGTGCTCTGCCAGGTGGAAGCGACGCGCTGGACGTCGGCGTGGACCACCTTTGCGAACGTCGAAAAGACGTGGGCCTATCGGCAGGATCAACTGCCGTCAACGCATCCGGTCGCCGCCGACATTCCCGACCTGCGCGCGGTGGAGGTCAACTTCGACGGCATCACGTACGCCAAGGGCGCCAGCGTGCTCAAGCAGCTGGCGGCGTACGTCGGGACCGACGCTTTCCTGCGCGCGATGCGGGTCTACTTCCGCCGGCATGAGTTCGGAAACACCAGCCTGACCGACCTGCTCGAAGCGCTAGAGCACGCATCCGGCCGCGACCTGTCGACGTGGTCCGCGCAGTGGCTCGAGTCAGCGGGCATCAACAGCCTGCGCGCCGAATTCACGCTCGACGACCGGGGACGCTACGCCACGTTTGCGATCCTGCAAGGCCCTGCCGAACCTGGCGGCACCCTGCGGAACCACCGTCTGGCGATTGGCAGGTACGAGATCGACAACGGGCAGGTCAGCCGCGTCGGCCGGACTGAGGTGGACGTGATCGGCGCGCGCACCCCGGTCGCGGAGCTGGTCGGGGTTGCCCAGCCGGCCCTGCTGCTGGTGAACGACGACGATCTGACGTACGGCAAGATCCGGCTGGATGAACGGTCGATGGCGACGGTCGTCGCCCACATTGGCGATATCGACGATCGACTCGCCCGGGCGTTGTGCTGGAGCGCCGCCTGGGACATGACGCGCGACGGCGAGATGGCGGCCCGCGACTACGTGCGGCTTGCCCTGGGCGGTGTCGTCGGGGAGTCGGAGATCGGCGTCGTGCAGTCCATCCAGTCGAGGCTGCGGAGCGCCCTTGACCGCTTTGCGGACCCCGCGTGGGCGCCGGACGGGTGGGCGCAGTTGGCCAGTGTGGCCGAAGGCGCGATGCGGGCCGCGCCTCCGGGCTCAGACCTCCAGCTCGCGTGGACACGCACGTTCGCCGCAGCCGCCAGAACGCGAGAGCACATCGCGATCGTGCGCGGCCTGCTCGACGGGACCGAGCTGCTGCCCGGGCTGGCAGTCGACACCGAGCTGCGCTGGTCGTTGCTGTGGGCGCTGGTGGCGGTCGGCGCCGCGTCCGACCCGGAAATCGACCTCGAGCTCGAACGGGACATCACCGCGTCGGGACAGCGTCGGGCCGCGACTGCCCGTGCGCTGCGGCCCACGGCGGACGCCAAGGCGGAGGCGTGGCGACTCGCCACGTCGGAGACCGAGCTGCCCAACGCGATCGTGGAGGCGATCATCGGCGGCTTCTATCACCCCGTGCAGCACGCGCTGACGGAGCCGTTCGTCCAGCGATATTTCGAAACCATCGGTCCGGTCTGGGTCCAGCGGCCCGGCGAGATCGCGCGGGCGATCGCGGTCGGGCTGTATCCAGACGCGATTGCAGACTCCGCCGTCGCGGCAGCGGACGCCTTTCTCGCGGATGGGGCAGTGCCGCCACCGCTCCGCCGCCTGGTGTCCGAGGGCCGCGACGATACGCAGCGGGCGTTGCGCGCCCGACAGGTGGACGGCCGCGCGAGCGCCCGCGGCTAAAATCTCGCGGCGCTCAGGCGTCGACGAGGTCCTCGGTCGCGCGCTGGCCCGCGCTGGCGGTCACCCGCAGGAAGTCGGCCAGGAGCTCCAGTTCGCCCTCCGCGTAGCTGGCGCAAATGCGGTCCATCGACGTGTTCATCCCTGAGTACAGCCGCATCAGCTCCGCGTTGCGCGACCTCAGGGCCTGCACGACGACCGCGCGGCGGTCAGCCGGGTCGCGCTCGCGGGCCACCCAGCCGCCGCGTTCGAGTCGGTCGAGGATGCCGGTGATCGTGGCGGGGTGGAGCCCGGCGCGGCGGGCGAGGGCGGTCGGGCTGAGCGGACCATGGCCGGCGATCAGATCGAGGCAATTGAGATCGACGTCTTTGAGGTCGAGGTGGGCGCCGACGTGCAGATTGAGCAGGGAGAGCTGCATGCGCAGCTCGCGCATGGACTGCTTGATCGCCGCGGTCAGCCGTTTTCGACGGCGGAGCGTCTCATTTATTTCGGAATTCATACAATTTGGAATCCGTATGCTATGCTACCAGTATTGTACCGCGCTGGAGCGTCACCCATGTCGACCGCTTACCTCACGCTCGCCCTCCTGGCCGTCTTCGCCAACGGCGGCTCGTTCATCGCCGCCCTCGTCCACTTCAAGCCCATCGTCCCCGCCAGGTTGAGCGCCGCGTGCCCGAATCCTGGCTGACCTTCCCCATCGGCACCTTCAAGCCCGCGCCTCGCCTGCCCGCGCACACCACTTTCGTCAAGTCAACAGGAGACATCTCATGGCCAAGCAATTTCAGTACACGTTCGTCTTCAAGGCCGGCAATTTCGTAACGAAGAGCCTGCTGGCACTCGGGATCAGCTACAACGGCTCGGCGCTCATCACCGTGGCCGGCCGCAAGAGCGGCGTACCCCATTCGACGCCCATCAGCCTGGTCGAGTTCGAAGGCCAGCGCTACGTCCAATCGCCCTTCGGCAGCGTCAACTGGGTGCGTAACCTGCGCGCCGCCGGCAAGGCCACGTTGAGCTGGGGCAGCCGCCACGAGACGATCGTCGCGACCGAGCTCAGCCCCGAACAGGCGGCCCCGGTCATCAAGTCGATGCTGGCCCATGCGCCGAAAATGATCCAGGCGTATTTTGACGTCACCGCTGAGTCCAGCCTCGAGGACGTCATCCGCGACGCCCCGAACCACGCGGTGTTCGCCGTCCGCGCGGCCTAGCTCTGAAGTTCGCACCTCAACCCCTGGCCCCTCTCTCCTCCCGAGGAGAGGGGGAATGATCGTCGCCGCCAAATGATCACCGCTTAGGTGAGGCGGGCGGCGCGTAGCGCGAGGTAGCGTTGCTCGGGCAGGCTGGCAGTCATGCGTGCCGCCCGGAGATAGGCCGCGCGGGCTTCGACGGCGTCCCCGGCCAACTCGAGCAGGTGCCCGCGGACCGCGGCGAGCCGGTGCGTGTGGGCCATGCGCTCGTCGGCGTCGAGCGTGCCGAGCAGCGCGAGCCCGGCTCGCGGCCCCTTCACCATGGCGAGCGCGACCGCGCGGTTGAGGGTGACGACCGGACCTGGCGCGACACGTTCGAGCACCTCGTACAGCGCCAGAATTTGCGGCCAGTCCGTTTCACTGTCGCTCGGCGCTTCGTCGTGCACCGCGGCGATCGCGGCCTGCAGTTGATACGGGCCAATCGGCGCCTTGCCGAGGGTCCGCGTGACCAGCGCCACGCCCTCCTCGATCTGGGCCGCGTTCCAGCGCTCGCGCGGCTGTTCGGCGAGCGGGACCAGCGATCCGTCCGGCGTCGTCCGGGCCGCTCGCCGGGCATCGGTCAGCAGCATGAGGGCGAGCAGACCGGCCACCTCGCCGTCCCCGGGCATCAACTGCTGGACCAGGCGCGCCAGCCGGATGGCCTCCGAGGTGAGGTCGGCGCGCTGCAGCGCGGGACCCGAGCTCGAGGTGTAGCCCTCGTTGAAGACCAGATACAGCACGTGCAGCACCACGCGGAGGCGTTCGGCGCGCTCCGGCTCCGGCGGCAGCTCGAATCTGACGTCCGAATGCCGAATGGTCTGTTTGGCGCGGCTGATGCGCTGGGCCATCGTCGCTTCGGGCACCAGGAACGCATTCGCGATCTCTGCCGTCGTCAGCCCACCGACCGCCCGCAGCGTGAGGGCCAGCTGCGACGGCACCGACAGCGAGGGATGGCAGCACAGGTACAGCAGCGTGAGTGTGTCATCCTGGTCGGCGGGCTGCATCTGGCCGGGCAATTCGAGGGCGACGGCGGACTCCTCGCGCCGGCGGCGCGCGCTGTCGCTCCGCCACTCGTCGACGAGACGCCGGGCGGCGACCGTCACGAGCCACGCGCGCGGATTGTCGGGCACGCCCTCCGCGTCCCATTGGAGCGCCGCGGCGAGCAGCGCCTCCTGGACGGCATCCTCGCACGCGTCGAACTGTCCGTGCCGCCGCACCAGGGTGCCGAGAACCTGCGGCGCCAGGTCGCGCAGCAGGCTCTCGATGGGGACGTGGGTCACAGCTCCGGTGGGGCGTCCATGATCTGTCGGATCTCGATCGGCGGTGCGCCCACCAGGCCGATGAAGGCCACGACTCGCGACGCCAGTTCGATCGCCCGCGCTTCGCCGTCGACGTCGACGATCCAGTATCCGGCCAGCGATTCCTTCGATTCGGCATACGGGCCGTCGGTCGCGACGGGGATACCGTTTTTCAGGCTCACCGTCTTCGCCTGACTGGCATCGGCCAGGCCCTCGGCGTCCACCAGTTCACCCGAGGCGGTGAGATCGGCGTTGAACCGGTGCATGAAGTCGAACATCTCGGTGATCCATTCGCGCGACTGGTTCTCCAGCATCGTGGACGGGGCCCCGAACATCATGATCATGTACTTCATTGGTGTGCATTCTCCCTGGGTGATTCGCGGTCACACTCCTCGGTCGGAGCCGTCGCGCCGGGCTCGACATCGGACACAATAACGGACACGCTGATGTCAACCGATCGAGATGTCGCGCGCTGCCTCAGCTCCATTCGAGAGCTGTCCGCGGCGCTGGCGGCCGAGCTGGTGTCACTTCGGCCCGCGGCGTGGGATGGTCCGACGAACTGTCCACCCTGGCGGGTGCGTGACCTGGTCGCTCACGTGGTGGTCAGCGGCGAGGGCTTCGCGGCCAGCGTTCGCCAGGGGCTGGCGGGGTCCGTCGAGCCGAGTATCACCAGTGAGGCGCGTGCGCGGCGGCAGACCGAGATCGAGACGGCGGGCCCGCGGAACGCGGCGCGGGCGCTGCAGGCGGTCACCGACGACTTCGCGGCGCTGTATGCCGGCCTCGCTGACGATCAGTTGGCGACGATCTGCTTCCATCGGCGTGGAAATCGCTCGGTCCGCTGGTACGCGGCGCACCGCCTGGCCGAGGTGGCGTTTCACTGGTGGGACGTGCAGGTCTCGCTCGGACACGAGCCGGAGCTGAATGAGCAGGTCGCGGCGCTGCTGTTGCCGACCCTGCTGGAGAGCAACGCCCCGCGGACCTACGCCGTCGGCCTGACGCCGCGACGGGGCAGTGGGGAGCGCTATCTGCTGGCGGTCGCGGACGACCCGCTGGCGCGGTGGCTGGTCACGATCGAGCCCGACAGGCTCGAAGCCCGGCGGGCCGATGCACCGGCGGACCTGACCGTCACGGGCTCGGCGGCGGCCCTGGCGCTGCTGGCGTACGGCCGTTTCGAGCTGCCAGCGCTGATGCAGTCTGGTGCGCTCCGCGTGGCCGGCGATCTGACCCTGACCGATCGATTCGCGCTGATCTTCCCCCGGCCATGACCTGCCGAATGCGCCGGCGCTCGTTCGACGTGTTGGTATGCGAAAGATCATCCTGACAGAGTGGGTGAGCATTGACGGCTTCACCTCCGGGCCAGACAACGACACAAGCTTACATAGGAGTATTGAGCGAGATTAACTCCGAAGCGATCAACAAGCTCAAACAAGGAGAAGCTAAAGAAAACTTGATCTATGGGAGCGCCAGCCGTGTGCAGCAACTCACCAATCTGGGCCTGATTGACGAGTATCCGATCCTGGTGCTTCTCACTATGCTGGGCGGTAGAAAAGCACTCTTCAAGGATATCAAAGCAAAGCGTACACTGAAGCTTGTCAGCGCCCGGCCATTCAATTCAGGCGTTGTCGTGATGACCTACCAACCCCGAGGAGCGTCAGTTTGAGGTTCGGAGCGTTCTTTTTCGGCACGGTCGACATGCCGGACGCCGGTCTCGACGGGCCGCCCGCACACCGGCGACGGTACACGCAGGCCGACTACCTGAACGTGTACCGCGACCTGACCGCGTATGCCCAGAAAGCCGAAGAGCTCGGCTTCGACTCGATGTGGACCGCGGAGCACCACTTTCAGAATCACGGCTTCGAGGTGGTGCCGAACGTGATCCTGCTGAATGCGGTGCTGGCTCAGCGCACCCGGACCCTGCGCTTCGGCTCGCTGGTGCACGTGCTTACGACGTGGCACCCGGTGCGGTTTGCCGAAGACTTCGCGCTCGCCGATGTGCTGTCCGGTGGCCGCCTGCTGTGCGGCCTCGGCCGCGGCACGGAGCCGCGGGAGTCGAATCCATTTGGCGTCAATGTTGGCTGGAACGCCGATGCGGACGACGTGCGCAACCGCCAGGTCTTCGAAGAGCAGGTCGCGATCTTCAAGTTGGCGACCACCCACGAGCAGTTCAGCTTTCGCGGCAAGCACTACGTCTTCCCACCCGACGGGCTGGAGTTCCGCGACGAACCGGTGACGCGCTTGCCGCTGGTGCCCCGTCCAGTCCAGACGCCGGTGCGCATCTACCAGGCAGTGAGCAGCGACGACACGATGCAGTACGCCGCGCGGGAGCGTCACGTTGCCGTCTTGTGGCAGGTTCCCCGGGATCGGCTGGTCCCGACCTGGCGCCGCTACCAGCAGCTCGTCGAGGAGCTCCACGGCGTCGCGTTGCGGCCCGGCGAAGACCGCATGCTGGTGGTGAATATGCAGATCGGCGACTCCACCGAGGCCGCGATGCGCGCCGCTCGACCGGGTCACGATGAGCTGCGCAAACTCATCTGGCCGAACATCGTCAAGCGGAACCCGGCGCTGGCCGGCCGGCCAGCGCCGTCGCTCGAGGAATCGATGGCCTCCGGCGCGTGGCTGGTGGGGACTGCCGAGGCGGTCCGCGACCAGTTCCTGGAGTGGCAAGCGGAGCTGGGGCTGGAGGACCTGACGATCTTTCCGCACTTCCCGGGGATGACCCAGCACGACACCCTGCGCCAGTTGGAGCGATTTCATGCGGAGGTCATGCCCGCGCTCAATCGAGCGGCGTCGCATGCGGAGGTTCGAGTGTGTTGAAAGTGCTGCCCACCGTTTCGAAGACCAGCGTCCACGGACCCATCCCGCCACATCGGTTCTGGGGGTACTACACCGGGCCCGAGATCGCCCAGCTGGCGGCCGAGGATCCGAACGCGACGGCCGTGCTGAACGTCGGCGCGGTCGAGCAGCACGGGCCGCACCTGCCGGTGATGACCGACACCTTGAATGGCATGGAAGTGCTGGGCGCGGCCCTGGCGCGTTTGCCGGCTGAGGTGGTGGTCCTGGCCCTGCCGCCGACCAACCTCGGCAAGAGCGAGGAGCACCGCGACTTTCCCGGGACCCTGTCCTATCGCGCGGACACGCTGCGCATGGTGCTCCTCGACATCGCCACGTCCGTCGCCCGGAGCGGCTTCAACAAGCTCCTGCTCTTCGGGACCCACGGCGGCAATGTCGGCGCGATCGACGACTATTTTCGCGATCTGCGCATCGAGACGGGCATGCGGATCTTCAAGATTCATTCGGGCAGCCTCGGCAACGTGCCCGGCCTGATCAGCCCCGCCGAGGCGGCCGTGGCCATGCACGCCGGCGACTCCGAGACGTCGATGGTGCGCTATCTGGCGCCCGAGCTGGTCCAGATGGAGCGCGCCGAGGGCTACCTGTACGCGCCGAATCCGGACATCGGCTACTCGTTCAAAGGCAATGAAGTGATCGAGGCCTGGGTAACGCCCGACCTGTCGCCAACTGGCGCCATCGGCAATCCGCACCTGTCGTCACCGGACAAGGGTCGGATTCAGTTCGAAGCGATGGTTTCGCGCCTGGCCGAGCTGTTGGAGGCGGTCTATCGCTGCCCGCCCCGCGAGGTCTACCTGGCCCCAGCCGCACTCGCCGACGCGCACACGGGCTGAGTCGGCGAGTGCTCAGCGCACGCGGGCTCAGAAGTCGATCACGCTCTTGAGCGTCTCGCCCCGCTCCATGGCTGCAAATGCCGCCTGGACCTGGTCCAGCTGAACCCGCTGGGTGATGAGCTGGTCGAGCAGGAGGTCGCCCTTCAGATACCAGTCCACCAGCAGCGGAAAGTCACGCGACGGCAAGCAGTCGCCGTACCAGCTGACGCGGAGGGACCCGCCGAGGTCGAAAAAGCGCGGCAGGTTGACGCTGATCGCGCTGCCGCGGGCGGGCACGCCGATGAGCGTCGCCACCCCGGCCAGGTCGCGGCATTCGAGCACCTGCGCGAGTACGTCCGGGTGGCCGACCGCTTCGAACGCGAAGTCGACGCCAGATCCATCGGTCAACTCTCGAATGGCCTGAACGGCGTCGGACTCGCTGGCGTTGACGGTGTGTGTGGCGCCGAACTGACGCGCCCATTCCAGTTTGCGAGGCGCGATGTCGACCGCGATGATGCGCGCCGCATGTGCCAGCCGAGCACCTTGAAGCACGCTCGTGCCGACGGTGCCACAACCAAAGACCGCCACGCTGCTGCCGGCGCGCACGCCGGCCGTATACAGCGCCGCGCCGACGCCGGTCATGACTCCGCAACCGATCAGGCTGGCTTGCGCGGCGGGAATCGCGCGCGAGACCGGAATTGCCTGTCGCGCGGCGACGACCGTGTGTGAGGCGAAGGTTCCGATCCCCAGCAGCGGCGGTGGGAACGTTCCGGCGGGCGTGTGCTGGCGGGGCTGCGCGTTCAGGCTCGCGGCGCACAGGTGCAGCCGACCCTGACGGCAGAAGCGGCACACGCCGCACGGAGCTCGCCAGGCCAGGATGACATAATCGCCGACACGGGGTTCCGCGACACCCGCTCCGACGGCCTCGACGACGCCGGCGCCTTCGTGCCCGAGCAGGATCGGCGGCGTGCCAATGTGGCCGCGCTGCACGTGCAGGTCGGTATGGCACACGCCGCTCGCCTCAATGCGGACGAGCACCTCGCCGGGACCAGGCGCGTCCACCACGATGGGCTCCGGCGTGACGGCGGCCCCGGCCTCCCAGACGATCACACCACGCGTTTCAATCGGCATACGCACCTCTCGCGAAAGTTGCCCCTCTAGCTTAGGCAGC
The DNA here is from genome assembly GCA_035309865.1 of Chloroflexota bacterium. Lineage (GTDB taxonomy): Bacteria > Chloroflexota > UBA6077 > UBA6077 > CF-72 > CF-72. The sequence goes on from DATGER010000134.1 coordinate 57,475, forward strand.
CCTGAACGTTATGCGCCTTCACGTTCCCTGGTCGAACCTGGCTGGATCCAGGCGCCGCCGGTGCCAGGCCGTCATTCGACGCCGCGGTACAGCATCTCGCCCGCGTTGTGGACGGTTAGCAGACCTTCGGCCGCGCGGTTCTCCCAGGCAGCGGGATCGATGTCGCGGTAGTCCAGATAGCCGAGATTGATGCGCCGGCACCGATCTTCGGGGATGCCCGTCGCCAGCGTGACCTGGATCCGGGGTGCCTCGATGCCCGAGCTCACGTCGAAGGTGCCGGTGCCTTTGACGTGCGTGCTGTGGGCCTTGATCATGCCTGGCACGCCTTCGAACCGCGCCGGTTGCTTCAGGAAATAGTCGCGCACGTGGTAGCCGACGGCGTCGATCAGCTTGCCGTGAGTGAACGACACCTCGGTCAGGTGCGGCGCGTAGATGACGACCTCGCCGCCATCGGCGACGGCGGGCTCGGTCTTGTACATCGCCTTGGCGGCGGTCCACAGGTCGTCGTAGATCTTCGATGGCATCGACAGCACGCGCTTGAAGCGCCGTGGCACCTGGACGATCTCGAGCTGGCCCGAGAGGTCGGCAGCGGCGCTCCACGCGTCCACTGAATTGCCGACGTACATGCCGTGGAAGGCCTGGCCCTTGACGACCAGGGCGATGCACAGCACCGGACGAGGCACCAGTTCCGCCGCACGGTGAATGATCCGTCGGGTCGGCGTGTCCTTGACGCCGATGGTCTGCAGGCTGGTTACGAGGGCGCCTAGCCAGTGACTGGCGTTGATGATGTCGGGGCCGGCGATGCCGGGAAAGAGGTACTTGGCGCCGCCGGAGAAGCCGGCCACCTCGTGCGGGAACACGGGGCCGCAGATGATCAGCTGATCGTAGTCCAGGATGCGCCGGTTGAGCGTCACATCGATCGCCTGGCTCAGCAGGCCGTTGGTGATGCGCTCGACTTCCGGAGCCGCGATCGACCCGATCGTTTGCAGGGTGTCGGCGCGGTCCCAGGTGTGATTGAAGATCTGGACGTTCGGATACCGGTCCGCGCGGCCGGCCGCCGGGACGCCGACCAGTTTGTCCACCGCGGCCTCCGACATCGGCGGATGCGTGCCCAACGCAATCAAGTAATCCAGCTGCGCGACGCGCTTCCCAAGCACGTCGTGCAGCAGTCGGAACAGGGTCGGTATCGGCGCATTGCGCGTGCCATCCGGGATGAGCACGAGCACGCGCCGGCCATCCAGCGCCATCGCGTCGCACTCCGCGGCGAGCAACTCCAGGGCCACCGCGCTGTCCAGAAGTTCGGTCGCGGACCCCTGGCCGTGCATCAGATGGACGCTGCCTCCAGGCTGCTGGCATGAGTGCGGCGAAGTAATCGTTGGACAGGACGTCCCGGGGGGCATGGGTGCACCGCCGAACGGCCGCGAGCGATCGGCGCGAGACGGACAGCCCCGGTCCACGCAGCGGCACGCTCGGAGCGAGCGCAGCGACACGGACAGGCCGCGGTCCTCGCAGCGGCACGCTCGAAGCGAGCGCCACGACACGGACCGGCCCCGGTCCACGCAGCGGCACCCTCGGAGCGAGCGCAGCGATGCGGGCAAGCGGGGGCTGTGTGGCTCACGGACCGTTCAATCGCGGGCGGCGGCGGGGGCGAGCTCGTTCCAGATCAATTCGGACTCTCGCAGGCGCGCGTGCAGGGCGCGGAAGGCGCGCCACATCTCGTCGACCGCGGCGTGCGCGGCGGCCGAATCGGCCTGGTCCAGGGCACTGCTGAGGCGCGTGGCAGCCTGCGCCTGGGCGGCGGCATTGTCCTGGGCGGCTCGGGCGAGCGCGGTGCTGGCCGCGAGGTGACGCTCCAGCAGGGCCGCTGGGGTTGCCGACGGTTCCAAACGGGTCGACCCACCATACCGGTACGGCAGCGGCGTTCCACCTTCCTGGTCCCACTGCGTGTGCGTCGGCTCGATGTGCGGCGTCACCGATAGATACAGCGTCATCGGCCGGTCGCCGACGATGCGTATTTCGTGCCATTCGCCCGCTCGCGCGACGCACATCTGGCCCGGCCCGAGCACGGCCGACTGCCCCGCAATCGTGAACTCCGCCTGGCCGTCCACCACCAGGAACATCTCGTGACCGACGTCGTGAGTGTGACCGTGGCTGACCTGGCCCGGCTCGAAGCGCATGATGCGCGATCGGATCTCGGGTGTTATGAAGAGATTCCGGATGTCCGTCCGAGCGTCAAAAACTTCGAGCGCCACGCGTCTCCTCCTGCAGCCCGTTCATCGAACGAAGCTCTGCTGACATGCCGCCCAGCGGCTGACTTTCGGACGATTGTCTCGCAACCTTGAACGGGAGCCCGGGCTGAATGAAGTTTCTAGCAACCGGCACGGGACCGATAGGTCTGAATAATGTCGCCCACCAGTTGGATGTCGGCGATGGCTTCACGACCGGGCGTGATTGGTGGCTGGCCACCGCGGATACACTCGCCAAAGTGCAGCAGCTCGAGCTTGAACGGGTTGTCGTGCCACGCGTACTCGCGGCGCCACGGCGTCAGATCGGCGTCCATCCCATGCAGGGTCACGAACGACGGCAGCCCACGGGCGAACCCGGTCGGAAACGATGCCAGGACCCGCTCACGCGAGCCGTAAATCTCCAACGTCTCCTTGAAGTCCCAGAGGTCCGGCAGGTCAACCCACGTCGCCACCGCGCGCCGTTCGTCGCCGTAGTCGAGCACGGTGCTCACGCCGCGGCCCTCGAGCCAGATCTCGGCACTCAGCACGCGCCGCGGCGGGCCGAACAGCCCGTGCAGGTTGCCGATGTCGTGGATCATGCTGCCCAGGATCAAGTTGTACGCGTGGGCAATCGCGGGCGGAACCGCGGCGCCATCCGGGTACCCGAGCGCTTCGGCTATCAATTCCGCCTGTTGCACCTGCCAGGCGTCGCGGACGCCGCGCGGAATGTCGTCGAACCGGCGGACCTTGAACTCGTTCGTGTGCAGGTCGTTGTTCGGATGCAGGTGATTGACCTGAATGAACCGCACGTCCGCCATGTCGCGCACGCGCGCGTGCGCGAAGCGATAGGCCGGTTCGTGGCGCTTCATGTAGCCGACCATGAGCACCACGCCCGCCCGGTCGGCGGCGGCGACCATGGCCTCGGCCTCGCGCACCGTCGTGCACATGGGTTTTTCCACGAAGACGTGCTTCCCCGCCTCGGCCGCGGCGATCGTGGGCGCCGCGTGCGAGCCTGACGGGCACACGATGACCCCGTCGACGTCGCCCAGGAGGAGCTCTCGATAGTCGAGAAATCGTCGCTCCGCGGGCACACCATAGTCGGCGCCGACGGCCTCGAGCAGCTTCGGCGACAGGTCCGCCAGGCCGCCGATCTCGAACTGGTCGTCCAGCTCACGCAGATGCGGCAGGTGCTGGATCTGGGCGATCGCGCCACAGCCGATGACGCCAATTTTCAGTCGTGGCATGCTGTCTCAGCTCAACCTCGCGATCAGCTTGGGGTCCAGGAAGTCGCGCAACGCGTCGCCCAGCAGGTTGGCTGCCAGCACCGTGAGCGCGATGGCTGCCCCTGGGAAAATGACGAGCCACCACGGCGGTTGAAACGACTGCGCGAGCACTCCGCCGAGCATGTTACCCAGGCTCGGCGTCGGCGGCGGCACGCCCACGCCCAGGAAGCTCAGCGCAGCTTCGGCGAAGATCGCCGTCCCCAGGTTGAGGGTGGCGATCACGGCCACCGGTGCGAAGCACTGCGGCGCGATCTGATGCACCATGATCCGCCCGGGCGAGGCGCCGATGCAGCGGGCGGCCTCCACGTACTGGCTCTGCTTGACCGACAGGACCACCGACCGCGTGATGCGGGTGGCCAGCGGAACCTGGGTGACGCCCACGGCGACAATGACCGTGCCGAGTCCGGGTCGCAGCGCCACCGACAACAACATCGCCAGGATCAGCGTCGGAAACGACGACAGGACTTCGATCAAGCGCTGGCTCAGCAGGTCGAAGGCGCCGGCGAGGTAGCCGCTGCTGACGCCCCAGATCAGTCCAACCGACACGCCCAGCACGATCGATGCGACGCTCACCAGCAGACTCACGCGCAAGCCGTACAGAATGCGGGTCAGCACGTCGCGGCCGAGGCTGTCGGTGCCGAGCCAGTGCTGCGCTGTCGGCGGCAAGCGCGAGACGGCGTAGTCGTTGTGAAGCGCGTCGTACGGGGCGATCTGGGCGGCAAAGACGGCGACCAGGACCGCCGCCACCAGCAGCAGCGCGGCGGCGGCCCCGAGTGGCGACGATCGAGCGAAGCGCACTAGGCGTAGCGAATGCGGGGGTCGATCCACGCGTAGCTGAGGTCCACGATCACGTTGACCAGCACGGCAATGACGCCGTAGATGAGCACCAGGTTCTGAATCACCATCCAGTCACGCGCGTTCTGCGCCTGCACGAGATAGGCGCCGAGGCCGGGCACGCCGAACGCCGTCTCGGTGGCCACGGCGCCGCCGATCAGCGCCCCGATAGCGGCACCTGAAGCCGTGACAACCGGCAGCAGGGCATTGCGCAGCACATGCCGCGTGACCACCGCGCTTTCCACCAGGCCTTTCGAGCGCGCCGTTCGAACATAGTCGTCGTGGAGCGCCTCGAGCACCGACGAGCGGGTCAAACGTGCCAGGCCGGCGGCCAGGCCGACTCCGAGCGCCAGCGCCGGCCCGACCACCATCTGCAGATTCGTGACCGGATCCTGCCACAGCTCGGCAATGACCAGCGGCGGCCGCCACGTGAACGCCAGCACCAGCATCAGGACCATTGCCAGCCCGATCCAGAAGCTCGGGATCGCCAGGAACATCGTCATCCCCAGGCGCACGAGGTAGTCGGGCCAGGCGTTGCGCCGCGTGGCGCTCAGGATGCCCGCCGGCACCCCGACGAGCCAGGACAGCAGCACCGCCAGCACGCCGATTTCGAGCGAGATCGCGCCGCGGCGGAGGACGGTCTCGGAGATCGGCTCCGGGTTCCAGAACGAGTGGCCGAGATCACCGCGAGCGACGTCGGCCATCCAGTTCAGGTATTGCTCGGGCAACGGTCGGTCCAGGCCCAGGCTGGCGCGCGCGTCGGCGAGCTCCTGCTCGCTCAGTCGGTACTGTCCCTGGCCTTCGCTGGCGATTTGTGCCAACGGGTCACCCGGCAAGACGCGCATGGCGATGAAAATCAGCACCGTGATGCCGAACAACGTTGGCACTGCCAGCGCCAGGCGCCGCAGAAGATAGCGCTGCATGCGGCTGCGTCAGGTGTCGAGCCAGGCCACCTCAACCCGGCCCCACTCGCTCTGGACTCGCTTGTCGAGCGCGAAGCCCTTGACGTTGGCGCGCCACATCAGCAGGTGATCGGTGAAACCGATGAACAGCCACGGCGGGTCCTGGTCGAGCATGTCCTGCATCTGATCGAGCATCGCCCGCCGCTTCGTTGTGTCGAGCTCACGGTCCGACTGCTTGAGCAGGTCATCGAACTTCGGGTTGCTATACGCGCCGAAGTTCTGCGAGCCACCCGTCTTGAAGTAGGTGTTGGCCAGCGGCCCGAAGTCCGAGATCGGTCCGGATGGCGTGTCCAGCACCAGCGTGAACCGCCCGGCCTTTTGGTCCTCGACCAGCAGCGAGCGCTCCGCGACGCGGATGGTGACGTCCAGCCCGAGCGCGGTCTTGAGCTGATCCTGGATGGCCGGCGCCATGATCTCGGCGTGCGGCGGGACCGAGGCGGAGAGCAGCTCGACCGGTACGCCGCTCGCCAAGCCGGCGTCAGCCAGCAGTCTGCGGGCGTCGGCCAGATCTTGCGTTTTGTCCAGACGATAGCCGGGCAGGGTGGCGATGGTGGCCTGCGGAGTCGCGAATTCGCCGCCGTGTGGCACCCAGCGCGACAGATCGATCTGCTCCTGGGTGATGAACGCCTGGATCAGGCCCTGGCGATTCAACGCCAGGTGGACCGCGCGGCGCACGCGTGGGTCGTCGAACGGCTTGACCCGGGTGTTGATGATGACCTGGTACGCGCCGAAGGTGGTCACCCGATTCGTGCGGATGGCGTCGGTCCGCTTGGCGCCCTCGTCCCAGGTCTCCTTCGACACGTTCCAGGACAGGTCGGCCTGACTGGTCAGCACGGCGGTCCCGCGGTCCGACCAGGCCGCCGCGTGGATCATCTCGACCGCATCGAGATACGGCAGCTCGGGGTTCCAGTAATTGGGGTTCCGCACGAGCGTCCACTTCTCGCTGTCTTTGTATTCCTTGAACATGAACGGCCCGGTGCCGGGCGCGACCTGGACCTTGCGCAGGTCGTTGTTGTTGGCGTCCAGCGTCTTTTTCGAGTAGATGCCCTGGGTCAGGTCGGTCAGCAGTAGCAGAAAGACCGCCGACGGCTCGCTCAGCGTGAACTTCACCGTCAGCGGATCGACCGCCTCGATCTTCGAGACCGTCGAGTAGCGGTCTTTGACGAGACTGACCACGCCCGACGGCGGAAAGATCATGCGGTTGTACGTCGCCACCACGTCGTCCGCGGTCAGCGGCGTGCCGTCGTGGAACTTGACGCCGTGGCGCAGTGTGAACGTGTACGCCAGACCGTCGGGGGCCACCTCGTAGCGCTCGGCAATGTCCGGAACGATCGTCTTCAGGCCGTCGACCGGATTGAGACGCACCAGGTTGCTGTACAGCTGGCACAGCACGCTGGCGTTGGCGCCCTGCTGCAGGTCGTAGTTGGAGGTGGTGATGCCGAAGGCGATCCGCAGCGTGCCGCCCTTTTTCGGATTGGGATCCGCCGACGTGAGCCGGCCGAGGTCGACGGTCGCGGGTGCGGCCGTGACGCCCGCGGCCGGGGCGGCGGCGGCAGGGACCGCGGTCGGCGCCTGCGCCGGGGCCGGGGCGGGCAGCGTGGCACGGGTTGGCAGCGCCGTGGGCGCGGCGGGCGGCGGTGCCGCGGTCGGCGGTGCCGCGGCTGGCGGCGTGGCCGGGCCGCACGCCGCCAGGAACGTGGCGATGGTGCCGCTGGCGAAACCGAGCGCGCTCAGCCGCTGGACAAACTGCCGCCGGCTGAGCTTGCCGGTGCGCAGCGATTCAAAAACAGCCAGGCTCCGCGGATCTAACGACGACATGTGCGCATTCCCCCGCGCGCCCCACGCTATCACGGCCGGGCGCCGGCTCACCAGTTCGTGTACGACCCGTCGCGGCGATGCAGGTGGGGCGCCTCCCAGAAGCGGAACTCCTGCTGGGCGGCCTTCGTCTCGTCGAACTCCACCCCCAGCCCTGGCGAGTCCGGTACGCGAAAGCGATTGCCCTCGAGGCGCGGTTGCACGGGAAAGAGCGCCGAGTTGTCGAAACCAAGCTGTTCGGTCGGCGACGTGCGAACCTCGAGCCAGGCGAAGTTGGTCACGGCCGCCGCAAGATGGATCGTCGCCGCCGTGCAGATCGGGCCCAGCGGATTGTGCGGCATCAGGTCGAGGTAGTGTGCTTCGGCCCAGCCGGCGACTTTCAGCGCCTCGGTCAGCCCGCCCACGTTGCACACGTCGACGCGGATGAAGTTGCTCAGGCCCTGTTCGATGAACGGCACAAACGCCCACTTGCTGGCGAACTCCTCGCCGATCGCAAACGGCACGTCGGTCATGCTGCGCAGCGCGGTGTAGGCCTCCGGGCTCTCGGCGCGAATGGGCTCTTCGAGGAAGTCGAGCGTCCCGCGCGGCATCCGCTGACAGAACGAGGCGGCCTCGGGCACGCTGAGGCGGTGGTGATAGTCGATCCCCAGCACCGGGGCTGGTCCAACTGACTCCCGCAGTCGGATAAGCCACTCGGCGGTCACGCCAATCGACTCGCGCGGTTCGAACAGCGTCTCGTCGCCCTGGCGGTCGGGATGGCCGGGGGTGGTGCGGATGACGTTCCAGCCACGCTCGAGCAGCAGGTGGGCATCTTCGAGCAGTTGCGGGCCCATCGGGGCGGCCGTGGTCGCGAAACAGGGGACGAAGTCGCGGTGTTTGCCGCCCAGCAACTGATACACCGGTACGCCGAGCGCTTTACCGGCGATGTCGTGCAGCGCGATGTCGATGGCCGAGATGGCGCCGGTCAGGACTCGGCCGCCCTCGAAGTACTGGCTACGATACATCTCTTGCCACAGTGCCCCGCGGCGCATCGGGTCTTTGCCCAGCAGAAACTCGCGGTAGTGTCGGATCGCGCCCACCACCGCCAGCTCGCGCCCGGACACGCCCGCCTCCCCCCAGCCGATCAACCCGGCGTCGGTCTCGACCTTCACGACGAGCTGGTTTCTCGACCCGACCCACGTCGGAAACGTTTTGATGTCAACGATCTGCATGCATGCGTCATCGTAGCCACCACGCGCGGCGCGGCTAAAATCCTCCTATGGCAACCACCGTACGGGTGCGCAAGAACGTCTGGAAACTGCCTGATTGGGATCCGATCATCGACTGGTACGCCAGGGCGATTGCTGAGATGCAGACGCGTCCGCTGAGCGATCCGACGAGCTGGCGTTACCAGGCCGCCATCCACGACTACAGTCGTGGCTCCGACCCCAACGCGTCGCGGACTGACAAGCTCCCATCGACGGGCGACCAACAGACGTTCTGGGCGCAATGCCAGCACGGCAGCTGGTACTTTCTGCCGTGGCACCGGATGTACCTGGCGTACTTCGAGCAGGTGGTCGCGGCCACGGTCCAGCACCTGGGCGGTCCGGCTGACTGGGCGCTGCCGTACTGGAACTACAGCGATCCGACCAACCCGAAGGCGCGCACGCTGCCACCTGCGTTCCGCGCCCCGACGATGCCGAATGGGAAACCCAATCCACTCCGCATCCCCTCACGCGTTCGGGGCAACAGCGGCAACGACGTGACGACCGCCGCCGGCGTCAGCGTCGCGGCCCTCAAGGACCAGTGGTTCGCCGCGCAAGCGACCGGGGGTGACCCGGGGTTCGGCGGGCCGGTGACGCTCTTCCACCACAACGCTGGCCCGGCCGGGGCACTCGAGGTCACGCCGCACGGCAGCATTCACGTCGCGGTCGGCGGGTTTATGGGCGCCTTCAACACCGCCGGGCTGGACCCGATCTTCTGGCTGCATCATTGCAACCTCGACCGGCTGTGGGTTGTCTGGCGCAAACGCAATCCGCAGCATGTGGACCCGGTCGACCCGAAGTGGCTGACGTCGCTGAGCTTCAAACTCCACGACGCCACGGGCGCCCCGGTGACGCTCACCCCCGCGCAGGTGGTTGACACGACGGCGGCGCCGCTCAGCTATCAATACGACGATGTATCGGACCCGTTTGCCGGAGCACCAACGCTTCTAGAAGGTGTCGCCATGGAGCCACCGCCGCCACATCCAATTCCCGAAATGGTCGGCGCTACCGACAGCGCCGTCGCGCTCGAAGGGCAGCAGACGACCACGCAGCTGGCAGTGACGCAGCCGACTGGACCGGCGCGGTCGCTCGTCGGCGGGACCCCGGACCGGCGTGTGTACCTCAACATCGAGAACATTACTGGCAGTGGCGCGCCGACTTCGTATGGCGTGTACGTGAATCTACCGCCGGGCGCCAGTCCAGCCGACCACCCGGAGCTCTACGCCGGGCTGCTGCCCATGTTCGGTGTCGCCGAGGCGTCGCGCGCCGACGCGAATTCGCCTGGCAACGGGTTGCATTACGCGCTGGAGATCGGCGACCTCGTCCGCACGCTGGAAGCCCGCGGCGATTGGGACCCGAGCAAGCTGCAGGTCACGTTCGTGCCCGAAGAGATCGAGCCCGATCAGCCCGAGCCAGGCTTCGCCGCGCTCATCGCGAAAGCACCGATCACCGTGGGCCGCGTCAGCCTCTACTACGCGTGATTGATTGAGTGCAACCGAGCTATGAGGGTCTCCACTGCTGCGGTGCGGTGGTGTTGGCCGGAGTGGTGGAGTCTGGCTTTGAGCGCAGTCGCGTGGTTGGTGCTGGTCGGGCACGCGTTGCTGGATCCAACGGGGCACCACCCACCGGGGCGGGCGGAGATCATTGGCATCTGGCTACTGATGGTGCTCGCCATGATGGTGCCGCTGCAGCGGTTCTCCATCCGCCTGACCGCGACGCGCAGTTTGTGGCGGCGGCGCGAGCGCGCCATCGCGGGCTTCCTCGTCGGGTATCTCAGCCCGTGGCTGATCGTCGGTGCGTCAGTCGCGGCGCTTGACGTCAGCGCCACGCGCAACCCGTGGCTGGGCGGCCTCGGCTTTGCCATCGCGGCCGTCTGGCAACTGACGCCCGCCAAAGCAACGGCGCTGCGGGCCTGCCATCGGTCCGTACCACTCGCGCCGCACGGCTGGCGCGCGGATCGGGACTGTTTCCGCTTCGGGTGGCTCACCGGCAAGAGCTGTCTGGTCAGTTGCTGGGCGCTGATCCTGGCCTGCGTGCTCGCCGGCCACAGCCTGGCGGCCATGGCGTGCGTCAGCGTCATCGCGTTCGCCGAACGGTACGCCATTCGGCCGCGGCAAAAGGCGCCGTTCAGCCCGCTCCTGGGCGCGGCGCTGGTCTATGGGATTCTGGGCCTGAGCGGCCTCCAGTTCGGGTAGCATGGCGCCCGATGGCCAACCTGGTGGTGAGTCTGTCTGACCTGGACGCGCTGGACAACGCGCGGCTCATCGACGCGCGGTGGAAACTGGGCGCGCCAGACGCCGGCCGAGCGATGTTCGAGCACGGTCACATTCCCGGCGCGGTCTACGTGGATATGGACCAGGACCTGGCCGATCCGCCGGGCATCGGCGGGCGGCATCCGCTGCCGAGCGTCGAGCGTTTCGAGCAGGCCATGTCACGCGCCGGCGTGGCCGCCGAGACATTCGTGGTGGCGTACGACGACGGCGGCGCGGGCGCGGCCCGCTTGTGGTGGCTGCTGCGCCACTTCGGACACCCGGGCGTCGCCGTCCTGGATGGCGGCTTCCCGGCGTGGGCGGCCAGCGGACGGCCGGTCGAGACGGGCCCGGGCAGAGCGGCTGCGCAGACGCACTTTCACGCCATACCCCGCGCGGACGACTTGGTGGCAGACACTGATGCGCTGCGCCACGCGCTCGACCACGCCGAAATCCATCTGCTGGACGCGCGCGCGCCCGAGCGCTGGCGTGGGGACGTCGAGCCGGTCGATCGCATCCCCGGGCGGATCCCGGGCGCGATCAGCGCGCCCGCCGCGGACAACCTGCGCAGCGCCGCCTTCCGATCCCCCGACGAGCTCCGACGCCAGTACGAAGCGCTCGGCGTCCTCGACGGCAAGCCCATCGTCGTGGCGTGCGGCTCAGGCGTGAGCGCGTGCGTCGATCTCGTGGCCCTCGAACTGGCCGGCATCACCGGTGCCAGGCTCTTTCCCGCCTCGTATTCGGGCTGGCTCGCCCGCGGACTCCCGGTCCAGACTGGCCCGGCCTGACCCGCGCACGGCGACAGATCGGCTGACTCGCTGGTCTCGCTCCGGGTCGTCGATCGTTTTTTTGGACGCACCGAGCACCTGACGGGCTTGATGGCCCACGCCGCCCTGTCGCGCTCGAGCGTTACAGCCGTGTGGCACACTCTGGGACAGTACGTGAAGATCGTCGGACCTGACGCAGCACCCCCTGGCTACCGTGGGGCGCCCCTCGCGGTTGCACGCCTGGCTGTCGCCGCGGCGATTTTGTGCTGCGCAAGTCTCGTCTGGGCTGGCTCATCCCAGGCCGCTGCCCAGGGCGGTCAAAAGCCGGCTAACCAGGCGCTGCCTGCTTCGACATCTTGCGAAGTGCTCAGCGTCGATTGCGTGCTGACTCATCCGTGGTGGCCAGGCATCATCGGCCTTACCCAGTTTCTCGTTGTCGTGGTCGGTATATGGGCGGTTTCAACGACGATTGATGCCGTGCGCCATGCAGAAGCGCCGCGGTGGACCACGTCAAACGCCGGAGACTACTTCCCAGTCGGCTCGACGAAGCCTGATTCGGTCTATCAGTACATCGAACTGAGGAATGATGGGGCTGGACCCGCGTTCGAAACGCGGGCGTGCTTCCATCCCGAGGCCGGGAATGAAAAGGTCCCCGCAGCCGCCGCCGATCTACCTCTGCACCTGGTGTCAGATGCAGACGGGACAAGCCCGCGGATCGTTCGTCCTGAAAAAGCACTGTGGGTTCTGCTCGAATGGAATCGTGGCATCGGGATGCACGGCTATGTCTGGGTTCACTCCCGAAGCAGGTTCGGCTTTAGCGTCGAAAAGAAGATTCCCGTGCGCACCGCAACCTACGCTGGCAAGCCGGCGATCGTGGTCCCCGTCGACCGCTGGACTCCCGCCAACGTGGTGACCCGCGATTTCGGCTCTCCGGAGGAGCTCGAAGCCGATGGCTAGGTGCCGCCCTCGATGATATGCGCACCGTACAGTTCGCTGTTCCGCATCCAGGGATGGACGAGTACGACGCGCGAACTCACGCCGACGCGACTGACGATGAGATTGCCTTCTCGGAAGCTGAACTGAACCCAGATGCTCGGTGCGGAGATCGTAAAAGCCTCTGCAGGTGGGGAGGTATAGCCTGGCGCGGGAGGGTCGTCCAACTCAAGTCGAGCGAATAGCGCCTTGAACTGGTTCCGTAGATTCGGCCGAAGCGCGTTGTAGACGTAGTCGCGAACTTCGTCCGGCAGCCGGACGCGGCAGCCCATCCTCTGCTACTGCCGTCAGTGCGACAATGCTGGTTTTTCGGTTTGCCGTTGCGGCAACTCTCCATGCTCCAACGTGACCGTCCGGCCCTCGTCGTCTGCCTGCCAGGACCGACGAACTGCTTCCTCCGCTCCAGGCAGCGCCAGAGCTTCACGCTGCGTCTCGTCAGCGCGCTGACGATTGACCGCTCGTTGTCTGAGGCTGGCTCGAGTGCGTGCGATACTCATGCGGGCCCAAACAGCTTCGGCCGCGCGCTCAATGGCTGCTTTTGCATTCTTGCCGCCACCAAAGACTACCGCGTTCATCGCTGCTCCCAACCACGCCGCCGTCGCTGCAACGCACGCTACAAGTTGTCGGACCCATAGAGACCAATTCATCCAAGATTAGCAGTCCTTGTCAACAGGCTGCCGGGCCACACGCGTACCACCGTCCGGAACGCCGGCGAAGAGGCGTACCATCTGGATAAACGATCGCGCGGATGTAACAGCATTGGCACGAAGCATGCCTGGCAGATCAGGCCGCTCCGCCCCGCTGGGACGATCGTTGTTCTTTTGGCTTCACCATATGGCATCGCGCCTCTCGACGACCGTAATTTAGCCTCCAAACCCCTGGACAGAGTCCGAGAGCCCCCTTCCGGGCTCTATTGGTACTGCCCCGATGTCGAGAAGTCTGCTACCGATCGGTACGGTTACGGTTACGCCAGAGAGATGCACCCAGATCACCTCACGGAGCCCGTGTCGGGGCACGGCACAGGGATAAACGCCGACGGGACCCCGGTTTCGCGGCAGTGGGTTTCAGCGCAACTCGCCGCGTCAATCCGGGGCCTTGTCGAGGATGACCGGACTCTCGGTCGACTCGGCGAGCAGGCGTTCGACGCCCGCGCTGGCTTGCTCGACGGTCTGGTCGACTTCGACGGCCGCACGGGCCGCCTGCGGCTCAACCCGTCGACGCGCGCGCCAGTGCGCCAGGCCGCGGGGCTCCCGATGACCGTCACCGGCAAGGTCCAGAAATTCCGCATGCGCGAAATGGCGATTGCGGAACTCGGCTATACCTGAGGAAATGCTTGACTGGCGCTGGCGCTGGAGCGCGTGAAGCGCGCGCCCCACTCGCGGATATGCTCCGCCAGCTCCGGCGGGCGGAGCACTTCGAACTCCGCACCCACCGAGCCTAGCGCCAGCGTCGGCCAGTCCAGGTTGTCGGCGGTCATGCGCAGCCGGCAGCGCTGCTCGTCGATTTCCTCGATCGTGGCCCACTGGCCCACCAGCGTGCGGACGGTCGCGGCCGAGGCGTGGATCAGCGCCTCGCACACGTGCGCGGTCATCGCGAGATTGCCAAAGCTCGCCCGGACAAACGCCGCCGCGTCCTTCGCCGGCAGGACGCGCGGGATGGGCGAAATCCGCATCCCCGTGCTGCGCGGCGCGGCCATGCGGTCGAGCCGAAACGTGCGCCAATCCTGCCGAGTCATGTCATACGCGACCAGGTACCAGCGTCGACCGAGTGACACCAGCCGGTACGGCTCGACGTGGCGGGCGGTCTGCTCGCCACCCTGTGCCGTGTAGTCGAAGCGCAGTCGTTCCTCGTCGCGGCAGGCCTGCGCAACGATCGTCAGCGCACCGGCGTCGATGGTCGGCCCGGCGCCCCACGCCGCGGGCACCGTCACGTCGCGCAGCGCGTCGATGCGTCGGCGCAACCGCGGCGGCATGACCTGCTGGACCTTGGTGAGGGCGCGAATGGACGCCTCCTCGATACCGGCGATGGCGCCCAGGGCGGCGGTTCGCAGGCCAATCGCGAGGGCGACGGCTTCCTCGTCGTCGAGGAGCAGGGGTGGCATCGCCGCGCCCGCGGCAAGCTGGTAACCCCCGTCGACGCCGCGGTGGGCATCGACCGGATAGCCCAGCTCACGCAGCCGGTCGACGTCGCGGCGCAGGGTGCGTACGGACACCTCGAGCCGCCCCGCCAGCTCAGTTCCGGGCCAGTAGCGGTGATTCTGGAGCAGCGACAGGAGTCGCAGGGTACGTGAGCTGGTGTTGGCCATGTCCTCAGGATGCCGCGTATTCAGGTCACAAACCGGCCTGATTGTAGCCAGTCGCGTGGCTGAGGAGAAACCAGCCACGCGAAGCACGGGCATGGTTTGTGCGCCCCTCGTGTCGATATCGTCTTGCGCACGGTCTGGCGCAGGCACGAAGTATGCGTCAGCGCTTAACTATTCGACTGCCGAGGTCGGCGGTTCGTCAGGGGGGTTCGTGTCCGATATCAATGTGAAGGCTCGCCCGAGCAGCGGTCCGGATGGGCGAGCGACGCCGAATTGCGTCGATTGCAGCCGCAGCGTCCCGCACGGCGTGTGTAGCGTCTTGCACCTGCTCGACGGCGGCTGGGTGACCGAACATGGCGCCCACCACGGCCGACTGGACGTCTATACCGAGGGACGCGTCGACCCCGGAAAGCGCTGACGGTGACGCTCGACTTCGAGCAGACGCTCAGTCCGTACTTCGGTGCGCAACAATCGATGAAGGTCTCGCCGCGGCTGGTCGCGGCGAACTACATCCTCGAGCTGAGCTCGCAAGAGTTGCAGCAGGCCATCGCGACGGAGCTGCACGATAACCCCGCGCTCGAAGTGGTCGACGTGCCCACCTGCCGG